>JAQBXN010000011.1 GCA_027625095.1 Planctomycetota bacterium | reverse complement strand
TACCAGCAGACACACGACACCGCTGCCACACCCGCCCCATAGCACACCGACTTCCGCCCGACCCGACGCAGAGACCGCCCCAGCAACAATTTCAGATTTTGCAGGCTTGCCGGAAGCTCACGACAAATCGTACGACGAATATCCGTAGCCAGGATTGTGACTCGCTGATAGGGTTGGTCTGAAAACATCCCCATGCAATCCTTTTTGGGGTGCGGAGACCTGATTTCAAAGACAATCAGACCGTACTCGCTGAATTTTTTCATTCTCACGATCTAGGACATCATGAGTGTACTCGGGATAGATATCGGCGGTGCTAATATCAAGGTAGCACACAGTAATGCGGAAGCGGAAATAATCCCATTCGAACTGTGGAATCAGCCAGAAGAGCTCACTGGAAAACTTCGGTCCATCCGCGCAACTTTTCCAGATTCGGATGTCTGGCACGTAACCATGACGGGCGAATTGTGTGACTGTTTTTGCACCAAAGAAGACGGGGTAAACACAATTATTGATTCGGTAGTCTCTGTAAATCCAACACAGAATTCTTGGTTCTGGTCAACAGAAGGAATGTTCCTTTCTGCGCGGCTCGCGTCGCAAAACTATCTTTCAGTCGCCGCAGCAAACTGGCACGCCTTAGGTTCAGTCATCGCTAGACGCTACTATCCTGAGACAAATGGGATTCTAGTTGATGTTGGCTCAACAACTACAGATATCATCCCTCTCAACAGGGGAATGATCGCTACAGACTCTAAAACTGACACAGAACGCCTTAGACGTCGAGAATTGGTATACACGGGAGTTGGCCGGACCGTAATATCCTCTATTGTGCAATCCGTACCCTTTTCCGGAGGTGATTGCCCTATCGCAAGTGAATACTTTGCAGATATACGAGACGTACATTTAGTTTTGGGTTGGCGCCGCGAGGAATATCAAAACCTTAAAACCGCTGATAATCGACCACTAACCCTGGAAAACTCCAAGAGCCGGCTTGCCCGTCTCATTTGTAGCGACAATACTCTATGCTCTGAAAAAGAGCTCAAAGCCATTGCTAATGCAATTGCCCAAAACCAACTTGCCATGCTCAGGTCCGCATTCCTGCTTGTCCAAAGGAGATTGGGGCCTGTCCAAAACTTCACAATCTCTGGAAGTGGTGAGTTTCTGGGAGAATTGCTCCTCGACTCCGCACTTGTCAAACACCATAAGTTGTCAGATATCATTGCAAAGTCCTCATCAACTGCTGCCTGCGCGTGGGCTCTAACCAAATTAAATGCAAAATATGTTTCATGAAAATATAACCGTATTTAAGGTCGGTGGTAGTCTTCTTAAATTGCCTAACCTAAAGTCAAGACTTGAAGATGCAATCGCTCTCTGCAATGCAGAAAACCCTTTACTTGTAATCGGAGGTGGTTCTCTAACAGACTTCGTCCATAGTCTTCAGGCAATTCACAATTACAATGATTCGACCGGTCACCGGCTTGCTATCCAGGCTCTCCAATTTAATAGCTATCTTGTAGAAGCCTTCTTCAAGCAAAGCGAAGTAGTAGACGATTACCAGAATTGTCAGCGGCTCTGGGCAAATCAGAAGATCCCCATACTAAATCCGTTCACCTTTTTATCTAAACATAGTAAAGACGGCTTAAATTCTATTCCGGCCTCATGGTCATTTACTACAGATTCAATCTCTGCAAAGATTTCAGAAATTCTTAAAGCACGAGAGCTGGTACTTCTGAAGTCCGTAAACTGGTCGACCAAATCAAACATTCTTTCCGGTGTCCAGAAAGGGTATATAGACCCTTATTTCGAACAATACTCTAAAACAATACCTGCTCTAACTTGGATAAATCTGAGAAGTACCGTTTTAACATCTATTAGCCTCCGCTCTGTCTAGTTCAATCCGGACTAGTCTGACCCTCTCAGCGACAATACTGTTCGCTCTTTTCCCATCAATACATACCAAGCCCCGAATTCCCAAAATTTCTGCCCCCGTTTTAAGTGCTTTAGATATGTCAGAAGACTTCAGGGAGCCAGCCAAACCAACAGAAAGCCCACCATGCCCGGCAACCTGATTCAAATCACGCAATCGTTGGACACTCATCCAATCAAAAAGACATGTCCCATCTTTGCACCAAGTATCTATCAAGATTCCCTTCCAACCAAATTCCGTTGCTATAGAGGTAACATCCTCTGGAGGTATGCAGTGAGAACGCTCAGAATCTGCATAGGCAACGACAATGAACTGTTCTTTTAAAATACCAAGAGCCTTCCTGGTTAGTTCAGTTCTCTCCCCAAGCCCAACCATACCCTTACTTTGCGATAAGCCAAGTTTATAAAACTTAACTTTCATCCATGATACGGATGCTAACGGATGGCAATCAACCAGCTCTCCCAAAGCTACACTCACTGCAACTTTATTTGAATTGCTTCTTAAGATTTCCTTTATTACCGAATCAAGGGGCCGGCCAAGCGGGCCATTGTTTGGTTCTTTGATATCCAATATTGACGCTCCTCCCCGCACTGCCCGCTGGACTTCCTCAACATTCTTAACACTTACTAGTAACTGAGTCATTTCTATGCCGCTATTAGATAAAGGCCTTGAAGGACAAACTGCTGTGATAACAGGTTCCAGCTCTGGGATTGGTCGTGCGATCGCATTGAAACTCGCTGAAGCAGGCGCTGATGTTGTTTTGCATTGCAACAACTCCGTCCAACAAGCTGAACAGGTCAAACAACAAATAAAACAAATTGGCAGAGATGTTATACTCTTGCGAGCAGACTTGGGCGATGAAGGACAAAGGCAAG
This sequence comes from Planctomycetota bacterium, assembly GCA_027625095.1. Lineage (GTDB taxonomy): Bacteria > Planctomycetota > PUPC01 > JACPCR01 > JACPCR01 > JAQBXN01. The sequence continues at coordinate 101,168 of JAQBXN010000011.1, read as the reverse complement.
ATTTTATAAATGCAGTATATGCTCGCTTTCAAGAAGTGAACATTTGGGTTAACAATGCTGGAGCCGACATCCTCACTCCAGGCAATTCAAACCGAACATTTGATGAGAAATTAAATTTGCTTCTAAGGGTTGACCTCAAATCAACCATAGCCCTTTCACGTTCAGTTGGTTCAAAAATGTTCCAGAACAAGTCCGGAACAATCATTAATATGGGATGGGACCAAGCCATAACCGGTATGGAAGGAGAGAGTGGGCAATTATTCGGAGCGGTTAAAGCGGCAATCATGGCCTTCTCCAAAAGTCTTGCTCTAAGTCTTGCTCCTCATGTAAGGGTAAATTGCCTCGCACCTGGTTGGATCAAAACTTCATGGGGTGAAAATGCCTCTTTGTCTTGGCAGGAGAGGGTAGTTTTAGAAACACCTCTAGCCCGATGGGGAAGCCCAGAAGATGTTGCAGATGCTGCTTTATTTCTTAGTTCAAAAATGTCTTTCTATGTTACTGGCCAAGTCATATTCGTTAATGGCGGGGCAGTTAGATAAGCAAATCTATGTTGTAGCACTTATTGGCATGATTACATTTATATATCCTTCCACTGGCTTGATAAGCAAGGGCCTGTTAAAGTCCATAAATTCAAGAACTATATTCTCTTCATCGCTTACCCTTAAGATGTCTATTAGAAATTCTGGGTTGACTGCTATATCTAATTCTTCCTTCTGTTCAATAACAATTTGAATCTGCGCATCTCCTGTCACGTCACTACGTGCCTTTAATGTAAGAATGGAATCCTTCGCTATTAGATTCACTGCCTTTGACTCTTCGCTTGTAAATAAAGATGCTCGCTTGACCGCGGAGAGCAACATTTCCTTGTTTACCAAGAGCTTTTTAGAATAATTGGTTGGTACAACCTCTCGGTAGTTTGGAAAGGTTCCTTCAACTAATTTAGCACATAACGTCAGCCTTCCAATAACAAACTGGACCAAATTTTCTTGGATTGAAATCGCAACGGAACTATTACTCTCTCCAACACGCTCCAAGATTGACATCGCTTTAGTTGGGATAATCGCTTCCAGATGTTCCTCCACTTGAGCTTCAAATGTCTTTTGAACTAATGCTAGACGTTTACCGTCAGTCGCTACCATCGCAAGATTATAACCAGAAATACTAAGTAAAATACCATTCAGCGCATAGCGTGTTTTCTCTTTACTCGTTGCAAATGAAGTCTTTTGAATACAATTTGCTATTAGCTGAGAGGGTACCGAAATCGAAGACGCCTCTGCAATAAATGGAATGAAAGGAAAATTGTGAGGATCGTCCCCGGCAATACGGTAAGAACTGTCTTTTGACCTAATCCAAAATTCTTCTCCTTGTGATTCTAACTCTACTGTTTCATCTAACGTCTCCCTCAAGATTGCCGTTACCTTGGATGCAGGGATCGAAATTACACCTCCTTCAATAATTTCCACATCAGAGATTAAATATCTTAAGGCAATTTCAGAATCCGTTGCTGAAAGTTCAACTGAACCGTCCCTGGATTCGATTTTAACGTTGTTAAGGGTTGGTCTTGGGCTTCGAATGGGGATAACTGAGGACAAAAGTTGAAAGGCTTCAGACAATTGATTGGTTTTAAATTGTACCTTCAAGTCTTCTTACTCCTTAATATGCCGATAGAAAAGTCAATTACTCACCTGTAAAGCCGCTCATAAAATAATATAAACGACTATTAATAAAGAAGTTAAATGGGTCATCTGAGATTCGAGACCAGTGTGATTTACGGCTGAATTGTCAGGTGGAAACCCTCTTTTCTCATTCTGAGGCCACTTTAATTCTAAGATACTACTTTGCGAGCTTAAGCAGAAGCTGTCAAGAAGTTCGATCTAAAGTCAAGATCATGGAGCTGTTAATCCTGACAATTGGAACAAAGTTGACAGTAAATTAAGAAGAGAATTGAGAGCGACAATGGAGACCAAGGATAAAATTCTGTACCGAACGCTTTAAACCCTATAATATAACGACTTATATGACGATCAGAGGTAATGGTTTCATTTTTCTATTGCTGTATAGCTTCGTTTTGGCCGAAACTCCTCAGAGAATTAAAGTTCCTGTTGGGCTTGCCGAACATGTCGAATCTTTCGAACGGTCATTTAAAGGAAAAAGATATCGTAAGGCAATCGAAGAGCTTGAGGCGATCTCCCTGAGATATAAAGGCGAAGTATTGCCGTACTTAGAAGGAACGTGCCTTGATATTCCTGTCTCCTTGTTTGTGCTTCACAGTTTACAACGTCTCCCAGACGAAGTTGTTGAAGACTATCGAAGAATTATTGATCCGAAAGCTACAGAAGTACTAGAGCAATACTATAAGGATTATAACAGAGACCATTTAGAACAGATTATGAGACACTTCTCACTATCTTCAGTCGCTGGCGAGGCAATACGACTGGAGGCAGAACTAGACTTTGAGATAGGTTTTACACTCTCTGCAGGATTTTCTTGGTATTGGCTAAATAAAATATGTCCAAAACATAAAGATCGAAACAGAGTTGCCTGTTTCGAAGCTTTCGTCGGCGTGATAAATGGTCGAGATATTTATGATGAAGTATATCAAACGGGGGTAAATCGAAGCGAGAGGGACGAAAGTGAGGATCAGTTATTGGGAAAACTACAAAGTATCCAAGAAGAGTTAAACTCCACCTCGCGGAAGCTTGTGGCGACGGTGCCTCAGAGAAAGAGGGCTAAGTTAATTACTACTAATAGCCCTAATGTTTTTAAATCGAGTAACAAGTCTGTAAAGAATCAGTTTTTGCGTAGCCCAGAGCGGCAGAAAAAGAACCCAAAAGAGGGTGATACATCAGTTCTTATTAATCCAGATTACGTTACTGCCATCAGACAGGGAACGTCACTCGTTGCATATGACGCGCAGGGTAAACGCCTATGGGATTCAATAGAGTCAGCGGAAGGGACTGAGAATGAAGAATTACTTCAAGCTCTACAAGTGATAAGTCATCCTGTTTCTGCAGAGGATTCCTTCGTGGTTAGTGCAGTGCGAATTTCTGGGGAAATTCAGTCTCTTTTGATTTCTTTTGCGAAAGAGACAGGTCTTATCCAGTGGCAAAAAGTAGTAGCACTCTCAACAGATGATAGACATTTAGGCTTGGGCCGCATCCCTGATGCACCAGTATACAAACAAGGAGTCTTGTTTGTGAATACGAATTCCGGTGTGGTCGCTGCCATTAAGAATTCGACAAGCGACTTCCTCTGGATCTCTCAGTATCCTGAATTTAAAGCCGGCGTACTCAGCCGGTCTATTCGTTTTGAAGAAACGTGGAACAACGAGAAAATGTTTTTTTCACAAGGTTATTTGGTTTTCGCACCACAGGATTCAACCTTCTTGTATATAATAGATGCAATAACAGGGCTTATAACAGCGAAAATTAGAAGAGGGTCGTTTAGCCGGATTAATTTACTCCAGAATGAAGCACTGTTGGTGTCGGGAGAAACCACATTATCTTGTCTAAATTTGCTTACTGGAAAGACTAAATGGATAAGGGAGAATCGAAATCGAACCAAGGCTTGGGAAGCAAAGTTAAGGCAAAACATCTTTTATAAAAAAGAAGGGGGAGACTACTGTCTGAATGATGGGGAATTATTGGGGCGTAGGAATCACACTTCCGAGCTTTCTAAGAAAAGTGGGCATCTTAATGTGGGCCACATAGATCCGGATTCCTCCAAATCTAATTATCGGTTTCTTCCTGTGGAACAATTAGACGAATATGATGTAAGCGATCAACTGAGTGTCTCTAATAGTCTTGCACTTCAGGTCAACAGAGATCGGGCAGTAAGTCTTCAAATTGAAATTAATATACCAGAGGTATTTGAGATTAACGATGTGGTGATGGCGGCTGGCGATGATCTTGTGAAAGAACTTCTGAGTGCAAGCTATCACGGATTTTCGCAGCACTATGTGGAATCATCCATAGTGGGTAAGGACCGCGTTTCACAAGAAATAAGGGATATATTAACCGCTCTTAAGGACCCTTTCCGTTGTAAGTATTTGAATCATCTGAAGGCAGAAATGATAGAAGCAGTTATCCCAGAACAGGTGTTTGCCGTTCTATCGAGTGGGGGTTGTGGTAATGAGGAAATATTCTCTGTTGCAATCAACTGGTATGAAAAGAAACAATGGAATAATGATATAGAGAAACAGAAATTTGAAGAAAGATTTTCGTGGTACATTACCCGGGACGATGTTATGTTGAGGCATGGGGATGATGAACTTACTCGAATTGAACGAAAAGCAAGCTTTTTAAAACTAGTAGTGAATCAACCAGATGTATTTAAGGGTTGGTATCAAAAGCATGCGCTTAGCACAGCAAAAGTGGAGATTCTGAACATTGGTGAACAACTTATTGCCTTGGGTGTCAGGACGGTGCTATCCAGAATAGGAAGTGTTGCATTTATGGACTATTTACGCTATGCAGAGATTTTGCTATTTGATAAGTATACAGGGCAAGAAAGGTGCGCTATCAGCCTAGATTCAGGTATAACGGCTAGGGGTGACATTGCCTTCAGTGGCGACAAGATGATCGTAATGGAGAGGTTTGGAGTTACCGCATATAGTCTACCGGTTGGGGGCAAGACTTGGTTTTTCCAAGGAAACAGCAAGCAGGAAGGGGGCAATGAAATCCAAAGGGATGAATTTGATGGAATGTCCGTCTCTTTAGCAAATACAGTGGTTGTTACAAAAGGGGGTAATGTATTTTGTTTGTCAAATTCAGCAGGCAAGGTCTTATGGAATTTTGAATTTAATAGTAAGTCTATGCACCTGATTGGTGTTAAGGAAGAGAAAGCGATTTTTTTGAACAAAGAATCGCTAAATTTTTATGCACTCAATTTTTCTGATGGAAGCATGGAGCTTCGGTCGCATAATACAAGCAGTGAAAGAACAGTCTTCGGGGGTGCCTTAATATTTAATGATTCAATTGTGACCTATAGCCATATTCAAGGCGTCTTGGGTGCCAGCGACAATTCTAGAGGGAATGTAACCTGTCATTCCTTGAAGACTGGGCAGGAGACCTGGCGGATTAGCACTGAAGACCGAATCGGGGCGCTGAAGTTCCTTCCTGAAAGCCAAGTAATGATTCTTCCCCCGACTTGGGCAAAAACGGGCATCATAGATGTTTATGACGGTAAGTCTGGTAAGAAATCTTGGTCTTATGAGAATTTAAATTCAAGGTGTCAAGGATTTTATACTGGTGGTGAGAAGGTATTTGTGGTCGGCAACAAAGAAATTGGGTCTGTGCTTACCTGCATTGATATTAAGTCTGGGAAGCAAGAATGGGTTCGAAGTCTTGTGAACGCCGGCGCCAGTTACACGCTATTGGAGCGGGGGGAACTACTTTACGCCTATACACAATCAACCCCTCAGTTGTTTTTGTTTAACATGAAAACCGGATTTGAATATGGAAATATCCCATTTAAGGGGCGGTCTCACCTGGAGGTCCGAGAGAGTGATCGTGGTCTGCTGGTGTGCACAGAGCGTGAAATATTCGAACTGTTGATAGACGGATTTGAAGGGAGAGGGCTAGACTATGTTAATCATCTTAATGAACTAAGTGAGCAGCGTTCGTTATACGGCAATAACAGTCAAGGGGGGGACTACAGTAGAAGTGTTTATCAAGCATTTGATAAAGCTCGGATGCACGGGAGTTTTGAAATAAACAAAGCATTGTTGAATATGAACCGCTCATTACAGTACAGAAATGCTTTTTCAGAGAAGCGTGAGATTTATATAAGTAAATTGCCGAAACCTATGGAAGTTGACGGTGAAATGAAAGACTTCTGGCCTGTTAATGCAAGATTTCCGATGAAATCTTTAAGAAATATTAGTTTAGTTGAAAGGGGAGGCGAGGAGAATATTCAATGGAGGGGTGAAAACGACCTATCAGGAGACCTTTATATGGGATGGGATTCCAAACATCTTTATATTTCAGTTGATGTAACAGATGACATAGCCCATAGTTTCTCGTCTGATAGCGCAATGTGGAAGGGCGATGGTTTAATGATTGCAATCGACCCGGAATTGGACGGGGGGTTTGGTTACAATGGCAAAGACTACGTTTTTACCCAAGCGCTTATGGCTAAGAAGCCCGACAAAGCTGAAGAGGAAGACGGGGATCAAGCCGAGCCGGAAGGGCAATATGCGGTACGCCGGAGAATGGATGGCTCAGGAACGGTGTACGAGTCGGCTATCCCGTGGAAATCTTTAGATCGAGTGGTGCCTTCCCCCGGTTCGCGCTTTGGGTTTAACGTCTATATTACTGACGACGATTCAGGTCAAGGGGCCAGCAAAGGTCTGGTTCTCTCTCCGGGCATATCTTTAGATCGGCGCCGTTCTTTATTTAGTCGTGGCTATACACCCGAACTGTTTGTTGAAGTAGTTCTGGATGATTAGAGGCGTAAAGAGTCGTTTTATGTTATCCAAATCAGCCCATATTAGCGTTTTGTTTTTGGCTCTGATCACCACAATTGAAGTGGTATCTGAAGAAATCAGGCAATCCGCGGCAAGGATTTTTGACGAAATAAGAGAGGCTGATGGTTCAAAGATGCATCAGGTTCTAAGAGGGTTGAAGAGAGATGGGAATTCTGAATTTTTTGATGAACTTGAAAGAATTGATGGACTTCCTCCATTAAAGCAAATCGGATGCGCAGAAGTTTTATCCTTTAGGGGAAGCTTAGAGGGTCACAAACTCTTACTCAGAGTTTTGAAGTCGTCATCTGAAATTGAAAACCAAATCGAGGCCTTACGTGTGTTGGCAAATTACGGCCTGATAGGAGCTGACCAGGAAAGTCGGAAATCGTTTCAGATTGAAATATTGTCATATTTGCGTTCGAACATTGCCTTAACTAAGAACTCTAAGCTTAAGGCCGCCCTAGCCAGAGCATTATGGAGATACGGCGTTCAGGAAGACGATCGGATATCAGCAATGGAAAGTTTAAACGAGGCGTTCCTTAATGATTCGCCCGAAGGAAAGCTAGATGTTGCTTTTGCCCTCGCCGAATTAAACGGTTATTCGTTAGTCCCTAATAGCGTCATCAAGTATTTAGAATTGATAGAGAATGAGGCTGGCATTGAAGGTATTCGAGCGAAACAAATACTCGAAAAACACAAACTTTTGCGTCACTTGCTTGAAGACGACCGGTATTATGGGCGGCTCGGACAACCGCTGCTGGATGAATTGGTACAGAAGGTCGGGAAGTTTTATGTTGACGTGAAGTATACGAATCCAGCGTATCTTGTTGAGTCTGGAGCACGAGGAATCGCAGGCGGGCTGGATAGATTTTCGTCGTACTTGGGTGTTAAACAGTGGAAAGAATTTCAGGAAGGTATGTCGGGGGCTTATGCAGGAATAGGGGCGGTTCTAAGGCAGCACGGCGATTCGGTTTATATTGAAAGAGTTTTTTACAACGGCCCGGCTTACAATGCAGGCATAAGGTCCTATGATGAAGTTGTAGGTATAGTCGAAGCCGGGGGTAGCGTAGCAGGCGATTTCAAAGAAATCTTGGATAAAATCCGAGGAAAGGCTGAAACTAAAATCAGCCTGCGAATCAGTAGGGTTTCCTCGCCCAAAGAACTGGTATTCGAGGTAATCCGTGAAAATATCCAAATTCCTGCGGTACAAACAGTCCGCCTCCCAGGTGGAATTGCTTATGTCAAGTTGAGCTCGTTTGGAAACGATTCCGACGATGAGTTTAAGCTGAAACTTGATGAGCTGGAATCGCATAAGCCAATTTCAGCTTTAATAATAGATCTTCGCAATAATCCCGGCGGGCTCATCAATGCTGCTCAAGGCATAGCGGGCCTTTTTTTGGATGACAACGAGTTGATTGTTTACAGCGAGGGGCGAAACGAAGAGATTGCACCGCGACGAGAGTATCGTGTCCAAAGGGCCTGGGATGACGAAGACCCTGACAGCCAGAGGAGGAATGCGAAACGAGAGTATCCACTGGTTGTGCTGATTAACGGACAAAGTGCGAGCGCTTCTGAAATTGTCTCCGGCGCACTACAAGATCATAAAAGAGCGAAGCTCGTTGGAGAGCGCAGTTATGGCAAAGGAAGTGTACAGCAGGTAATGCCACTCGACAGCACTAAGGGTGCGAGCGCCTTGAAGCTTACGGTTGCAAAGTACTACCTGCCTTCTGGCAGGTCTATTCATGAAGTCGGTTTGGAGCCTGACATCGACATTCAGGACCAGACGGGGCCAACGGAAAAAGATGATTGGGGAAAGGAGTGGTCATATAAACCTTTTATTATGTATGTTCATAAGAATATGGATCAAGATATCGAACTATTTAAGAGGCTTGCTTGGTGCGATAATCAGGAGTTTACGAATTATCCTTTATTTGAGCCCTTCTACTCTAGTCTACAAACTGGGGTGCCAAGGCAATATGTGAGATACAAACTACGTCAGTACCTGAGGCAAATTTTGTCAGATCGCAGGGGTAAAGAGTATGTTGTAGATGTCGTTGAAGATGCCGTTCTTAAGAAGGGAATCGAAACCATTTGTAAGATGGTAGGGATTAAAATCGAAGACTTCCCAGACTATTCCTGGCTAGAAGGAAAAGGAGGAGGCAATTGACTCGATATGTTCTCTTGATGACTGCGATCCTTTGTGATTTGTCGGCTGCAGATTGTTCTGTTGAATTGATAAAAGGGGAAGAAGTTGTTGCGAATTTGGCAGGCCTGGAGGATGGCCGCTTAGTACTTAAGAAAACGGAAGTCGATATCGCGCTAGGTGACATAGTGAGAGTCAAATGGAATTCTGGGAAACCCCAAATAGCGACCAAGGCAGACGTCATTCTTCTGAAATCTGGCGATACCCTGAGGGGAACGATCCTAAAATTTGACGGCAAAGATGTATTTGTCAAAAGTTTAGTCTATGGAACAGTTGAAATCTCAAGTACGCATATCTTAGGAGGAGGCTTTTTCCATCCCTTCAAATTTGTCAGGCCAGAAAGAAAAGAGATTTCAGAAGAAGAGGATCGGCTATTTTTGTCGAATGGCGATACTTTAGGTGTGACCCTTTTGTCGATTACTGCAACGTCTGTTATCGTTAAGTCACAGCTGGGAGTCTTAGAGTTGCCCAGGAACTCCCTTCGATGGTTCTCTTTTGCATTTGCACCACGAGGGCCCGATATGAAGGACGGGATTCTTGTCTCCACCCAAACGACAAGTGGGGATACGATTAGCGGCAAAATACTTGGTATCGATGAAGAAAGTGTCACACTTCAGGCGGAATATGAGAAATTTACTTTTATGCAAAACCAGCTTCTGGAATTAAGGGTTAACAACGGAGGAGTCATATATCTTTCAGATCTTGAACCAATTAAGGTAGAAGAAATCCCTTTCTTCAGCACGATCAGCCATTATAGGAACGACAAGAGTATAGGGGGTGCGACTATTCGTTTGCGGGGAAAAAGGTTTGAAAAGGGTCTTGGTGTTCACTCCAGGACGCTCCTGACTTATAGCTTGAACGGGGAATATAGTCGTTTCAAGGCAGTGGTCGGGATTGATGACGAGGCAAAGGGGAAAGGGAACACGATTTTCAGAGTTTTCGGGGACGAAGCCCTGCTGTATGAAAGCCGAGACTTGACGGGGTCTTCCATAGCAGAGAATGTTGATCTAGGAGTAAGCGGAGTTGAGAAGATTGTTCTGGAGGTAGATTATGGCAAGGAGTTTCACATTGGAGACCGAGCAGTGTGGGCAGATGCGAGGTTAATAAGATAAAACGATGGATAGTAAATTGTTTTCAATTGAAAAACGGGATGAGACCATCGTTGCAAGATTTTATGGGCCTCGAATAACGAATGTGAATGATATTAGAAACACTGGCCAGGCGTTGATGTGTGTAATTGAGGAGGAAAAACCAATTACTTTGGTGTTAGACTTGTGCAAAGTGAACTATCTGCCCAGTGCAATGCTGGGTAAGCTTGCGGCGATCCGGACATCTGTTTCAAAGCATGGTGGCAAATTGAGGTTAGTTAATTTGCAGGAGCCCGTGAGACAGCTTTTCGAAATGACTCGACTGAATACGATCTTCGAGATATTCACTGACTTGGAGTCTGCTCTCAACTAAACTCTGGCGGGATTAGTTATTTGAAACAAAGGACAGGCCTATAGCTGGGGAGAGATTGAGCGAAAGGCATCGTTTTTGTAGATTGTCGAAACTAGGGGGTGGTTGAGGAAGGTTAGATAGCAAAACGCTGATAATGGCTTCTGTCTCTATATTTTGAATCGTCAGAGATATCCTGGCCCCGCTATAATCGCGAGCGGAAAGACTAACGAGAACCGCATGAAGTATATTTATGGTGTCTCTTTCGAGTGGAGGAAACGATGTTGCGAACAGGTCTCCAGCGAACGTGATTCCACGTAAAGCAAAATATTTTGTAAATCTCTCATTGAGTAAAGTTAGATATTGCGCGACCTCCATCAAATACGGCGAGGCATTACGCTGTCTTCTTAGTTTATATGTAATTGTTTGTGTGGGCCGCTGTTTGGATTGAAAGTAGGTCCAGATCAAAACGGCGGAGATAACCAGCAAACAAAGAACGAAGAATTTGGCGACACTATAAACATCGGGCGTGGGTCTTGGATTCACCCTTACCGGCATGCATATGTTACATGGAATTAGCTGAGATTGATTTAAGTCAATAGCGGGATCGATCTCTGTATAGTTTTGTTGGGATATCTTATATCTAATCTTGCAGTACGGATTATGAAGAAATTCTGATTTTCTTGATTTTACGTAGGGAAATTGACCGTATTGCCCACTCCATATTCCGCGGCTTGATTCAGCGGCTTCAGTTTGTGCATCCACCAAGCTTTTGGAAAAACTCTTCAGTGCATAGTAGCCGTCTTTTCTGACACAGGCGATTCCGTGATTTACGAGTGCCAAATTTAGAATCTGAGTATCCAGGAACACTATTGCTGGCGGATGCGTATAGTTCTTATTCTGGTTGCGAATATTGATTGGTTTTATGCGTACAGTCCGATTGCCGATCAAATTACGGTGTAGTTCGGTTAACATTTCCAACCTTTTGAAATCTAGAAGGAGCCAGGATGGTAAGCTCAATCCAGCATACTGGTATGTCCTTCCATCCGGGCTTCGAATGGTCAGTGGTCCTATAACCTCAACATGGACTTGTTCCATGGGATCTTCCGGCGATCCTGTAGAGATGAGCAGGGAGAAAAGGATATGCAAGGTCTAGTCTAAGTGTACGAGTAGGGAACAGGTGGCCAGGATTGCGCATAGCAAGCTGAATAGCCACATCCGGATGACAATCTTCGGTTCGCTTAGGCCTGAGAAGTGCCATGTGTGGTGCAACGGGGCTCTAAAAAAGATTCGTCTACCCAAAAGAGCAACGCCCAGGTAAGACTGGATCACACTGGATAAGCCTTGAACAACGAAGAGGAAACCACCAATTAGAAGGATGAGTTCCAAACGGAGGACTATGGCCGCCGAGGACAGGCTAGCTCCTATCATTAATGACCCAGTATCTCCGAGAAATACGGAAGCCGGATATGAGTTATGCCAGAGAAATCCAAGGAAGGCGCCAGCAAAAGCGGTTAAGACAATGCTGACTTCGGGATTTGAAGGTTGGCGGTTGTGGATTAGAGAGATAATGGCAAGAGTTAAGGACAGGATTGCTGCTGGAAAGGAAAGTAATCCGTCCATTCCATCAGTTATATTGGTTGAGTTTGTAAAGAAAATAATAAGGAGGGTTCCAATTGTAAACCAGGCAGTGGTACCCAGGTAAAATGGCGTCATTAAGAATGGGATTACATATGGAACCTTTACGCTGTTGTCATGAGAATACATGCGTCCGACAACGAATAAGACGATCAGAGCTCCCACGAATTGGAGGGAGTATTTCTGGACAGCTGAGAGGCCTACTCCTCTGCGGGAATTCTTAGCCTTCAATACATCATCCAGCAGCCCAATACATCCAAAAAACATTGCACTGAACAAAATCACTTGAACGGCAGCCGTATCGAGTTTAGCAAGCAGAATTGGCGGGGCGAAAGATGCAAGCATGACCACAACGCCTCCCATGATTGGAGTGCCCCTCTTGCTGGATGGACTTAATCCCTGAAAGTCTTTGTCTGGTTCAATCAGACCTCTTGCCTTTAGAAGTCTGATAAAGATGGGTAAAAGGAAAACGGCTATAAGTCCCGACAAAACTAAGGTCGCACTTAAACGGAAGATGACACCTTCCGAAGTATCAAACCAGAGGCTTAGTGAGTGGTTGCGAATAAGGAAAAGCAATTGGTTGATACCTATTAATCAAGGCTGCCATCCTTGCGAGAGATCAATAAAGGATAATGGGGCCAGGCTAGAAGAAGATTCAATTGAGGCCGCCGTGTGCGCGAGCGTTTTTTTTAATAGGAATACAGGATGTATGCCGTCGGATTGAGGATCTATGGTTTCAAGAACGCCAGTTATTTGTTGAGCCGTATCCGGAAACCGGCGGCACAAATGGTTGAGGGCGATCGCTGTCTGTGCACGAATTAACCAATTGCCATGTTTAGCCAGCAAGGACAGAGCCTCTTGGGCGCGCGGTGAAGTGCCAAATATCCCCAAGGAGGCAACGTAGTGCATCAAGACTTCAAGATTAGTTTCTCGAAGAGACGACCTTTCTACATTGAAAAGCTTGTTGACTAGCTTGGCTGTAGTCTCGTCTGCTGGTGTGGAATTATGGGCTAAGGCCCGCAGGGCTTCACTCCGAACTTCCCAATATGGATCATTAAGACAACCAAATAGAAAATCCGAATTGAGTTGGAAGCCGGCGGTTTGAATGTTCCGAAGGGCGTTACGTCTGATGATAGGAACCTCTTTTCTGTCCTGACATTTCAACTTCAAAAATTCCTCATATTCCACCAGGGAATGTGCTCCAATCAACTTTATTCCAATGTTTCTGACATACCAAATTGGGCATGATAGGAAGGATTCCATTTTGTAGCCTGCAACACAAAACTCTTGGAAGCTCATCTTCAATATACGGCCCTCAGATGGGAGGTGTCGGAGACCCCATAAGAATGACTTAGCATTATATCGGAGGTGCAGATGGTCGGACATATTACTCTATCAATGTTTAAATGCGCGTTGACCGGTGTATACCATGGTTACTTTAGGATTTGCCTCATTACATGCTTGGATAGATTCGAAATCATTCAGAGAGCCGCCGGGCTGGCAAATGGCTGAGACACCTTCCTTAATTCCGACATCTACACCATCTCGGAACGGGAAGAACGCATCGGAGATCATTGCGGATCCTAATAGCCCTCCATTTTCTGACTGAACAGTTTCGTTGATTTCTACCAAATCTGCTGGTGGGTATTTGCCCTCTGTGATTCCTATTTCCAATTGAAAAAGTGGGATTCCATGTTGACGAAAACATAAGGAGTCAGCTAGTTTTTCGTAGGCTTTATCGCGAGCGATCTTGGCTACACCAACTCTGTCCTGTTCACCAGTGCCAACAGCTACGGTGCATTGGTTTTTGATGTAGAGCACAGAATTTGATGTTACTCCCTGTTCCACGCTCCAGCCAAACAACATATCCTTCCATTCCTCTTCAGTCGGTGTTCTCTCTATTTTGTATTCCAATCCTTTTTTCATAGTAGCAGCAATAGCTAAGTCCGACTGTGATTTCACACGATTGATTGGAGACTGCTGGAGGATGATCCCGCCATCTTGAAGGCTTTTGAAATCCAGGAAGCGCATGGAAGCATATTTTGATAACGCCGCGAGAGCCCCTATCTCAACAATACGCAGGTTTTTTCGTTTCTTCAGAATCTCGACGGCGCCGGTGCTGTACTCGGGGGCGGCGACGACTTCAAAATATTGTCGGTTTATCTCTTCGGCCAGGTCCTGGTCTACCGTACCATTTAGCGCTACGCACCCACCCATTGCTGCCAGCCGGTCTGCGAAATACGCCTTTTCGTAGGCCTCGTTTATTGTTTTTCCGAGTGCCGCTCCACATGGATTGTTATGCTTGATGATAACGGCAGCCGGTTCTTTTGTTAGATATTTTAAGATATTTATGGCGGCATCGATATCAGTAAGGTTTATTTTACCCGGATGTTTGCCGAATTGGTGAAAGTTCTTTTCAGACAGGCTGCTTACAAGTCCGTTCCCGGGCTCGATCAATTTGCAATCACCTAGGGTCAGATTCCCATCCATTAATTCAAAGAGCGCAGCCTCCTGTCCTGGGTTTTCTCCATATCGAAGGCCCTGTGTGACGGATTGAGCGGTTTCAGGATCGGTGATTGTCCAGACACGTTTTTGATAAACGAGCTTCTGATCCCCGAGAGAAATTGTCATTTCGTCAGGAAAGTGATCATTTTGAACGCGGAGGTAGGCTTTTCTTAGGCTTTCCATTTATGGTTTCGTCCTGAGTTTACATGCAGAGGTAAATTTACAACGGTAAGGCCTTTTCAGCAATCGATTTAAGAGTGTTTATTAGTCGTCAATTATGTTGACATGACTGGTGTCAAGTCTAGGATTAACTTCCTCATGGAGTAAGTATAAGGGTGAAAATCCAAGTCAACGGAGAAAGTATAGAGTTTGAGGGAGGCTTGACTGTCACCCAATTGTTTGTTCAGCTCAAGATAGACTCCGACTACCGTGCTGTTGCCATTAATCGTGAGATCGTTCCCAGGAATGATTACGATTCAACAAAGATAGTTGATGGTGACAAGATAGAGATAGTCCGCCCGGTCAGCGGGGGTTGAACTTGGCCTTGTTTCGAAATTACAGGCGCAATTATGGAATTAGATAAGCCATTAGTCATTGCCGGTAAGCAATACACATCAAGATTGATTGTCGGTACCGGGAAGTATCCTGATTTCCAGATCATGAAAGAATGTCATGCCTTGGCTGGAGTTGAAATGGTAACGATTGCCATTCGCCGAGAGAATATAAGTGACCGTTCACAGGGGTCTGTTCTAGATTATATAGATCCTGCACGGGTTGATTTTCTTCCCAATACAGCCGGCTGTTACAATGTCGAAGACGCTGTCTTGACCTGCAGGCTCGCAAGAGAAGCCGGTCTGGGCACTGTTGTAAAACTTGAGGTCATCGGCGACGAGAAAACGCTTTTCCCAGACGTTATCGGATTAGTTGAGGCAACGAAGCTGCTGGTGGCGGAGGGATTTACCGTTTTGCCGTATACCAGCGACGACGTTGTCATAGCCAAGAAGTTACAGGATGCAGGTGCTGGGGCCGTCATGCCGCTGGCAGCTCCAATCGGAAGCGGTTTGGGGATATGTAATCCGTATACAATCCAGATTTTGAGGGAAGCGATCACGGTTCCGCTGATCATAGATGCCGGAGTGGGCACAGCCTCTGACGCAGCACGAGTTATGGAACTCGGCGCTGACGCGGTGCTCATGAACACAGCTATAGCGTGTGCAAAAAATCCGAGGCTGATGGCGTCGGCCATGAAGAGTGCCGTGGAGGCTGGAAGAGCCGCTTACTTGGCAGGAAGAATTCCTCGTAAGCTGTATGCATCGGCGAGCAGCCCCATAGAGGGAATGATCGAATAATTAAGGTTTCTGAGGAAAGCATCATTTCACGCCGATTTTTCAATTTTGCACTAATATTACCAGTAATAGGGCCCGTAGTGGCTCTGGTTCTGGGCGTGTGTGCAGCAGTCTGGCCTCCCTTCAGATTTCGGGGTGGAGGTTCATTAGATGTTGCTCCGAGTGAAGACCTAAAGGATGGCGAAGGAACAGTTTATTCTTTAGAGTCCGGGCCAATTCTGATCGTGAGGCGTGAGGGCGAGCTAAGTGCCTTTTCTGCGATTTGCACACATTTAAGTTGTCCGGTGAAGTGGAGGAAGGAATCCGCGGATATATATTGCGCCTGTCACGGCGCCGTATTTAATCCGCAAGGCGAAAGAACGAAAGGCCCGACAGTCTCGCCGCTGGAAAGACTGCAGGTTAAGGAAATAGGCGGACGTATCATCGCTCAAATTGGATAGGTGCCTCTGTGACCAGTAAACTGGCTAAGGCAATAGATTCAAGATTGGGAGCAGGAGTTGCTCGCCGCATCGGTTTGTCCGTTGCAGGTGGTTTCAAACGATACATCACCGCCAGACTCGGCTGGCAGTATACTTTGGTCTGGGCAGGTTTAGCGGCTTTGTATTTGTTGGTGCTGAGTGGGATCCTTGTGCTTGTTTACTACAGGCCAACGGCAAATCAGGCGTACGAGAGCATTTCTTATATTGCTGACAACGTTCGTTTTGGATGGCTGGCGATCCAGGTTCATCGTTGGGCAACAGGCGTGCTGGTATTCGTGCTCGGCTTGGCGATCGCTAGGGATTTTGTGCTTGCAAACTATAAATTTCCTGGTGACTTTACGTGGTTGATGTTGATTGGAATTTTTGGTGTTGTTCTCGGTTTTACTTTTACCGGAAGAGTCCTTCCGTGGGATCAGCATGCTTATCATTCCACGATGATTTCGACAGAAATCGCCCGCAGCCTGTGGTTCCCGGGTGAATTGGCGTGCTATATCATTCGGGGTGGCAAAACGGTTTCAAGCGAAACTATCACCCGCTTCCTGGTCTTACATATCCTTTGTCTACCTACTGCATTGGTTGTATTGGGGGCCACAAGGATATTCTTTGTAAGCCTGACTGCTCAAGCCCTGGACAATGAAGGAAGAGGGATGAAGGGTGCAGTTGAAACCCAGATTGCAAGGGGAGCGGTGGTCTTCTGCCTAACGATTTTGCTCATATTTACCGGAGCGTTCGTTTTCCCGTTGCTCCTGGATGTGAAAGCCGATCCTAGAACGGTACCCGATTTACTTAAGCCAGAATGGTATTTTTTGCCACTGCACCAGTTGACGAAATTCCTCCCGTCCTGGGTCTGCGCGCTTGTTGGGCTAATTGTACCGGTCTTGCTGGGTGTGTTGCCCTTTGTGGACCGAAACCATTCGAGAAATCCGGCAGATCGCAAGAAATGTATTTCGATTGCGGCGCTGATCCTTGCAGGGACACTGCTCCTTGGAATAGTCGGACATCTGTCGGGCAGAGAGAGAACTTACTTTGGTAAGAGGGTTCGATTCAGTATGGATGGCATCCCAACGCTTATTGGCGAAGAGTCACAGAATGATGAAAGTGAAGACTAGTTTCTTAATTCTGGTTCTGAGCACTACATACACGGCTATGGTTGTGGCTGAGCAGCGGGTGGTCCGCAGTCAATGTGAAAGTTGTCATGAGGTGGAATACAAAGCATTTAAAGGGAGCGCTCATCAAGTGGTTGGAACTAGTTGTCATGACTGTCACGGTGGAAACCCTGATGCGGAGGTAAAAGCGCTTGCACATAGCGAGGAGAAAGACTTTGTCGGTAAGTCTGCCGATCACGTGAGATTCTGTGGGAGATGCCACGAAGTAGAGCAGAAATCTTATGAGACAAGTCCACACTTTGGCAAATTTGACGAAAACTATTTCGACTTACTCTCATGTTCCACTTGCCATGAGTACCATACGGTAAAGAAGCCAGATTACACTTGGTTTAATTTAAATTGTGTGTTATGCCATTCAAGCGAACGAAAAGCGCTGGAGGTGGGGGGCAGATTTTTTAATGTCCTCAAGGCGGCTTGGGAGCAACAGGAAGCGTTTGACAGTTCTATGCAGCGATTGAAATCGAAAGGTTTCTTTTGTAGCAGTGAAGGGAAATCAGCCGAACTCGTTCGTGGTTTGATTAAGAATTCGCAGCGATTGAGCCATTCATTGAAAGTTGAAGATTTATTGAGACTTCAGGAAGAAACCCAGGGCATGAATCAGGAGATCGATGCGGGGCTGTCATGGAAGGCAAGCTATTTCCAGAGAACGATGTCAGCCCTTGTCGTTGGCTGGTTTCTGTTTGCAGTAGTCGGCGTTGTGATTTGGAAAATGATCAGACGATTGTGATGCTTGACTGATCCTTTGAATCACAATTCCTGAAGGGGACGCGCCTACGATGGGGTGAGCTTAAGGCAATGTGCAAAACAACGATTACAGCAGTTCTGTTTGACTTGGATGACACTTTGTTTGATCACCGGCACAGTTGCCTGGCTGGAGTGAGGGCGATGCGGGAAGTAATTGGGCGTCTGCACGATGTTTCAGACAAAAAATTGGAAGAGACCTATCTCTTTTGGCTGGAACGTATCCACAAACGCGTGTTAACCGGAGAGCTTTCTTCGGACGAGGCACGGATTGAAAGGTTTACCGGCTTTTTCAGTGATTTTGATTATGAGCTAAACGACGATGAATTTCTTGTCGCGAGTGAACATTATTCCGCGGCCTATCAACTTGAATGGCGTACAGTGCCGGGCAGTCTTGAAGTGCTCGAAGCGCTTCAGGGGCAGGTTAAATTAGGCATTATTACCAACAATTTGGTTGAACATCAGATTACGAAAATTCAAAAGTGCAATATAGGCCACTATTTTGACGCGGTCACGATTTCCGAGGAGGCCGGGGCCTGTAAACCAGAGCCGGAGATTTTCCGGATCGCCCTGGAGCGACTTGGCGTGAAATCTGAAGAGGCGGTCATGGTCGGCGATTCGTGGGAGTCGGACATTGTTGGTGCTACTTCGCTGGGTATTCGAAGTGTCTGGCTGAATCGTTACGGTGTTGAGATCCGGGCAGAGGGCAAGGCCGCAGAATTGCATTCATTCCAGCCGGCTTCGGCGGCGGTTGAAGCCATCTTTTCAAGCCCTTGGTGACCGAGACAACTTTAGCGTTCGATTCCGTTCATCGTTTCCAGCGCAAGCGCCAGTGCATGTGTGCCGAGACGGCCGTGGCCCTGTGCCTGCACGGCCAGGTAAAGCTGGTGTGCTACGGCGAGTCCTGGCAGGCAGAGGCGCATGCGTTTGGCTTCGTCGAGAGCGATTCCCATATCCTTGATAAAGTGCTCTACAAAAAAACCGGGGTTGAAATTTCGATTTACAATACGGGGTCCGAGGTTGTTTATAGACCATGAACCAGCGGCGCCGGCTCCTACCGCGGCGATGACGGTTTCCAGATCTAGTCCAGCCCTGTGGCCATAAAGGAGGCCTTCGACAACTCCGACCATATTCGATGCGATAAGGATCTGGTTTACCATTTTTGTGTGCTGCCCTGCGCCGGCAGGGCCGAGATGGACGATGTTTTTACCCATCGCCTCGAAGAATGGATTTACAGCCTTCACGGCCGCTTCGTCACCCCCAATCATGATGGAAAGCCGGGCTTCTCTAGCACCGACATCACCGCCGGAAACAGGTGCATCAATCGAGTGTACGCCCCTACTTTTTCCCGCTTCATATATTTCTTTTGCCAGGGATGGTTCGCTTGTGGTCATATCAACGACGACTCCGCCCTCTTTCATTCCGCCCAACACGCCGAAATCGCCGAGGATGACTTCGCGGACATCGGACGGAAATCCCACAATCGTGAAAACAACATCGGAACTCTTGGCGACCTCTCTCGGTGATGATGCTACGGATGCGCCCTTTTCCTTTAGTGGGTCAGTCTTGGATACCGTGCGGTTGAAAACCGTCGCGCTGAATCCGGCGCTCATGCAGTGCTCACACATCCAGCGACCCATCACCCCCGTTCCGATCCATCCAATACGAGTCTTGCCGGGGATAATTTCTATTAGGCTCATCTGTCACTCCATTTGTTGGTAAGGTCTCTTGTTCCATCGATTGAAACGACAGCGCGAAGTGATG
Source organism: Planctomycetota bacterium (assembly GCA_027625095.1). Classification (GTDB taxonomy): domain Bacteria; phylum Planctomycetota; class PUPC01; order JACPCR01; family JACPCR01; genus JAQBXN01. The sequence continues at coordinate 81,423 of JAQBXN010000011.1, read as the reverse complement.
TCAAACAGGCAAGTCAAAAGCGACGAAGAGGCAGACGGGCCTCATCTTGCTACGATAACTGCGCTCAAATTTTCGCCCATGTGAGGCGTAATCGGATTTAAGCTGTCGCGCGACGTCGGATTGTATTCGAGTATGCCGTGGCCCCAAAAGTTTTCGACAAGTAACTATGAGGAACTGGCACATATCCAGAAGGACTTTCTTACGGGGAGTTGGCGCCGCGGTTTCGTTACCGCTGCTCGACGCGATGGCAGCGCAAGGCTCAGAGGCGCAGCCTCCCGTCCGTATGGCTTTTCTATTCATGCCGAACGGCGTCTATCCGGAGGAGTGGGGGCTCGATGAAAAGCAGACCGACCTGAGTCAACTTTCACCGACCCTGTCTCCGCTCGAGAGCGTCAAGGATGATGTGCTTGTAATTTCCAGAATGTGCAAGAGGCACAGCCGCGAGGGTGATGGGCACTATGCAAAGACGGCAAACTTTCTTTCCGGCATGCCGGTCTTTAAGACCACGGGCAAGAATATTAAATGTGGGATTTCAATCGATCAGCTAGCGGCTCAGAAGGTCGGCCATCATACCCCGCTGCCCTCACTGGAGTTGGGCATCGAGCCGGTGGTCTCAGGGATTGATTCGATCGTTGGTTACACACGGCTGTACGGTTCGCACATCTCCTGGCGGGATGAACGTCAACCGGTCGCGAAGGAAATCAATCCGCGATTGGTTTTCGAAAGACTCTTTCTCTCGAGCCTGAACGGGAGTAAGCCTGCACTCGGTGGGCTCTCAAATGCTGACCGAAAATCGTTACTCGATATTGTTTTGGAGGACGCAAAAGATTTACGACTACAGCTTGGCCGTGACGACCAGCACAAGATGGATGAATACCTCTCTTCCGTACGCTCTGTTGAGAAAAGGATCGAATTCGCCGAGAAGTCAAAGGAAAAAGAGAAGCACTGGCTACCACAAGTGGCAACCGAGAAGCTCATCCGCCCCGAAGGCATTCCGGGCTCTCACCAGGAGCATGTCCGTTTGATGATGGAGATGATAGTTCTTGCATTTTGGACCGACTCTACCCGGGTTAGTTCGTTCATGTTTGGTAACTCGGTTTCCGGAGTAAATTTTTCTTTCCTGGACGGTGTTGAGGGCGGGCACCACCACCTGTCGCATCACAAGAACGAAAAAAAGATGATCGATCAATACAACAAGATCAGTCGCTGGCACATCGAGCAGTTCGCCTGGATGCTTGAAAAGATGCGAGGCATAAAAGAGGGTGAAACCAGTCTGTTGGACAACAGCATGATTTTATTCGGCTCGGGTATGTCCGATGGTAATCGCCATGACCCGAACAACCTGCCGATTCTTCTGGCTGGCAAGGCTGGCGGCAAGGTCGATACCGGCAGGCACATTGCTACCCCTAAAGACACGCCGTTATGCAACCTCTATGTCTCGATGCTTGAACGGATGAACGTGCCAGTCGAAAGCTTTGGCGACAGTACAGGCAAGGTTGAACTTAAGGCCTGAAGATTGTTTGGCGGCAATCACTCTTTTCAATTTTAGAACAGCAGGTGGGCTTACTAATTCCACGAGTCGTTACCGGGCGACCGTTGTCAACGCCCGCGGATTCAAGGTTTGCACCCGGAATGCGAGTCGGATATGTCCTACGCGGATAACAACTCCAATACTCTTCATAACTTCACGGCCATGAAAAAACTTCCATCGCTGCCATTCAAGAACTTTTTCGCTCACGAAGAATTTGCTGACTTCGTTGGAAAACTGGCCGCCGCCCGTCCAGATCTTTGCCAACTCAGTTCAATCGGAAATTCGCGCGAAGGCCGTGACGTGTCACTTTTGACGATTACAGATTTCAGCACGGGGGCGGCTGAAGATAAGCCGGCCTATTTGATTCACGGCAACATTCACGCAGGGGAATTGGCCACAACACATGCAGCTCTTTACACAGCGCAAGAGCTCTTGGCGGATGCGTCGAATTCGGATCTGCTGAAGCGAGTAGCCTTCTACATGGTGCCGCGACTGAATCCGGATGGTGCTCATTACTGCGCGGCAACATTCGGAAAGCTGCGCAGTCGCACCGACCGTTCTGAGCGCGTGCCAAACACGCTCTACCAGGAAGACGTCAATGGCGATGGAATTCTGCTCTCCATGCGCCAACAGCACCCGAACGGACAGTTTGTCAAAGACCCGAAAGATTCGCGGCTGGTGATCCGTCGACGCGCAAAATCGAAGGGGCCGTTCTATCGAGTGTTCCCGGAGGGTATGATTCACGATTGGGATGGTACGGATCGCCTGAAAATTGAGGGCCGCTCATTCGACTGGAACCGAAATTGGTCCTACGACTGGCGTCCCGAGCCGGAACAGGGCGGCGCGGGCGATTTTCCTTTCAGCGAACCGGAGATGCGAGCGCTCGGAGAGTTCATCCACAGTCGTCCGAACATCTTTGGCGTGCTTGGCTATCACACCGGTCCTGCGGCGGTGTTGCGACCCCCGTCTACGGGCTCGATTAGCGATCTTGACGAAGGCGACGATCGATTGATGGATGACATAGCTCGCCTCGGCGAGAAACACACGGGTTTCCCGGTCGTGCCGGTCATCAAATATCGGAATAAGCGAGCCCGCGATATCAACCTGTGCGGTCACTTTCACAATTTTGGTTATCACCATCTGGGACTCTTTGTTTTCGAATTTGAGCTGGGCCAGATATGGGACAGCGCAGGCATTGGCACTGACGTTCGTTTTGCGGCCGAAACCGAAGAGGAGCAGGAACAACAACTGCGCAAGGTCATGAAATGGTGGGATCGTCAAAAGAATCGCGAGCCGCTGTTCAAGCCCTGGAAACGTTTCAAGCATACGCAGTTGGGCCAGGTCGAGGTTGGCGGTTTCATTTTTCCTCATCAGATCAATCCAACCCTCAAAGCGCTCTCCAAGATCAGCAAAGACACCTATCAGTTCACGCTCGAACACGCGGAGCTGCATCCGTATGTGGTGCTTGAAAATGTCGCCGCAGATCATGTTGCCGGGGACGTCCGGCGGATTCGAGTAAGAGTCGCCAATCGAGGAGAATTGCCGACCCATGTAACGAACAGAGGCCGCAGCCTACAGCGGTTGAGGCCAGTTCGGGTTGAATTTTATCCCGGCGGGGGGGTAGAGCTGCTATCCAATTCTGGACATATGAATGTGGGTCATCTCAACGGGGTGACTGGAAGCTGTGAGCTTGAGTGGTTCGTAAAAACCGGGGACAAGGTGAAGCGGCTTTGTGAAATCAGAGTCCTTGGTGGAACCGGAGGAAACGTCATACGTGAGATTGGTGATATACCGTAATAAAAAAAGGACGCCCAGGCGGGCGTCCTTCCTCAAGCAACCCTTGAGGACAACGATCGGATTGATTTTCAGTTCTCCAACTGCGGGCGTTCTGCTGCACCACCGGCGCCCGGTCGGACTTCTCCGGGTTTTCTGCCCGGCTGGTCTCCACCTGGACGGCCAAATCCTCCTCCCGGGGGGCCGCCACGGCCACGCATCATCATAGGGTTAAAGCCTTGATTGTTACGTCCCTGGAGATCTTCCTCTGAATCCCCTACTGTGAAGTGATCTTTCAGCTTAACTGCTTCCTCGTAAGTCAGAATCTGGGTAATTGATTTCAGAGTGTTGACCGCATCGTCGTGCTTTTCGGCTCGTGAGTAGGCCGAGGCCAACGCACGAAGGATGTCGATTTTGTCTCCCTTGTCCTCCGTCTGTTTTGAGAGTTCGCTGAGCGTATCGATGGCGAGCTGCAAGTCATTGGCCTGATTCTGAAACATGTCGAGAAGCTCGTTCAGGGCACGGGTGCGGAGCTTGCCGTCGACTTGCAGATATTCTTCGGCTGCGTGCGAATAGTAGTTGAGTCCCTGACGATAAATCTGGGCGGCATTGAATCGAGCAGCGCTCTTGGCTTCTTTGTCCGGACTCTTCGCTATGATAACTTTCAAGGCATCGACGGCTTCGACGTATTTCTGAGCCTTGAAATAAGTCTCGGCAAGGTCGTGATAGGTCGCATCGAGTGGGTTCATAGAAACCTTTGCGAACTGATTCTGCTGTCCGCGCATCTGAATCATGCGGCGCATGAATTCACGCGGATCAGGACGTCTGTCTTGCTGGTCTCCCTGGTCGCCGCGGCCTCGGTCGGCCCCAGATGCGGTTCGGGCGTCCTGTACCTTATTGGCTACGGCTTGTTCCTTTTCGGTAAGCTGTTCGCCCTGTTGAGACTTTTGAACGATCTGCCGGATCTGATCTTTGGTGTAGCCTTCTTTTTCGAGCTCCTCGAAGAGTTTCCTGAAGGATTCGCCTCCCCTACTTTTCGTCTGTTCCTCGCGTTCCTGGGCGGAAACGGAGGTTATTGCAAGGGCTATTGTCATCGCTGAGAATAGGACAAATAGGCGCTTCATATTTGATCCCCTGTGTGTGGTGGTTGAGTAAAACGTGACACCGTCGTTCGGCGACGGATAAATGCGGCCCCTACGCGCCCGCACGATTCTATTCCTCCAAGTCGGGCCGTCTGGGCCTCCATTCAGGCCTTTGGCCGGGAGGGCCCTCTCGACCTTGGCCGGGCATGTCTCCGCGCTTCATGCGCATCATTTCCATCCGTTTGTGGTCAATCTTGCTGCGGATCTCTCGAAATCTTTGCGCTTGCTCTACGGTGAGGAATGCTTCGACTTCGGTCATGAATGTCTTCCGTTGCTGCATCATCTCCTGACGCATCTGGTGATGGAATTCTTTCTGCACGTTGTGATGTTTATCAAATAGACTGCTGAGGGATCCACGCTGCGCGTCATCGAGTTGTAGCTCTTCGGAGAGTTTGTTCAAAATCATCTCCTTGTTTCTAGGAGAAGGCGCCCCTCCTTGCGAAGGCCGCTGCATGCCTTCCGGCCGCGGTATCCGGCTGTTGGGCTTCATGGAATCTTCAATGGCCTGGGCTGGTGCTAGCAGATGTTGATCCACAAGGATGCCGATGGCAACGCCCAAACCCAGATTCACCATCAGGAGGGCAACGATCCAATTGCTTGAGCTGAACGCCTTCATGGTGATTCCTCCGATCTGGTAACAAGTGAGGCGAGTCCCCAGGCGTCCGCGCTCTCTTCGGATTCGTAAACAAGTTCGGTTTGCAGGTATGCTTGGGCCAGTTCCCCATCGGCAATATTTTGCGACCGTGATTGCATGCCACGCAGAACAAAGCCTGAAAGGATTACCATCAGCATGGCCGCCGCGGGTACGAACCAGCGGGCAAAACGTTCGACTTCTTCAAACAAAATCAGCTTTGCCTCCCGGGCTTTCGCTTCACTTGTCCTGAGGCGTTCCATCACTTCGGGCAGCACTGCGTCCGCTTCATTTGCAGGCAGGCCCTGGATTAGCTGGCAAATCCGGTTCTGTTCACGCCATTCACGGCTGCAAGCTTCGCAGGTTTGGTGGTGCGACTGGAAATCCTGTTCTTCATCTGAGCTCAGTCGCTTGTCGAGGGCGCGTGACATTTGTCGCAGGCAGTCTTTACAAATCATCTCTGGCAATCATGGGTTCAAGGACTGTTTTGAGTTTCTGGCGGGCTCTGAATAAACGGGATTCAACTGTGCCCAGAGAGCAGTTCATGGCTGTGGCGATTTCCTCGTAAGAGGCTCCCTGGAGTTCCCGCAACATCAGGACTGTCTGGTGGTCTGGTGAGAGCCGGGCTATCGCGGCCCTAACGACATCTCCGACCTCCCGGGTCTGCACTTCTTCGACCGTCCCCGGCGCTTTGCCAGGCTGGTCAAATTGCTCACGCAGGTCGGCGATAGCGTGCTTTCTCAGCCACCTTTTCTGTTTCTTCTGGTAGTCGAGGAATTTCCGAATCGCAATTTCACACAACCAAGTAAAGAAAGAGCAGCGGAAATCGAAAGTGTGTGCTTTGAAGAAAGCCTTGACCAACGCTTCCTGGGCGATTTCCCGGGCGATATCCGGGCTGCCGGACATCTTGGTCAAAAACCCCAGGAGCTTGCCTTCATGGGCCAGGACTAGGGCCTCGAAGGCTTTTTCATCCCCTTCTGCAACACGTCCGACAAGCTTTCGTTCGTCCGCTTCGGGGTCTGGCACGATCTCGAGTTTCCTGTTTCAGTGAGGCTCTGACGCCGTCAGTTTCCCAGATATTCCCATACGATGTATAAGGATTTTGGATTCTGAGGAAGGCTCGCCTTAAAACTTCACCCCAAGCTTTATGCTGTTCTGGGGGGCTTCATCCACCTGCTTCCAGGCCTCGAGGGCCTCTTCGAATGGGACAATTGGATCGACGATATCGTCGGTCTGGTAACGGCCGTCACATAGCATGCGCCACGAAGTTTCTTCCAGACGCTGCCAGTTCCAGCGCGGATGCTCCCGGTTGGGATCGCTGCACCCTCTGGCAAAAATCAGGTTTGGTCGATTGAAGTGGGCCTCGCGTCCGAAATCGATCCCGCCGGTGCATTCTTTCGGATAGGCGACTGCAACTACGTTGCCTCCGAAAGCTACTGCCCGAATAGCCTGGTGCATCGCATGGTAATTGCCGCTGACTTCCAGGCACACGTCAGCGCCCTTTTTACCGGTGAGAATTCTTACCTCTCTGCCCGCGTCGCACTGGCTCGGGTCGAGGGCCTCATCCGCCCCGAGCTTGATTGCGAGCTCGCGACGGCGTGGGATCGGATCGAACGCAATCACGCGTTCTGCACCCTGTTGTTTCGCGCATTGGACAATCATCAGTCCGATAGCTCCCATGCCAAATACGGCGACGTTGTCACCCAGCCGCACTTGGCCATCGCGTACCGCGGCGACCGCGAAGCAGAGCGGGTCAAAACAGACCGATGCCTGCCAGGACATAGATTCCGGCAGAACCATCGTAGTCGCCTCATTGAGGGTGCAGACCTGTTTAAGGCTGCCGTGTGAATTCACCCGATCACCAACTTTAATCGAGGTTACTTTCGATCCGATTTCGATCACCTCACCCACAATCTGATTCCCCAGCCCATACGGAAAACGGTTGGCCTTTTCCGTTTCCACTTCCACGAACATTCCCCACTCAGGATCGTATGTCGAATCTTTGAAGGGGCTCTGTCCCCGATACTCGATCAATTCTGTGCCGTGCTTGAATGCACCGAACTGAGCCTTCACCCTCACCTGGTTGGGTTGTAATTCGGGGATGTCGTATTCCTGATACTTCGGTGTCCGAATGGCGGTGGCCATAAGCTGTCTGGGCATAGTTTGTTCCCTTGGAAGTAGGTCAGAGTTGTATAAAGTAGACGAAGATTGGGAGAATGGAGTGTTGGAGGAATGGAGTCTTGTCTTTCAGTATCAGATTCATGATGAGTCAGGCGTAGCGAGACGAGTCTCAGAGAGAAGAATAGCTTTTTGATGCCTGAATCTAGCCGTTTACCAAACCAGCCCCGATATATGAAACGATTACTAAGCACTTATCGAACACCGAGCATTGAGCATCGAGCGACCATTACTCGTTACTCATTACTCATCACGTTCTTTTTCGCCTGCGCGTTCCAAACATGGACTCACTCCCAGGAGCTCGACCGTCTGGAGGCTGGACGTGGCACTCTCGCCTTTATCCGGGCCGCTGAGCAGGTCACAGCCAGTGTTTACGAAGATTTTCAGGGGAGTGTCTCGCCTGACGGACTGTGGCTCGTTTTCGTTTCGGAACGTTCAGGCAATCTTGATATCTGGCTGCGTTCGCTGGATCACAACAACATCACCCCCGACCGGCAGCTCACCACCGCGACTGCGGCGGATTCGATGCCGAGTTGGAGCCCTGATAGCAGGAGCATCGTATACGTTTCAAACAGCGAAGACACTGAAGGCGACATCTGGATTCTCAATCTCAAGGACGCCCTGCCTGTAAAGCTCACCGATCGACGCACCGCCGACAGCGGTCCGAGATGGTCGCCTGACGGTCGCACACTTGTATATGCATCGCAGTCGCCGGGGAAGCCGGAACGGCTCTACACCTTCGACCTTAAGGCAAAAAAGCGGGCGCTGCTTACGACCATGCAGGCCCGCAACCCATCCATCTCGCCGGACGGGAAATGGGTCGTCTTCGATTCCACCGAAAACGACCTCACCGGCAACCTCTGGCTGGTCTCCATCGAAGGCGGCATCCCAGTCCAACTCACCACGGGCACCACATACGACATCACCCCAACTTTCAGCTCTGAGGGCACCCTTATCCTTTTCACCCGTTTCATAGACGACACGAACGCGGACGGCCGCGTAGACACCTCCGACAACCCGAGCATCTGGAGCTTCCCCTTTTTCTCCAACGCCCCAGCGATCCAGCACTCCAACACTCCAATTCAATTGACGAGTAGTGAACATTACTCCGCCTTCCCCGCGTCCCATGGCAAATATGTCTTTTACACATCCAACGAACGCAACGGGCTCAACATCTGGAAACTTCCGCAGGAAGGTTTGCTGCTCACTGATAAAGACCCGGAGACGCAATACCTCATCGCCCAGCGACTCGAGGCGAACCAGCCACCAAACTGGCGTCTCGCCCTTCTCGCGTGGCGTCGTTTTTTGCGAGAGGCAGACCTCTACAATTCAGCCGTGGGAACCGCGGAGGCAATGGAAAAATCGCTCGACCTGACTCCCTTTATCGTCGAAGCCCGCTTCCGCATGGCAGGTATTTACCGTCACCTGAACAACCATGCCGAATCCAACGCCACCCTCAAGAACCTACTCGACGACTTCCAGGCAAATCCCCCCTCGGGCGAGGCGCTCAAGTTCATCGGACTCGCTGAACTGGACCTCGAGCAAAACCGGTTTGAACAATCCGCAGCCAACACCAGCAGAGAATCCGAACTTCAAGAGAAACTCCAGCAGGCGATCGAATCGATCCAGAAGATTCGGGCAAAGTATCCCAAAGAAAACGCCATCGGGGCCGCCGCAGCCATCCTTCGCGGCCAGCTCTGGCTGCACATGTACGGAGATATTCATGCGCAAAACAAAGCGTTGGCGGCATTCGATGAGGTCAAACGCGACTTTCCCGATTTCGAGGATCGGTGCGCTGAAGCCCTCTACCGCCGTGCCTCCATCTACGAGAAACTGGGCGAGAGCGAGCAGCTTGTCAAAGCCTACCTGAAGGTGCTCAATGATTACCCCTTCTCGAAAAAATGGTGCTCGATGGCATCGGAACAGATCCTCAAGAAGGTCGCATCCACCGAAGGCACCGCAAACGAGCGCATTCAAAAGTTGCGTGACCGGATAGAAAAATACGCGGACCTTCCAGTGCTGCCAGCCATGGCGCAACTCCTCATCGGCGACACTTTTTATGACATGCTGGAGACCGCGAAAGCTAAACAGGCTTTCAACCGGGTGGTTTCTGAATATTCGCACGAGACCGAGCTCATGGCCCGCGCCTCGTTCGCTCTCGCCAGGATCTATTACAAGGAGGAGAATTACGAGAAGACCCTCGAGACTTACATGCAGATTCAGGAAGAATTTCGCACTGGCAACGAGATGCTTTACCGGCTCGCCAGACAGCGATTCATCCAGCGCAAACTGGAGAAGGCGGAACGAGACCTTCGGGTCTTCAATGAGCCAAAGGTCGCCCTTAAGACCTATATGCAATTGGTGAAGTTCGATGACCAGATTGTCGAGGCACATCGAGGTGTGGTAGCCGTCTCCGAACTGCTCGATCGGGTTCACCAGGCACACGCGGGAAAACAGGGCCGCTCCCTGAAAGACGCGAGCCTTCAGGATCGATTCCCTAACCTGTTGCAGGCCCTCGCAAAATACCAGCAGCGAATGGACAGAGAACAGGATGCGGCATCAAGCGATTACAGGTACGTGGCCGCCTATATCGTCGGTCTCATATACACCTACTTCGACCCGGCCACATATCTCGACACAGCAATTTCGTATATGCAGCAGTCAACGACGCTGAATTCACAGATGAGCTTTGCTCACCAAACGCTCGGTTTCTGTTACGAGCAAAAGGCATATTTGAGCCAGAAGGGAATTCGCTTGAAAAACCCCTCAAAGGAATGGTTTTACCGCTCGCTCGAAGAATACCTCATCGCCCTCTCACTTAACGACGAGTCATACAACGAACAGGCCGAAGTCGCCCTGCTCATAAACATCGGCAACGGATTCATGCAGCTTGATGACGTCCGCCAGGCGTACCTCTATTATTCGAAGGCATGGCCGCACCAGGAGGATTACGCCAAAGAAAAGAAGAGTCCCTTCGATAACGATGAACGTTCGCTCGCATTCCTCGAACGCTTCGGGCAGGCAGCATTCAGGGCCGACGACCTCGAAGCTTCCATCCTCAGCCTGAAGCGTGCAGAGACGCTGGCCCGCAAATCTCTCGAAGGAGATCTGAAGGAAGAGCTTCGGCGGCAGCGCCTGCCCGGCCTCTCGCGTATCCTCGATCGCCTGGCTCTCGCCTATCAGACCGGAGGCCAGCATGCGGAGGCAGCCACAAAATTCATCGAAGTCAGCCGCCTTAATACCGAGCTTGGCAACGACTCCAACCGCCTGAAGGCCGCCCGAAACGCAGCCCTGAACATCTACCGCACCAGCCAAGTTTCCGAGAGTCCGGACGAAGAGACCCTCGTCCTTGCCCTGCAGAATCTTGAAGAAGGGCTTGGCAATCTCGATACCTACGCCAAACAGAAGTTGAGCCGGTCAGGAGGCGAGGGCCTCATCAACATCCAGCAGGATGTCGCGCTTTCGGAAGATGTTCAGGCCGCCCGAGGTTTTGACCGCACCGGTGAAGAACGTCTCCTCTACACATATATCGGTAAAATTTATCGGGAGTCGCTCGATTACTCCAAGGCCATTGATGCTTATCAGCGTAAGCTCAGGCTTTATCCCAACAATGCCGAGCCCAGCAACCTCACTGCACGGGCTGTCATCCAGAATCAACTTGGTTACTTCCACTACAAGCTCGGACATTCCTCAAAGGCGATCACGAGCTTTAATGAATCTCTTCGCCTCGCCGAACAACTGCAGAGTTGGCCCGGCGTGGTGTTTAACGCGACCAACCTGGGCCGAATGGCCTGTGAAAAACTGACTGAAGATGGAACACTCCAGGCTACCGATCTGAACAATGCCATTGAGGCCATGCAGAATGCGATTGGCGTTATTCGGCGTGAGAAACTTGAATCTCACTACCCGTTTCGAATCCATTTATGTAACCAGCTTGGAGTGCTCTACCACCGTCTGGCGAAGAATGCTTCATCAACGGGCGATGAGGATCTATCCAAACGTGTGGCCTCAGTAATGAAGACGATCCAGCTCGCGGGATCCTCGCTTTCGTGGTTCGAAAATGCATTAAATTTTCTCAAGGAGGTTACAACCTCAAGTCTTGAAACAAGACGTGCGGAAGCCTCTCTTTACCTCAATATGGGGCAGGTGTCTCAACTGGCAGGCGATACCGAATCAGCCCTCAGACACTATGAGAGCGCTTGGAAACTAGCGGATGGATTCATGCTTTATGAATTCCAGTGGAAAGCAAAATTTCGCCAGGCCGTGCTGTTGCCTGAGACGGAGCAGCTTGACTTCATCATTGAAGCTATCGATCTACTGGAACTCGCCCCTCCACTTGATCCGTTCCCAGCAGGTGACCATGCACTGGCAGAGAAGCTGTACCGGCATGCCGTGCGTGGCTTTCTCAAAATTGGAGAACAAACCGAAGCGCTGAATTATGCGGAACGCTCCCAGGAGCAGGCTTACGTCTCTCAGACTGCGGCCCGGTATTACGACTTTGAAAACAAAGACTACCACGAGGCATTCGAAGAGCTGAGGAAAGTCCTGGACAAACTTAAGCAATTCCGATCAGAACTCATTGAGATGGAAGTTTCTGCCAACGAAAACAGCCGTTACGGGCGACTGCGTGCCCGATATGCAAAGAGCCTGGAAAAATACAGAGAAGACCTCAAAGCCATCCGAAAAGAGTCTCCCGAGCTCGCCTCGCTATTCCTGGTCGGCACAACTCCCGCTGATGAAATCCAGCAGTTGCTGACCAGCGCAAGCGCTTACGTGCGTTATGTGCCGGTGGGTGACGAATTAAATATCTGGGCGATCACCGCAGACCAGTTGGTCCATCGGAAGACACCAATGGAAGAGGGCCTGGTGCAGAAAATGATGACGGGGGCAAAACTGACCGCATCCGACGCGGAACGGCTCTCCGCGATTCTGACGGAACCAATCAAGGACATCCTGGAAACTAAAAAACGAGTTTACCTTGCAACAGGCTCTTTATTGGCGGAAGTTCCCTGGCATCAGTTGAAGCTGGGTGACAAGAAGCTGAACGAGGTTGCAGAACTCTCCTTCCTCACCGGTACGAACCACTACTTTTTCGCCCACTTTAAACAATCGCCCCACAAGAAGAGCCTTCTGATGACCGGGCGGCCTCAATCGAGTCAATCCAATTTGCTTGATTCAGAATACCTGCAAGTGGATGCGGAGGATGTTCGCCGGAACCCGCTGGGTGTCCTTTCAAAACTGAATCGATATCACGCAGTCGAACTGGGACAACCCATCGAACTTAGAGCGAGTGTGCTCAATACAAGCGTCCTGCAGGGAAAGGGCCTCAAGAAATTCAGCGAGGTGCAAGCTTCGCAGGCCATTGAGAAGGGGCAGGCGTATTCCTTGATGGAATACAATAAAGATTTAAACAATGGACTTCTCACCCTCACCGACTTGCATTCACGAGGCGGTTTCGGAGGTCGAGCATCCGTTGCCACTCTCGCGAGAGCGTTTACTTTCGCGGGCTTCCCGACTGTTGTAATTCACGTTCCAGGAGACAAGGCTGACCCGAGTGCCGTGGCCGAGTTCCTGGATTTCTTTTATGAAAAATGGAAAAAACATGCTGCCGGAGAGGCGCTTCGGCTGGCGCAGGAAGAGGCTGCAAAGGCCGGCAAGTCTGAGGAATTCTGGTCACGCTTCCGATTATTTGGCCACCTTGGCCTGACCGAAGCTGAGGCCAAAGAGTTTGCAACGATCCACTTCGAAAGAACCTTCCATGTGGCCAAGGAGGCCCAAACGGCGGGCGATTGGGAAAGGGCCATTCGTTATTACGAAAACGCACTCTCTCTGGTCGAAATTCTAAGCCGTGAAAATTTGCTTCCCTTTATTTATCAGGAACTTTCGATCTCAGGTTTCAAATGCCGCCAATTCGGGAAGGCCGTTTATTACGGTAAGAAAAAAGTGGAAGTCCTGAAGTCTGATCCAAACAAGGCGTTTCTGGCACAAGCCCTCTTTGATCTGGGCATTATCTATAACGAAGCCGAACAGTATCAGGACAGCATCGATACCCTCCGGGAGGCAGCGAAGCTCTTCGAGACCCTCGGCAAGAAAGAAAAGATATTTTCCGCACTTGGGGAACTAGGCAATGTGCAGCAGTTCGCTGGGGAGTATCAGACTGCGCTCAACACGTTACTCGAATCGATTCACCTGGGTGAGGATTTAGGCGACGAAATCGGTATTGCCAAACAGTATCGGCTTATCGGCGCGATTTACTATCGTCGACTCAGCGACAACGAGAACGCTGAAAAATTTTATCAACGAGCTCTGGAGATATTTAATCGAAAGTATGAAGAGACGGGGGCGGCTAATGACTTGAAACAGGTCACACGGTTAACTCTGGATCTCGGCCTCTTGCATGAACGCCGAGCTGATTTCCCCAAGGCGCTGGTAACCTACGAGGAGGCTCTTGAACAGGCCAAGGCAGCGAAAGACCTTGTCTTGCAATCGGAGGCCGTTACCAATATGGCCAACACGCACTGGTTTCAGGGCAACTACCAAAACGCATTTCAACTCCAGCGCGAAGCCCTCGAGTTGGCACGCTCGGCACAGAGTAAATTCCGCGAGGAAGTTATCCTTAACACTCTTGGGCTGATTTACTGGACTCTTAACGATTACGGGCGCGCTCTGGAGAACCTTGAGTCGGCCCTGAAAATCTGTGAATCTCTGTCAGGCAACAACGGTAAAATCGAAATTGCTTCCACTCACAACAACATCGGTTTGATCCATCGAGCAAGGCGTGACTACAAGCTCGGGCTGATTCACTTTAAAAAAGCTCTTGACATTGATCTTGAACTGAAAAGTCAATGGGGCATCGCCTATGACGAGCGAAATATAGGAATGACCTATATCCAGATGGGCAAGCTCGAGGAGGCTCTGGAATCCCTGCAAAGCGCTGCAAAGAGATGTCGAGCCATTGGTGATACTACCAACTTGGCGAAATCTCTTTACAGCCTCGGAAATGCTTACAGCAAACTTGGGAATCCTGAATTGGCGGTTTCCAGCTACTCTGAAGCACTGACAGTTTCGACTAAGGCAAATATTCAGGAGGTAGTCTGGCGTTCTCGGCAGGGGCTCGGAAAGGTGGCGCTTGCGCAGGGGAACAAGCCCCAGGCGTTCGAGCACTTCAAGACAGCAATTGAGTTAGTCGAAAGGATGCGAGCGGCCATCAAAATCGAGGAATTCAAGAACGGTTTTGTTACCAACAAACTGGACCTCTATGAGGACATGATTCTCCTGTTGCTCGACGAAAACCGTATTGCCGAGGCATTCAGTTATTCCGAGCGCTCTCGTTCTCGAAACTTCATTGACTTGCTGGAGAACAGGCAGCTTGACCTCGGTAATCCTGCCGCAAACGAAACACGTAAGAAACAGGCAGAGCTAAGGCGGGAGTTAGAGGTTCTGACGAAAAAAGCAAACAATGCCGAAGGCGCGGAAAAGGCTGAATTCGCGAAAGAATTGCGTACCAGCCAAAGGGCATACGAAGACACGCTAATCGAGATCAAGCTGAAGAATCCGGAATTGTCCTCCTTTATTTCTGTCCAGCCGCTGTCCGTTCAAAGCGTTCAGGCCCTGCTTGAGCCGGGCGTCGTGCTGTTGGAATACATGGTGGCAAAGGAAGAGGTCATTACATGGGTCGTCAGCAGCGACCGTTTGGAAGTTGTCCGTACTTCTATCAAGCAGGCTGACCTGCGGCAGAAGATTCAAAAGCATCGGAAGCTGATGCAATCCGTCAAGGATTTCAGGGACGAATCGGCCGAGCTTTACAACATTCTGTTTCGTCCGGTCGTCGCGCGCGTCAAAGGTGCGACCCGTATCGGAATTGTTCCCCACGACTATTTGCATTACCTGAGCTTCGCATGTCTTTTCGATGGGGAAAATTATGTGATCGACAGTTCACCTCTCTTTTATGTGCCCAGTGCAAGTGTGCTCAGCTATTCATTCAAACGGAGGCAGCGGCAAAAAAACACGAAGGTGCTGGCGCTCGGAAATCCAAATCTGCGGAAGGAGTCCCTCGAACTACCCTTTGCCGAACGAGAGGTAGAAAGCATCAAGTGGCCGTTCCCGCAGGTGGACATCCTGACCCGTGATTCAGCCACGGAACACGCCCTTGTCAAAGCAAGTGCCGAGTACGGCATTATTCACATTGCCAGCCACGGCGAGTTTGACCCCGTAAATCCACTCTTCTCACGAATCCTGCTTGCCCAGGATAGTGAAGAGGATGGCAATCTCGAAGTTGAGGAGATTTTCAGGCTGACACTGAATGCCGATTTAGTCGTATTGAGTGCCTGCCAGAGCGGGTTAGGTCAATTGCAGAAGGGGGACGAGATGATCGGTCTTAGCCGAGCGTTTACTTATGCTGGAACACATTCGCTGCTGTCGACTCTGTGGCGCGTCAGCGACGTAACCACTGCCATTCTTATAAAACACTTCTACCGTAATTATTCCGGAGAAGACAAGGCCGCCAGCCTTCGCAAAGCGCAGTTGCTCGTAAAACGTTACTACCCGCATCCTTCTTACTGGGCCGGTTTTGTACTGTCCGGCGACTACAAGTGATTTACGTTGGCACCTCTGGTTACAGCTACAAAGACTGGATCGGACCTGTCTATGCGGAGGGCACGAAGGAGGCTGGCATGCTGGAGGAGTATGCCAAGCGATTTGATGCGGTAGAACTGAACTTCACTTATTACGGCATGCCAACCAGGAAGGGCATGCAGGGTATGGCTGACAAGACTCCGGATGGCTTTCAATTCTTCGTGAAGGCGAATAAAGCCACAACTCATGAATACGACCGTGGTGGCTCTGTTCCTTTTCTGAAAGCCCTTACCCCCTTGCAGGAGTCCAATAAACTTGCCGGTGTGTTGTGCCAGTTTCCTAATTCCTTCAAGAATAATGAACATTCGAGGCGATACCTCTCTCAAATCAAGGAGGATTTTGAAGGTCATACAATTGTTATTGAATTCAGGGACCGGAGTTGGGAGGCCGATGCGGTGTATCGTTTTCTTCAGCAACTGGATTTGGGCTACTGCGCAGTCGATGAGCCAACATTACCAGGGCTCGTCCCACCGATTGCACGCGTGACCTCGAATACCGGGTATGTACGTTTCCACAGCCGTGATGCTGAGAAGTGGTACGGTGGCGAGGGTAAAGAACGCTACAACTACAATTATTCTGAAGTGGAACTCAAGGAGTGGCTTCCGCGCTCACAGGAGATGGTTGCCGATCCAAAAACAGAGAATCTGTTTGTCTTCTTTAACAATTGCCATGCAGGCCACGCTGCAGTAAACGCTCTCCAGTTTCAGGAGATGTTGAGGGAGTTGGGATTAATGTAGAAAGAAGGTCCCAAGGATTCGGACAGACGACGAAAAAGAGCAGACGCACGATTCAGGGATTGCGAAACCGGGGTTGGAGAAACCCCTTTATGCGGGTTCTTGAAAGGCAGCCCTGCTGAGGCCGCGACTCCAACTCCGGCTCCGAATCATCGCAATATCCCTGGATCGCTTGGTTCGCCGGAACCCGGCTGAAGGAGATCCACCTATCTCTTTATCACGTGCACCTTGTCCTCAGGAAAACGCACTCTAATCTTTTGAAATTCAGAAAAGCGACGTCCAGGCTCGGCATGCAGGGTAATCTGGCAGGGCGGGCTGCATGAATCTTCCATTTGAAGAATGAGTTCCTGGTAACGACCGCAGTAAGAAATGCGAACGATGTTACAGGCGATGCCTCTCTGGTCTTCCGTTATCTCTAGGAATTCGGGCCGGATGGAGAGGGTGAGATCGTCTCCTTCCTTAAAATTGCCTTCTGCATGGACGAGGCCTGCACAGGTTTTGATGCCATGGCTCTTCACTGTTCCGTGCAGGATGTTTGTGTGCCCGAACAAGTTGGCTACGTATTCATTTGCAGGGTGGGTGTAAATGAAATCTGGTTTTTCGATTTGCTGAAGAGCTCCGTCCCGGAGAATGGCCATACGGTCGGACAACGCGAGCGCGTATTCCATCTCGTGAGTGACCCAGAGCGTGGTCGTGCCAAGCCGATGAATGATCTCCCGGACTTCGTCACGCATGTCGAGTTTTAGTCTTTCATCCAGGCTGCTGAAAGGTTCGTCGAGCAACAGAACTGATGGTTGTGGAGCGAGGGCGCGCGCCAGAGCGACTCGCTGGCGTTGACCGCCGGAGAGTTCGTGTGGGTATCGCTTTGCGTAGGTCTGCAGCTTTACCAAGTCGAGCATTTCATCGATCTGCGTTGCGGCTGCTTTGCGGGAAAGTTTATGAAGGCCAAAGCCGACGTTTTCGGCAACAGTGAGATGAGGGAAAAGCGCGTGCTCCTGAAAGACCATGCTGACCCCGCGTTTATCAGGGGGGAGATAAGTGTTTTCACTTGTCACTAATTCATCGCCGATGGTGATCCTGCCCGAGTCGGGTATTTCAAAACCGGCCACGAGTCGCAGAAGCGTCGTCTTGCCGCTGCCGCTTTCGCCCACCACGCCAACAATTTCGCCGGTCTCGACTTCGAGCGAGAGGTCCGCCACGGCCGGGTGGTCGGCTTCTTCGTAATGCTTCGTGATGCCCTCAAGGTTTAGAACGCTCACTGCATGTCTCTGGTAATGATCTTGTTTAGAAACAGTATCGGAGCAATGCCCACGACTAAAATTACCAAGGCGCTGTTCGAAGATTCGGCCAGCATTTCCTCCCCGGCCAGCTGGTAGGTGCGAGTGGCCAGAGTTTCGAAATTGAATGGCTGGAGGATGAGCGTGAGCGGTAGTTCTTTCAAGACGTCGATAAAAACCAGAGTCGCGGCACCGAGAATCGCGCCTTTCATCAGTGGTAAATTGATCTTGAACAGCGTCTTCAGCTTTGAGAGCCCAAGGGAGCGTGATGCTTCATCCAACCTGGGGGACAATCGTTTGAAACCGGCTTCGAGCGGGCTGTGTCCCACGGCAAGAAACCGCACCACGTACGCGTAAGTCATGGCGAAGACCGTACCGCTGAGGACCAGATTGAGTGAAGTTCCGGCCACGCTCTCCCAGATGCTGATGATGCCTGTGTCCATTCGCTTGAAAAGGATCATGACGCCAATGGCAAGGACGGCCCCCGGAATCATGTAGCCCATTAGCGAAATTTTTGAAAGTAATCGGGTGTGCCTGGTCTGGTGTAGCCGGCCCGTGTAAAGGATTAGGATGCCGATAACGATTGCGACTGTAGAAGCGGACAGAGCAAGCAGAAAGCTGTGCTTGGCAAGGCGAATGAAATGGATGTCTACGACCTTGTGTGCAGTGCGAAACGACCAGGCAACGAGCTGGACAGCAGGGAACAGAAACCCCAGCGCAAAAGGAACAAAGCAGGTCACCGATGCCAACAAAGCCTTCATCCCCTTCAGGCGGTAGCGCACGACCGGGCGATGGTTGGAAGACGATGAATTAAATTTTTTGCGCCCACGCTGCCAGCGTTCGAGGGCCATGATGGCGAAGACAAAGATAAGGAGGCAGCCACACAAACGGACGGCGGCTATTTCATCAAAGTATTCGCTCCATGCGCGGAAGATGCCGACGGTGAGCGTGTGGACTTCGTAGTATTTGACCGCGCCGTAATCGCTCAGCCCTTCCATCAGCACCAGGCTGACGCCACCGATAATGGCCGGGCGTGCCAGGGGAAGGCCGACGCCAGTGAATGTTTGCCAGGCAGAACGGCCCAGGCTGCGGGAGACTTCGAGCACCGAAGCGGATTGCCGCAGGAACGAGGCGCGTGTGGTGACAAAAATATAAGGATAAAGCACGGCAGACATCACCAGAACTGCTCCCCACAAGGTCATGATATCGATGGCAAAAAATCGAGCGGTGTCATCGCCGAAGTTGTTTCGGAGAAGCGTCTGCACTGGGCCAGTGAAGTCGAGAATGCCCTTGTATGTGGTTGCTGCAATATAGGTGGGAATGGCCAGAGGCAGGATGAGAGCCCATTCGTAGTAGCGCCGCCCGGGGAATTCGTGAAAGGTAACCAGCCATGCGGTCGGAACGCCCATCAGAAGAGAAAGCGCAGTCGTGCCAGCCAGGAGGATGCTGGTGTTCTTAAGATAGTCCGGCAACCGCTCAGCGATCTCGTTCCAGAACGGGCTTTCGTCAAGCATGAGCGTGAAGAGCAGCATCAAAACCGGCAGGCAAATGAAGACCACGACGCCGGACGAGGCAAGCGTCCATGCATCCATGCTGAAGCGGAATCGCTGCCAGCCCGGCCTAAGCCTGAAGAATATTTGACTCACTTCATCTCCAGTCCGCGGTCTGAAAGACTCGTACCGCGTCCCGGTTCAATTCACCAAGCTTTGAGAGGTTTATGGTGTCTGGCGTGAAATCACCCCATGCATTGAGCAGGTCTGACCACCTTACTCCCGGCTTGACTGGATATTCATAGTTGGCTTCAGCAAATATTCGCTGCGATTCGTCGCTGACAAGAAATTCGAGGAGCTTTATTGCGTTATCTATGTTCTTCGAGCTCTTCGTAATCCCCGCCCCACTGACATTTATATGTGTGCCGGCGCCCGCCAGCTTTGGAAAGCATATACCGACTGCCTGGCCAACCTTCTGTTCTTCGGGGTTCGGCGAGTTGAGAAGGAGGCCGAGGTAATAGGTGTTGATGATGGCGATATCGCCGATGCCGGCAACTACGTCCTTCACCTGATCCCGATCGTTTCCTTTGGGCGCGTGTGCCATATTGGCCACGATTCCCTTGGCCCATATCTCGGCCTCTGCTTTACCATTATGCGCTATGACTGAGGCGAGAAGTGACTGGTTGTAAACATTGGTTGAGGAGCGGACGAGAATCTTGCCCTTCCATTTCTTATCCGTCAGTGATTCATAGGACGGGACGTCCGCCGCGCTTACCCGATCCTTTGCAAAGACAACCACGCGCGCCCGAGTTGTCAGACCAAACCAGTAACTCTCCGGATCACGTAAATGCGAAGGGATACTTTGCTCAAGGATGTTAGATTTCACGGCCTGAAGGACCCCCTCTTCCTTTGCTATATGTAAGAGTCCGGCGTCTGCAGTGATAAGAATATCCGCGGGAGATTTGTCTCCTTCGATCTTAAGTCGCTTAATGAGGGCGTCAGCCCCGGCTTTGACGATGTTTACCTTGATTCCGGTTTTTGCAGTGAATTGATCGAACAACATCTGATCCGCCTCGTAATGGCGGTGGCTGTACACATTCACCTCCGCGGCGAACAGGAAATGGGTCGAGCAGGCAAAAGCTAGTATTAGATATCGCATGGTGGTTTTGAAGAATGGAGTGTCGGGGGGGTATCAATGACGCGGGACTAACACGGCGGAGACTTGGAAGGTCAAACTGGGACTGACCCTCAGGAACAGAACCGATGGGTCTGGGATTTTGAAATCGTTACGCCAGTTAAGGGTGTATTCCGCTTTCAGATTCATTTTGCCCTCGACGAAGCTGACCAGACCTCCGATCGAAACCTGATTTGTCACGTCACGGATCTTCAGTTGGCCTTCAAGCATCAGTGGCAGTGGCTGTGCAGACCGCAGTTTGCTTAAGTCCCCACGAATTTTTTGCAGCTTGAATTCGATACTTGGAAATTTATTCACATCGAGCGTCTCTTCGCGCATTTTTTTGTCGCGTCTGGGGTTGCCGGTATCCAGCTCAACTGCCTTAATGCTGAAGGTCGCAGTCATGGGGTGTTCATGCCCAGCAAGATTCGTCGGCAGAGAGAATTCGCCCTGAAGGCTGTCCGTTTTTCCTGTAACTTCGTGCCCCGTTGCCTTCAAGACAAATGAGACTTGCGCAGATTCCACGTAAAAGACCTGCTGAGTCGGCGTCTCTGCATTCAAGGCAGAGAACGCAAACCACAGCCAGAGGAATAAGATGTCCGACATGTATGATTTCCCGAAGCGCATCTAATTGAGATTCAATCTCAATTGCGGGGGAATCATAGGGGTTCGTTAGCAATTTTCAATCTTCTTGTCCAACAGTTACAAAAAGAGATATGCGCCCCTCCAGGCATTTAAGCCAATCAAACATAGACGGTTAAAAGAATCCTTCCGAGTAGATAATGTTGCGTAATATCCGCATAAGGATCGAATATGATGGCACCGCCTACTGCGGTTGGCAGTTGCAGCCAGACGCTCAAACGATTCAAGGTGAACTGGAAAAAGCGATAGCTTCGGTCGTCGGCCAGGAAGTCAGGATCATCGGATCCGGCCGGACGGATGCGGGCGTCCATGCGCTATCACAGATGGCCAATTTCAAATCTGAGACTGGAATCGGTATCGAACAAATCTCTGCGGCGATCAATCATTTTCTGCCTCCCGATATCGTCGTCCATGAAGCCGAGGAGATGCCGCTTGAATTCCACTCTCAATACGCGGCAAAGACCAAGACCTATCGATACTTAATCTGCAACTCCAAACATCGTCCTGCCCTGAACCGCCACCGCTGGGCGTGGGTGCGCTACGAACTCGATTTCGAGAGTATGTTGGCCGCCTCCGAGATTTTCAAAGGCACACACGACTTTAAGTCGTTCGCTTCGGAATCGAAGGACAAGGATACCGTGCGCATCGTATCCAGACTGGATATCACCAAGAGCGAGCCGCTTATCACACTGGAGATCTCGGCCAACGGATTTCTCTACAACATGGTCCGATCTATTGTAGGCACCTTGATTGACGTTGGACGTAACCATATCAGTGTGGAAGAAGTCGCCGAGATGTTAGAAGCGAAAGATCGCGAGAAAGGCGGTCCGGTGGCGCCGGCGTGTGGGTTGTATCTGGTGGGAGTGAATTACTGAGAAGGAAAGCCCAATCCTGCGTGGCACTCATATCATCATCGACCGGAGCGCTTCACGGTTTGCTTTCCGATCAAACAACGCCTCAACGCGGGCATTAAAGCCCTCGATCACCTCGCTTTGTAATCTACCGGAGGAGGACTTCAGTTTCAGATCGTATTCCCCCGCTCGCAGCACGTATTGTTCGATAACGGATTCATCGGCATCGACGATCCAATGCTCACCCACGCCATTGATCGCGTAGTCTTCAAACTTTACCCCGCGGTCACGCTCCTCCGTCGAGGTCGAAAGGACTTCGACAACGAAGTCGGGGACGGGAAATTTCAGTGTGTCTGACAGCAGGTCTGCTGTCTTTTCGCTGCCGAAGAAAACGATGTCTGGCTCATAATCGTTGCGGGGAAAGACACAGAGACATTTTTCGCTTTGAACTGTTCCGAGATCATGAATGTCGACATACGTATCGATCAGCTTCAGGATGAGCTTGGTTACATCCAGGTGCCGAAACCGTACGGGAGAATGCAGAATGACCTCATTATCAATGAACTCAATTTTCTGCTCGGGCGTCATTTCTTCATAAAACTTCTGCCGCAGTTCGCGTTCCTCTTCCATCTGGCGCTGCAACAGGCTCAGGATCTGGGGCAGACGAGGAGAATGGCGCAAAAATTCAATCGTAGCGTCGAGTGTGCTCATGCCCAAAACGCTAGCAGTTTGGAATACTCCTGCAAATTACTGAAAGGCTCAGATTCCATCAGCGTGCAACAGCAGCATGTTCTCTGTCTGGCCCTTCCCTCAAAACCGCATATCCTCCCCCTTACCATACTTGTTCGGCGCCACCTTGTAATGGGCCTGCGCTCCGGGCTGCAGAGAGATGAGCTCTGCGATGCGGGACTGATTGCTGGGATGGGTGGAGAGGAACTCCGGCGGTGCCTGGCCACCGGACTGCTTGGACATTCTTACCCAGATTTCGGGCGCCTCGGCAGGTTCGTATCCAGCTTTGGCCATGAGCTCGAGGCCCATGCGGTCGGCCTCTGATTCATGATTGCGGGAGAATGGAAGAATGAGGCCAACCTGGCTTCCGAGGCCGATGGCAGCCATCACTGCCTTTCTGTTGTTTTCCTGCATTTTCGAACTGCCCAGGCCAATCGCCGCGCCGATGACGAGCGCGTTTACGACCATTGAGCGAGTGACGCGCTCGCTGCCGTGACGGAGCAGGGCGTGACAGATTTCGTGCCCCATCACCGCGGCCACTCCCGCCTCATTTCTGCAGATCGGCAAGATGCCGGTGTAGAAGGCAATCTTCCCGCCGGGCATGCAATAGGCGTTTACGATCTTGGGTTTTTCGAAGAGGTTCACCTCCCAATTGAAGCCCTGGCAGTGTTGTGGGTAGTCCCGTTTGGCGATCGCGATAAGGCGTTGGCCGACTCGTTGCACTAAAGCCTGCTGTACAACGTTCGCAGATTGCGGGTTCTTTTTCTTTTCGTCGGCGTAGGCTGCATCGGCCTGCTTGTGAAGGTAACTGGGTGAAAACACGTGGGTGGTCTTACGTCCGAGAGGATTTTCTGTTCGCTGGCAGCCGGTGATTGAAATTGAAAGTGGAACAAGCAAGAAAACGATCAGGAATTTAGGTAGCCATTTCATGTTGAAATCCTTTTGGAGGTGGTGCTGACGCGCCGTGGCAGCGATTTCTTATGGTGGTGCTGACGCTTCGCGGGGGCGTTTTATCTTCGTCCTTTAGCACTCGAATCGGTGGATTCTAGATTCTGATTCTTTTGGGTCGACTTGGATGGGAGTTGGAATCCCGGAAATTTGGTAACTGTTCAGGGCTGAATCTTTCTTATAGTTAATCTTACCTCTAACCTCCCCTTTCTGGTCTTTCTTGTGGCATGTGAGAGCAGCGGCGTGGAATGGAGATTCCCGCAAAGAATGGCCCGGAACAGATGAGAAAACCGAAGAAAGAGAAGATAAAAAGCAAAATTAAAGGGGGAGCAAACCAACCTTCTTTACTCCACAAATAGTTCGCATGCCGCCCCAATTCCTTGTCGCGCCAAACGTGGCCGGGCGCAGCCAGCTTGTGGGCCAGGGGGTAATCTAACTCCGCGCCGTGGCAATCGTAATTGCGTCTCAGAAGTCGTCTTCGTCGAAAATGGATTCGCCGGGGGCGTAGAGTTCTATTTCGGCGATGCGCTGGACGAGGGCGGGGGTGGCCAGGATGGTGTAACGCCAGAATTTTGCCGCGGTGGGTTTGAAGAAATGGGCGTGGTAATAGTCGTCGTTGTCACGGGACGAAACGGCGACTTTCCAGTCACCGGTCATCTGTCTGGAAAGGTCATCTGCGACCTTTCCGTTGTCGCAGTATTCCAGGATGAAACTGCTGACGGGGAGATCGTTCGGGTGTTCCCAGATGCCGATGCCTTCGATGGTCGAGGGCTTGGAGAATTCCATGATCACCTCGGCGCTGCGGAGCGTCGGCTGCGAGCCGCGGGGTGCCCATGCCGGGCGGCCGGATGGATAACTTGTTGGATAGAGCGCCGTACCGAAATACAAATTGCCGTCGAAACAGGTCTTGACCTCCGTCTCGGGTTTGCCCTTGATATCGGGCGGAAGCTTGCCACCCCAATTTTGGGGGAAGCCGTAGGCCATCTGCTCGACACGCGGGTCATACTGGCAGCCGTGCACGTTGGGCACCATTACTCGTGGTACCATCGCGCTGGTCGCGAACTGCTCCGGTGACATGTAAGCCGAGTTCAGATGATCTCCGAGTGACAACATTCGAGCGGTGGTCTGCGAGATCGACGCACCGGACTCGGATTCCAGAGTCAGCTCCAATGGCTCGCCGATCTTTGATCGAAAAGGTATCGAGGCTGTCCGCGCTGACAGGGAGCCCGGATAAAGGTACGTGACTTTCCTGCCGCTCCGTGAGAACGATATTTTCAAGACATCTTTGGGGTCTTTAAGCAGGTAATCGATAGCAAGAACCTGAACGTTCAGGTTTTCGGTCTTGTCCAGTCTTACCGTCCATTGTTTCTGTCCCTTGAAGCTGAAGGGCGCAGCGCTAGGAGTTTTTAAATCATTGGACTTCACCTTGATCTGCTTGGGGAGCTTTGCCCAGAAGGTTTGCTGGGGAGGAAGCAGGCCGGCGGGAGGCGATTCCACTTTGACGGTCAAGTCCTTGATGGTGTCCGAGGCGAATGGAATGGGCGCATTTCCGGATGAGGGAAAATAGACTTTCCCGTCTGCTGCGGCGACCACAATCGTGCCGTCTTCCATGACTGCGGGAACTCCCGGCGCTTCGAGCCGCTGTTCCATCATGACCTCGCCTTTGAACGAAACTTTGCGAACGAGGCCGTCGGTGTGGGTAATGGCGGCGAAGCTGCCATTGGGCGCTGCGGCGATGCCGAGGTCGGTTTTGGGGTAGCCGACTTCGGTCGTTGTACCGGAATCGAAATCAACGAGAGTTACGATCCGCCTGGCGTCTTGGTAGGAGACTACAACCCGGCGGGCATCCGCGCTGACTGCGAATCCCTGAACTCCCTCGGCCGGCATATGGAAAAGTTCTTTGCCGCGGTTATCGAACGAAACAAGCACGGGGCCGCTATGTGGATTCTCAGCGACTCGGCCGCCGATGTCTGGCGAGGGTACGAAATCGTCGATGATGGCGAAGCGGCTGCCGTCTTCGGCCAGGGCCAGTTGTGTGCCGCAGTATCCCTGGGCGCGGCAGACTTCCTTTCCTGTCTCCGCATCGAGCAACGCCACCACACCAGGATTAAAGGTGTAATAACTGGGGCCGTAGCCTCCGCCGGCATTGAAATCGTAGAAGCTGGCAAGAACCCATTTTCCGTTCCGAGTGGTAGTGAACTTCTGGCAGCGGCGCGGGTAGCGGGCGGTCATATAAGAAATCGCTTCCGGAAACGGGTCGTAAAACCAGACGATTTGCTGCTTTTCGTCGAAAAGTGAAAGGCCGCGCTCGAGGGGAATTAGCGTGCCTCGTGTGGTGCGCTGCATGCCGGACGGGTACCAGTTTTCCTTTCCGTGGTTGGCGATGAAATTTTCAATTGAGCTTCCCCTTATCCGGCCATCCCCGGCGCGGTACTGGACGGACGTCCCTGCTTTGAGATCGACCTCCGCGAATACGGGCTCGGCCTGGCTCAGTTTCGACTCCTGACGGATGAAGAGCCGGTTGTCGTGAGCGGCCAACTGCTTCACCGCCCGATCAAACATGGTCGGAAGCAGCGAGTCCTGAATCCTCGTGTCGCTACGAACGGTTTTTACGCCACTGTTTGGAGTTGCAGCAGCACGACCACCGAGTGCGTGAACGACGTTGTCATCTTTCCCGAATATCGGGGTCCAGGGTATCTCCGGTTTCCCGGGTGCGGCAGCGATTTCCAGGAGTGCACTGACAGCATTGTCGAGTCCCAGCGCATCTGCACCGTGAACGACGACCGCATCGTGCCCGTAATGGAACGGCGCCCAGGCATAGCCCAGCATGCCCTTCCCGGCCGCGGGAAAATTCGGGGACGGATTGCGCGGGAGCATGCGGGCCTGTCGGGTGACGAGATCGATGAGCGGGTTACCGGGCAGATCGCTTCGGCCAAGCAGGATCACATCCTGATAATAGACCCATTCCCCGGAGCCGACGTATTTGCCGTAAAACGCTTTTTCAAAATCGCTCTCGAAAGTGCCGTTCTGATTCTTGCCCTTGACCCGGTACCCGACCACCTGCCCTCCAAGCACGGCCTGGTGCACTTCTTCGTCTTCGATCGTGTGCTGATTCCAGTTCATCCGGTACTGGCGCGTCATGGATGGCAGGATGGTTCGTACCTGGGTTTTGACCCCCAGCTTACCAAGCCGCTCAGCAAGTGAGTCGGCCGTCCCCTTCAGTTCGGTTTGCCCCGGATAAACCACGATATGAAAGGCCCTGCTCTTGAGGGCCTCGTAAATGGCCGCGCGATCAAAGATGGGAGTTTTCACCAGTTTGAGGTGAGGCAATACGGATTCGGCTTCGACCTCGAAAGCGCCTTCTGCTACGAGTCCTGTTGCCTGATCGGTCACGCGCCACTGCCACTGGCCGGGTGGATCGTTGCCGGCAATCTTTATTTGCAGATCCTGATTCGTCGTTCGGTAAATGGTCGTGTGTTTCTTTCCGTCCGGCGTTTTGATGAGCACCTCGATTGGCACCCGGCCGGTGAACGGCTTGCCCTGTTGATCGAACAGGCGTGCCTGCAATCGGAAGAGCGTTCCCGGCCGAGGCTTCTCACTGGCCTGAACTTCAAGGGAATGGATCGGACGATCCGCACGGAGGTAGAGCGTTCCCGGAAGACGACGGAGGTCTGCATACCAGGATAATTTCGTCGTGGCGTCAGCCTTTTCCGTCTGCCTATCGATCCGTTTCCGCCTCCACGCATCGTAGAGCACTCCGCCGGTCGAAGCGGTGATTACCGCGGTCGTTCCTCGGTAAAGGAACTGGGTGAAGTGCCCACCTGAGAATTCATCTTTCATCAGGATGCCGTCGTGGAAGAGCGCCCAGTATTCCAGGTCGCCGTCGGGGCTTCTCATCAGGTGGACGTGAGGGGCGGACGCTTCAAAGAATGGTTTGAGCTTCGGTCGTACCTGCTCCAAGAACTCTTTGGCCAGCGGCTCGAAGCGTTCGTAAATGGCGTGATAGTTGACTTCGTTCGCGCCGCGGATTTCGCTGCATTGAACCTTGATCGCGTCCGGGAGGTCTGACTTGGAATCCTGGTCTTCGATGACGATTCCCCCCTTTCCCTGAAAGGCGCGGAGGGCGGCATCCAGCTTCTCCGGTAGTTTGAGGCTCATCTGCGCAAGGAAGACAGCACGATATTTCGAGAGGGCTTCAGGGTTGTGGAGCAGTTCCGTCTCCGTCACAAAGTTTGTCTGGTACCCGGCCTTGGTCGCCAGAAAATGAGCGCCCCAGAGGCGCGGCTCCTCCTGCCCTCTGATAGCTGCTTGCCGGAACGAGACCAGTACCGCGATTTCGTCACACCGCTCGAGCGACATCAGCAGGTCACCGTAACGCCTGCCGATTTCCATCAGCGTCAGCATCTGGTCGCCGTCGTCCTTGCGTTTGCTCCAGCCGCCGGCCACATCGCCGTGGGTGTTCAGAACTCCGATGCCCGCCGGGTTGCGTGATACCGCCTGGAGGAACAGCTTCAGGCCGTTGGCAAACGTGCGTTCCGGCAGCAGATCGAGCGTGACCCAGGGGCGTTTGCCGAGGCCCGCACCCTTCAGATCGATACCGGTTACATAAGCAAAAGGCAGGATGCCGTAATCGCCATGGTCGTCTGAAACAGGATGGCTCAAAGCGCCGAAAAACGTTTCGTTCCACATTCCGCTGCCCATGCCCGTCCCCCAGGTCCAACCACAATTGACCATCGGTTGAGGCATCATGGCCGCCAGCGCCTGATGCTGATTACGGAAGCAGTTCGGATAAAGATCGTTCAGCCAGCGCGCCCATTCAAGCTTTTGCGCGTCATCGCCGGAGACCTTCAGTCCGGCATCCATGCCGACCCCGAACCCGATGGCTCCCTTCATGGCGCTATTGATTCGCTCGAATTCTGCCGCGGCGTCTTTATCGTTGATTTTGACTTTGCCGACCTTGTATTCAAAAACCTGCCGGAGTTTTTCGAGTCGCTGTCCGTGGATGATGTCATAGGAACCCGGGCCGGCCGCCCAGACCATTCCACTGGTTGCGGGAGTGGGGCCATCGCCCACGCAGTGAACCATTCCGGCGAAATTCGGGAAGCGCCGCCACTCCTGTCCCAGGTGCGAGACGGCCTGGTATCGATCGTCCGCATGATTCTGCCAATAACTGCCGACGTTAAAGTAGAGGATTTGCCCGCCAAGCTGAGGCAGGTTTTCGATCCCGTGCGAGAGCAGGAACTCCGCACCGGCATCGTTTTCCAGCTTCTGTTCGAGCAGCTCGACCGGGAAGTTGGGCCGGTTTCTGAGCAGTGGATATCGGGCCTCATCCAGCGGGATGCCTTTCCCGTTCCTCGTGATGGGCCAGTCCTGGATCGGAGAATTGTGCGGCCCGATGGCGCTGCCGCCCTGTGCGTGCCCAGCGCCCTGAACGACCATGTTCAGGCCGCTGCGAACCGCGTCCTGCAAATCTTTCGTCTCGAAACTGTCCGAGCCCCACTTGTACCACCCAAGAAGTTTCATGTTGGTTTCGGACAGAGCAGGCGTAATTTGCAGTCGCAGCGAATTCGACAGAACCTCTTTGCATTGCAATCGAAGCTGGTACTCACCCGGATGCAGCAGGCCCGTGTCCAGTTCAAATTCGCCGGCGGCAAGGCCGGTTGGTTGAGCTGGGAACTGGATTGGCGAAAGTTGGAGCCGCTTCCCGTCCTTCACGAGTGACGGAGTCGCTTCGCCTTCCGGGAGCTGAAAACCGCGAACCGAGACGGCAACTGTTTCCCCCTCAAGGAACACTTCCCGATTGCGATCCGTAAAGAGGTAAAGTTCGCTTTCCTTTCCGGCGGGTGTTGCCCTTGCGACCGCGGACTTCGGAACTTCAATAAACGCCAGAGAGGCATCCTCCACGACAACAATCTTACCGGGTGGAAGCTTCGGATCGCCGTGCAGGAGAAGACCATTTTTTGCGAGGACGAATGACGCGCTGCCGAAATTGGTCAGAACCGTGTAGGGCTGATCGGAGATCGGCAGATAGAGGCGGAGCGAACAACTCCCTTGGCCGGTTTGAAGAGTATCTTCCGACAGGATCTGCTTACCTCCGCTCGAGACCCGCACCTGGATGCGTGCCCCCTGTCCGTTCGGCACGAAGTCAATATGGAGAGGTGTGCACAAGAGCCGCAGCGATTCCGTTCCGGCCTTTGCAAGCATCGGGCTGTGTGAAGACACTTCCCCGAATTCATCTACGCTGAAGCGCAGCCCGCCGGGCTCGATGGTGTGTTCCCCCTGGGCGAAATCGCCGCGCACTTCAGCCATAAAGCCGCTCAAAATATCTTGCTGCCGATCGCTGTGGATTTGCTTTTCCTTCTTCTTTTCTTTGCCCTCCAATTCATCGAGCAGGTCATCGCCAGCCTCCGGCTTCGCCTCTTTCAGCAGTCCCTGCTGATTGATGTAGCTGCCAAATTCAAGAGCCTTTCCGTCGACGAAGACCAGGCCCGGGCCGCGATAAAACATCCGCCCGCCATCTGGAAGCGGGACATCCTTTGTCCAGTACTCAAGCGGTACCTCTTGTCCAGCATCGGCCAGCCGAATTGAAATTTCGGCCGCGGCCGGGCTCGCGAGGCTTGCTACGAGGAGGAGAATCGGCAGATGTCTCAGAATGGAAACAGGAGTCACAATTGTCATTTGTCGTTTGATGGTAAATATTAAGTGAACCTGTTGGAGGGCTGCTGCCACTTTACAGACGCATGTTTATAGTGGGCGAGTCATCGCCTTCCTGGGGCGTTTCTCGCCCTGAAGCGCTATCACTGGCGCACGGCGAACAATTCCCCAATGGGTTCACTGAACCCGATTAGACCCACGCCACCTTAATGGTGGGTGAATCAGATTGTTACGCCAAGTCTTTAATCCCTGCCAGTTAGCGAGCCAAACTTCTTCACCTGCCTGGCAAGCAAGGGTCTTTAGCTTAGGTGAACAGAATTGATGTTAACCCTACTATCACCCGGCTATTTGCACACATTTCCTATTGACCTCGAAGTACCTCTTTCTCGTAGTCTTTCTCGTAATCTTCGATCCTCTGCCTTCTGAATCTTTGCCCTCCATCCTCGGCCAATGACAACGAGACCACTTGTTCAAAGATACTTTACCAGGAACTGTGCAACTCGGAGAGGATCAAAGATTTCGGGTAGGATTACGAGGAAGAGCTTTGAAGCTTCTTCAAATTCGGCAGATCAATCGAAACCAAAGCACTACAAGAAAAATGTGGGCAAAGCTCAGCTACCACCCCAGGGGCAAACCGATCTAACTTCTCAATAACCACGGGTAATGCTCATCTCACCGTCTGACCGGAACTCACCTGGGAGCGGGGGGCTCCAGGGTCCCGTCAAAGTCGGGCAAAACAGACGGAACGCCATTGTTCACCCTCGGCAACCCATCGTAGCGGCGGCCTCCAGGCCGCCGAAAAGGGACTCCGGCCTGGAGACCGGAGCTACGATACCGACTTTGACGGGACCCTGGGCGTCTCGCCCTCGAATTCGGAAGCGGGACGCTTCCGCTCCCAGGGAAGGTCACGTACGACGCACCGAGGTCCTGAGAGGAGTTTTCAGTATCCTTACCCGAACTTATTGAGAAGTTACAAACCGATCCCTTAACAGATAGCAATGTCAACAGTTGAAGAAATCAGAATGGCCGTCGAGACGCTTCCGATGGACGATCCCCAAAAACCTGCCTTACAAAGCGAGAAGCAACAATGAACAGACCGGCTGATACACGTTACGGGCGAATTATGCGGAACGTAAAAATCCCAATGCGTGACGGAGTGCATCTCGAGACGACTATTGCGCTGCCGGGCGGCGAAGGGCCGTTCCCAGTCGTCCTGGTGCGAACCGCATACAGCCGGGGCGGCATGATCGGAAACGAATATGTCCAAAAGGGGATCGCTTTCGTCGCACAGGATTGCCGGGGCCGATATGACTCGGAGGGGAAGTGGTATCCGTTTACAAGTGAGGCCGAGGATGGCTTCGATACTCTCGAGTGGATTGGCACACAGGTCTGGTGTAACGGAAAGATCGGGATGTACGGCGATTCTTATCTAGCCGCGACTCAGTTCTACCTTGCCTCTACTGGCAGCCCGTATCTGACTGTGCTCAATCCGCGATTCATGTCCTCCGATCTCTGGCGCCGAGCCTACTATTGTGACGGCGTGTTCAGCCTGGCGTTGACGTACACCTGGCTCTGCTTCGAGGTCGCTTCCAGAGTTTCGAGCGCCAGCCTGCTGCCGGCGTTCGATGTGATGAAGCTGCTCCGTGAACTACCGCTGATCACCCTCGACGAAAAAGGAGGCACCCTGCCGGTTCCTTTCTACCGCGACTACGTGAACCATGATCGCCGGGATGACTATTGGCAGTCACTGAACATCCGGAAAAGCATGAATAAGTTTGACGTGCCTCTGCTCCTTACGGGCGGTTGGTACGACTACTATCCGGGCGAGAATTTCAAGAACTACCTGAAGCTGATCGAGGACTCCCCGGATTCAGATCTGGCAAAGAGCCACCGCGTAATCGTCGGTCCTTGGACTCACGGGATGTCCTCCTCCTCCAAACTGGGTCAACTTGACTTCGGCCCGGAGTCCTTGAAAGAAAACGACTCGACGGTGCGCTGGCTGAACTGCATGCTCAAAGAAGGCGATTCGGAAGAATTTCAGAAAGCCCCGATACGGATTTTCGTCATGGGCGCCAATGTCTGGCGGGACGAATATGAATGGCCCCTGGCCAGAACCAGATTTACCAAATTCTTCCTGCATTCCAATGGAGCGGCAAACAGCCTGTTCGGTGACGGCAGCCTTACCCTCGAGCCCGCGGATGCGGAGCCATCCGACGAGTTCCACTACGACCCTGAGCATCCGATGCCGACTCTGGGCGGAAACCATTCCGTTGGCCCCTACAACCCGGGCCTCTATGAACACTGCCTGCCCGGCCCATACGATCAGCGACCGGTCGAACGCCGGGACGACATGCTCGTCTACACTTCAGAGACTCTTGAAGAAGACCTCGAGGTCACCGGCCCAGTCACGGCAACCATCTTCGCATCGACGACCGCACGAGATACCGACTTTGTGGCCCGGCTCTGTGACGTTTACCCGGACGGCCGATCCATCAATATTACGGAAGGGGTCATAAGAGCCCGCTTCCGCAAACGCGACTGGGCAACCCCCAAACTCATCGAACCCGGCATCCCTCTCGAATACACCATCGAACTCCTGCCCACCAGCAACGTCTTTAAAAAAGGTCACCGCATCCGCCTCGACATCACCAGCAGTAACTTCCCCCTGTGGGACCGAAACCTGAACACCGGCAATCCGCCTGGGACGGATACAGAAATGCAAACGGCAGATCAGGCCATTCTGCACGATCCCGGGCACCCTTCGCACATCCTCCTGCCGGTCATTCCCTATTCGGGATGAATGCGCTGAGTTCACCACAATTTCATCAGCCCTACCGCCACAGCTTGTCATTACCCAGATCGCGTGCAGCGTCCGAGAGCCCCGTGAGCTTGCTCACAGAAGAGTGAGATCTCTAAGCCAAAAGCGCTCAAGAGTCAGACCCCTAACTCCAGCCCGTCGTATCCGACGGTGATGTTGTGGGGTTCGGCGAGATCCACACGTTCTGAGTGGAGGAGAAGACCGTTATCTCCCATGTGAACTGTAACGTAGGGCGTATCGCCGAGAATGACGTCCATTTCGAGGAGTCTTTCCCGCATCATCCGCAGCGTGTAGAAGTTGCAGTGACTGCTGTGTCGGATCTCCTCAGGGCCGCCGAATTGAGTGCATTCCATGAAAACTGCGTCCAGCTTGAGGCCCTTCAGTGCTTCCCAGGTTTCGTCCTCGTACCAGCCAGTATCCCAGGCAAGCAGCACTGACTTGCCCGCATGCCGGATCACGTAATGCAGCGTACCGGGCGCATGATTGCCCTTGATCGCAAATACCTCCATCTCGTCGACCGAGAAAGACTGGAATGGCTCCACCTGATGGTATCGCAGCCTCAGGTCATCCAGATTCAAGTTCCAGGTATCGAACTCGCCCTTGGTCTCTGCACTTCCGTAAATGTTCAGCCAGGGCATCTCTGCCCGGTCGCTCATTAGTCTCCCTCGATGTCTCAAGTAGAGGAGGTCGAAGTGGTCTTCGTGGGAATGCGTGAACAGAAGGTGTTCCAACAGATTCAGATTGAACCGGTGAGCCATCATGTGGTGACCGGTATCCGGCGGCAGATCGATGCGATACTTCGGCTCACGTGAGCTGTCGCCATCCAAGAAGAGATTCATCCCGGTTCGTGTCCGGAGATCAGGCCCGCCCTGCTCCAGTGCATGAAGGCAGACGCGGCAACGGCAGAAAGTGCGAGGCACTGGCTTCCCGGCAGCAGAGCCTAAGAGGTGGAATCGCATAGGAATAGATTTTCGTTGGGGTTATTCGGAAGGTCAAAAAGACAATCATGAACTAACGGTTATCCCACTGCGTTCATTGCTTGGCCGTAATCATTCAGGGTTGGAAATGCCCCCGGGTCAATCAGGTTTCTTGAATGCAAACAACGATTCCGCGCTCAGCCCACCCCGGACTAGGGCCTCCCAACTTCGGATGGGTAAGTCTCCCAGTATTGATAGAAGGTTCTTTTGCAGTCCTTCAATAAGAGGAAACGACTTTCCATCTTCCGGATGCAGGCTGGCCAATCGGTTCAGCGCATCCATGGCGAACCCGACACAGATGACGTTCTTGTCGTCACGAAGAACCTTTTTCAAGGCGCCTATCGTTGTTTCCAAAGCAGAACCAATGATCTCGGCGCTGTGGGAACAGAGGATGACAATGGACCAAAGCGCATTCTCCCGCACCGCCGAACGCACCGGCTTAAAACGTTCGAGGCCAAAGTCGACACCGCCACCCTCGCAGACATCGCAGTCGTCCGTTGGCCGCGCGAACTTGATGGATCGCCCCTGCGCCTTGCTCATGCAGAGCCGATTCTCCTCGCGGGCCAGACTTTGCACGAGCGCGTCCAAACACGCAGGAACAAGCGATTCACCAATGTGCGTGGCAATCGCCCGGCGGCCCAGACAACCGAGTGTTCCGGCGGCGACAGAGCGGACGTAAACTGATGGGTCGTCCTGAAGGCGCGCAGCGACGGCCTCCAGTACTTCGTCGTTGAGTGGGCTGATATCGC
This sequence comes from Planctomycetota bacterium, assembly GCA_027625095.1. Classification (GTDB taxonomy): domain Bacteria; phylum Planctomycetota; class PUPC01; order JACPCR01; family JACPCR01; genus JAQBXN01. Next base: position 46,491 of record JAQBXN010000011.1, on the reverse strand, counting down.
CCAGGCCATACACGCCTGCTTTTCTAACCCATTTGATAGGTGAGTTCGCCGCTTCAAGAAACGTGTGCGTTGCGTCGGGTCCAACCGCAATCAGTCCGTAGGTGGCAGCGCGGCGCACACTCTCTCGCTCGGTATACAACGCCCGGCCCAGAAGCCGCACGGCCAAGGCGCTATCACCGATGGAGGCCAGCCTGTACGCAGCGCCGATGCGGGCCGGCTCGGCTTCGTCATTTCTTGCGCGCAGTTGCTCGAACAAGCGGTCTGCTTCTTTCTCACGCTCTTCCGATGAGATGCCTGAAACGCTGGGGTGCGGTGGAGGCGTTTGGCCGGTCTTCATCCAGAAATGGTGATATCGCCAGACCGCGGTGACGTCTTCGCCGGCCTCGGAAAGATCAATGCTGGTAAGCGGATCTACGCCGAGGCTGTTCCAATTGATTTCATCGGGCGCACTGCCTGAGGAGATCGTGTCCGTGGTGCGATACAACCAGAAGCGCCACATGAAGCGAGGGTTGTCCCGCCATGTCCCCGAATTGTCGCGACGATGGTTCCCTCTGTGGAACATGTTGTGGGAATAAAGAATCACGCTGCCGGCCCGAAGCGGGGCGGCTTCGAACTGCTGCACCAGCGGCCACCCGGTGTTCGTTACCGCTTCACGCATCCGAACGTCGTGGGCCGTGCGGCGGTTGATGATGTCGTCTATGCCGTACTTGGAATCTGGTCCGGAGACGGGCTCCCTTTCCATGTGGCTGAGCGGGTAATTGAAATCGAGATGGTCGGCGCCTGCGAAGTTGTCGTGGTTTTCTTCGTGATTGTATGTCCAGTAGTGTGAGTAGGGGATGGTCGCGGTTGGCCCCATGTCTTCTCGAACAGTTTGGGGGTAGTAAAGCATTTCGATCTGGACGGCCTGATGGTGGCGTTGCTTCCTGCTGTTGTAGGGGCCGTTGTCGTCTTTGTGCCAGTGTTGATCGTGTGACCCGCTCGTGAAAGAAGCATTGTGCGTGAAGGGAACGATCGCCCAGTTTTTGCCCACGAGCTGATTGCACGCGGCGACAAGCCCGGGCGCGTTGAGCACCTTGAGCACGTCGGGAATGCTGGAAGGGGTAACGGGCTTCCTGTCGTGGTAGGCCTTCTTTTCCTGCTCGTAGATCCGGTCGTGGATTTCAGTCGGAATACCGAGACTCTCCGGAGCCAGGACGACAAGCCCTCTGCTAGCAAAGTCCTGAACCAGCCGTTCCGGCGTGGTGTACGCCAGCGGATCCGAAGCCGCGGTAGAAGAGGTCTCTTTGTTGTTAATGCTCAATCTAATTGCCCTCTATCAAAGTTCTGAATTTTGCTGCGGCTCAGCTTCCACCTCCTCGCAGCCATATCCGGCTTAGTCGTCTTTCTTGCGCACATGAAAACCGATCTTCGGTCTTCGAGGTTCAGGAGCTCCTAACATTTGTTGAAGCACTTGTGTCACAACTTTGATCTGGTCATCGTGAAGTTTCACTGTCTCGGCAAGCTTCATCAGTTGTTCAACCAATTCGCCCGGAGTTGCCATCAACCGGCGTAGTTGGATAAACGTCCTCATGATCTCTATGTTGACTCGAATCGCCGTTGGTGAGCGCAATACGCTGGAAAGCATGGCAATCCTTTGCTCGGTAAAAACCCATGGCCTCTTTCGACGCCCTCCACGGCCCAGCTTGATATCGCAGATTGCGATATCAAAGCTGCAAACTCTTGCAGGGTGAGCTGAAATGCAAAGTCTTCAGGGAACCGCCCTCTGTTTCGCGATACTTGTTCATTCAGACGACCGGTTGTCACCCCGTACAATTCGGCCAGGTCCGAATCCAGCATCACACGTTGGCCTCGAAAAACGTGGATAGCCTGCTCGATTCTATTTGAAGTTACGACGGCTTTGGTGGTCTTCTTGTTTGCCATGCCAGGAGATTAATCGACCCAGTCCGGATCGTAAAGGCATACGCTTGGCTATGGACACCAGGATCGTGGCCCATGCATGCTTGGACTCGCATTTCACGGTGCATGAGACTCCGTGTTCATTCGGAGATTGAAAAATCATCACGAACTCATCACAGATGCTCAGTTTCATTGACTTGGGTGATTGAATCCGTGCTCTACCAATTCATCCATTGCCCTCATTAAGGCGCCTCTACAGTCACGGCCACCACCGCCGGCGCGGAATTGTCTCCATCGATGAATTCAATGGTCGCGATTACCTCGTCGAGCTTGGGATAAAGGACGATGTAGCGGACCTGCTGACCCCGGCGCATCTTGTAGGCGAGCTTGGATTTGTCGACGTGGACAACGCGAATGTAGTCGGCGAACTCTTCTCCGTTTTTGAGCAGGTGGTCTTCGGTCTTGCCGTCTGCGTAATTCATGCGGACAGTCAGCGCGATAGACTTCTCTCTTATGGCAGGAAAGTTCCAGCCGCCGACTCCGGACAATAGGTGAATCGCCTTTGCTTTTCCGTTGCAGGGGACTGTCACCATCTTCGGCATCTTGCTGCAGACAGCACCATTGGGGCTGTGAAGCAGGATGATGTTCGGGACTGTTCCGCCTTCTGGGTCGATCAGGAGGAATGGGACGCCTTCGAAAGTTTTTGGCTTCCAGTCGTCGAAAATCAGGGTCTCCACCATGCTTGATCTGGTGTGAAACATGCCCTGATCGCTGTTGATGGTGGCGACTTTGCCAAGAGGTATTGGTTGGAACTTTCCACGCTGGGTGAGGAACTCAAGCAGGTCGGCCATGGCATTCTCCGGGATCTTGTGTTCGAAACCGTCAGGCATGACAGACTTCGGTGATGCGATCAGTGCCTTGATATTTTCGCGCAGAACAATGTGCTTCTTGCCCTCGGTATCGATGATCTCGATGGCCGTTTTGGATTCGGCTGCGAGCAGGCCAGCGAAGATTTGATCCTCCTCTGTGGCGACCTGGTATTGCTGAAAATTTCCTTCAACACTGCGACTGGGATCGAGGATGTGAATGAGGAGTTCATGTTTGGGATGCACGTTCATGCCGGTGAGTTCGGGGCCGATCTCCGCACCCTCGCCACTGTGCTTGTGGCAGACTGTGCAGTTCTGCTGAAAGACGAGCTTGCCCTTGGCGGCTTCGCCGCTGCTGAATTCCGGAACTTCATTTTTGCCTTGCCCGAGGAGGGCTCTCAGATAACGGTCGATGACTTCTTGCCTGTCCGCGTTCACAGCAACACCACTCTTTTTTAGAATCAGCCGGGCTCGCCCGGCCAGTCTCTCGTCTGGATGATGTGTCAGGTTCTGTTGCTGGGCGAGTGGTAGAAGTGCCAGGCTCAGTTCGCCTCTTTCCGCTGCATCCAGAAGGCTGGCAGTCCATTCGGAACGCTTGAGAAGAGTGTTCAGCACTTCCGTCTTGGAGCTTGGAGTAAGCCCCGGGAGGGAAGCCACAAGCGCGCTGCCGGCCTCCGCTGTTTCGCTTCTGCCGACGGATTGAATGAAGCCTTGAGCCAGTGCCGGGGTCGTCTTGGGAGTGACGAGGGCGAGGAGCGTCTTAACCGCTTCGGCGTCCAAGCTTCGGAAATCGATGAACTGGCCGGCGGACGCGATGCGTTCCTGGTCCGTTTGCTTGTCATCTCTAGCGGTTTTCAAGAAGCCTTCTGAAATCCTGGCCATCTGCTCCGTGAAACTCTTGCTGCCCCATTGAACAGCGAGCTTCACAAACTTGCCCCGCGAAGCAGGCGAAAGCTTTTGAACTAACCCCACCATTGCCTTGTCTACCTCGTCACTCAGTTCCGCTCTTTTTCCCTTGGGCCAACCATTTGAGAATCCGGAGATGATGGCATCGGCAACATGAGGTTCCGCCGAGCCCACTGCCAGCACGACCGCGCCGACAGTCGCGGCCGCGTTTTCGCCCCGGGCGAAATGTTCAGCCACTCGTGGGATGACTCTGTCGATAAGCCCCGGTGTGGAGCCGGGGAGTTTTTCTGTACAGATAGCGGCCAGGAAGTGCTGCTCGTGCGCGGCGGCCGCGGATGTGAGCGCGTCGGGAATCCAACGGTCTGCGGAGTTCTCGGAGGACGCGAGCGCCTGTGCAATTGAACGGCCCGCTTCAGTTGAAGCGTCGAATTCTGACAGGGCGAGATATGCAGCCATGCGAACCTGCGCGTCTTTATCATTAAGAATGTTACTGTCCAGAATGGCGGTAAGAGACTCCGGCGTTCGAGGTAGAGTCATGATCGCAGCACGTCGCACGCCGCGTGACGGGTGTCTAAGCGGCTGAGCTGCATCCTGGATTTCACCTATGCCCTTTGCGTCCAGCCCGTGAAGTGTCCATAGGGCGTGGATGGCAGCGACATTAATATCGGCCCCATCGACGGAGGTATCTTGAACCAGCTTCACCAGGTCGATGGCGACATCTTTCAGACCGCGTTCAACAAGTAATCGTTGCGCATGCATTCGCCAGAGCATGTTCGGGTTCTTAAGGGTGGCGACGAGTTCCTGAGACGACGCCTTTTCGAGATTCGGGATCTGCTGTAACTTCGCGCTGGAGGGAAAAGTGCGATAGATGCGGCCATGCACTTTGTCGCGCAGCGGTGTCTCGTACGCGTTGCCTTTTCCATTCGTAAATCCGGCGGGCGTCGGGTTGTGCTGGATGATGTAGTTGTACCAGTCGATGGTCCAGACCGAACCGTCGGGGCCTACCTCTGACATGATTGGGGCTGTCCACTCGTCATCGCTGGCGAGCAGGTTCCACGAATTCGTGGAATAAAAATCTGACCCACGCTCACGCAAGAGAAAGGTGCCGACCAGGTGTCCGGTCGGGCCGTTCACAAAAGCAGTTTTGTTCCAATACTGCTCTGGAAAAACTCGTGCGGTGTAAAGCGCGTGTCCAGCGCCCGCAGTGAAGCGACCGTGTGCGTCGACCTGTCTCACCTTCTCTGTAATCGGTGAAAACTCCTGGCTCACGGCAATCGTTCCGAGCCGTTCTGCGGACCAGCCACGCACGTTCTCGTAGTACCGATTCGGAATCGGCATGTAACAGCTAGCGTTATTGTTGGCCGTGGAGGCGAAGACGATGTTTTCCTCGCTGAGGCCCAGCCCCCAGGTGTTGTTGTTTGTGCTGCGAAGAAACTCCATCTGCGAGCCGTCGGACTTGAACCGATAGATGCCCATGTGGAAATTATGCTTTTCACCGCCGACGGTTCCGCTGAAGCCGGAGTACCCGACAACTCCGTAGAGCCAGTTATCAAACCCGTAACGCAGATTGCTGGGCCCGGCGTGGGTATCGCCTGTGCCCCAGCCACTGAACAGCACTTTGCGTTCATCGGCCTTGTCGTCACCATTCGTATCTTTGATTAACAGAGTGTGGGGCGCCTGGTGCACGATGACGCCACCGTTCGCAAAGGCCAGGCTCGTCGGGATGCTGAGCTTGTCCGCGAACACAGTGAACTTATCCGCCTTGCCGTCCTGGTTGGTGTCTTCACATATCTTGATCTGGTCGTTTCCTTCCCCTTCAGGTCGCATCTCGTTCGGATAGTCCCTGGTCTCGCAAACCCACAGACGGCCCCGTGTATCCCACGCCATGCAGATGGCCTTCTGAATATCGGGTTCGGATACGAACAACTCTGTCTTGAATCCACGAGGCGTCTGCAAATGTCGCGACGAATCCGAAGGCGCGATTGGTAGTTGCATCTGATTCCAGCCACCATCCGTTCGTCCCCCACCCGGCGGGTAATAGGCTATTTTGGCTTCCTTATATTGGAACGGCTTCAGGTCCCTGGGCAGCGGCTCGTAGAGGCCGGGCACTTCGATGGCTTCATCGCTGCCGGCCGACCAGCGGATGCCTTTTTCAATCAGCGCATTAAAACCGGGCTGGCCCCAGGTTCGATGGTCGTGTCCATACGCAGTATAAAAGACGCGCCCTTTGCCCTGAGTCCGAATCCACGTCCAGGGTTCTTCCTGATCCCCTTCTTTTCGAGTCTGCAAAACAATCCGGTTTTTGGTGTTGTGCTTTTGGTGGACGTATGTTTCGTCCCAAGTCTTGAAGCCTTCAAACTTTTGCATAATCGGATGCCGCGGCCCGACGATATCGGTGAGGAAGATGCCAGTCCCATGCCGCTGAAACTGTCCTCCAACCAAATCGACATACGCCTGCGATTGGCCCCAGCAGGCGGACGCGCAATGGATCGGCACGAACCCTCCGCCCTGCTCGACGTAATCGACAAGCGCCTTCTCATGCTCTGGCTTCCAGTTGCCATGATTCGCATAGATGATCAGGGCGTCGTATTCCTTCAGGTTCGAGAGATTAAGCTCTTCGACATTGTCGACGTACTTCACATCGATGCCGCGGCTGCCAAGCACAGGGATGAGTTGCTCCGAGCGATCGCGGGGGCGGTGGTGTCCATTGTCGCCAAGGAAGAGGACGTTCAGGCGGCTCTCCGCGTCCAGGACTGAACAGCCGAAAACAATCAGGAATGCCAATAGATGCCGCTTCATGAAAACTCCTGCTTTTATGATGAATGTATGCTGTTTACATGTCTGTCCGGCATCCTATTTCTGCCGAGCGACGTTCGCCAGAGCCCAGACGGTGTAACCGGGGCCGGTGCACGAGTTCGCAAATTTCTTAACGGATTTTCAGACCGCATCCGGTTTGGGATGCAGCCTCTTTACACCATCGAAATCAAAGCGCGGCCAGGTGCGATGAGGCCATTCATCGAAAGCGTAAGGGATGTAATGGTTCGCCATAACGTGGCGGAATGAACCTTTATCTTTGATCGGGCCACCTCGGTGAATGAGGATGCCGTGGAACAGGACAACATCGCCCTTCGACACTTCCACCGGAATCTCTTCTCCGCCGTTCTGCTCGAAGATTTCATCCACCCCGTTGTTGTATGCCTCGCCCCAGACAACATCATGTTCGTCGCCAAGCTTTTCAGTCAGATCCGCTCGCGTAAGCAAGTGTTTCTTGTGAGAACCCGGTTGAACGTAAATCGTGCCGTTGGCCTCACTGACATCCTGCAGGGCGATCCAGGCTGACATGCAACCCGGCAGATAATACTGATCCTGGTGACGCCGCTGTTCAGAGCCCTTCCAGAAATACATGGTCTGAATACCTTCAGCTTCGCCACCGTAACATTGGTCAAGCGGCTCACGAAGGGCGGGATGCAGGAGCAGCTTCATAGCCATGGGATCGTAGAGATGCTGGTTGTGGGTGCGGCCCCAGTTGTCCGGCTCACGGGGCCCGAATCCTTCAAGCTTTTTCTCGCATGCCTGCAACGCCATCATGTGCCCGATCGCCTCCTCGCATTCGGCGTGAGTAAGAAGACCGGGCAGGATCGTGAAACCGTTTTCTTCGTATTGAGAGAGCTGGTTACTGGTCATGGGATGTATTGAGTAATGAGTAAGTGTTGCTCGATGCTTTGGGCGAGCAGTATAGTCTTGTGCTTTTGAAAAGGTAGAGGGCGACGACCAGAATCAGCCTGTCGAACGGACCTTACTTATTACTCACTACTCATTACAATCTATGAAAGCCGCCATCGTTACCGAGCCAGGCAACCTGATTGTCCAGGACATCCCAGCGCCGACACCAGGCGAATATGAAGTGCTGTGTAGAAACCTGTTCGGTGCTACCTGCACCGCCACGGACCTTCATCTGATACATAACACCTTTCCGTTCGGGACGAACTATCCAACGATTCTTGGCCACGAAAGTGTGGGGGAGGTTATCGAGGTCGGGCCAAAGGTGCGGAACTTTAAACTGGGAGATCGGATCACGAGAGCAGAAACTCGGAAGCCGACGGATTCCAATCTGGACATCCACTGGGGTGGCTTCGTGGAGTTCAGCATCGCCCGCGATCATCAGGCGATGAAGCAAGACGGACTGCCTGAAAAGAATTGGGCACCATTTACTGTCCAACAGGTCGTGCCTCAAGATATCGATCCCGCTGCTGCGACGATGTTCATCACCTGGCGCGAGACGCTCAGTTATTCGCACAGGATGGGAATCAAAGAAGCGAATGCAGCTCTCGTGGTTGGGTCGGGTGGCACTGCGTTGTCATTCGTTGTTCATGCTCGCAACGTGGGTGTTAAGAACATCTGCTCTGTTGGCAACGCAGGCCGGGAAGAGCTCTTCAGAAAGGCGGGAGCTACGGAGTTTGTGGACTACAAAGCTGCGAACTTGAGGGAAACTCTGGTCAGCATTCGCGCCGAAGGCTTTGACTTTGTGGTGGATTCCATCGGCAAGAATGGTGTCGCCAATCAATTACTGCCGCACATTGCCAGAGGGGGCGCGATCGGTATTTACGGTATTGATGATTACCACTCGGTCTCCATCAATCCCATGGCCGCCCGCGGGACGTTTACGATTTACAAGGGAGGTTACGATCAGGCCGAAGTGCACGACTCAGTTATCGAACTGGTGCGCCAGGAGAAGCTCGATGCTGCGCTCTGGATGGACTTGGGCAATCCTTTTCCACTTGATGAAATCCGAGCAGCCTATGACGCCGTGGCATCGAGGAAGATGGTTAAGGCGCTTGTGCAGTTGTCAGAGGGCTGAGCGGCTGATTTCACCTCTCATCAGAGTTCTCAATACTGTGGCCATGAGAGAAGGGTAATACTGAATGCTGGCTGCACGACCCGGATGGCAATCAGTTGGTCTTGAGTGCCCGGGATGAAGACGAAAAAGGACAGAATAATTAAGAACAACCAACAAGAGCCCCCAATAGCAGGATTTGAGAGGGCTTTACTACCGCGGCGTATGGTGAGTTATCATTCTGTCCCAAATTATTCAGGCTTTTTCCTGTCTCAGCGTAGGTCCACAATGATTGGCTTTTCGCCTAACCGGGTGGTTCGAAGAAGACCTGATGGTTGGCTTTACCAACTCCCTGACGCGAACCACAAGCATTCTTCATATCTTGTCAGCCTGAAGGCATTTTCCGTGATCATCCGAATCCTCTTGCTGCTGCTGTTCGCAGTGCCTGCTTATGCCGCTCCCCAATATGAGCAGATGCGTGAGGAAGGGATTCTGATCCTTTACCCGGCCGCATACCAAACGCAGGCTCGAACGAGTTTGAAAATGCTTCTCGATGCACGGCTTGAAATCACTGCGCGCCTGCGGTTGCCTGCCAGCATACCGGTCTCTGCAGAGCTGGTCGGGGATAACAACCTGTTTAATGAGATGGTGGGAAACACTTCGCATCTGCGCATCCTGGGGGTGGCATATTCACCCAACGGTCGAATCGTTATCAATCTCGCAAGACTGACGCCAGGTGGGCAGAGCAACCTTTACGAGACGCTCGCCCACGAGATGGCGCACGTGACCCTCGGAAGTCTTGAAAAAGAAAAACAGCTGAGGCTCTCTCGCTGGTTCCACGAAGGTGTCGCCTGCTGGCTCGGGCGTGTATTGCCTGATTCGCCGGACGATCATCGGCTTGAGACCGCCGCGATCATGAACGCTCTGATTCCTTTCTATACTCTTGAAAAAGGATTTCCGCCCTTCCAGGAACAGAGCCAACTCGCATACCTCCAGAGTGAAAATTTCATCCGGTTTATTCTGAATCGGCATGGTCAGGATTCGATAGCGCGGGTTCTGGCCGCACTGAAGACCGGCGAGAGTCTCGATCAGGGCTTCATGAGAGCTTTGGGAATTGATGTTTTCCAGGAAGAAGCCCTCTGGGCAGAATCGTTAAGAGGTGGCCATCCGTTTCTGAAGCTCGTCTACAATCATTTCACCATCCTGACTGTTGGCGCTTTGCTGACGGTAATAGCCTTCATCGGTTATCGGATAAAACGCCGCAGGATACTCGACCGATTCGCGCGTGAGGAACAATTGGCTGCAGCGATGCATTGGGAGGAGCCTGTCGATGAAAACTAAATCAGCTTTGTCTGTCTGTCTTTTGCTGCTGGCCACGAGCCTGTCCGGGGAGGTAACAAGAGAACCTGCGAATCGGATTCGCCTCCAATTACCAAAGACGATTTACGCGACAACGGGGATCGAAATGAATGTTTATTTCGAGAATGTCGCATTGACCCTGAATTCAGCCAACTACGCGTTTGATGTGATATGCGCAAAGGGTACTCAGCAGATCAAGCGCTGGACTCTTATGCCCGCCGCCGGCGAATACGGCACGTTTCCTTTTCAACTGGAAGTTCGCGATGAAACGAACGCCCTGATTGCGAGGGCCGAATCGAGACTTCAAATCACACCCGCGGGTGAGAATCCTGAAAGGGAGATTTCGCTCTTATGTATTGGTGACAGTCTCACGGCTGGTGGTGTTTACACCGGACGCCTGCTGCTGCTTTCGGAATCGCGGAAAGAAATGAAGCTGAAACTCATCGGTTCACGTGGAACGGGCACGAACCGGCACGAAGGGTACGGAGGCTGGACAGCCCAGAGACACGCGACGCTTTACACCGGCCGGGCAAGAGAAGGCGAGAACAATGGGATAGGCAGTCCGTTTATTTACAAGGCAGACGATGCGCCGCCTGTTCTTGATTTCGCCCAGTACTGCAAAGACGTAAATGAAGGCAAGGCACCCGATTTTGTGACCGTTTTGCTTGGGTGTAACGACACTTTTTCCTCCACGGATGAGACTATTGAAGCTCGGATCGACACTATGCTGAAATATTACGACACGCTGATTCAGATGATTCACCATGTGCGAAAAGACACCAGGATCGGAGCGCTGATCCTGGTGCCGCCGGCAGCAACCCAGGATGCATTCGGATCGAATTACCAAAGCGGCCAGACTCGCTGGCAATACCGCCGAAACCAGCACCGCGTGATGGAGCGGATGCAGAAGCACTTTACCGGCCGAGAGAAGGAGAATGTTTGGCTTGTGCCCGCCAACCTCAATCTTGATTGTGAAAACAATTATCCACAAGGCCAAACGATCCGGAATGCAAACACAGACTCAAAAGTCATCCGTCAGAGTAATGGCGTCCATCCCGCCGCGCCAGGCTACTACCAGATTGGTGATTCAATTTATTGTTGGATGCTGGCGATGATGGCCGAGTAACCCGGTAATTATCAGGATTCTCGATGCCGCAGATTGCGGCAACAGACAGTTCTATCAAAGAAGGCTTTCTTCATGGCCGGGCCAGGAGAGAACCATTTGAATCTCACCTTCTGCGTTCTAACCTTCTGTCCATGCCAGACATCGCAGCAGACCTTCGTGAACGTATAAAGGGTGACGTGCGATTCGATACGTACACGCGCACGCTCTACAGTACGGATGCCAGCATTTACGACATCACCCCCATTGGTGTCGTTATGCCCAAATCCGTGGAAGACGTTGTCGCGGTTCATCAATATGCCACTGAAAATGAGATCCCGATCCTGCCGAGGGGTGGAGGGAGTTCACTTTCCGGGCAGGCGATAGGCGAGGCCATCATCATGGACTTCACCCGTCATCTAAACGAGATCCTCGAGATCAACGCGGAGGAAAAATGGGTTCGGGTAGAGCCGGGCGTGATCCTCGACGACCTGAATCGTGCACTCAGACCGCATGGACTAAAGTTCGGGCCTGATCCGGCATCCAGCTCGCGTGCCGCGGTGGGAGGCCTGGTTGGGAATAACTCTACCGGCGCGCATTCAGTCATCTATGGGATGACAGCCGACCATGTGGAGTCCCTGGACGTTATTCTCCCGGGCGGAGAAAGGGCGACAGTTCGCTCAGTCGAGCGTGATTGCAAAGAGTTCACTGAACTTACGCAGGGGGAGACACCTCTCGGGAAGATACTCAGAGGGCTCGTGGAAATTGGTGATGAGTACGCTTTCGAATGCGCGACCAGATTTCCAAAGATCCGCCGTAATGTTGCCGGCTACAATTTGAAGGAGGCGGTCACCAAAGAGCGTGTAGAGTTGCCTCGACTGATCTGTGGCTCGGAAGGAACGCTCGTCACGGTGGTGGAAGCCAAGCTCAAATTGGTTGAACTTCCCAAAGCCAGCGGCCTGATCCTTCTCTGCTTCAAGGATCTCATTGAGGCGCTCCGAACCGTCACTCCGATTCTGAATTTCAAACCCGCCGCGGTGGAAGTGGTGGATGAAATGCTGATCGAAATGGCCAAAACCAACCAGGAGCACGGAGACACCGCTCGCGCCCTCCCGGAAGGGACAAAGGCATCCTTGCTGGTCGAATTTTATGGCGAGACCAGGGAGGAAATCCTGCCCCGGCTTGAAGAGGTTCGCAGGCTGGTGATGGATGAAATGGGCCTCGCATTTCATGCACTTGAAGCCCTCGACGCCAAGTCGCAGACCGCCTTCTGGAACCTCCGCAAGGCCGGCCTTCCAATCCTTCTCAGCAGCCCCAATGACGCGAAGCCCACCGCATTTGTCGAAGACACTGCGGTGCCGACGGACGTACTGCCAGAATACATCGAAGAGTTTCTGGCCATCATCCGCCGTCACGGAACCACTTCGGCCGTGTACGCCCACGCAGGCGGCGGTTGCCTGCATCTGCGTCCGGTGATCAATCTGAAGGATCTTGATGAGATTGAAACGCTCTACAAGATCTCGAGTGAAGTTGCCGACCTGGTCATCAAGTATGGGGGCACGACCGCAAGCGAACATGGCGACGGCCTTGTGCGCACGCAATGGCTGGAACGACTTTATGGGGGGCGGCTTGTCGGGGCGTTCAGGGAAATCAAGAATCTCTTCGATCCCAAGGGGATCATGAACCCGGGCAAGATTGTTTCGAATAGTGCGGACCTGCGCTCCAACATTCGTCATCGGCCGGGCCAGGAAATCCCGCAGTTGCCGAGCACCCTGCGTTTCGATTCGCAGATCGATCTGCTGCACTCTATTGAAATGTGCAACGGTTGTGGAGGATGTCGTAAGTCCAGCGGAGGTGCGATGTGCCCCTCTTTTCGGGGTGCGAATGAAGAGATCACTTCCACTCGCGGGCGCGCCAATCTTATGCGTCAGGCCATCACAGGTAAGCTGCCCCGTCATGAGATCACGTCCCGCCAATTCAAGGAGGAGGTGCTCGATCTGTGCCTGGGATGCAAGGCGTGCAAACGAGAATGCCCCTCCGGGGTGGATCTGGCGAAGCTTAAGACTGAAATTAAATATCAGTACCTTCAGGAACACGGCGCCTCTCTCGGAGATCATTTCTTCGGGTACATCGACACCCTCAGTTCGTACGGGAGCGCCACAGCGCCCATCACCAACTGGATCAATCAATCCGATTTCGGCCGCACATTACTGCAGCGATTCGTCGGTATCGATCGCCGGAGACCATTGCCAGCGTTTTATTTTGAAACGTTCGTAAAGTGGTTTCAAAGACGCACCAGACCCCAGCAGGAAAGCCCACGCGGCAAAGTTGCTTTCTTTTACGACTGCTATCTCAATCACAATGATCCCGAGCTCGGCAGGTCCGCCGTTCAAGTGCTTGAGGCGCTTGGATACGAAGTCACTCTGGCGGATCGAAAGTGCTGTGGGCGAGCCATGCTTTCGACCGGTTTCGTCGACGATGCCAGAGAAAAGGCTCGATACAACATCCGGCGTCTATCCGACCAGATCAGAGATGGCTACAAAGTCGTCGGGTGCGAGCCAAGCTGCATCGTGACCATTCAGGACGATTACGACGATCTGTTCGAACCTTCTGACCAACTCGAGCTCGTAAAACAGAACACCTTTGAATTCTCTGAGTTTCTGAATGACGAACTTGAAGGCGCACCCGACCCCTCTCTTTTTAACATCCCAGACCATCCCTTCATCTATCACGGTCACTGCCATCAGAAAGCAACGGGCAAGGCCGGCCATGTGCCATCTCTATTGGAAAAGATTCTCGGTGCGAAGGTCAATGTGTTGGATTCAGGCTGCTGCGGCATGGCCGGGGGATTCGGTTACGAGCATAAGCACTATGACCTCTCCATGAATATCGGCGAGATTCTGTTCAATCAAATCCGTCATGCCGAAGGCCAGGTAGTGGCGCCGGGCGTTTCATGCAGGAGTCAAATTGGACACGGGATGAATGTGGTTGCGCGGCATCCGGCAGAGATTCTGGCGGGGCATTTAGCGTAGTCTTAGCACTCCGCGACAAGAGTCTGTTAAAGAAGCGCAAGGCTGCCGCGGAGCATCAGCACCACATCACTTCTAGAGATTTACGGCTGAACTTCTGCGTCATGTGCGTGTACTCTCAAAAAAGTACCACGGATAGCAATGCCGTCCCACGGATAAGACTTAACGGTTATTATCCGTGGGACGGCCTTGCCATCCGTGGTAATAATTCTTCGGTTGCGGCCAAAGGCTGACGTAGGACAGAGCTTCCGGAAAGCCGTTTAACTCCGATCCATTAGAGCCTTTGCCGCGGGCATCACTTTGACGGAATCAATCTTAAGCAGACGATCCAGAAGACGGTCGAGATAGTCCGCGCCAATCGGACCCCAGCCTTCGCCGTTGAGGCCGTGCGTGTTATAGATGAGCCAGCCTTCCGGTTTGGAGAGTAATGCCTCGATAGTCTGATCGAGATGTTCCTCACAATTGCCTGGGCCGAAGCCGCAGGTCCCCAAGGCCACGAGGTCAGGCGACGGGAGAGGATTGATACCCTGTTGGATGCCTGCAACGCGAGTACGATAGGCACGAACCTGAGTCGTCAGCCACGCTTCCAGTTCAGGCGTGGAAAAGTTGTAGGGAAAATTGAAAACGCTCGTCTCGCGTTTAAATCCGGCAAGCTCCGTTTCGAAGGTCGCCAGGCAGCGCTCCATCAATTCAATCGCTTCTTCGCCAGGAAGATCCGGCAGACGTGAGTGCTTCCAACTGTGAGGCATGATCTCGTGGCCGCGACTTTGAAATTCATTCCAGAGTTCGAAATCTCCTTTTTCGATCTCGTTCTGATAAACGTCCGGGCTCACAAAGTCGCCCACATGTCCGGAGGCGATGATATTGAAGCAGGCTGCAAGGCCATGCTTTTCATAAATCTCTGCGATCTTCAGATTCGATTTCTTGAAGCCGTCATCAAAGCTGAGAGTGATGATATGCATAGGAAGTGCCCTTGAATTGCGAGGTGTCGTAGCCGCAAGCCTGCTGTCCTACAACTGGCCTCTTTGGGGTCCGCAAGCCGGCAGCTTGCGGCTACGTAGCTCACGCTCTTGTCGCGGAGTATTCGAGGAGGATTTCCATCTCGGCGGCCTGCAGTGATTCCAACGCCGATCGTGCATCCTCCGGCACGCGGCCGGTAGCGTCGACGCCTTCGCACCAGTCAATGAAAGCGAATGGATCCCAGGTTGAAGAAGCCTCGATCTCTTTTGCAGTTTCGTTTGCCCAGGAGCTCGCATGCTCGCTGAAAATGCTGATCGCAGCTTCTCGAACAGGGCCAAAGCATTCGTGGTCGCCCACCTTTCGAAACCAGTATTTGCCGTTCGAATAATCCGGCTCGCGACGGTGCATGATTCCGTGCCAGTAGCTTCCTGTATTGCTGCTGATGTCCTGCGATAGGTTATGAGATACGTCCAGGGCGTCGACCCAGAGGAGCAGGCCACTCCTCACCGCATCGGCAAAATCGGAGGCTGTGACGGCCTTGCCCAGGATCTCTTCGGGGGACAAGGCCTGAATTCGTTGTGTCAGGGCCGGGTCGCTCTCCTTGATGGGAACAAGCTCAGGCAATCTGTCACGATTTTTAATTTCAGTAACGATTTCATGCAAAGCGCTTCCGGTAAATTCTTCAAGCCAACTCATGAAAGGTTTCCTCCGTTAATCAATTTCTCGTAATGGTAGACCACCTGTTCGTATCCTTCTGCGGACATGGCGGGTGGCTGATGTTCACGCACTTTTTTGATAGCCTGTTCCGCGGTGTAGCCGTGCCGGGCAATCAGGTAAATGGAAATCATCGCGCCGGTTCTGTCGCATCCGAACGTGCAGTGAACCATCATCGGCTTGCCTGCTTTGATTACCCTGTCAGCAAAATCGAGGAAGGGCGATACGAACGAAAGAAAGTAGGTGTAGTCGTGCTCATTCGTCAGGAGCATCGCCGGGAAATAGAGAGGCAGGTGTTCAATGTTGGCTTCACGAATCTTTGCTGCATCGCCCGGATCCGTCAGTGAAGCGATCGCTTTGATGCCGCCAGCATAGAGATTCCAGCAATCCCATGGTGCCATTTCCGGACCGCATCTTCCGGCAATTGTTCCGGGAATGACCCAGTAAACCCTTTTCATAATTCTGTATTCCTCAGGAAAATCTGGTCCAGTGTAAATCACTGTCGAATATGTTTAGGATGCCGCGGCACGACGAGCATGAGGTTAGATAAACCTAATGAGTTTAACTTTCAAACGTGAGGCTTGAAATGGGCGTTCAAACATCTTTCTTTTCTGAGACGGATATTGAGAATTATCGAAGGGACGGCTTCATAGCTGTTTCCCAGATGTATGGCCCCGACGAGATCTGCGATCTTAAAGAGTGGATAAATGCATTCTCCAATCGAGAACCAATTTTCGGCGAACAGATGGTGTACCTGGAGGACAGCCTGACCGAAGAAGGAACGCGAGTGTTGTCGCGCATCGAAAAATTCGCGGATTACCACCAGGGCCTGCATGATCTTGTGTATGGTGAACGAATAATCGGTCGAATAACCGAGCTGCTCGGGGAATGCCCTCTGCTCTTCAAAGAGAAAATTAATTTCAAGCTACCCGGTAGTGGAGGTTTTGAACCCCATCAGGATATTCAGCCGGGCTGGGACGACTATGCTTCCTTCTTTATCTCCGATCTGATCACTGTCGATCCCAGCACTCTGGATAATGGCTGCCTGGAACTCGCGTCAGGGCACCATAAGAAGGGTTTGCTCGGGGAAAAGAGGAAGCCGTTGACCCCTAAACAACTTGAGGGTGTCGAGTTTGTGAGATTTCCGACCGAACCGGGCGATGTAGTTTTCTTTGATTGCTTCGTACCGCACCAATCAAAGCCCAACCTGACGGATTCACCGCGACGCAATCTCTACCTTACGTTCAATCGCAGTTCTGAGGGCGACCACCGTGAGCAGTACTACGCGGATAAGAGGGCAAACTATCCTCCCGATAACGAGCGCGATCCGGAGAAAAATTACAAGTTCCGGGTTTAAGGATTCTCATGATTCAGAGCCTGCTGCTTCAGCTTGGCGACATCTTTTACTTCATACTCCTGCCCGTGCTTTTGCTCGCGGGGATCGGCTACACGATCCAGAAGCGTCTGGGCTTGGATATGCCGACGCTCACGCGGCTGAATTTTCATCTGGTGATGCCGGGCATCGTTTACTTTTCACTGGTGACCTCCAATCTCGATTCTTCAGCGGTCAGCCAGGTGGTGATGTTCAGTGTGCTCTACGTCATTTGCATGGCACTGCTTAGTCGTGGTGTACAGGTGGCGCTCGGGATCAAGAAGGAGCAGCGCGATTCGGTGATGTTGGCCTCAATGTTTCACAACGCGGGAAACTTTGGGTTGCCAGTGCAGGAGCTTGCTTTCAGGCAGTCCGGGCTTCATAGCGATGCAGTCCTGCTTCAGAGCTTTGTGGTAATCGTTCACAACGTGACCGGATTTACGGTTGGTGTTTTCTTCGCAGCAAGGGGCAAGGGAGGCGACTGGCGCGGCCATCTCTCCAGGATCGTAAAGTTTCCTCCGCTTTACGCGGTTGCTGCGGGTATTCTTACGGTTCAGGTACGTCGCTGGCTAGGTGAAAACGCTGCCGATGTCGCCCGGTGTCTATCGCCTTTCTGGGAGACAGTAGTCCATACCAGGGGCGCGTTCACGGCAGTTGCGCTGGTGACGATTGGGGCTCAGCTTGCCTGCATCAAGGTGGGCGGAATATCCGGGGACCCAGCGACCCATTCTCAGCGGAGCGTCGAGACCGCTCAGGGCCCTTCCAGTCTCTGCGTGATTATGCGGCTGGCTGTCGGCCCCATGGTGGGGCTTGCACTCATTTATGCCCTGGGGCTTGACCCTTTCATCGCGAAGGTGATGCTCATCAACACCGCCGGCCCCGCCTCGCTCAGCATCATGTTGCTTTGCCTGCAATTCGATAACTTTCCCGAAATGCAATCCCGCGTGGTGCTTTGGTCTACTCTGTTGGCGCCGTTCAGCGTGACAGTCGTGATCTATCTTGTGAATGCTGGAATAGTGTTCGGGTAAGCCTGTAACAAAAAAGCCCTGCCAGGTATTGCCTGACAGGGCTCTTTTGATTCGGAGTGTTCTGGCTAGTTCCCAGGAGCTCCGCCGGGGGCGAAGCTTGGGGCCTCACGCGGTGCATCGCCCGGCGCGGCGCCGGGCGCGACTACCGGCTTTTCATTTTCGTCAGGGATCTTGGTAGTTACCCCCTCCTCGGGAAGTACTGCCGGGGCGTCGTCTTCATCCGGGACTGTGGTCTGTTCGCCCGGTTTTTCAACCTTTGGTTCCGCCTTGGGCTTTTCGGCCTTATTAGCAGGATCGGTGACCCATTTCTCCGCCTCCGGCGCTCCGTCGTCTCTGAGTGCGGCAAGTTCGAAACCGGCGAGGCCAGACCAGAATTGGCTGTCATCATGTTCGTCTTGAATCTGCTTGTAGAGAGAAAGGGCTACGTCTCTCTGTTCGAGCTTCTCAAAAGACTTGGCGATGAAATATCGGGCGGGTGCGATGAGTGGATTCCGCGCCAATTCGTCAGAGGCAATGAAGTCTCCGAAATGCTGGATGGCCTTGGCGTAATTGCCATGGTCAAAATAATCTTTTCCTTTGACGTAGCTGGCTGGCGTTTCTTTAGGAAGGGGTTTGGCTTCAACCGGGGTCTCAAGTCGCTTTTCAATTTCCTTAACGCTCATTTCACGTTCTTTGACCTTGCGAACGTCATCCTGGGCCTCTTCTTCTGCCATTTCTTTTTCGGCCTTGGCCAGGCCCTTTTCGACCTTCGTGTTTTTCCGGGCCTCTCGAGATTCGTCCAATCCCTCCTTGGATTTGCCAGGGAGGATTTTCTTGAGCGAGCCAAGGAATCCCCGGCGCTCTTTGCCTTCCCGGACAGCCTCATCTTCCGGGATGGGATCGGCTGCAACTGGAGTTGCGGGTATGGCGACAGCGGCTGGCATAGGTGGCTGTGGCTTTCCCATGCCCTTGACTTCAGGATTCTTCTTGAACGGCCAGATCCTCTTCATTAAACCCTTGGACTGCTTTTCTTCGTCCACCGTCTTTGATTGCAAGAAGCCTCGCGGCTTGGTCTGCTCGGCCTCTGGTTTCACTGGCTCGACCCACTTCTCCTTTGCCGATTCGGAATATTCATCTGAGCCTTCACCAGTTCTACGTTCACGCTGGGTGCTCTGCTTTAAGTATGGCTTGTATTGGGGTTTCCAGCGCTGTATCTGTTCGCCGTCATCCCCGGAAGGGCTCGTTGGAGCAGCGGAAAGCAGCAACGAAATGGATGCGAAGGCGGTCATCATACGCGCCGTCATGGTGAAGAATTTCATTCGAAATCTCCTGAAAAGGTCTGTGAAATCTCAGGTCGTTAAGAGTTGGTAAGTTGCAGAGTATAAGAAGCCTGGAGCGACTATTCAACGATAGCTTCTTTACGCTTTTGGCGGATGGCTTCATATACAAGATTGAAGAGGGCGGGGCCCTTGTATTACTGTCATTCCAGAGCCGTAACCGGGAACGATTAATTTCCGCCTACCTGCACCACTATCTCGTGGATTTCATTCTGGTCGATGGCTCGGCAGAGATTCTGAAACGACTGGTACGCTTCCGGTTGGACTCGCTGGATCGGCAGGTGGATGGTTCGCGTCATGTGAAGGAGTTCGCCTTCTTCGGTTACGGTCACCTCAAACCGTCCCTGAGGAGCGAATTGTTTGAGGGGCTGGGGCGTATCTTTGATAGTGCTGCCTTTGGGGAATCGAAGGATGGTCTCGACTCGCCGGCTCATTGGGTTTGGCATAAGGAGTGGTATGAAGCGTCCTGGAATGGCTGCGTAACGGCGGATCATATTGTTGCGTCCCATCAGTTTACCCACGCGAAGATAGTCACCCTCTCGCCGGGCGAATCTCGATGCCGTAAATAGATATTTCAGTACCACGGGCTTCTTGTAGTCGTCGGAGTTCAGGATTTCCAGCCCGCTGACGGCGGCCCCCGGGATGGAATAATTGAGATTGCGTTCGAGAAACTGAGTCCACTGCTGCAAAGTGTAGGTCTCTTCCACCCGCCGGATGGCGCCGGCCAGCGAGCCGCTGTAGGATTCTTCGAGGACAGCACTAATTTCACCTTCAGCCGAGACGTCGCCTGTCCAGCGAGTGACAAGTTGATCCTGTTCTGATGCGGGCTCCGGGATCTCCATGAAGGTGTCGCCGTCGTCCGAAATCCTGAGAGCCTTGGTGCCCCCGAGGGCGGGTGGCAGGTATCCGAAAGGCATTTTTCTGCTGGTGGGATCAATCCACATCTTCTTGTCGCCAAGATGGAGCTGTAGCAGCCCGTATTGATAGGTGCCAAGGCTTGGAACTTCGAGAACAGGCAGGGCCTGGGTCTGGCTGTAGGTGAAAACAATGTCCGAAGGAAGCCCAACGTAATCGTAGAGGCTCTTGAGGACGACCAGCATGTTACCGCCGCGCATGCTGTAAACGAGGTGTGCCGATGTGTTGAGCGAGGCCGAACTGGCCGGCGTCTTTACCCGCTCTTCTACCATGCGAAAAATAGCCTGGGCCTTCTGAAGCGGATCCGTAAGGCCGGCGATGATCTTGTCGGTATCTGCTTTCATTTCGGGGCTGAGCTTCAGTTGCGGGTAAATGCGGTTGTAATAGTGACGGCGAACGGAATCCCAATTCAGTCCTCCGGAGAACTGGACGTGCGGGATGTACTCCTGGTATGGCACTGCGAGTGGCTCACGATGCACGGCGGTTGGGTTCTTCATGTTCCATTCGTAATGCAGCAGCTCCCCCTTCTTTTCGATTCTGGGCTCCACCTTTGCGTTTCGGAAGTGATATTGGAGTGGGAAGTCAGAGGGCGTCATCAGTACGAGTTGGGCACGCTCGGTCGGAATCTCGATGGAATTAAAGGTGAAATTTGCGCCCGGATAGGCATTGGGGATGGTGATCCTTCCGGAGGCATGGAGGTATTCGTACTGAACGATGTCGCCCGGCGCCAGGTCGCTCATGGTGTAGCTGGTTTTCTTGTTGCTGATTTCGGGTTCGAAGATTTCTCCGTTCGGCTTGATGACACGGAGAAAGTAGATGCGTGAGCCGTTGGGAATGTTGATCTCGCCCATTTGCTGGACGCCGCTCTTATCCAGAACCTGGGCGATGATGTGAGTCAGGTCGAGTGAAGAGCCGTCTGGCAGGATGCGTGCCACAAATTGGTCGAGCATGTAGATCGTCGAAACATCCGGATACTCCCGTTCGCTGTCCCGTTCTTTCAACACTTCCTTAAGGGTCACCCGGTACGGCTCAATCTCATCCGCCCGGCCGAGCTCCAGCGCGGATTGCCGCATGCTCAGGTCGGTGGGTACTTCTTCGAGCGCGGCAAAGACCGCCTTGCTGGCTTCCTGTTCGTTTCCGGTCTCAAAATGCAAGGTTGCCAAGGCTCGCTGTACGGTGGCGGGGCTGACGGAATCCTCGAGCAGTTCGGTCAACACTGTTTGAGCATCCTCACTCTTCCCCATCCGCCGATACATGTCAGCCAATGCAAATTTGTAGCTCGCTTCTCTCGGCATAAGGTTGCTGAGCCGCTGATACTCACGAGCGGCCTCCTTGAATCGCCCCAGGTCAATCCAGTTCCTTGCTCGCTCCGAACTTCTAGGGTTGATTTCGTCCAAGGCGTCCAGACATTCCCGGAGACGCCGATAATCACGCCGGTCCTGATACCAATTGATTCCGATGTTGAGCAACAGCTCACCTTCAGGATGATTTTTGAAAGCCCGTTCGAGCGCCTGGGTTGCCATGTCATTCCATCCTTTTCCACGGTATGCGGAATAGAGGCCCTGTTGGAAGCCCCAATAATCCGGGTTAATGGCAACGCAATGCTCCAGGGTCTTGATCGCGCGATCCGGATGGTCTTCCTCGATGTCAAAAGCGGCTACCTCGTCGAGCGCGACGGCGAACTCATCTGCAAGCTGTGCGGCCTTCTGGAATGACTGGCGGGCTCGCGAGCTCGATTCTTCCGTAGAACTCGAAGAGTCATCTTTGAAATAGCGGGCAAGGTAAAAATGGAACTCAGCGAAGCCCGGAGCGGCCGCGACACAACGCTCGGCGTGCAGGCGCGCCTCCACGGTGTTGCCTGCCTCGCTGGCCAGCCATGCCTTGACGAATATCGTCCACGGGTCATTGGGATTGGCAGCAAGGATTTCGTCACACGCGGTTTCCGCGGTTCGATTCAATGGCTGTGTTTTCTCATCCTGAAGACCCCCTGCATTGGGCTGAACTTTGAATTCCGCATTACCTCCTGGTGCGCCGCGCAAGGCGTTTCCATATTCGTCGGTGACATACAGGTGAAAACCGCCAGGTTCGGTCTCACTCGAGCATTTAACCACGAGCTTGTGCCAGCCTTCTTTCAAATGAAGAAAGAACGCAGCATTCGTTCTTTCCCAGTCGCGCCGGCTGTCCCTGACGAATACTTCTCTGCTGTCAACAGAGAGACGGAAATCGTCTGCGGAATCGATTCGCACGATGATCTTTTGATTCAGAAGAGTCCGAATCCAGGTAGTGGCATAAAAGGTCCCTTTGCTGCGGTGCTTGCCAAACGGCCGGATGGAAGCGTCGGGGAAGTCTTCATAAAAGCCGCGCACATCGCCCTCGTACTCTGCCCGCAGTTCGGTATCAGTTTCGGGTGCGAATGTTCGATCAAAATCCAGGCTGGGCAGATGCCCGAACGGCCCCGCCACGTGCCAGCGCCGGATACGGCCCATATTGTCCAGACACTGGTGATATTCGGCGGGATTTTTTCGCTGGGCGAAGATGTCGGCCAGAATGTCATTGGCCAGGAAGGTTGCCTGCGGATTCAGACCCTCTTTCCTGAGCAGTTTGGTCAACACAGGTTCAACTCTTTTATTGAAACCGGAGACGTAGTCCTGGTACGAACGAACAGTGCGGAGGGCGAGCTCGCCCGCAATGCCGTCCGGATCTCGTTGACAGACATCCAGGAGGACGGGTAACGCCAGGGAGTAATCCCCACGCCTCTCAAGAGCGAGGGTAAACAGCAGCCCTGAGAATGGATCGTCCACTCCAAGCCGAACCGCCTGCCGCAGGTAGTTTGTAGCCAGGCTGGTATTGGGAGTGTTGAGCAGATAGAGCGCACCAAGCTCGTAGTATTCCTTGGCACTCGGTTGCCGACCAACAAGCCTGCTATTGAGTATCTCGATTTTTTTCTGAGCTTCCTCGGCAGGCAGGATCGGCGGAAACCACTGCCTTGGTGCAGCTTCGAGACGCAGGAGTGAGAGGGCGAAGAAAAAGAGAATAAATCTGTTATTCATAGAGTGTTCAGGATTCAGGATTCGGGATTAACATGGAGGATTCAGGACTCAGGATTCGGCCCCCCTCAATCCACAAGCTCGTGTAAATCAACAAAACCACAGGCAGCTTTAGTGTTATGCCAGCCACTCCGTGGCTGTGGCGTCTAAGCTCTAGGAGTTTCTGCAGTAAATCAAATTGTTGTTCCTGTAAAGACCTGTCCCCGAACTCTGTGGGTTCCCTGAATCTTCTGTATCCTGAATCTCGCCTGAATCCTGAATCCCCTTCTACTCCCCCACCTTCAATCGAATCAGATCTTGCAGCTTTTCATCGATGGTCTGGCAGAACTCCCGGAATGCGAGATAGGCATCCGGCTGAATTAGTTGTCCGATCAGTTCGAACGATTGATTAATTTTCAGCAGTTTTTCGTCGGCGGATGCTTCGAATATGAAATGCCCGTAGTCGGTCTTCAGATCGAGGTTGCTGGGGATGTGCAGCACTTTGGCGTTTTCAGGCAGCACTATTTCGATGTGCATCTCCTTTGAGAAAGAGTAGAGGATTTCCAGGGGAAGTTCGCGTTTGTTCAGCGCTGCATACTGCTGCATCAGGCTTTCGTGCAGGAGGGTGGTGGCGAGCAGGAGCTGGCCCTGCTGCACTCGGCCGAAGCGGGGAATACTGAAGGTGAATTCAGCTTTGACCGGGCTTTCCAAGTCGTCGAGTCCGAAGAATTTTGCTTTGCCGAGGCGTGTGCTGGGATGGTAGCGGCGGAAGTTGCCTTCGAAAACGATCCGTTGGCGGGCCTCCTGCTTATATGTGTCGCGGTACGCCGGGCAGTGAGTGCCGAGAACCATCAACTTCCCGTCGCCGGCCAGTTCTCCAGTCGGGCTTAGCTTGCAGTGCATTTCGTAATTGAGATTGTTCTCTTTTGGTTTGGAAAGAGGCGGACGCTGGAGGCCTTTTGTCCCCTCAGGTGAAATCCGCAGGCAGAGTGCTCCGCGGTCCATGGCAGGGATCTCTGTCGTACCATTGAATTCGGTGGTGCAATCGAGCCACAGATCATGCCCGGGCACGTAACAGATAGCGTGATCAAACGCGGCCAGGGACGCGGGCAGTGCATAGAGGTCACCCCGCAATCGGGTGCGCACGAGGACCACCTCTGATTGGATGCCGGCCTCCTGCAGCATGCTCGCGAGCAGGGTCGCCTTGTCTTTGCAGTCACCGTATTTTCGTGAAAAGACCTGGTAGGCCGGATAAGGCAGATAACCGTGAATACCAAATTCCAGGCCCACGTAACGGGTCTTCTGGGAGAGGTAGTGGTAGAGCGCTTCGATCTTTTCTCGCTCGTTTTTTTTGTCCATTGTTAACTCAGCCACCGCAGCACGTACTGCTGAATCCAACTGAAACTGATCGCGAATCATGTTCGCGTAATACTTGGCCACCTCATTCCAATTCTGGAATGAGGACACATGCACGTAGGGCATAAATGCGGATAGCGGCGGCGTCATCGGTTCGTTGGGGATTCCCGCAGTATTGCGCGCGGTCCATATATAGGTGGTCCAATCCGCGCTGGAAGTAATTTCTGCCGGAGCGACGCCTTCCTGGTGGTAGTAGAGCTTTTTTGAGGTCGGAGCGATAACCACGAGCCGCTTGATGCGAGCAGGCTGCTGGCCGCGAAATAGTTCGACGCTGCCAAAGTGCTCTCCGAAATAATTTCGGCTTGCAACATCGCTTACCCGGTAACGCAGCTCGATGGTATCCCCGACCTCCAGAGTGGGCAGACGGACCGTTTTGGCCCTGTAATCGTAAAAGGTGTTCTGTTCGCCCTGCACTACCCGGCGTTCGGAGATATCGCCGGAGGTTAATTCGCGACCATCCTTTCGAATCACACGGTACGACTCAATGCTAGCCATCTCTTTGCTGGCGGTGTAATAAACCCGGGGAAAGCGCTCGGTCGTGGCCCCGCGTTCGGTGAGGATGCGTGTGACATTCTGGGTGAACTTGCTGGTCGCACCGTTCGGATGGACTTTGATTACCACAACGTTCGCCAGGTCCAGAGCGTTGTCTTCATCGCGATAGAGTGCTTTTTGTAAAGGCTCGCGAGCAAGGTTTTCGGCGTCTTCGAGATAGGGAAGCTCGTAAGGGTCGTCAGTCGCATAATAATCGAGGTACTCTCGCAGATTTGGATTCTGCGGATGGATTTCCAACGATCTCTTCCACGACGAGAGCGCCGCGTCAATATCATCGTCCCGCTTCAGCAGATCGCCAAGCAACTGCAGCGTCTGGTGGTCCTCAGGACAGATTTCCAGCGAGGCGCGCAGTTCTGACATGGCCTGTTTGAGCTTGCCGTTATTTGCAAGCAGGAGGGCCCGGGTACGTACCACATCCAGCCTGCCCGGGTCGACTTCAAGCATCTCGTTGTACAGGCGCAGGCTTTGCCGAAGGTCCTGTTTATCGAGGTGATAACGTACGAGGTAATTGCGAACAGTGTTACTCGTCCAATTTTTTTCGAGATAACGCGCATATGCCTGGGCCGATTCCTCTTTGTATCCGAGAGTTTGCGCGATCACGCCGACCTGGTAATCCACCCACGCCACTTCCGGGAAACGTTCCTTCAATGGCTTGAGCATCTGCCAGGCAAGGCCCCGCAGGGGCATATAGGCGTAATCGTACGCCAGGACAAGCTCTGCCGGGTAGTAGCTCGGGTCGACCTCCATTGACTTCTTCAACAATCGAATCTGTTCGCCAGAATTCCCTCTCTGCAGGTAATATCCTGATAGGCCGTAAAGCGCTGGCGAGGACCTTGGATCGACCTGCAGAGCTTTTTCGAAATAGCTGCGGCGTTTGTTGTGATCGAGAGAAGTCTCGGCCATCAGCAAGAGGGTCTTTACGTCACCTGGCCTGAGCTCGAGCGCCTTTTGGTAGGCGGCTTGATGAACAAGCTCGGAAGTGTCATGCGATTGTTTTACCTGCAGGAGGTAACCGAAAAGCTGGTGTGCGCGAAAATCCTCTGAATTGTTTTCAACATACGCGGTCATGGCGTTCATCGCGGATACCACATTGGGGACTTCACCGGCGGTATCGCTCCGCGTGAACTTCTGCTCTTTCAAATGCTCCTTACTGATGATTCTGATTCTGGAGATTTGGCTACCGTCCGGATGGGTCAGCCGCAGCCGAAACCCCCAGCTTCCATCTTTCTGGCAGACTTTGACGAGGATGTGATTGAACCCCTTCTGAAGGTTGGTACCCACGACATCCTGGTCGAAACCAGGGGGACGATAGGCAGGGTTGGAAAGAATCTGATTGCCGTTGAGCCAGATTTTGATTGCATCATCCGAACCTGCCCGAATGGCGACGGGTTGATCGATGTCGCTCTGCACGCCGGCAATTGCGTACGCACAGACCTGTAGGTTGGGACGAAAGACGGTGTCGAGATCCTGGTAGCCGTATTCATTTATCGGAGGGAATTGCCGCCACTGAACATTGCGCTCGCGGCCTTTGTAGTTAGCCACCAGATCGATTGCTTTTTCAGGTGGCTCGGCACGCTCGAACCCGCCCTTGCCTTCATTATCAAATGGCCCGATGACCCACCAGTCATGGATAAATCCCAGCCGTTTGAGCCGTGCCTTAACGGCCTTTTTTTGATTGCCGTCCAGCTCGAGGCTCGCCTGAAACCACTCCACATGCCCCTTGAGCACCGGATGTGCCTTTTCGGATTTCAGAATCAGCTCGTGGAGCTCGACGAGCGCTTCGGGCCGGCTCAACCTGCTGCGGAGATTGAAGCATTCGTAGGCGTAAACCACGCTGCGAGGCTGTTCCTGAAGGTCCAGCAGTTCGCGCCGGGCGCGAGCGAATTCTTTATCGAAATAGGTCTCTTCCGGGTGACACAGCGTTGGCAGAAAATACCCAAATAAGATTAAAAGCCAGCCGCTGGAAGCGGGCTTCCGGACCCTGAAATTCATTAATCAGTTGCCTTTCTTTTGAGATGTCGCCTCAGGCGGGCAGTCTAGCTGTAAGGACCGGGGCGTTCAAGAAAGGAGCTGAACAGCACCAATCTCAATCTAAAACGCATACCCCAGCCCCAGAAAAACCTGCACACCTTCTTCGCCGATACCGATGTCCATGGAGCCTACTACATCCGGGCGGGTAAGGCCGCGTAATCCGAGCCCGATGACAGGCTTGATATCGTCGAACGCAAGGCTCCCGTAGTCATCAGCGACGGTTCCAAGGTCTATGAAGGGTGAGACCTCGAATTCAGCATCCAGGCCAAAGACGTGACGCTTGTGGACGATAAACCGCTGTTCGACATTGAACAGCACCCGCACTCGATCTGTGATGCGGTCGGCGCCGTAGGCTCGCAGAGTGTCGGAACCACCGAGGGCGGAGAGCTCGAAGAACGGAATATTATCGCCGGCCACAGCTTCAGTGTTCAGGCGAAGCGCGGTCACTTTATCCGGCGAGCCCCATGAATGAAAGATCCGAAAATCCAGGGCCACTCTTTCGTAATCCGCCTGGCCGAAAAGCTCATTAATCGCAAAGGCGCCCGACAATTTCGCCAGGATGCCTTCCGAAGGCATGTTTCCGTTGTTGCGCCCGTCAAAAGTCAAAGCGACTTCGTGGGTCCAGACCTGCGCGCCCGTTGTGCCGGCAACATTTCTGAATGCCTGACGCGTATCTGGAAGCTCGTTCAGTAGCCCCCGTTCCACATCAACCATCCGAAATTTTTCAGAAAAATCGATCCTGAATTTTGAAAACAGGTAGGCCCCGAGGGTTGCCTCCATTCGGAGCTGGTCGCGGGAAAAGTTTGACTCCGCACTTACCCTGGTATTCGGGCCGACACCGTAAAAGCGGGCGAATCCGTTCTGTGAGTACTCGATGCGTCCACCAATCAAGTAGCGGCTACCAGCGTATTCGCGGTCCACGTAATCAAACACCAACCGCATGTTGTTTTCCTGGCTCACCGAGGCGATTAGCTTCATCTCAGCCTCATCTGCAGGATAATCGAAAAGACGAAAGGTGCCCGTAACTCCGGCTTCCTCGTTGTAGTTGAGCGATGGGGCGTAGATGCGGCGGACCTCGCCCCTCACGTTCTTCATCATCCAGACTGGCAGAATGCCGAATGTTTCGCCTTCATTCGGATCTGTATTGATGTCAGGCAGGATGAGGAGGGAACGTTTCTGTTCTGGTGTTTCTGATTGGGCAGACGCGGAAAGAATCAGAAACGGAATCCAAAGGATTGGGGAGCGGTGCATGAAGAGGTGCGAATATCGGAAAGAGCTTGAATCAGTAAATCCTTGGCCCTAAAGCGGCCTTGCGGCCGCAAATTGTAGCTGCGGCGTCCCACCGAAGAATCGGCAACGGAAGGCCGCCTCGAGACTGCGGGCGAGACGCCACAGCTACCAGAAATCTCCGCAGCAGGCGGAGATGTGGTAGACGAAGACTTAATCCCACATGAGGAGATTGTGAATTAAGGTGAAAATAGAGGGTAAGTAGGCCCCTGCTCCGCTGCTGGTCGAAGGAAAGAGACTTAAATGAAGGCGGGATTATATCTGCTTGTAATCGCGTTCAAGCAGGGGTTCGAGTGCACGCATCAGTTCCAGGCCGTGCCCGATGCGAGAACGGCGGCTGTTGTGGAGACATTGCATGACAACGGTGTTGAGATCCTCAGGCACTCTCGGGTTGAGTTCCCGAAGTTGGCGAAAATGGCTGGTGATGATCTTTTCTGCCCGATTACTGGCATCCTGTGCGGTGATCTTCATCTCGCCGGAGAACATCTCATACATCATGATGCCAAAAGAAAAGATGTCAGACGCGGGGGTGGGCTCCCATCCGCGCGTCTGCTCAGGGGACATGTATTTCGGCGTGCCCGACCTGGGAGGGATTTTGGTCAGGCTCCTGAATGCCTCCGAATAAGAAAACCCGAAATCGGTGATGGCCGGTCGAGTGCCATCAAACAGAACATTACTCGGCTTGAGGTCGCGATGGATGATCTTCTGCCGGTGCAGGTAATTCAGACCTTTGGATACTTGGTGGCAGATGTCGATAAGCTGACGATACGAATACTCCTCGCGATTCCGGATTACGTCTGAGAGACTCCCGTCTCCGAGGAATTCCATCAACAGGTAAGACTCATTTTCATGTTGGGACAACCCGTAAATCCGAACGATATTGGGGTGATCAATGATCTGGCCAAAAGCCTCTTCACGTTTGAGGCTGTTGAAGCACTTCTTCCGAACTTCAGTACTCTTGCCTGCCCTGGGTGAAAGGTGCTTGAGGGCAAGTATTTTGCCCGTACTCTTGACAATACCCTTAGAAACCGCCCGGGCGCTGCCATAGTAAAGTGGCTGGGAGATCTCACAGTCTGCGAGATTGACCTCTACTCCATCCACAACAGGAAGAATATTCTGGAATCTGGTAAGGAGTCTCTTAATCAGCACCTGAGGTCCTTTAAAATTCGGTTTGCTCACCGCAAGGCCGCTTTCTTACAGCTGCCTGCCATCGGAAATTTTCGAATCCAATGCTGGTTTGGCTACTGGAATGCAATCTCATCCATTGTAAATGAGAGATGCCGCTCGAAACAGGGGAGTGAATCATACCTCTCGAACCATTGGCCGCCAAAAGACTCTAAGAGAATCTAGTTGCTCGATGGTCGAGAGGTGTGCCTGGCCGTAATCGGCTTTCTGGAAAAAATGCAGATCTAGCCAGCAGGCGTTTCGTCTCGTGGGCAATGCAAGTCGATTGGGTCGGATCCATTCCATGTGGGCATCCCATTGGGCGGAGTATATTCGAAGACTTCATCATCAGAAGGATATGGATTCTGCTTTCGGTGGTGTAAAGCATACTGGTAGAGTCGGCAGCGCTTCTCGAAAACGATTGGATGATGCCATCCATATTTCTCATTCCAGTTGAAGGCGCGATTATCGAAGTAGACCACTCGACGAAGGGATTCGCTTTTATTGACGGTACTACCATGAAGGACCATTGTATGGTGCAGCAAGACATCGCCCGGTTCGACCTCTGCTGGAATTGCTCCAGGGAGATGAAATTCCTCACGGCCTTTTCGAATCATTTCACTTGCTTTCTCATTCTCCCACTGATGGCTACCCGGGACCACCCAGACACAACTGTTGTCCACGGTTGAATGATCGGGATAAATGTCGATATTGAAGACCCTTTCTTTGTTTGGTGCAGGCAGTCCATCTCTATGCCAGGGTACAGAAGAACCATTCCCCGGAAGTTTAAATACCAGCGCTTCGTAGAGGGGAACGAAATCGGGTCCCACCATCCGACACAACAGGTCGCCGATAAATGGATGCGCCAATAGTCTCAGAGAAAAGTCGTTTGGGTGTCTATGCAGGTAGGTAAGATAATATGGAATTCCTTCAGGCCCCCTTGCGCACCACTTGTCTGCCGGACCTTCAGACTTGATTTCCTCTATAAGACGAACGGACTCGCGATGGTAACATTCAAGTTCGTCGTCATGCAAGACTCGCTTGCAGATTACATAGCCGTTCTCATCAAAAAATCGAATTTCATCGCCAGTAATTTTTCTCATAAATAACTCTTTGCAGCAATTGGGGAGCAGGGCTCAAGGGTAAACTGTTTCTGAGATGATAAAGCACGACGTATCAAATTTCTATTGCTAATAGTGTAGGTTCTTGAAGGTCATTAGATGACAGATGTACAGGCTAATTTGAAGCTTAGTGCTGAGCAGCTATGTCAGAAAAGTGGTTCGAATTTTTCGTTATCGTTCTTCTTCTTGTCGAATGAGAAAAAACGAGCGATGCAAGCCATTTACGCTTTCTGCCGGCATTCTGACGATATAGTTGATCAAGACG
Source organism: Planctomycetota bacterium (assembly GCA_027625095.1). Taxonomy (GTDB): domain Bacteria; phylum Planctomycetota; class PUPC01; order JACPCR01; family JACPCR01; genus JAQBXN01. The sequence continues at coordinate 15,332 of JAQBXN010000011.1, read as the reverse complement.
TGCCGGGCGAAGTAAAGCAACAGCAACTAGGCGAATGGCGAATCGAACTCGATGCCTGCTATTCGGGCGACCCCGGAATTCCAATGACGAAGGACTTATGGGAATGTGTTTCTCGATATAATATTCCTAAAAACTATTTTGAGGAACTTATTCTTGGTGTAGAGATGGATCTGCTGCAGAATCGTTACCATACTTTTGATGATCTTTATTTATATTGCTATCGCGTTGCCTCGACTGTTGGGCTTATGTGTATCGAGGTTTTTGAATACACTAATGCCGAGACTAAAAAGTATGCTGAATATCTCGGAATTGCTCTTCAACTGACAAACATACTTAGAGACGTTGGTGATGACGGAGCGATGAACAGAATTTACATTCCACTTGAAGACATCAATAAGTTTGGTCTGGACGAGCAGGCCCTTCTGCAGAAGAATTACACCGCAGAATTCAGCAATCTTGCCGAGTTTCATGCGCAACGTGCAGAGGCTTACTATCGAAAGGCGGCCTCCTCTCTCCCTGCGCAGGACAAAAAAAGTATGTTGGCCGCCGAGATTATGGGTGAAATATATCATGCCGTATTGCAAAAAATTCGCGCCAATGATTATCGGGTTTTTGAAAGGCGTACTTCTCTCTCAAAATTGCATAAACTGCTGATCGCCTTTGAAATTTGGGCGGGGCTCAAGTGATGCCCCACCAGGAAATTGAGAAGTTTGAGGTCTATGAACGGGCAGAGATTTACCAATTCGCTTTTAGCAGGCCTTTGCATGTTGAAGCGGAGTTTTTTGAACAATTGAGGAAAAGGTATTCACTGCCTCGTGAATGTAGAGTCATTGATATGGGATGTGGTTGCGGGGATTGGCTCCTCGAGATTGCCAAAGTGGGTCATTTGGGTACCGGAATCGACAGTTGTGAAGCAATGGTTAGTTTGGCCCGACAAAGGTGTTCAGGGTATCCAATCAATCTGTTAACAGGCAGCCTTTTAAATAACGATGCAAATGTGAGTTATGATGCAGCCTTTTGCCTTTGTGGGACGATTCATCATTTGCATGCAAATCTTGAATTAGAAAAACATTTCCTTGGTGTGTTTACTGCCCTTGCGCCTAAAGGGCTTTATGTAATAGACTTACATATATCAGAACCCGGTATAGCCTCTGATTTAGAACAACATTGGGTTGTTGAGGGTGAATCAGGAAAGCTTGAGGTTTTCTTCGAATATGTTCCTTTGAAGTTTGATTTGGCAAACCATCGAGAGTGGGTACGACTTGAGGTTTGTGGTGTCTTTCATGGAGAAAGTGTTTTTCTGCAGAATTCCCATTGGTTTGGAGCTTTTACGGCAGAACGGGTATTGAATGCATCTAAGCAGGCGGGCTTGGTTCACCTAGGTTGGTTTTCAGAAACTCCGTCGCTGTCAGATCCTTTGCCTGAGCCATTGGACTACCCAATGGTCTACAGTGTGTTTTCACGTCCTTCTTGAATTGTTTGTCTTGAGTTTTGTGTCTTTCTTGTTCGTAGCTTCTCGAAGTATCCTTTTGCTTTTGTCTGGATAAGTGTGGCTTTTGGTTTTTAAAGATTTATACCTCAATTCCTACTATGGTGTTTCTAGAGATGTTCCACGTGGAACATTTTGTTGACAAAGATTCTAACGAAGGGGGGTAAGCGTGTCTTCTAGAAAATTAGGACGAGGGCTGGGTTCATTAATGTCTGATGGCGGTAGTGTTGATGATGCAAAAGAGACTCTAAAAACCATAGATATCAACGTAATACGACCCAACCCAAACCAGCCACGACGATTCTTTGAGGAGGGGGCCCTCAAAGAACTCTCTTCTTCAATTACCAACCACGGGATTCTTCAGCCAATTACTGTCAGAAAATCATCCACTTTTTCAGGTTACGAAATTATTGCGGGGGAAAGACGTTGGAGGGCTGCGAAATTGGCCGGATTGGATGTAGTTCCGGTCATTGAGAAGGTTGATGTCGGGTCAAAGCAGAATTTGGAGCTGTCGCTCATTGAAAATATTCAACGGCAAGACCTAAACCCAATAGAGAAGGCGACCGGCTATAGGACGCTCCTTCAAGAGTTTTCGTTGACGCAGGAAGAGGTCGCGGAAAGGGTAGGCCAGAAGCGCGCTACGGTTGCTAATTTTATACGGTTGTTGGATTTGCCGGACGATATTCAGGAATATGTTTCACGTGGAACATTGTCGATGGGGCATGCTAGGGCTCTGCTTTCTTTGGAATCAAGAGATCAACAGCGCAGGCTGGCGGAGGAGACAATGCGGAAAGGGCTTAGCGTGAGGGCGGTAGAGAGGGCCGTTTCGGCAGTCCAAAAAATTGCGCCAAAGACAGATCGGGGCCCGGTCGCGATTAAGCCACAACATGTCGTTGATCTCGAAGAAAAGATCATGGAACGTTTCGGCTGCAAAACGACGATCGATCTGGCGGGTGAACACACTGGAAAAATCGTAATCAATTTTGCCGATAACACGGACTTTGAAAGAATTCTTGATGTGATGGGAATTAGAATACACGCCTGAGGCCATATGCCTTTTAGTACCGTAGACAGCCGTCGTACCGGAATTGCACTCAAAACGTTACAGGTCCTAAAGCCCTTGACTAGGCTCTATCCAAATATCCAGTCAGTGCTGCAGAGGATTGCAATTTTGAGCACTATGCTGGATCGACCAAAACCGACCGTTCATGTAATCAGCGACATTCATGGCCAGGATGACAAACTGAGGCATGTAATCAATAGCGCCTCCGGCAATTTAAGATGGCTGATAAGTGAGTTGGCAGGAAAGGGTGTCGTCGGAGGCAACGAGCAGGAATTCCTATCACTTCTCTTTTATCCGGCAGAATATATTGAGTGGAAGGAAAGGTGTGATGAATTAAGCGGAAAATTTTTCGAAATTCATTTGAGGAATATCTTTAGATTAATCAATGTCCTTTCAGAAGAGTCTGGATTTGCTGATTCGGAACGAAGGAAGCCGGCCGAATATGCTCAACTGCTGACTGAATTAAGGCATGCAGTAAAGAACCACGAAAGCAGTGATGCATTTGATTCCATAGTGCGAATTCTGATCGGCCAGGGCTTGGCGAAGCAGATAATGCTGCTGGCGGTAAGTTGGGCACGGGATTTAGCTGTTTATGAATTAATAATTGCAGGAGATTGCTGGGACCGGGGCCCGAGAGGGGATAGAGTGGTCGAGTGCCTAATGGGCCAGCCCAGAATCAGTTTTACCTGGGGTAACCATGACATCTCATGGTTAGGAGCGATGCTTGGCTCATGGGCACTTGTAGCAAACGTCTGCCGTATCTCGCTTAGATATAACCGTTTAGCTCAACTGGAGGAAGGGTACGGAATCTCCTTGGTTCCTCTCGAAGAGTTGACCCAGCACGATTATGGACACGATACAGCAGAGCGTTTTCTTCCCAAGTTTCCAGGTTCAAGAGCAGACCAATTGGTCGCCCGTATGCAGAAGGCAATAGCTATCATTCAGTTTAAACTCGAAGGCAAGATTATAGAGAGAAACCCGCAATTCGAATTGGAAAGCCGAAAACTCCTACACACGGTCCACGGGGGAAGTGTCCAGATTGAAGGTGTGCGGCACGAGTTGCTCGACTCGTCTTTTCCTACTTTAGATCCAGCACAGCCTTACAAATTGTCCGTAAGAGAACTGGAGTGTATCAAACTGCTTGCCCAATCATTCAGTAAGAGCAGGAATCTTAGAAATCATTTGAACTTTCTTGCGGGCCATGGGTCGATGTATCTTGTTAGAGACAAACACCTTATATTTCATGGATGCATTCCAGTTAATGAGGATGGAGAGCCATCCACCCTTAATGTCAATGGAAAAAACAGGAGTGGGCAAAATCTTTTTGATTCCTTAGATCATTTCATTGCAAAGACTTATGAGTCTAGAAGCGAAGCGGAACTGGATTTCCTTTGGTATCTCTGGTGCGGCCCCCAGTCCCCGCTGTTCGGCAAGGACAAGATCTGCACATTCGAAAGTGACTTTGTAAAGGACGAAAATGCACGTGTGGAGACGAAGAATCCGTACTTCAAATTAATACATGACAAGCAATTCTGCCAAAACGTGTTAGATGACTTTGGTGTCGACCCGAAAGACGGAATCATAGTGAATGGGCACGTTCCCGTGAAGATCGAGCAAGGCGAGTCGCCCCTCAAAAAAAGTGGGCAGGCTATCACCATTGACGGAGCTTTTTCAGAAGCCTACGGCGACCATGGCTACACACTGATTTTAGAGCCTGTACAGACTTTTCTGGCTGAACATTCTCACTTTGAATCTGTTGCAGCCGCAGTTCAGGAGGGCAGGGACATGATCCCAGAACTAACCACAATAAGATCCTGGAATATCCCGCGTAAAATATCGGATACCGAGCAGGGCGAGGAGATTAAGGCCGAAATCAGGCTGCTTGAACAATTGGAGGAGGCTTATCGGCGTAATCAATTGTTTCAGGATGAGAAGTTCTGAACTAGGGCATTGTTTTCAACTCACCTATCTCGCTCAGCGGTACTTTGGGAAGTTCCTCCCAGTTCATATCGGAATCATCAGGTCCATCCTCTTTCGAAAACACGTGCCGCCATTTCTTCTTGAACTTGAGTCCGTTCACGATGGTAGCCTTTTTCAAACCCATTCCGGGACGAATAATATTCGTAGTCACATTTTCAAAGTGGTACATCTCAACTTCAGGGAGATAGACTACTTTCTTGCCGAGTTCTCTGATTCGGTATGAATAGTCGATATCTTCGAACTGAACGGGATTAAATTCTTCATCAAGCGGCCCCACTTTTGAGACTACGTCGACAGGCATGATCATACACGCACTAATCGTTGCCTGGAGTTCCCTGCGGATGTTAAATTCTGGTTCAGATCTGGATTTGCCACGCCCAATGTAGTCCGCACGACCATTTGGTGAAATGACAAGCCCAGCATATTGAATGTTAAAAGGTTCAAAAGGAAAAATGAGTTTGGGACAGATCGCTCCAATTTCCGGGTGGGCGTCGAGCTCCTCGAGCATCCGGGAAAGCCAGGATAGAGAGCGAACAACAATGTCATTATCCAAAAAACAGACAAACTTTCCTGAGAGCATTTCCAAACCCTGGTTACGGCCTGTCACAGCCCCGACATTTACCTCATTGAAACGAAGGCTAACCTCAATACCTTGAGCTTTGGCAGTCGATGCAAACTCCTTGAGTCTTTCAACCGTCCCGTCGGTAGAGCCGTTATCGATAAGAATGAGTTCAAGAGGCCTAAAAGGTGGCAACAGCAGGCTCTCAAGACATCGACGCGTGTATTCCCACTTATTTAGTGTAAGAATGATTATGGAAACCTTGCGTAATTTGCTCATTACGAAACCCAATACGGGTAAAAAAACCGGCAAGCCAAGAGGGCTTGCCGGCAATCAAGTGAATCTGTAAGCCGAGTCCTGTACCCATAAAGGGTGGCGACCATTCATCTTCGACGGCCGTTGCCGGCAATCTCTAACGGCCTACCCGGAAACAACTTGAGACGAGCAGCCTCATGCTTCCTTATTTGGCCTTTCTTCGGACGGGGTTTACCTAGCCGAACCAGTCGCCTGGAACGCTGGTGGGCTCTTACCCCACCGTTTCACCGTTACCTGGCAAGCCAGGCAGTCTATTCTCTGTGGCACTTTCCTGCCGGTTACCCGGAGTGGGCGTTACCCACCGTCCTGCCCTATGAAGCTCGGACTTTCCTCTCATTTCGAGCGGTCGCCCGACTCACTTGAACGAAGGATTCTAACAAGGCTTGCCTTGCAGTCGAACTAACTCAAGTTGCGGTTCAGAACAAAACCGCAACAATTCCCGCCCCTCACAAGACCCGATATCACGATTCAATAGCACGGGTTAATGTCTTTAACGCATCTGCGTGGAACCCGACCGTAAAAGACCAAGACTGAACAGAGATTCCTCGCCATATGGAGTGGAAAATTTCAAGAGGAAAAGGCCTGTGCATGCACTGCCAAGCAGACATGGAAGAAGGCAGGATTTTTTTCTCAGCATTAATTGACGCAGAATTCGAATTTCAAAGAAAAGACTATTGCTCCGATTGCTGGGAAAAGAAAGAGGAGGCAGTCTTTTCATATTGGAAAACGCGCGTTCCGGACAAAGATTCGACAAAAAAACCAACCATAGACAATGAAGCATTATTACAATTCTTCCAGAGGCTTGAACCAGAAATCGAACCCGCAAAGCAGAATTTTAGATATCTTCTCGGGCTGATGTTGATGCGGAAAAAAATATTCAAATTCGAGGATATTGAAAGGGAGGAAGACAAAGAATTTCTTATCCTTCGCCGGACCGGGTCGGAAGAGCGCCATCGTGTGTTCGATCCCCGATTGCAAAAGGATGAACTGGAAAAGCTAAAGGACGATTTATATCAACTCTTATACCTTGAAGTCTAGTAAGAGAAACAAAAAATGAAAATAGAAGACTTGGCATATCGTGTATGTACCGAAACCCTTAACCTCCTGGAAGAGAAATACCACTACCGTGTGTCGGATGAACACAAAAAAAGCATCCAGAAAGAAATCAAAGAAAACATAAACAAGTTTATTGCTGAAGCTGCAAAACCCGCTGCATCAATTCAAGGCTGACTCTCCGGCATTTCCCGCCGACACGACTACTAAGCAACAAAAGAAATGCAAATCGGATTTAATACGAGTCCATTTATTGATGGAGCAAATATGCCAATCGAGGAGGTCCTCGAAATGGTTGCGGCTCAGGGGTACGCTGGAATTGACGTATGCGCCACACGAGATGATTTAGACGACCCGTCGCTCTTTCCACAGGACGATCGGAGGGCCTACCTAGATACGTCTGAACGCCTCGGCCTTGAAATTGTTGGCGTTGTCACAAACCTGCCAATGATCAACGCCGTGTGGGAGGGGCGCTCCATTAACATTCCAGGTGCAGTAGATCTGGCCTTGGATATTAACGCACAACTGGTAACCGTACATATTGGAACTTTGGAAGGTACCGGAAATTCTTTTGATTTGGCATGGGAAAGCGCAGTCGAACACTTGACGGACGTATGCAAATACGCCGAGGAAAGAGAAGTTTTTGTTGCTATCGATGGGATAAGGCCGAATGCACTGTTGGACTCAATGGAAAAAGTCTTGGAATTAATCAGAGTTATAGGATCACCAATTCTGAAAGTGAATTTTGATCCCTGCTCCTTAACCTTTGCAGAGCTCGACCCAATTGAAGTAGCCAAAGAGCTGTCCGACCTCATCTGCCACGTAAATATAAAGGACTACAAAGGTACTTATCCTGATCACCAGCCACACATCCCGGGGAATGGCAAGCTTGACCACAAAGCATGGTATACGGCACTGAAGCGGATTAAATACAAAGACTATGTGGTTGTAGATTGTGATAAATCGCACGATCTCAAAAAATCGGCCCGGACAGGAATGCGCAACCTGAGAAAATACATCAAGTAATGTCGAAGAAGATAGTCGTTGTTGGTGCCGGCTACTGGGGCAGGAACCTTGTTAGGAATATTGCAGCCCTGGAATGCCTCTATGGCATTTGCGACCAAGACGAAACGGTCCTCAAATCCTTTTTGGCGCAGTATCCTGGAGTGGCGGGTTGCTCAGATTTCAGCAAGTTTCTCATAGATGATGCCGTAGACGCAATCATGTTGGCATCGCCCGCCGAATTCCACTACATCCAAGCCCGAGCGGCTCTTCTCGCTGGGAAAGACGTGTATGTGGAAAAACCCCTGTCTCTCAACATTGAAGATGGGCAGAGCCTCATCCGGGTGGCTGAAGACCACAACAGAATTCTGATGGTCGGTCATCTACTCCAATATCATCCGGCAGTAAACAAATTGCAGCAGATGGTCAGCGAGGGCACCCTAGGCAAGCTTCAATATATATATTCTAATCGCCTGAATCTCGGAAAAGTACGTAGAGAAGAGAACATACTTTGGAGTTTTGCTCCCCACGACATCTCCGTCATCCTGTCACTAACTGGAGAATTGCCGGAAGAGGTCACCTGCAATGGTGGGAGCTACCTCCACCACAGAATTGCAGACGTCACCGTGAGCAATCTCTCGTTCCCATCTGGGATTCGATCACACATTTTTGTTTCCTGGCTTCACCCCTATAAAGAACAGAAACTTGTCGTCGTCGGCGAGAAAGGCATGGCTGTATTCGACGATGTGGAGACAGAAAACAAACTGCAGCTCTACCGCCATTCTATTCAATGGCGAGACAATATCCCTCTGCCGAACAAAGCGGAGGCCGAGACTATCCCATACGATTCTGGCGAGCCGCTCCATCTCGAATGCAAGCATTTCATTGACTCCATAGAAACCAGAAATCCACCCAAGACAGATGGACACGAAGGACTCCTGGTGTTGCGCGTATTGGCCGCCTGCCAGGAGTCCCTTGAATCGGGATCACCTGTTCTTCTGGAGGAGCAGCCTAAAGAAGAGCTAGACTACTTTGCCCACCCCTCATCTGAGATCGACCAACCGTGTGAGATCGGTGTAGGAAGCACGATCTGGCACTTTTGTCACATCATGAAGGACTGCGTGATAGGAGAGCGATGTAAGCTCGGCCAAAACGTGCTCGTCGCATCGGGCGTCCGGCTCGGCAACAACGTCAAGGTTCAGAACAATGTCTCCATCTACACGGGCGTCGAGTGCGAGGACGACGTCTTTCTAGGGCCGTCCATGGTCTTCACAAATGTTGTAAACCCGAGGTCCGCCATCGTGCGGAAAACCGAATACAAGAGGACTCTGGTCAGGCGGGGCGCCACCATCGGGGCAAACGCCACGATCGTCTGCGGTATCACGATTGGAGAGCACGCGTTCATCGGTGCCGGCGCTGTCGTCACCAAAGACATCGAGCCCTACGCGCTCGTATACGGGAACCCCGCCAGACAACATGGCTGGGTTGGCCAAAGCGGCAACCGCCTGGAACAACGAGAAGATGGCACGTTTTTCTGCGTTGAATCCGGCGAAGTATATGAACAGAAAGATGGTCGCCTTCACCTGAAGACATGATCGAGGCGATCGCGAATCCAGCAATTACGCGTGAAATTCCTGGATACACTCAACCACATATTCCTGTGCGGACTTCGTGACTGCTGGGCAGATCGGTAACGCGAGCGACTCCTTTGCAGCCCTTTCACTCTCCGGCAAGTCCCCGGCTTTGTAGCCCAAATCCTGAAAACACTCCTGAAGGTGGAGTGGAATCGGGTAGTAGATCGCCGTATCAACTCCCTTTTCTCCCAAGTGCTCCATAAGCTGATCACGACGAGTTGTGCGGATGACATACTGATTAAACGTGTGGCGTCCGAACAGTTCTTCCGGCACCCGCACTAACCCATTGGCGATAAGTCCAGTAGCCGAAAAGAGTTCGGTGTAAGTTGCCGCAGCAACTTTTCTGGCACCCAGCCATTCTCCTAGATGGGGAAGTTTCTTGTGAAGAAAAAAAGCCTGGATTGCGTCCAGCCGGAAATTGCCGCCAATCAACTTGTGATGATATTTCGGTTTTGAGCCGTGCCCCCTCAGAACTTTGAGCTTTGCACCAAGTTCCTCATCATTCGTGACTACCATACCACCGTCACCGAACCCACCCAGGTTCTTTGATGGAAAAAACGACGTACATCCCATCAAACCCAGGCTGCCAGACTGTTTGTCGTCGTACGTCGCCCCCATGGACTGAGCAGCATCCTCGATCACCGGAATGCCATGCTTTTCACCAATGTCCAGAATCTCATTCAACGGAGCGCATTGCCCAAAAAGGTGTACTGGAATGATCGCCTTCGTCTTTTCAGTAATCGACCTCTCCACTCCGCTTGCTGACAGATTAAATGTACGCGGCTCGATATCAGTAAATACGGGCTTCGCCCCAAGACGAGAGATCGCACCCGCGGTGGCGAAAAACGTATACGACGATGTGACTACCTCGTCACCCTCCCCGATCCCAAGGGCCATAAGCGCAACAAGTAACGCATCCGAACCACCTGAAACCCCAACGGCACAGGAAACACCGAAATAATCCGCCACCGCGGCTTCGAACGCCTCCACCGTGGGACCAAGGATAAAGTACTGCTCCTGAAGGAATTCAAGCAACGGCTGCTCGATCTCGTCCCGAATCAACTCATACTGTGCCTTCAAATCAACCAGTTTGACCTTCATATCCTCTCCTACGACAACCTATCATTCAGCAAATCACCACCGACCAAGATTCAATGTGCGAGCGATCCTACTTACGGCGACAATACTAGGCAAGGCACCCCGCGCCGAGATCCAGGTCACAAAACCACGGTGATTGGACCGTGAACCGCTCGCGTCCAGGCCTGTACCCGCGATCAATCAACACCAGACCTACTATGAACGATGCAACCGAAGCCCCACCACCCAAAGGCGGTCTCAAGCCGCCAGTGCATCTCTCCATAATCATTCCCTGTTATAACGAAGAAGAAACGATTTCCAGGACGGTCGCCGCTATTTCTGATTATCTGAACAAGTTCTATCCAGAACAGGTCACAGAACTTATTCTCATCAATGATGGAAGTATCGATCGGACTGGCGAAATCCTCGCACACGAGGCACTAAGCCGCGGACCTAGAATCCGGCCACACCATTTTGCATACAACAGAGGACGCGGAGCCGCGATAAAAACCGGTATTCGCATGTCAGCGGGAGAATTGGTGATATGCCTTGATGCTGACCTCTCGTACGACGTCGACCATATCGGCGAAATTCTACAAGAGTTCACCAAGGACCCACGCACCGGTCGTGGTAATCAGTCCATACATGAAAGGCGGCACAGTCAAGAACGTGCCGTGGAACAGACTCCTCTTGTCCCGCTTCGCGAATTGGATTCTTGCCGGATTCTTTGCTGGTAAATTATCCACTGTAACATGCGTGGTCCGCGGATACCGAGGAAAGCTTCTCCGATCAATCCCGATGTTTGAGGACGGAAAAGAGCTCCACCTTGAAATGCTCAGAAAACTTGCCCTCTGCGGAGCATCAATCGAGGAGATTCCTGGACGCCTCGTCTGGAACAAACCGACCGCCCAGCCGCGCCGCAAGACAAACCTCAAAATAGTCGGAGCGGCAAGTCGCCACATCCTCTATGGGTTGTTGATAAAACCAACTAGATTCTTCAAATATGTGGCAGCACTGCTACTGTCTATTGGGCTCTATGAGTGGGGCACTATTCTTTACAACTGCCTTCATTCCTTTAATCGCACCCCCGAAGGCTCTCTCTCCAGGGATATATGGACTGCACTGTCTGCCTCATTCTCAAAGTCACCACACACCTTCGCTATTGCCAGCGTTGCACTACTGCTGGGCATCCAGGCATTCTCATACCTTGCACTCTTGCAAGTCATGAAATTACAGCAGGAGGAAACACTGCGGCACATCCTCGCGGTGCTTGCCAACCAGTCGGACGCGGATTAGGGGGACTGGCTTTATGTGCGGCATAATCGGAGCATTCGGCCCATCGGCCATCTTTCTACGGCCAGGTATTGAAGACTCCCTGCCACTCCTCCGGCATCGAGGCCCCGACTCATCCGGTTTCTACGCCGGGCCCGAAGATCACATCTGTCTGGGCCATACGCGACTTTCAATTGTAGACCTATCCGCCGCAGCCAACCAGCCGATGCACTTGCAAGGCTCCGTTATCGCATACAACGGAGAAATCTATAATCACCAAACACTAAGAAACGAGCTCCTTGCGGGACATGCGTTTCACACACATTCTGATACCGAAACATTACTCGCCGGCCTCCACTTGATCGGGCCAACCTTTCTAGTCAACACTCAGGGAATGTATGCTGGCGCATTCTACTCCCAAACTGATAGACAACTGATTCTGTTCCGAGACCCACTGGGAATAAAGCCGCTTTACTACTCACAATTAAAAGATTCGACCGTCATTTTCTGTTCTGAGGTCAAAGCCCTGCTCAGCCTGCGCGACTCGGACCACGTTTCGTGTGACATGGACACATTGGCTACATACTTGGCTTTCGAGAACTATCCACAACACGCCTCGTTGTTTGATGGTGTGCGGATGCTTAAGCCAGGCGAGACCATTGCTTTATCCGTGACAGACACCCACGTAGCCCTGGATCAAATAAATCAACCGAATGGCAACGCGTTTCCGCAACCCAATGTCCCCGACAACTATACCGAACTGGTAAAAGAGACAGGGCGCATCCTTCGCACATCCGTGTCTATGCATCTGATGAGCGACGTGCCGCTAGGCGTCTACCTGTCAGGCGGAATCGATAGCTCACTGATCGCAGTCCTGGCCGCACAACAATCCACCGGACTGCTAGGCTTCACTGGCTACTTTGAAACCGAAGACACTCATTACGACGAGCGACCATATGCGCGTATGGTGGCCGAAAGGGCGCAAATCAAGCTACACGAAATTCTCATATCTCCGGTCGACCTCGAGGAAACCTTCGATGCAATCATCTACGCGCTTGATGAACCTAGAATGGGAATGGGCGCCTTTTCACAATACATTGTCGCCCGAGAGGCAGGACAACACCGAAAAGTCATTCTCGCCGGACATGGTGGCGACGAGTTATTCGGTGGCTACCCCAATTTTAGGGCCTTTTGGCTCCTTCATAACGGAATGCTTTCCTGGAATTCGCTTGCGTCCCTGACGACACTCCGAGCTAAAGAGATGCCCTGGATAGCCTATGCTTGCTGGCAAAGCGTATTTCGAAAGCGCCTTATCTTTGCGCCCGAAATCTACCCCCAGCGTAACACGTCGAACACCCGCCATCATCATCGAAAAACGTTTATCTCCAAATCGCTTAAGGAGCCTCTCGAACAACTGGAGACATACTACAAGAGCACATACCTTCCCGGGCTCCTTGTGGTTGAAGATAAGATATCCATGGCACATAGCCTGGAAACCAGAGTCCCCTTATGGAGTCAGAACATTGCGGCCTGGGCAGACCAGATTCCTGTCCATCAAAGAATTGGGCGTGGCAAACTTAAAGGCCTGCTAATTGACGCCGCTCGCGATTTGCTACCACAAGAACTCTTTAACGCACCGAAACGCGGATTTCCCACACCCCTTCGGCTCTGGTTTCGCAACGAGCTTAAGGAATTCGTAAGCAACCGTTTGCTTGGCACGAACGGCTGCTTACACCTAATTGTTCCAAGAAAGGAAATCGAACAGCTAGTTACATCACACTGCCGCTATCCGCTCCCGTTTGCACTCGACGAGCGACGGGCACATCGGATTTGGATCCTACTGTGTCTTGAGTCGTGGTTGCGCCAATACCGTATCTCACTCAACTAGTAACGTGCAAGACTCAGAAATAGCATTTTCTCAGTTCTGGGCATGTCTCCGAAGTTGTTACGAAATATCAGACTCCGCAATAGAGAACTGCCAAGAATTACTACAAGCGGCGCGACCTGAGATAGTCCTATGGCATAGAGCACTATGGTTGGATATTTCTAGCTCGAAGAGAGGCTATCCACTCATCCCTGTTCGGTCCGTCCCCGACCTTGAAGACAGGCTCCACCAGATAATGATGGATGTGGGCATGGAAGAATATGTCTCACTGAAAGACCGGGACCCAGCGATTTGCCTTTCCCACGATTTGGACAACCTGAGGCCCACTCCGCAAATGCATCTCAAGCAACTCGTCACGCAACGGCGAGCCCTCCTGAACAGAGATCCAAACGAGTTTTTCGAGTCGCTAGAGACACTCCTTGAGTTCAACAACGACGTTGCCGGCCGGAAAGGATGCTCAACAGTGTTCATTGCAAGCAAAACCAAGTCAAGCTCAAGGTTCACCCGTGCCAAGCAATGGCTCTTAGACCCGACATATGAAGCTCAAGACCCGGCACTCGGCGCATTCATTGAACTCATTCGCGAGACAGGCTCTACAGTTGGAATCCACGGCAGCTTCTACTCACTTCGGGAACGAACCCTTGCTGCTGAACGAATGGCCCTGGAGCGTCGTATCGGATCAAAGATAGTTTGCGGTCGACAACACTGGTTACATCTGCCTTCCAAGATGTCAATGGAGCACATCCACAATTCAGGACTGAAGGTCGACAGCACGCTTGGTTGGAATGGAAATGTTGGGTTTCGTTGTGGTTTCTCAAAGCCTTTCCCATTAACGCTTCCCAATAACCAGGTTCTCTGGGAAGTACCGCTGCTGTTAATGGATGGCCCACTGTTTGATGACATGCGTCTTGACACAGAAGGGGTGGTAAAGAGGTCGCAGCAATTGCTGAAAGAGGTTAAGAAAAGGGGAGGGTGCGTTTCCATCGACTGGCATGAACGCGCGGCGTGTCCCGACTACAATTGGTTCGAGGCTTATAGACGAATCGTCACTTGGGCCAAGGAACAGGGATTTCGATTCCTGTCGATCGCCGAGGCTGTTCAGGAGTATCAATGACAAATTCGATCCCCGCTGAGGACTTGGAATATGTTAAGGAACAGGTTCGGCTGGGAGCGTTGCGGTGGTTACACAGCCTCGACCTCGTCCCTGGATCCCGCACCTACGGTGTAGCGGACCGTGATTACTGGAGTTGGAAAACAAAGGACTTCCCAAATGGGACTTGGCAGGGAGGGCTCGCCGGGTGCCTTGACGCCAGATCGCTCCTCGCACTCAGCGACAGCCAAATATCCGCACTCGTTTACGCGTGTCTGTGCGGGACCAGTACCATTCAGAGAAGTAACGGGAGCTTTGAAGAAGCATTTCCGTACGAAAGTTCATACGCGGTAACCGCACTAGTACTGTTCAACCTCATGTACGCCTACATCAGGCATGGGCAATATTTCACTCCCGATTCAACCGAAGCGCTCAAACAGATTGCGTCGAAGGCCTACCGGTTCATCGACAATACTCCCGAAACACACGGCACCATATCCAACCATCTCGCGACGGGGCTAGCGGCGCGCTATCTAAGCGCGGGCCTTCTGGAACTCGATTTCCGGGAAGACGATTTTCTTCAATTCGCCAGCCTGCAGGACGCAGAGGAAGGCTGGTTCCCTGAGTACGGCGGTGCCGATCCGGGATACCAAAGCTTGCTGAATCACTACTTGACTGGATGCCAATTCGCTTGCCAACTCCCGACAGCATTCCACGGCGTGCTCAACAAATCCATCGGTTTTCTCGAAAGCTTTTGCTATCCCAATGGGACCTTTTCTGGAGAAATAGGTTCTCGCGGAACAAGTGTTCTCTACCCTGGTGGTACCTGGCGTATCAAGAGCAACCGGCTCGTCCCAAGCTCCGTTTCCACCTGGTTTCTTGCAGCAAATGCGAAATGCACGGCCACAGTGAC
>JAQBXN010000109.1 GCA_027625095.1 Planctomycetota bacterium | reverse complement strand
CCGAACGGTTTTGTTGTCGATGGCTTTTTGCCGCCACTGAACACGAGCCAATGAAGCGCGTCGGTGATTCCAGACTTGTCGTACCACCTTGGATTTCATGACTCCAAGATCAAAAGTAAGAAAGACGGAAGACCGGGAGAGTTACGATGATTCAACGGTGTCAGGGGCTTTTTCATTGCTGTCGGAATCTGATTTCCCTTCGTTTTCGGTTTGTCCTTCGGCTTCTTCCTCTACACTGCCGCTCTCGTCGGAGGTGGCTTTTTCCTGCGATTCTTCTGAGTCGCTTTCGTCAGGGAAACCTCCTGAAGGGGGGGGACAGTGCTTCGAGTGCGGCAGTTTTTTTGCCTACCTCTATGCCTGCATCGCGGGTGGCTCGAAGGGTGTTGACCAGCGAGTCGGCAAGGTTCTTGAATTCGTCATTCTTGCGAAGGTTCAGGCCCTCGGGAATTTGCCCTGATGCTGCGGCTCTCAGTATTTTTTCAAAGCGGTATACGGGGCCGCAGATGCGATGCATGAAGAAAATGGTCAGGAAGATTCCGGTGGCAACCAGGAACACCATCCCCGAACCGACTCGCCAGAAAAGCGCCAAATGAACCTGAGCCACTTCATCCAGGTAATTCGGATCGGCCGCGGTCATGTAGGCAATGTCTGTGACGGTGTAATAGACCGTCAAGGTGGTGAGGATGACGGACACGATGATGATCCATGCGACCGCAATCCCGTACCCGATTTGTAGTCTGGGATTGACAAGAAGAATTCTTTTGTGGACGGGCGGTCTGCGTCTTTTGGCCGAGTCTGACATCGGGCTACCTCGCTATTGGTCAGAGGGATGGTCTGGCTGAACATCCGAGACAGATGTAATTAACTGAGATGGTATACCAGGTCAAGGGCGGCTTCAGTCCTTGAGGACCGAACTGGGTACAACGATGACTCTCTGATTTCGCCGCCGCCCCCGAATGATGAAGCTCTCGTCAACAATCCGCTCAGCAAATTCGATATGGCCATCAAAAAACGCCATGTTGAAGCCTTCGTCATGGTTATCCGGGTCAACAGAATCGTCAGCCATCATCAGAGTGCTACCTTCCATCTTGCTGTCCAGGGTTGCACCCACCCCTACGCTGTGGCGTCCCATATAGGAAATGCTGTGGGTGGTAAGGTCCCTCGTCCGAAAATTTCTACCGAAACGGAAGTGCCCTCCCTTATCGTTGTCGTCAATGGAACTGGGGCAGATGTAAGCTTCATATTCGAGGACAAGCGAGGTACGATAGAGTTCCCCTATCCAGTGGCGGCCTTCAAATCTCTGCCGCTGGCGACCGGGCCAGGGGTAATACTTGCCCTTGCCATACTGATCGACGTACTGAATCATTCCTGTGGCGAGCTGACGCAGATTATTCTTGCATTGCATCTGGCGTGCATTCTCTCTGGCGCGGCTGAGCACAGGCAGCAGAACACCGGCGAGAATGCCGATGATCGCGATTGCCACCATCATTTCTATCAGCGTAAAAGCCTTGCTCTTGGCGGTCACATCTTTCTCCGAAGGCCGAGTTTCATGAGTTGTCAAGGGGATTGGAAGCGCAAATTAAAGACCAAGGCCTGTATCTATTCACCTTCCAACAGGGCTAGGGGTAAGGCTTTAACCCCAAGACCTTTGCCAGTCTCCAGATCATGCGGCAGCGGGAATTTGAACAATTCGAGTTGAATTTCTTCGGTATCCCCACGGGGTTGACAGGAGATCTTTCTGGCTTGTGACGGACTACTTGAGGAATGGACAGTGAAGGGCTGGGGAATCAGAAATTTCGTTTGAATCTGGGTTCTTCACCTGGCACCGGCGAGTTATCGAATGCACCTCGCGAAAAAATGGGCTCCTTGCCTCCGAATGATTCCACTTTTTCCCGCTGGTCTCTCTTAGCGCTTTCATCAACGCCCTCGGGGTCGAGCATGGACCGCAGCTTCCCTTCGAATTGAGTCAAGAGTGCTTTGCTCTCGGGCTCTTGAGAGAGATCGCTCAATTCATGTGGATCCTCCACGAGATCGAACAACTGCGGCGGGGCCCCAACGTAGTAAACATACTTATGCCGTCGACTGCGCAGCATATAGAAACCACTCTTTGAACCCACCGCGTGGTATTCGCTGAAAACAGTCCGGTCACGATTTTCCATTAGTGAGAAAATAGAGTCCCCCGGTAACTCGTTCTCTGGCTCTCCAGCTCCGACAGCCTGGAGGATGGTCGGCCCGCAATCCACGAGTGAGACTGGTGTATCGGTCACCGTTTCTGCAGGTATATCCGGGCCCGCCATTATAAAAGGGATGCCCACGGATTCTTCATACATGGATAGTTTGCCGAACCTGCCGCGAGCCCCGCGACACTCGCCGTGGTCAGAGGTGTAAATGACGCGCGTCGAATCGGCCAAACCGGTTTCATCGAGGGTCTGCAGCACTTCTCCAATTCTTTCATCAAGGAAGCTGGTGACTCCGTAGTATGCGGCATTCATTCGTCGAACATCCTCCTCAGAGAACGGCTTCGAATGGTCAAAGAAATCTCTGAAGTGATTCATGACCGGGTGGTCGGGCCAATCCCTGTGCCGCCATTGAGGGGGCATGGGAATATCCTCGGGCGGGTATCTCTCGAACCACTCCGGCGGCGCAATGTAGGGTGGATGCGGGCACACAAATGACAGGAACAGCACCCACGGTTTCTCATCGTTCGAGCGTTCTTGAAGCCATCGGCGCCCGTTCTGTGCGTTTCTCAGATCGTATTCGAGATACGTGGAGTTGCCGGGGCCGGCCTCGAGGACACCGCTGCGCTTGCGTCTGAAAGGGGCGTCTTCGCGGAGACAGCCTTCGATGTCGCCGATACCGTCGACCACGTAGAGGCTCTCAATCTCGTTTACGAAGCCCTGTTCGTCAGCTTTGCTCCTGTAATGGAGTTTTCCAATGGAGTCGACCAGATAGCCCTGGTCTATGAGCTGGTGGCCCCAGCCCCTGACGCGGCCGTCGTACGGGAATGCATTGTCCCAGTAGCGAATCTGATGAACATATTTGCCGGTGGCCAAGGATGCTCGCGCCGGCACGCATATCGGGCAATTGGTCACAGCATTTGTGAATCGTGTGCCGCGGGCGGCAAGAGCGTCTATGTGCGGTGTCCGGATGACCGGATTACCGTAACAGCCGGACATGTCGCGGCTGTGTTGATCAGAACAGATAAAGAGCAGATTGACTGGTTTGGGCATGAAAGAATGGAGTCTCGGAGTGTTGGAGTACTGGCTTGCAACGCATCACTCCTCTCTTAATTCACGCGATTCTGCAGGGGCATGCCCTTTAAAGCCCGTACGACCTCTTTCGCGGTCCGGCTACGGAGTTCTGCGACGGCCTCCTCCGAAACGAATGCAGCATGTGGAGTATGGATGACGCGTTTGTGTCCGACTAACGGATGGTCGTGATTCAACGGCTCCGGATCAGTGACATCCAGTGCCGCGCCCCGCAGACGGCCGGAATTCAGGGCTTGGAGAAGTGCGCTATGATCGATGAGACCGCCTCTGGCCGTGTTTATCAGGAATGTACCCGGCTTCATGATCTCGAATCTATTCTTATCGAGAAGATGGGATGTTCTGTCCGATAGAGGCAGGTGGAGGCTGATGAAATCGGAGTGACTGAGCAATTCTTCGAGCGGCACCGGTTTGACCTGCTGTTCGGCCGCGTCCGCGGCGGTGAGACTTCGCGAATGCACGATCACTCTGATTCCAAAGGCTTTTGCCCGGAGGGCGACCTCGCGGCCGATCTTGCCAAAGCCAATAATGCCAAGGGTTTTTTCAGAGAGTCGATTCATCGGGTAGCCGGACTGGAGTGCATAACGCCCGGTCTTTATCTCCGAATCAAAGAACGTGATCTTCCGTGCAAGTGCAAGAAGCAGGGCCATGGTGTGGTCTGCGACTTCGCGGACGCAATAGTCCGGGACATTGGTTACCGGAATTCCATGCTTTGTGCAGTGAGCCACATCGATATTGTCAAGTCCGATGCCAAAACGGGCAACGATGCGGCATCCTTTGCAGGCATCAATTACCTTCGCGGTCGTCTTCGCCCAGCAGGTCATGATGGCCGTGCAGTCCACGGCTAATCGGGTAAGGGTCTGTTCCTCCGCGTCGGGAGCCAGCACCAGTTTGGCTTTGGCCTGTTTCAGGATTTCTTCTTCGATAACGAGGTCAGGCCAGGCGATATCGGTGACGAGGATTCTGATCATTTATCGGACGCGGACTTCTGGGATGGGTTGTGGAATACCACTCACTTCCGGCTCTCATTTTTAATATCCGCCATCATCTCCGTGGCAAACATCATTGCCATAGCGCCGCCGCGGTCATCGTGGCCGAGAATTGCTGTTCGGTTGTAGTAGGCCTGCAGATCTTTCTGCTTCCCGGTGCCGGTACAAACGTCCACCAGCGAGGCGTCGGGGCTTATGCGGGCACAGATGGAGCTCCATGCTTTCATCACGGCGGGCTCATAGGTCTCTCGTTCCAGCCATCCTTGTCTCAACCCTCGCAAGATGGCAATGGCGATCATGCAGGTGCCGCTGAATTCGCGATAGCTTGAGGGTTGGTCGATTACCTGATGCCACATACCGGTGTGATCCTGAAAGATTAGCAGTGCTTTCAAATGCTCTTCGTACGCACTCAACAGCTTTCCATAGGAAGGATGAGTCTCTTGGAAATCGCTCAGAGTCAGCGCCAGTCCTAGTGCAACGAATCCATTACCGCGTCCCCAGGCGGCTTCGTCAAGAGGCGAATGCCGGTAGATTCCATCTCTTTTCCGATAACAGAGTTTTCGGATGAATTGGAAGTGCCGGGCCGCCACGTCGTAATAGCGATCCTCACCAGTGAGGCGGCCCGCGCTGGCCATTATTGGGCAGACCATAAACACTGAGTCGCTCATCTCATTGTGGCCTGGAACGGCGGGGAGGGGCACAGTCTCCTTATCGAAACCGATATTGGCCGCTTTTCGAACGAGCTCCGTGAGTAGCCTCGCGTTTGGTCCACTCGACGCGGCGAGTTCTCCAAAGAGAAGATGCCCGGCCAGGTTGGGGCCGTCCGGGTTGCTCGAGAGCGAGTTCTGCGTCAGCCAGGGCTTTACGATGCGCTCGACATCCTCATGATGAGTGGGGTCGTTCGTCAGCGTAGACAATCTCAGTCTGGCGATGAGCGACAGGCTCGGGATGTATGCGACTTTGGGAAGTGATCGGCCATAGCGTGTCGAGAGAAGCTCCGCAATCTGAACTGGCTTTCGCGAGACGCGGCGAAGGAGTTCTGCATGCGATTCGGATTGGAGCTGCCTTTCTCCTGCCTTCTCGATTTCTTTTTCAATTTGTTGAAGGAGATAATCTCTCGGCCCCTTCAGGACTTTCCCAATGACTTTGCCCATGTTGCAGGGAGAATGATTGCGCAGAGAAGCGACCAGCGGCGAGTCCGGATCGGTCTCTTCTTCTCCAAGCTTGATCTCCAGCACGAGATCGAAGCCTTCTATTCCAATCCATCGCCAAAGGTAGTGTGCCTCTGGATTTTGTGATGTCTGATAGGCCACGCCTTCAGGAGGAAACTCTGTCTTCAAAGGGATGCCATCGGGAAAGACCAAAGGGAGGCCATAGACGTCAACCATTTTTCCGGCCGCTCGGTTTACGGCATCCAAGACCACTTGCCGGGTCGTCTGTTTGCCGTCCATCCCCAGAATGAGCACCTTCAACTTCGTCGATATTTCCCCGGCCTTCAATGGGCCAATTACCTCGACAGGATTGAGTTTGGCAGTGACACCGATCGGGAATGCCTTGAGTCCTTCGCTTAGCCGCCAATGCTCTGCATGTGATTGCCCAAAGTGCAAAAGCAGAGAGAGCGCAAAAAGGGTCTGAGAAGATTTCGTGGAGATAAGTTGCTCCTTTACGAACCTAAAAAAAGCCGCCAGTCTTGACGAGAGGCGGCTTTCTTTGTGTTTCTTATTTTCCTTATTACGAATCTTCGGGAAGGACGAGGCCGAGTTCGGTGAGCTTATCTTTAAGTTCTTTGAGTGAAGTGCGGCCAAAGTTTTTGCCGCTGAGCAGTTCACGCTCAGATTTTTCCATCAGGTCACGCACGGAGACAATTCCAAGGCGTTCCATGCAGCGACGTGAACGAACTGACAAATCGAGGTCGGAAACCAACCGGTCCATATTGCTGTCGGCGCCTCCCTTTGCGGCTACGGGGTCCCCGTAAAGTTCGGAGGCTGACATTCCAAGGCGAAGCTTTTTTGCGGAGAGGAGGGATTTGATCTCCTGCAATGATGTCTCACCGAAATTCTTGCAGGCTAGCAATTCCTGCTCAGTGTGTGCTACCAGTTCGCTCAGGGTGGCTATTCCGATAGTTTCCAAAGCACCTCGGCACCGTACTGAGAGTTCGAAGTCGCCGATCGGCTGCTGTAAGAGGTCGGAGCGCTTCTCCAACTCACCGTGTTGCTCTTCATTATATTCCAAGTTGAGTGATGCAATGGCATCCTTGAGGAAGAGGCGTGCGCGGCCATCTGTGGGGTCGCCCGCGAGCACCTGCTTGAAGCACTTCACGGCTTTATCGTACTGCCGGGTGTCTTCATAAAGCAATCCGAGGTTGGTGAGTGCGCTGGTGTGGACTGTGCCGGATTCGATACAACGCTGGTAACAGGCGATCGCTTCCTTCTCTTGGCCTCGAAGAGCGAGGTCGTAGCCGAGGCGAAAGCTTGCTTTGACGTGGGTGTGGTCGATGTCGAGGGCAGCCTCGTAGCTTTCAATGGCCGATTCGTATTCACCGAGATAATCCAGCGCTAGCCCCTGCTGATAAATCGCATCGGGGCTGGTCGGGTTTTTCTTGGCCAACTTTTCTGCTTCCTTCAAAGTCGCCTTAGCGTCTCCAAGTTTGGTTTTTGCCTCAATGAGTCCACAGGTGACTTCAAGGCTGTCATCTTTTGCAGCGAGCTTTTCGAGTATGGGAAGGGCTTTGGCTGGGAGATCCTGTTCCAGGTAAACCTGGCTGAGCATGAAGTGAGCGTCATCACCGCCTGCGGCTTCGAAGGTGGCGACGGCACTTGCTATATCGTTCAAGATCCATTGAGCGAAGCCGAGTTTCACACCGGCTACCTTCTTTGCCGCCGGACTGGATCCATTGGCTACGGCGGATTCAAGACCGCCAATCATTCCTTCGAGCTTTCTGATGAGCTTGTAATGTTGAAAAATGATCTTGCGAGCTGCGAAGAGCTCAACGCGATCGAGGCTGTTTCCCGTAAAAGCGGATTCGATTTCCGGTAGAGATTCTTCGGGTGCAACAGCGACGTCGGAAATGTAGTCTCCAGCTTCGGGGTTGATCGGGGTTTCTGTATTCTGGTTCATATGGGTCTCGCCGTCTGATGTAGGGAATGATTCAACACCGTCTTTCGCAGAAATGAGCCCTGCGATAGTGATATTATAAGTGTAATCGACTGCCAGGATAGGTGGAGGAAGTCGGGCATTATAGTTGCGGGTATAGCCTTTTCAACTACCTGAATCCTCTTGGTTTGTAACCACTTGAGAAGACAGCGAAAAAGGAGAACGGCCACGCAATAGTGGCCGCTGAGGTTCGTTGAAGGGATGTTTAGAAGCGTGCTTTGACGCCTAAGTCGAATCTGAGAGCGTTGGCAGCGTCAAGGCCTCCTGCTGCGCCATCCACTGCGTCGTCAAGGAAAGATTCTCCGGCCATAAACGCGGCTGCGGCTGAGAAAGTGACGTCTTCCGTGTAATCCCAACTGAAAAGAAGGTCGAATTCCTGACCAATGGTGTCTTGATAATTGAGTGTCTGCAAAACTCCCCCATTGATACGGCGGAAGCTGTTCTCGGATGCCTGAAACATGCCGATCCGTAATTCGATATCTGTTTCTTCAGAGGGCTTGAAACCGGTCTTGATTTTTATTGCGGAGTATCCAGAGCCAACACCAAGGCCGTAGTGGTTCTCTTCGAAAATCAGCATGTCGTCTGTATCGCCGTAGGGGATCCAGGCCTCCTGATCGCCGTCAGTGGCATCACCATCACCGGAGAAGAACCAGTAAGAGATGTCTACCCAGGGAACATAAGTGACGTTTTCCCAAGTGTACTTGAGTCCGAAGTTGAAGGCGACGGCGCTCTGGTCCACATCAAAACGAGTGCCGACGATATCCAGCGTGTCGCCAAAGGAGCCTGTCTGATACCCGAATTCGCCGTAAACCTCGAGCGGATTGCCCAGATCAAAGATGTAGGATATCCCCAGGCCGGCTTCAAAAAATCCAATGTTACCGGTGGTGAAAATGTTAAGCGGGTCGGCCTGAGAGGCGGCTGTCAGAGCGCCTTCGTCTTTCACATACATGATATGTCCGCGGATGATGCTGTCTTCACCGAGCAGGTAATCCACGACAACACCGGCGATCCAATGGTCATCGCGAGTGGCAAAGGTTTCTTCCAGTTGGGCGTAGAAGATGTCAATAAAGACAGGGTCGGCATCGTATACAAATTTGATGGCGCCGGCCGCGCTGGACTGCCCATCACCCACCTGTGGTACTAGAATGGTCGAACTGTTTGGAGCGAAACCGAATCCTGCAGATGACCTCTGAATTGTGAGCGCAGGTTGATTCAGGAAGGCGGTGTTGGAATCCAGCCAGCGGCGATTCTCTCGTTCGGAGGTGTTGAGAAAGAAATTATTGCCGTCGCCTCGCAGGTCATAGCTGATTTCCTGCAAACCGACCTTCATGGTCAGGTTAGGTGATATGAATTCTTGAAATTCAAGAAACGCCTCCCGGACTTCCGTCCGGGCCGCATTAGAAGTGTTGGTCGCATTGTTCGAGGTGTCATCAAGTCCCCAAACGAATTGGGATTGGAGATTAACTACTGCGCTAATTTTGCCCGCGAGGGCAGCACCGATGATGATATTCACTTGGGAATCCCAGAAATGATCGTCATCAGCGCCAGTGAGCTGGCCCACAGTACCGGTGATGTCGCGGCGATCCAGGAAATCGATGTTGTTGTTCCTGTAGACAGACCTGAAAGCCAGCTCACCTTCGATAGTGATTTGTGCACCAACCTGCTGCACGAAGACGAAGAGAAGCGCGCTCGCTAAGAAACCATTGCCAATCTTTACAGACAAAGAGATCACCTCCGGTTGCTGTTCAAATCGAGTTTTGGGATGAGAAACTCCCGCAATCTTGCCCAACGAAGGGGGCTATAATAGCCATAAGTCTGAAAGGCGCAAGAGTATAGGGATACGCCGGGCAGACAAGCTAACGTGAAAAATTGTCTTCTATAAAAGTGGTGTTAATTAGACCCCTGATGAACCGGGTATGTCCGAAAATTTCCAGGTAAAGCGGGATGGTTGTCTTGATTCCGCTGATGTCGAATTCCTCCAGCGCACACTTCATGGCAATAATACACTCGGCTCTCGTAGGGCGGTGTACGATGAGCTTGGCTACCAGAGAATCGTAGTAAGGGGAAACGACCATACCGCTATAGGCATGGGTATCAACACGCACCCCTCGCCCGCCCGGCTGATACCATTTCGTGATTCGATTGGGGTCGGGTTTGAAATTATTCTTCGGATCTTCTGCGTTGATCCGGCACTCGATCGCAACACCATTGATCTGAATATCTTCCTGCTTGAAGCTCAAGGGACGGCCGTTGGCCACTCGGAATTGTTCAAGCACGATATCGATTCCGGTAACCATCTCGGTGACGGGGTGTTCTACCTGAATCCGGCAGTTCATTTCGATGAAATAGAATTTGCCGTTCTGATCAACGAGAAATTCGGCAGTGCCGGCGTTGGTGTAATTCGATGCCTTGGCGATGGCGATGGCGGCATTGCCCATTTCTGCTCGAAGTTCGGGCCCTATGGCGGGAGAAGGGGATTCTTCGACGAGCTTCTGATGGCGGCGCTGGAGGCTGCAATCCCGCTCGCCGAGGTGGACGATATTGCCGTGTTTGTCCGCGATGAGCTGGATTTCGATATGACGGGCATCCTCAAGGTACTTCTCAATGTAAACGGAAGAGTCTTTGAACGCCGCCTGTGCCTCAGCCCGTGCGATATTGATGCCGTTGATAAGGCTCGGATCGTTGCGCGCCACCCGCATTCCGCGCCCGCCACCGCCGGCCGCGGCTTTAATGATGACCGGGTATCCGATTTTATGGGCCAAGGAAAGGGCGTCCGCATCGTCAGTTAGTGGCTCATCGTTGCCGGCAAGGATGTTGACCCCGGCACTATAGGCAACCTTTCGGGCTCGTTCCTTGTCGCCGAGAAGGATCATGCTCTCGGGGCTCGGGCCGATGAAATCGATATTGCAGGAGGCGCAGATTTCGGCGAACTGCGAATTCTCCGCTAGAAATCCATATCCGGGGTGGATGGCATCCACATCAGCAACTTCGGCGGCCGCGATGATGTTGGCGATGTTAAGGTAGCTTTCGCTGGCCGGGGGGGGGCCTATACAGATGGCTTCATCTGCCATACCCACGTGTGCGGACTCTTTGTCGGCCTCCGAAAAAACTGCAACGGTCTGGACGCCCATCTCTTTGCAGGCCCGGATGATCCGGACTGCGATTTCTCCGCGATTAGCGATCAGGATTCGCGATAGCATGTTGGCTGTTTCTCAGGGTTATCTGCCGAAGGCGGGACGCGGGCAAAACTATTCAGAAAGGCTCTAAAAGGAAGAGGCCTTGGCCATACTCGACAGACTGACCGTTTTCCACAAGTATCTCAACAATACGCCCTTCAACTTCGGACTTGATTTCATTCATTACCTTCATGGCCTCAACGATGCAGAGAACGGTGTCTTTATCGACATCGTCCCCTACCTCAACAAATGAATCAGAATCCGGTGATACCGCCCGGTAAAACGTTCCGACAAGCGGCGAAGGAATCTCTATGCGGCCGCTGTCACTAAGGGCCTGGCTCGCAAGGGCTGCATCCGCAGCGGCGGATGTGGAATCGACTGCGGTGTTCACGATGGTCGTTGGCGGGGAAGCTACTACGTCTTTGCCTTTCTTGAGGCGTATGCTGGTCTCGCCTTCTTTCAATTCGAGTTCTGTGAGTTCATTGATGTTCATGAGTTCAATGAATTTCACCAGAGCCAATTCCATTTTCTCAATGTCCATAGAATCTGTAATCCTTTGTTTTGCTCATCAGAGCATTTCGAGCTCGCAGGAAACGCGCATTCTAGATTTGACGCATGAGTAGTCAATCACCTCAACCTTCATCGATGACTCCGTCTACAACCACCTTCAACGCATTCACTTTGAAGCCGGTATACTCCTCCACCTTTGCACCAAGGCGACCCTTAATCTGTTCCGCCAGCTCCGGAATGCTCGTACCGTACGAGACTGTGAGATGCAGGTCCAAGTCAACTCGTCCTTCCTCTATTCTGATGGCCTTGTTCCAACTCCGAGGAAATTCTCCCCGATGAAGCACGTCTTCAATTTCTTTCGAATTAAGACCTTCTACCAGCGCTACTCCGGGCATGTCGATGACCTCGCGGAAGGCCACCGCCGCGATTATAGTATCGGCCACCTCTATCGTGCCTCCGTCAAGCAGAAGGGGGTCGATGATGCTGATGACGCGATCCGGGTCATTGGTTGGATTTTCCATTATCTGAACTCCACTACGTCTTCACTGACGCCTGTATCCGAGGTAATGTCCTGCAGCGCCTCTCCGATTTCAATCTCTTTGAGATAGAGCCGGTTTACTGTGACATTGATAGCGGCGACTTTGTAGCCGGTCATGTGCCTTACAGAGTCTGTGATTCGCTGTCGCAGCTCCAGAATAATCTGGGGAATACGGAATCCGTATCGTACGCTGATACTGAGTGCGAGGGTCACTTTCTCGCCTTTCATCTCGACCGCGATTCCTTTGGGCTTGGTCCTGCCGCGCACCACGGACCAGACATTTGACGTGTCTTCCACCGCCACGATACCGTCGATTATGGCTGCCTCACGGAATGCAATACTGCGGATGACGTCCGGAGAAACGGTAAGCATAGACTCATCCGATGATAGCGTTTCTTCGACTGGTGATTCTTCGTCTCTGGCATCTTCCATGTTCGTTTCCACTGATTAACTGGTCAGAAAGCGGCGGGAATTATAACCAAAATTCTCTTTTACTGAAGTGACTGTGTGTCAGTATTAAATACTGCCTCAATTCTCAAAGAAGGGGGGCAGGTTGACGCTTTTGCCAACCATCCTTTTAATGCCCGACGCTCTCGGGTGATCGGATGAATGGACTATGCGGTTCAAATGTCTCAACCAGACCTGTGGAAGAATTGTGGATGTGGGCCCGGGCCAGCTCGCGCCTAGATTCTGCACAGCATGCGGCTCCAGTTTGGCACACGAGGGAGACCGCGCACTTAATCTGCAGCAGACTGCGGAGACCGCTGGAGAATCCGGTACCTCTGTATTCCGACGATTGACCGAGATAACGGGCAGGACCTTCGAACAGACAACAGCAACCACGCGAAAACCACAGAGCATCAATACCGGCATCCTTTCCAGGTTGCCGGTTACGGGCCCGCCGGCGGCCGAGCCGGAAGATATCCCACTGTTCCGCGTAGTTGCCGCGCCGCCGGGTCTGCTTCACGATGACGAGATTCCAGCCAGACAGGAAAGCAGTCTCGCTCCCGCGAAAGTGGATTCCCAGAATGCCCAACCGGAGTTGATCCCGGAAGACTCGCTTTCCATTGTCGTAGAGGGCGGACAAGTCACGCCAGAGGATAAGCCGGACGATTTTTTCAACAATCTTGCCGAGTTGGCAATTGAGCATGAAGAAACAAGCCCGGGTGCAAAGGC
Source organism: Planctomycetota bacterium (assembly GCA_027625095.1). Classification (GTDB taxonomy): domain Bacteria; phylum Planctomycetota; class PUPC01; order JACPCR01; family JACPCR01; genus JAQBXN01. The sequence goes on along the minus strand of JAQBXN010000109.1, from coordinate 17,927 downwards.
CGGTTTAGATAATAAGGCAGCGGATCTCTATGTAGTTGGTGACAGGCTCTTTGCCATGCTTGCAGCACAACTGCCTGAAAATATCGTCAGGGCGGGGGGCGGAGCAGAATTGGGCTCCTTGTTTCCTGGATTTCAGGCTGAAACCTCCTCACCATTGCCTGCCGCGACCGTCGAAGAAGAATCCAATCCACCAGTTGCCGAAACGCTCGATTTCACTCCAGACTCAACAGCTGAGGGCTCGGACGGGGAGGCTGCGGAACAGATGCGGATGCTGAAGGAGGATCCGCTAATCGAGAATCCGGAGAGTACTTCCGGGCCTTCTGGATCTGGAAAGACCAATGAAAACGAGTTTGTAAATGCTGCCGCACTACTCGGAAAATTTGAAAACGGGGCGGCTGTCAGCGGAAACGAATTCCCCCAGGTATGGGTGGAGTCTTTCCGTTATGTCCTGCGCGGAAGCGGCACCCACCTGTTGCTCTTCAGTGTCATAATCTGGCTGGTTACCGTTGCAGTCTTGATGAAAGTTGGCCCGGACGCGGCAGCGCCCATCATGTTGCTTCAGCTTGCCCTCGTTGCTTGCACCGGCTTCACCTCGATCCTCCTCGGCTCAACAGGGCAAAAGGCCGCGCTGCGGTGGCCCGCTACCACCAAAGAAGGCTGGATGGCACTTGTCAGAAGTCTTTTGCGATTCGCCCCAATGGACATATTAATCGCCGGCTTGGCATTAATTTCAGGATATCTAGCGAAGGGTTTTGTCCTGCTGGCGCCAATACTCATGGTGACGTCCAGCATAATCATCTGTCTCGATTCAAATTGGAAAAACGTCTTCTCCCCCAAACGGCATTTGAAAATGCTGGCCGCCAGCCCAATGGCCATGATCGAGATGCTCGTGCTGGGTTGCGGTCTTGGCATGCTCGTGCCGGTGACCATCGGAATGATCGTCAGTATCTTCACCAAAGGGGCGATGGAATTCTGGATGCTTAGACTTGCCTTCTGGTTCTGTCTGTCCGGCCCCATCGGCTGGGTTGCCGGAACCGGCGCAGGCTACGGAATCGGGCTCCTCTATGCCGCAAGTGCCGATCAATTCGATGAAAGCGATTCACCCAAAGGCTACGAAATTGCCATTGCCGCCGGCCTGCTTGGCGTCTGCCTGCTGCTGAGTTTTTTGTTTTGATTGCATTCTCCCACTCGCCCAAGTCTCTCTTTTTGACGCCCTTCCTCCCCGATTTCTCCTTCAAGTAGAACAGTCCGTGATTGCCATCCTTTACCTTGGCCTGTTGTCAAATTCCGTCTTCGCTGAAGGCAGCGTTGCTGAATTATTGACTGAGGGTTACCAGCTCATTTCAAAAGGACAGTCAGCCTCCCTCACTTTCCAGAGCGCTGTTCGAAAAGATAAAGTCCTTCCCCTTCACTGGGTATTAGCGCAAAAGAACGATGTGGTCTTCCACCGTCTATGCGGCGATATGGCCATGGCATATAAAATCGAATCGATGAACGAGGAAGCCCTCCAGCTCATAGAAGCTGCCATCGCCGACCGGCCGGAAGACATCACTTACCTGCTGCAGCTTGGCGACCTTCATTGGGAGGCAGGCAACATTGGCAAGGCTTACGAAGCATTCGACAAGGCGCTCGAGATCAATCCAAAATCCGCGGCAGCATGGCACGGCCTTGCGAGGTGCCTCCAGGACATGCGGAAACCTAAAGAAGCCATCCGTGGATTCGAACAGGCCATCGAGATCTCGCCGGAAAACCCTAAATACATTAGAGACCTGGCACGCCTCCTCGCCCTGCAGGGGCTGGATATGAAACGCGCCCTTGAACTCTATCGGCGTGCGGCGTCACTCACTCCGGAGGACACTCAGATTCAGTGCAGCATCGGTTGGATCTATCACCGGACTAATAAGATCACGGATGCACTCAAACTCTTCGTGAGGGAAACCCGCCATCCCAATGCGCATCACAGTTGCTGGTACGGATTGGGCACTGTCCTGGTAAAAATGGACCGCCTCAGTGAGGCCGTCCCCGCGCTCAAGCAAGCCTGCGACCTCGACCCGACCGCGCCCGGCTACGCCAAAGACCTGGGCAATGTGTATTTCCGGCTCAAGCAATATCCCGAAGCTACCTCTGCCTACCGAAACGCTCTGGCTGCTTCTTTCGATGACGACCCGGTCACCTGGCATAGCCTGGGCCTCAGTCTGGAGGAGCAGAATAGGCTTGATGAAGCTTTAGCTTCCTACAAAACCGCCGCATCCATAGATCCGTCAGGCGATGCATTCGCTGACCAGATGCATGTCCTCATCAAGCAGAGCAAGTTTGAAGAGGCTCTGGAAATTGGACGAGAAGCGTCAGCCCTTGGAATTTTCGACCAGAAGAAAAGGAAAGCCGGTCTCGTCAATCCCAGATACGTGCACCGCATGATGGCTGAAGCTTACAATCGCATGAAACTCTACGAGCAGGCCCTGAAAGCCTGTGACGAAGCCGAATCCGTCAGCCGCAAGACTGGCGGTGGAGTCTACCACCTCTGCTACATCCAGCGCGGCGACGCGCTGGCCGGGCTAGGCAAAATCCCCGATGCACGCAATGCCTACAAAACAGCCAGGAGAGGTCCGGAGGGCCAGGTTGCCGAGCAGAGGCTGAGAGAGTTGGAGGAGTGACGGAATGGTGAATGATGAAAGAAAGGCGGAATCCTGAGATTCGCCCATCCCTGCATCTCACGAACCTTTCCTGGCGACAGCACGCTCAACAATCCTTTGAAACTGAGGGTGCTGCTTCAGATGCGCTTCATTCAGCAGGGCAGAGTCACCGTAATTATTCCCAGCCCTGTCCATTCCACGAGCTAAATAGATCTGATGAGTCGAGCGCATCGCCTCTGGCTGAAACTTACTGGATGCCGGTACGTAACGCATGGTGTAGCCGCAGCGACGCATTTCGCTTTTGTTGGGGTTTGAGCCGTGGATCATTTTGGCGTGATGAATAGAACACTGGTTAGGTTCCAGAACCAAATCTACTGCCTTCGTCTCGTCCATCTGTTCCGGTTTGATCTCACGGCCGAAAACCTGCTTTTCCGGATCGGCCACGGGATCATAGTCCGAGTATCCAAAAACGTGACTGCCTGGAATCACTCGCATGCATCCGTTTTCAGCCGTTGACGGATCGATGGCAAGCCAGATGGTGACCACCTCCATCGGGTCGAGCACTTTCCCCCAATATGCAGAGTCCTCGTGCCAGGGAACACGCTTACCAACTCCTGGCGGTTTGCAGATAAAATGACTCGACCACAGGGCGATATCCGGCCCGATCAGCGGCTCGACGATATCAAGAACGCAGTCGTCGAGCAGCCAATCGAAGAGCCTGAGGTCGGCAAAATGAGGGACGTCCATGCCCTCAGGAGAACGGCCACCAGAGTCCTCAGCCCACGTCTCCAGTTTGTTGTCGAAGTGTTCCTTTAATGCATCAAATTTCGGCTGGGGAAAAACCGGATCCTCAAAAATGAGATATCCGTCTGTCTTGAAGAAATCGACCTGCCTGGGAGTGAGTCTGCTGGGCATTTTTGAGTTTTGTAAGTTGGGAGGTGGCGCGATGTTGAATGGAACCGAAATCAGGTGGCAGCACAATAATATCAGGCTCGAACAAGGGCAAAGTCTGAGCTTTACCCAATCGTGCCTGAGATGTCGGCTCCCGGAAAAGGATCGGCTGCCTGCAAGCTCGTAAACTGTGCTCAGCAACCGACTCTCTAGAATATGCATTCAAGTGAAGGGAATCCAGTGATCGAGCATTGCCCGATCCCAGATCCAGATTTCGAGGCGGCTGGCACATTGCGAGCCCAAAGTCACGGGCTACAATTCCGACCTTACGGTGAATAAACGATGCTCACGCAGACAAGCCTGCGAGGGCGTCGTTTATTTTTTGGCAAATAGAATTTTGGAACAGGAATGGAGTAATCCCTCGCATGACAGAACAGGTAGCAACCCCTCTCGAAGTCCTTGAAGATGCCATTAAAACCAGGAATCTTGACCTCATCGAAGAGGCATGGATTGAGATGGCCGGCGGCACACAAAGTCTGAATACTCTGATCAATCAGTCCGATGGAATTGCAAAAGCCGTTTCGCCGGCCCAGGCTTCTCTGCTGCTTCAGACGCTTATACCCGACCTGATCGCCGCAGGGAATATCCAGGAGGCTTTCGACACTCTGCAGGCTGCAGCAGTACATACTCCCACCGATAGGGATGTTCGGGGACAGATCATTGAGTGCGCCAGGAAGCTCCATGAAGGCAGCCCCATGTTGGAGCGCGCTATCGAGCTTTCCAAAATCACAGAGTATGTAGATCTGCGGCGGGCCTTAGGAATATTCAATGCAGTCGTTGCCATTCAGGTGGGTAACTTCGTCTATCACGAATCAGGATGGGGCGTCGGTGAGATTGTCGAAGTCGATACAGAAGAGGAGGCGATTTTCATCGACTTCAAAGAGCGCTCAAACCACAGGATGATGTTTGCCGCTATGGGACAGATGCTGCAGAGCATCGATTCGGAACACTACCTCGTGAAATTGACCTTCAGCCCCGAGGATCTCAAGGCTATGGGGAAAGACGAGCCGGCCAAGCTTGTCAAAAAAGTACTGCATGATGAAGGCCGCAGCATGAAGGCTCGCCAGATTAAGGCCAAGCTTGTAGGCCCGGTATTCTCGAGCGCAGGCTGGACGAAATTCTGGCCCGCTGCCAAGACTCAGTTACGGCGCGACCCGGCCGTCGCTCTGGGGCCGGGTAATAATCCTGACATCACATTGCTGAAAAACGATGTAGCCACCTACGAAGACAGCATGGTTCGCAAGCTGCGCTCGGCCCGAACCATACTCGCTAAAGTAGGGATGGTTAGAGACTACCTGGCTCACCGCGGGGATGGGGATGCACCGAAGTTTTTGGTACCCGCCTTGGCAGAATTGATGCCGAGACTGATTTCGGACATTTCTAACAAAGAACGATTCGTCCTGATCATGATGTATCAGGACATGCTGAAGGAGTTGCCGCCGCAAAATGATATGAAGATACCCTCTCCCATTGATTTTCTTCGGGGAGTAGAAGATGTCTCTGTCCTGCTTGAAGCGACTGAAATTGATGACTACCGCAAAGCAAGCATGCCCGTCATCCAGGAAGCGTTTCCAGAAATCTGGCCGGATATTTATCGAAATATCCTCGTCTCTAAATCAAGTATCCTCTGGGACACGGCATACAGAGGGCTGGCGTCTCTGAAGGACCATGCCCGCATCGGCTCGGCGTTCCAGGAGGTCTACAACAAACGTGAAGAAATGCCTGAAAACTTTACCTGGTTCTGTAGAAGCGGTGTTCTTGGGCGTATCCCGGCCGAAGTCCTCAACCACACACGCGTCGATTTCCTCGAGTACATGTTCATCCAGTTGGACAAACTTGGAAGCGAGCGCGGCACCCAAAACATCGGTACCGAAGCACGATTGCTGGCGGGGAAGATTCGTCAAATCATCCTCACCGAGCTTGGCGACAACATGATGAAACTTTTCGAAGAAGCGGGAATCAACCGCGCACGGCAGATTCTCGGCCTGGTCTCGCACAACCGCGGCCTGACCGAAGCCCAGCGTTTCACAGTGGAAACCCTTGCTTACACGGTCTTCCCCAAGCTGGACATTGCCGAAGAAGCGAAGCCTCACCAGGACGAAAACAGCATCTGGGTTACCGAAAATGGCCTGCGCAAACGACGAGACGAGTTGCATGACCTCCTGCAGATTGAACTGCCACAAGTCGCCCGCGACATCGGTAAGGCTAAAGAATTTGGTGACCTTAGTGAGAACGCCGAATACACATCATCTCTCGAAAAACAGGCTCAGCTCGCCACGCGCGCCGGGGCGATGGAAGAGGAGCTCAAAAAGGCAAAGATTATCGACTCAAGTCTGATTACTGAGAACGAAGTCTCTATTGGTACCAGGGTCACACTGCGTAATACGGAACGTGGATTCATGGAGACTTACACCATCCTTGGCCCATGGGATGCAAATTCTGAAGAGAAAATAGTCTCCTACCGAGCCGCTCTTGCTCAGGGCCTGATCGGCTGCAAGCAGGGGGAAGAGAGAGAAATCGATCTTCCCGACGGCCGCGTCACTTACCAGGTTATGGCCATCGTTGAGGCAATGTAAGACTGCCGTGACTTCTGTGTATGTGGGACTCTCCGAACTTCCGTCATGAGCTCAACTCCAAGGCAGTGGATCGAGAACAGTCGCTCTAAGTTGGCAGCGGGAGAATTCGTCGAAACAGATCTAAATCATCTGGAAGCTCTCCTCGATGGGTGCACCCAGAAAATCCTCTACCTCTATTCCAAGTCGACCAGCATGCGTTCGGCAATCGGAGGCTGGGCTCTGTACGATCCGACCAGGCCCCACGAGCCCGAACTGCCCTCGCAGGACCCACCATACAGCTCGGTGATTGCCGCCGTTGCCGACGGCTGGCGAATCGTTCAGTTCCCGCGGCCGGAGCTCCACCGATTTTCGGATATGGACAACGAGTACCTGGCCTACGAATTCATTCTTGAACGGCTGGATTGAGCATGAACATTCACCCCACGCTTAATGATCAGGAGGTGTTGGATTTCGTCTCCAAGGGTTATGTGACCGTTGAAGGGCTGGGTTCTGAAAAAATTCACAACGAATGCAAGAATCTCAGGCCGGGAGGCGTCACCGATTTCATCCAATCAGACGAGTTTCTTCGAGCGGTAATCCTTCATCCCAGAGTGGCAGGCGTCGCTAGAACTCTGCTGGGCGAAAACTTCTCCGTTCCTACCAGTGCACATCATCATCTCTTTGAAGCCGCGCATACAGGGCAGACCTGGCATTCCGATGGAATCTCAGACCCGGGCCTCGGAGTAACACATCTGCAGTGTTACTACTACCCTCATGAAGTAGGCCCGGAGGACGGCCCAACCATGGTACTTCCCGGCTCACATCTTCGAACGATAGACCGGGAAGCAATCGCCCATTACCAGAATATTCTCGGTCAGGTGAGCCTGACGGTACCGGCCGGGACACTGGTAATGTCTCACTACACACTCTGGCACAAGGCCGGCCCAAAACTGAACCATCAGCGACGAAGCATGCTGAAGTTTTCATATTTGCGCACTTCTCAGCCGCAGCGGGATTGGATAACGGATCCTGACAGACAAGTGCCGGTCCACTTTCCCCGGCAGAAGTATGCTGGAGAGATCGAATTTTATAGAGACAGTGTCAAATGCAGGCGATTGTGGGAATGGCTGTGCGGCGACGCAGGAAAATGGCAGCCCAGCCATGAGCGGTTGAGGATATTCGCCAAGGCCAAACTCTTGAACGAGGTATTGGCAGACCTGGGCGAATGATGGAGTTCTACGGGTTGGCCCGTCACTCCAACTTTCCTGCCTTCGAAGATTCCAAACTCGCGAGCGCCGGCACAAGCGATGCAGGAGCTAACGAAGATCCACGAATCTTTCACAAGTTTCGGATCTCACGGCGGCATCCAAAATTTTTCGGACCATCAGCGATTCTGCACGCGGGATGGAGGGTATACCGGCTTCGAAAAAATCCAGCATTGAAGAGGTCATATTTACGAACAGCCTGCCGGTATCTACGGGGATGTAGGCCGTCTCGGCAGCAGTCGTGACAGACGCGGAATACGCGGTCTTCGAATTTGTGCAGATGTTTACGATCGCTGTCCGGCTGTCTGAAAAGTTGATGATCAACTGTGAGAAGCCTCCGTCGTTTCTTCGCATCAAAGCCAGGGCCTCCTCGCCCATACAGCTAATGATCGTTTCCACCGGATGAATCGCATACTCCTCGAATGACCTGCCCGGGCCCCATGCAACCATGTGACGTACTGCCTTACGGCCACCCTTCTCGGATACAAAATTTTGCACCTCGGTGTATCTGAGCGCAGAAGTAGTCTGAATGGCTGTTCCATGCTCATCGGCGAGCCCGTAGATTTGTTCCGCAATTTCAAGATTCGGAGCAAACGTTTTGTCGACATAGGTAGTCTTACCAAACTTCAGAACTCTCTCGCAAAGTTCAAGGTGCACCTCTGGGTTGCTGGGCGCCAGAACTGCAAAGACGTCTACGTTTTCGTTGAGATCGTCCGGCGACTCGAAATAACTGACTTCATTCTTTGAAGCCCATTCCTTCCCCTCTGCTTCCAGAACCGAATGGCATCCTGAAACTGAAAATCCTCGACCCGCGAGCTCCTCTCGAAGGATTTTGAGAAAAATGTTTGCGTGGAAATTGTCCAGGTTGTAATCAACAAAACCTACTCGTGTTGCCATGTTTTCCTCATTTGGGTGGGTCGCCAGTCCAGTTCTCGCCGTCCCATTCTCCGGCCTGGAAAGAGGTCTCCAGCCATGGGTCCTTCGTCTGAATTCGAAATTCGGTTACTTTGCGCCTCATCTCTGCTACCAGATCCTGCACTTCAGGATCATCTATGATGTTGTTCGATTCTGCCGGGTCATTGATGATGTCGAATACTTCTTCGCGATCCTGGTGGACAAATTTTTCCGTCTTCCGCTCTCCCAGCTTCTCGATTCCGTCCCTGCGAACAGCCGTCCAGGTTTTCGAACGAAAAATATCGGTTGGCATTGGTGTGCTCAGTCGCTCAGCCAAGTTCAAAACATATTTAAATCGACGGCCTCGAAGCACACGATAGGGATAATAATTCGTAACTTCATGAAAACAGTGCGAGAAGTAGGTTTCGTCCCAACCCTCCAGATTCTCTTCTTCCAAGATGGTGAGTAGCGATCGTTCCGGCAGGTTCTCTGGCACCGCCGCTCCACACCAATTGAGAACGGTGGGACATATGTTTGTCCAGTTGATCATGGCTTGACTGTGAATTCCAGTTTTCTGCTGACCCGGGGCGAACAGCAGAAATGGACAATGATGTCCGCTGTCAAAAGAGGATGCCTTTGCGCCAGGAAACGGCATGGCGTGATCGGTGGTCACGATGACAAGAGTCTCATCCGCCCGGCCTGATTCTTCGAGTGCATCCAGCATCAGCCCGATTCCAGTGTCGAGCCGGGTGACTGCCTGGTAATAGTCTGCGAGTTCTTCCCGAACTTCTTGGATGTCAGGCAGAAAATTAGGCACATCAACATCAGCGGGATCGTAGGTCGTCTCGTCTACATCCCGGTATTCGTTCTCGTTACCAAAGCCACGGCGTGAACGATGGGGATCCGCGAAACCAACGTGCAGGTAAAAAGGGAGCCCTGCATTCTCAGCAAGGAAGTCCCTGGCTCGGTCTGCCATATCATAAACGCTGCGTGAATTGACTCTGGGCTCATACTCGAATGGATAGACCGAAGAGGGCTCAACATGTTTCTTGCCGATACAGGCCGTGGCGAATCCAAGCGCCCGCAAAAGTTTCGGTGTTGATGTCATATGTTCATGGGTTCGAAAACCATGAATTCCATGACAGTGACCATACTGTCCATGTGTGTGGCTGTGCTGTCCGGTCAGAATACAAGCACGACTCACAGCGCATGATGGGCTGGTGCAGAACGCATGGTCGAAAACTACCCCCATTTCAGCTAAGCGGTCAACATTCGGGGTCTTTATGACGGGATTTCCGTAGCAGCCTGCAATGCGGCTCCAATCATCCGCGATAAGGAACATCGCGCTCCGATACATTTGATCTGACATTCTTGTGTTCCTGACGGGGACGAATTCGAAGGGCCACCCATTTGCCATCGCTGTCGAAGAATCAAATCATCCGTATGCGCCCTTCTTATGCTTTCCGAGCAAACGAAGCAATCGTTCGTCCGCACCTTCAAGGACATACTCTGGCATGCGGTAATTAAGGAAAGGATAAAACCGCTGCGAAACTACACGCTGGCTATAGGTGACACCGCCAAGGTACCTTACTCGATCCGAGGTATTTGGATGCCCCCGATGCCAGACCTGATTGTGGAACATATAGGCCACTCCGGCTTTTCCAGTCAGGCTGACTGGCCCCCGCCCTTCGAAACTCGGATTTTCCGGACGATTTGGCCCACGGCCGGAATAGTGGCTGCCGGGAACGACTTGCGTAGGCCCGAATTCAAGTTCTTCCACATCCGTCAATGGGATCAACAAATTGATGACAAAGCAGGGAACTCTGATTTCAGGATTGTGACGCTCAACTCCATCTGGAAGGGGAAATAGTACTCTGTCGTCCACATGCCATCCGGTCACGCCTTCCCCCGGCCCATTTCGTAAAGCATTCTGAGACATGATATGGCAGTCGTTGCCGAGGATGGCTTCCACCACGCTCACAAAAGGTTCTCTGGCAGTCAGATCTCGAAAATTAATGTCCCTTTCAAACATCCGTAACAAGCTAATCCCCCGGATATAGTCGCCCTCTTCGTCGCCGTGAAATTCTTCGCGGTCATACACTTCGTCCATGGCCGCCTTCAGGGCGAAGCACTCCTGTTCATTCAGGACTGGCCCCAGGAAGTAATAGCCATCCCGATGAAACTGTTCGACAATCTCGGCGAGCCTCTCGGGGGAATACGGGGCGAACGTTTTGTCAATACTGCTGGATCGGGTGTAACTCATGAGTGCAATCGATTTTGGGATGAATGGAACCGAACAAGAGAACTTGGGAGGGGCGACTTTCAGATCAGATATTCTTCCCGTCTTTTCGCATTTCCTCCCACAATTCCTTTGGCAAAGAGTGTTCAAAGGGAGTGCTTTTAGGTGTCGCCTGGTTTGCCGGGCCCTTCAGCTCCAACTGTAGCATGGATGCCTGCAGTGGTTCAATAAGGGCCGGAATCACTTTGAAAAATGGCAGACTGCCCAAGGTGTTTGCGACGCGCGTCACCAGGGAACGTTTGGCAACAAATAAATGGAGATCAAGGTCCCAGTCAAAACTGATTTTTCCAAGGCCGTAGACGTTATAGTTGTCTCCAATGAGTTTCATCAAATGCACCTTGAGATTCGGGCCGAGGAGATCAAAATTCATATGCATTTCGCGGATCTTATTAGTTTTTGCCCCCTTTAATAAGCCTGTAATTGCATCGAGAGTTGGAAGCGCGAACAGTTCGTCCCCATCCATGGAAACTTTCCCACTTCCCTTCATCGACTGAACGTCGCTGCCTTTTATGGTCAGAGCAATTTCACCTCTTAAAGCACCGGCCAGGCTTGAATCAGAGCCAAATCCTTTACCAAAAGCTGAAATGTCTACCTTTGAGAAAGAAAGGTCCAAGGCAGTCATATTTTCTTTGCGATCTTGATCGATGCGCGCGCGGACGAGCCCGCCGTGATATCCAGCGCGAAGTTCTTTGATGAAGACACGGCCCTCCTCTTGCGCAATGGTGGCAGTCACATCAGAAAAGCTCTGGTCGCGAATCTCTACAGTCTTCAGTTCGGCCGTGCCGTTCATGTTTACCAATTCTTCACCGTAGACTTCGCCCTTCAATCTCAGGACGCCGAGCATGCTTTTCAAATCTGCGCCTGTGTTGGCATTGACGTTTCTTAAGTTGATCTCTGTTTCAAATTTCGCGTGGCTGCTGACTGCATCCCACTTGGAATCCACCTTGACTGAAAAATCAAGGTCACCGGTAGGAGATACGTCTTTGTACAAGATTTGTACAGTTGCGGGAAGGGCGTCATATAATTTCTGTCCGAATGCCTGGCCTGACGCGACTAACTCAACCCTCATAGCGTGGTCTGAGAATCTGGCATTTGCCTTAATAGGCTTTCCGAAACTCTTGCCCTCCAGGTCGTCGACTTTCATCTCTCCCTTCTCCCATTTGAATGTTCCCGTCAGGTCTGTCAGGGGAAGGGGGAATCGTTGATAAGTAAGGCTTCCCTCTTTAAGTGAGGCGGTGAATGTGTTTTGTAATTTGTTTTCAGCATTGGCTTTTAACGAGTAATCAATGGACCGGACCGTGCCGGCGGCATTCAGTTCTTTCCAGACTTTCTGATAGTCCTCTGGCAAGAGTGCGAAAAATTCATTGTCCAAGGGGAAATTTTCTGCGTGGATAACCAGATCTGGCTTGAGGCTCTCGGTCCAATCGACGGAACCTTCTATGGTGACCGGACTCTTTCCTGTCTGGCCAGTTAGCTTAGGCAACACCATGCGCCCTGGAGTGAGGGTGAGTTTTCCATTCAGGCCTGACAAGGGTACAGGGAAATGTTTGAACTTTGCTGAAACGTCTTTGCACCCTACCGTCACAGAATATTGAGATGCCGCCTTCTGCCCGGATTTCCATTCGATTTCTGCATCAATATCACAACGCCCTTTGGGCTCAAAATTATCCCAGGCGGCCCGGGCGCCTGATGGCAGAGCATTTCGCAGCGTTTCGCTGAAAGCTACATCCATTGCCTTCAAGGTTACGTACGCCCGTTCTCCGGTGGCTAGCGGAACTGTGGCAGAGGCATTGACAAGCCCTTCTCCGGAGTTCCCTATTAATTGCTTCAGCTCAAACCCCGCATTGCTCCAGGTTAAGTGGGCTGATTCCAATTGAATAGGTATGGGCAGCCCCTTGTATGCGAGTAAGGCCCCTTTGCCGCGAACCTGAAGCGAGAAGGTAGTAGGCGTAGTCTGTCCATAATTAATCTCCAACTCTCCGTCGACATGCCCTTTCAGCAGGAATTGATTTAGAAATTCGCCCGCCTCTTTGGGAAGATATTCTTGAAATCCGGATTCCAGCGACATGCCATTGAATACAAATCTCAGTCTTGATGGATTTTTCGGGATGAGCGAGACCTCACCGCTAAGGAGTATTTCGGCGCCGAAAGCCTCAAGCATTCCATTGGTAAAGCGGAGCTTTTGTTTATCCCATTCCGCATTGCAAGCTTTCACCTTGGCCGGACAGGGAAAATTTTCGTAGGCGATTTGCATCAGGCCTGAATCCATCGCCATCTTGTAACGCCAGCCGCCTTCCTTAAGGCCCAGCAAATCTAAAGTAATGTTGGTGGTGCCGGTGAGCGCAAGCTGTTCCCAGAACCGTTGAATGTCCGGCTGTAGTGCAGCCTTTAGCTCATCGCCTAATGAGATCTGTTCGGCCGTGATGGATATCCTGTCGCCTTCGGCGGGTTGAATCGGGCTGAAATTGGCGTTCAGCCGGATCGGGGCTTTGTCGTGGTTCGCACGAAAATCCTTGAGAACTATTTTCTGATTGGCCCAATGAACCTCGCCTGAATGGACTTTGACCTGGAGAGGGAATTTCTCGTACTTGATACTGCCGGGAACGCCCTTGAACTTGAGGTCAAAACTCTTGTCGTCACCGTTGCGAATAAAAACATATTCACCATTCATCTTTCCAGAAGGTGAAATCAGATCCCACAGCTCTTGCCCGTTTAGTTGGTGGCTTCCCGGTGGGGTATAGTCAAACGCAGTTCTGATTGCGTCATTAAGAACCACGTTCATCAAAGTAAATTCAAGTCGCTTCGCCCCGCCTTTCCCAGGTTCAAGAATTCCGTTGACAATAGTTCTCATCTCCCCCGAGATACTTTCGACTCCCTTGATAAGAATGTTTGTTCCGTCGAACTCAATTCTCCCGTTCGTGATTTGGGTTGGGAACTTGAAATATATTGGAAGGATGTGCAGGTCGTCACTTTGAAAATCGAGTTGTGCGCGTAAACCGGCGGATTTGCCGTGTGTTAATTTCAGTTGAGCATCGGAGGCACCAGAGAGATTCAGGTCACTCCATGCTTTTTCGATCCTTGGATCCTTTCGTACGGCCTTGGCCCAGACGTCATTGAGGGGCAGATCCTTTACGCCGACAAACCAACTGTCTTCCTTCTCCAGACCGCTTTGCAGGCGATGCCCGGAAAGTTCTACCTCGGTTTCCCCAATCCGGGCCGTTACGTTCTGTACGAGGAAATCTTCGCCATCTGTCTGTAGTCGACCATGGATCTGAGTGATGGGATAGGGTAGTTCATTGATTTTGTATGGAAGGTTGTTCACGACTGCACTGCAGTCCAGGAAATCCACACGCAGGGCGATGTCTTCTGGTTTGCGATTTGTCCAGTTGAAAAGGAAGCCGAGGTTTACATTGAACTGGCCGCGGAACTGAAAGGGCTCAGTTTTCTTACGCCACTCAAGAGGAATACGGTTTCGAAGTTCGTTTGAGATGGCGATCTCGGTCATGTTGATGTCCACTCTTACAGTGGTCTCTCGTTCGTCAATATCGAGGCGATAACCGCATCGGGCCACCCAGGAATTCGAGATGTCTCCTGTAATTCTCAAGCCGCGATGTAATCCGCGGATCCGGCTGATCTTGGCCGAAATCCCATTCAGTCTGACCGGTTCTGATTCCTCGAATCCCGGCACACTGGTGAAAGTCACCGCCCCGCCGATGATGGTGATATCGTGGAGCAGTTGGGAAACGGGGCCTGGTGGCAGGATCGGAGACGTGGCCTCCCCCGGATCGCCAGCGGGAATTTTTTCGTCGATCTTGGGGCCCAGAAAGGCGGGCCTCTCTGCCAGATTCCAGACAAGTTCAGGGTTGTGAACTTCGATATTGCGGAACGAGAGTTGTCCCCGGATGAGCTGCCAGGGATCGATCTGAACCAGTATTCTTTCGGTTTTGAGCCAGGGTCTTATGCCAGGCCCCATTTTGGACAGGACACCTTCCAGAACGAGAAGATCCGGGAAGCTCAGCCTGATATCAGCGACCTCTACCAGGGCGTGCAGTCGTTTTTCCAAAACCTTTTGGACGCGGTAGGGGCTGAAGAAAAACGAGAAAAGAAAATAGAGATGCGCGCAAAGGATAAGGGCAAGGAAGAAAAACCCTCGGAGGATTCGCCCTTTTTCTATTCGTACTGCCGGATGATGGATAGTTTTGAGCACGAATAGAGGCCCGGGAATTGATAATTCGTCGCCCCTAAATTGCCGGTGGGAGGGGCCTGGAATCAGATGAATGAATTCGAATGATCTCAGATGCCTTTGAGGTTTCCATCGGGATTGAATTCGAGCCCGGTCTCGCCCAGGATTTCAATGCCGGAATGCAGAGATTCAAGAAGCGGTTCAGTGACGATCAGCTCTTCGAGGTGAAGGGTGTCTCGAATGACGGCGATGCGAGGGTTGCTTCGATGCGGGCCTTGGATACAGGTCAGCGCAGTCTCGATCAGCTCCTTATCATTCTTGAGTGTAATTGGGATTTTGCCGCGCTGGACGAAATTGGACGTCAGCGTGTTGAAGACCGTCTTGTGACGATCGTATGCGTCCAGAAGTCGCTGCGTTGTGAAGTCGGCAAATCCAATCCCCGACGCATTGCCTTCCGTTTCTTTCGTTAATTCAAGAACTCCGACGAGCTGCAGGAACGGTTTCTCAGGTTCAAGTTCCCCTTCAATGTAGAGGCGGCCGAGGACATTCGGGTCCATACCCCCGCCGCTGATGTTCTTGCCCATTTGTTTAACAAGCAGGAGTTCCGCTTCATCGAAAGGCAGGCGGGGAAAGAATTCGTACGACTCCTTCAGGATTTCCTTCTCCCGATCTGGAATCTCTTCAGCGCGTACACCATGCAGCACAGCGGTTTCACCAAGCCGATTCTCAATAATTGCAAGCCCGCCGACAATTTTGCCGGTTCGGATCAGGCATCGAGCAAGTGATTCCAGGGCGTGCGGAAATCCACTTACCTGATTGGCGTGGATGAGATCCGCCTGCTTCACCTTCCCCAGACCGAGAGCCATCATCTTGCAGAGGCCGCTTTCGATGGGGCCGTGGAAGTCTGTGTGTTTCTTCACACGATTTACCACAAAGACTCCGTCACATTCGCAGACCAGCTCATCGAGATATACCGGCATACCGTCATCGGTTTCGCCGATCTGGCGAGTCTCCATCGTCGAGCGAATGGGCATACCGACTGTTTCTTCGGTGACCTTGAGCTCCTTCAGTACTTTGAGCTGCCCCTCTGCAGTGCCTCCTCCGTGGCTTCCCATAGCGGTATTAACGAACGGCTCCGCGCCAAGTTCTTTCAGGGCCGAGCCAACTGCCCTGAGGATGCCAGGCAGGTTGGCGATACCGCGGCTGCCACCGGTAATGGCGATCTTTGCACCCGGTTTTATGAGTTCACCGACACCAGAAGCGGAGACATGGCGACGCACCTCCGCGTCGATATCGGCAACAGATTTATCGGAGGCAAAGCCCTGTTTGATTTTGAAAAAACGTGGAAGGTTCATGAGATCGTGCTTCTAGTATTTAACAGGTGTGGAATTCATCTTGAGCCGGATAATCTCACGTTGCTCTTCAGTCAGCCCTTCATTAATTCGTTTGCTGAAGTGCAGGTTCTGGCTGCCCCAGTCAGGCATAAAGCCGGCACTGTAGCAGTAGTATACGGTTCTCCGTGGGCTACCAGAGGTATTCACGGTTGAGCCGTGAGTGAGCGCTTCAGTGAACAGGATGCAATCTCCGGCCTTCGCGGGGACAGGGCGCAGTGGTGGGTTCTCATCAGGATGCGTCCCCCAGGGTTTTTCGAAATTGCTCTTGTGCGCGCCAGGAATCACGGCAAAACAACCGTCTTCAGGCGAGCAGTCAAGCATTGGGAAAACTGCTTTGGTGAGGGTAGACATCATTTGCCCATTCTGGCAGCGGTATTGGCACCTGTCGATGATCGGTGTGCCGTGCATGTGCAGTGCGGTGTATCCGCCGCCCCAACGATAAATCGAATAAGTGTGATTCAATCGATACGGGCCGCCGGTGACAGTGGCAATTGAGTCGATCGCCTCCGGGATATTAATCAATGGGCGGAAAGCTGGAGAGCTTTCGAGAATGTTTGAGATGTAAAGATTCTCCTTGGTCCGCTTGGAGCCCAAAGAGACGGGGGGAGGGTAATCGTCGGGGTCCATGTTCTCGAACCGGTCGAGCACTTCATTACATGCTTCGATGACGGATTGCGGAACCACGTTTTTGAGAACGAGGTATCCGTTGAGGTCGAAGAGGTATTTCTGTTCTGGTGACACGGCGGGTGGGATGACTGCTCTGAATTTGAGAATCATCAAACATCAGGCCGAAGTCATCAACCATTTCTGTCATCCGCCGGCCGGTTTAACGCCGATCCCTTTCATTCTGTAAAGAGTTTTGGCCAGCTTCTGGCCTTGGAGTTTCTCGCCTACCTCAATCTCTCCGTAAACGATGGTCAGGCGCTCGTGCTGGTAGTCAGCGCCGGCGCCCTCCATTTTTACATAAATGATTTCGTTCAACTTGGGTGGTTTGCCGTAACAACAGCTTTTCATGGAGCGCATCAGAAGAAATTCCTGGGCGCGGCCTTCCCTGGTGACGATGGGCATCATGTAGCCCTGGATGACAATCGGTTTTCCGTCAAGATTTTTGATGGATTCCGGGATGGCATCGTCGATGGACTCCGTCTCACTCACTTCCCCCCAGCGGGTCGGGTTGTAACCACCCAGCATGTGGAAACTGATGGGGTCGTATGTCACGCCACCTTCGTTGACGGCATCGATGGCAGGCCCGTGATTCATCCCAAGATAAGCGGCGTAGAGCGCCACTAAAGCTCCTGCCACCATCACGATCCGCTTCGTGGTGATCCGGGGCTTTGCCTCGTAATCAAAATCATCTTCGATTGGGATTGTTGTATCCGCTTCGGGCATTAGACCTGTCCTGAAAGAGTGGGTCTCTTAGTGTCCCTGAGGTGTGAATTCTTACTGAAATGACCTGTCAAACTCTACCGAAGTATAGTAGTCCTTCGTCACTTATCTGGTCGCTTTCGGAGTTGGGCTTTCTGTCTTTCCGATTTCGGTTGTCTTGTGACCCCAAACATCCTTCCGCTGGGCCTGGTAGACCGCGTCCCGCAGCTTGGCCGCTCCGAATGAATGGGGGTGAACGGGTCGAGCTTATCCCCCCAGAATCAGGGATGCCGACTCTTGGAGTCTCGGATTACCTCCCAAAGAGTTTCTGATATAGTCCCAGCCTTTGAGGTCACGAGAATCTGCATAAGCGGAGGTCACTGAATTT
>JAQBXN010000108.1 GCA_027625095.1 Planctomycetota bacterium | reverse complement strand
CGGAAACGAGAACTGTTTCCAAACTGAAAACCGAAATCAGAGCTGCCACTTTCTTCCAGTTCCCGCTGGTTTCGCCCGGAAGCGATACTCTTGACGAAGGCAACCGTGTCTTCTGAAGTGAGCTTGCGCTTGTTGAGCGAGCGCAGTCTGCCACTCATGCGAACTGTGGGCTCTCTGCCGACGGACAGGTGGAGATCAGAGCCTCCGGTATCCACCATGAACTTAAGTAGTTCCGCTATCTGCAGAGCCATCAAAACCTCACAAGAATCATGAGCCGACCACGGGACGAGGCACGGCAATTAAGGAGAGCTCTGTTGGAGAGCGAATTCATGACAATCCGTTAATGCTTTGACGCGGTCACAGCAAGGACTTCTGGAATGGTGGCAAAGCCCATCAATACTTTGCGGACGCCATCGCTCTGCAGAGAGCGCATTCCGTTCCTGATTGCCTCTTCACGGATGTGGTGAACAGGCGCCTGCCTGAACGCCATGTCGCGCATGGCGAGATTCATTTCCAGCATCTCGAATATGGCCAGGCGTCCTCTGAAACCAATATCGCGGCACTCGGGGCATCCTGCACCGGTGTAAAACTGTACTCCTTCGACATCGCTGCGCTTCATTCCGACCATGGCGAGCTCCGTGTCGGTAACCTGTGTAGGAACCTTACAGTTCTTACATATGGTCCGGATCAAGCGCTGCGCCATTACCGCCTGGATTGAGGAGGAGACAAGGAACGGCGCTACCTTCATATCAATCAACCTGGGCAGGGCGGACGCAGCATCATTGGTATGGAGCGTACTAAACACAAGGTGGCCTGTAAGAGCCGCCTGAACGGCGGTTTCCGCGGTCTCCTTGTCACGAATTTCTCCCACCAGAATCACGTTCGGCGCCTGGCGAAGCATGGCGCGGAGAATACGGGCAAAGGTGTATCCCACGGCTTCTTTCACCTCGGCCTGGTTGATGCCTGCGAGGTTGTACTCAACAGGGTTTTCGGCAGTAATGATTTTGGTATCCGGCCGATTCAATTCATTAAGGGCTGCATAAAGGGTAGTGGTCTTGCCGCTTCCCGTAGGCCCGGTCACCAGGAACAACCCGTTCGGTCGCTTGATGATACTGCGGAAGCGTGCGTAATCATCATCCATAAATCCGAGATCCTGGATGCCGAGGAGGATGGACTGTTTGTCCAGAATACGCATGACCACGCTTTCGCCGTGGCTGGCCGGCAGACACGAAACACGAAGGTCGATATCCCGGCCTAACACTTTCATTTTGATGCGTCCGTCCGTCGGTTTTCTTTTTTCTGCGATATCGATGTCCGCCATAATTTTCAGGCGAGAAATAATTGATCCCTGGAGGCGTTTCGGGGGAGATTCCACCTCATAGCAGTCACCGTCAATGCGGTATCGGATGCGCAAACGGTTCTCCATTGGCTCGATATGAATATCGCTCGCGCGCTGTTTAAGCGCTTCGGCAACAATGAGTTGCACCAGGCGGATGATCGGTGCATCGGTTTCCTCTACCTCACTGTCCTCACCTTCATCGTCGGTGTAAACGATGTCGCTTTCCGTGAATTCTTGGAGCATGTTGTCGACCGTCTCTTCTTCCAGGCCGTAATGCTTATGGATGGCAGTCTCAAGGCTTTCTTTGGAACACAGAACCCACTGAATGTCACAGCTTGTGGCAAAACGCAAGTTATCAATAGCGAACAGGTTAAGCGGATCGACCATGGCCACTTTCAGGATGCCTTCGCTCCTATCAAGAGGGAAGACCAGCAGTTCCTTGATGGTCGATTTGGTGATGGACTGCAGGGCAACTTCGGGAATATCCATCGCTGCAGGATTGACCAGCTCTACGCCAAACTGTTCGGCAAGCCCTTCAGACACATTACGTTCAGTGCAATAACCGAGTTCATTAAGCAACTCGCCGATCCGCTGCCCAGTCTCTTTTTGCTTCTCCAGAGCTTCATTGAGCTGGTCAGGGGTCACGTAACCTTTGTTGAGCAGAATCTTGCCGATAAAGCGTCGACTTCTGGCCATAATGTTTACTCCACGTGGGGGTATTGTGGTGAGAGTGGTTTCTTTATTTGTTGTCCTGTCCTGCCGATGTGACGAGCAATTATAGAGACAGCCAGTATAGACGGTCAAGCCCGCATAGAAGACGGCTTGACGAATCCTTACTTCTGCGGATCAGACGATCTCCTGAGCCACTCTTGCATCACTATGGGCACTGTTCAACCATAAATAACGAGAAGCAGGAGAGCGATGCCAACCGGCAACGCTAGATGCGGCCAGAGAGTTTTCCAGTCCAGGGCGGACTCCGTTCTCGTTTTCCTTTCTTTGACCTCTTTCGAATTCTTTGATCCCATGGAAGCCCTTTTCATATTATTCGGTCTATCCAGCGTGTTCCGAAGCCTTCGCAGCCTCAGCAGCAGCACTTAATGATTTGGCACGTCTGTGCCTGATGAAGTATTTCCAGCCGGAGAAGATGCTGATGGCCACCAGAGCAAGCACCAGTAAAGCATACTGTCCGCGCCTGACCCATTGGATGGCCTTTTCAATCTCATCCCCGAACCTTCGAATGACGATAAATGTCAGGCCCACGCTGATCACCGCAGCAAGGGCGTCCATGAAAATGAAAACATGGACCTTCAGACGACTGATGCCTGCAATGAAATAACACGCAAGGCGGAAGCCGGCGACGAACCGGGCGAAGAACACTGCCCAGTCCCCATACTTATCGAAAAACTGGTCGACCTTTTTCAAACGGTCTTCGGAAAGCGCACGCTTAAAGTAGGGCAGCCGAACCAGGCGATATCCAAAGTTGCGCCCGATAGTGTAAGTGGCCAAATCGCCGATCAGTATGGCAACGACCGCCGTACCGAACATGGACCACGGATTGGCCAGCCCTTTGACAGTCATCCATGCCGCTGCAATCAGGGTAACCTCTTCGGGCACCGGCAACCCCAACCCGCACATGACCAGGATCATGAACACAAAAGAGTGTGGTGCTGAACTGACAAGATCAATGACTGTCTGGAGAAGTTCCATGGTCGGCTAAATCGGTGGGATCCTGGGCTAGTTGTCTCCCGTCGTGAGAGAGTTGGCGATTCTAGGCGGAAGGCATGCCCTTGCAAAGTCCGAGTGATTGCCGGAGAAGATTCAAGAACAAGCTCAAGCCCACACCGTTCCTAACCCAGAAATTACTCGATTGAGCCTGCGAACGAATCCGATTTCAGATTAAAGTGCAGGAGACCGTAATACAGATGAAACTAGATCTCCGTTCATACGAAATTAGCCGCCTATGACTCTCGACATCGAGCAACCGGTACAGCTCGTGACTTATCTCAAAGATCACGGTCACATCGGCAGCTATGAATCCCCAGAGATACAGGTGCTGACCGGCGGGGTGTCCAACAGGGCGGTCTTCGTGAAGCACGCAGCCGGTGCATGGGTTCTCAAACAGGCTCTGGAAAAACTGCGCGTCCAAGCCGAATGGCTCAGCAGTCCGGCAAGAGTACATCGTGAAGCGGAAGGGATGCGTGCACTCAGTCAGATGCTGCCAAAAGGGACTGTCCCAAAATTCATTTTCGAAGATCATGAGCATCACCTTCTGGCGATGGAGGCGGTACCTGAACCGCATGAAAACTGGAAGCAGATGCTATTGAAAGGCAAATTCATGCCGAGCCATGCCCAGAGTTTCGGAAGTATGCTCGCCACCATACATCGAAAGTCACAGCAACAGGCCGGCATGTTTCGCCTTGCTTTCGATGACCGCTCTTTTTTCGAGTCACTTAGGCTCGAGCCGTATTACGGATATACGGCATCCATCGTTCCCGAGGCAGCGGATTTCCTGCAAGCCCTCATTGCTGAAACTCGCTCTAACAGGACAGCTCTGGTTCATGGCGATTACAGCCCCAAGAATGTTCTTGTCTACAGGGAACAATTGGTTCTGTTGGACCACGAAGTTATCCACTGGGGCGACCCCTCCTTCGATGTTGGCTTTTCGATGACCCACTTTCTGAGCAAAGCCCTTCACCTTGAAAAGTATCGACAGACATTTGTTGAGGGGGCGCGCCTTTACTGGAAAACCTATGAACAGGAAGCGAAAGCCGATCAGCCATTCTCGGCCCGCGCAGCCCGGCACACGCTGGCTTGCCTGCTGGCAAGGGTAGACGGCAGGTCTCCTCTGGAATACCTGAACGCCGAGGAGAAACAAAGGCAGCGAAGGATTGCTATCGCCCTGGCAGGTGAGACGCCAGATTCGATGCAGGGGCTTATCGAAGAGTTCGAGAGATGTCTGAGCAGGTTCGCGCTCAATTTTGATCCCGAAATAGAGAAGAAAATCTGAAAGTTCAGGCTGATCCTGGACCTGCAACTGCCGCTTACGCCGACTATGAATCGCCTATCTTTTCGTGATCGTCTCATCCAGATTCAGAACAATACTGGCCATCGCCGTCCAGGCCGCGTGTTCCTGGGAATTGAGTTGAGTGTCACGAGGGCTGTCGCCGACCTTGAGTAACTGCTCCGCTGCGGGCACATCCTCGGTGAAGTCATTCTGAAAATCTTTGAGTCTTTCCAGAAGAACTGAGGCTTCCTGAGAGTTTGGATTTCGACCGAGGACGAGGTTGAAAAGCTTTGACACCTGCTGGCCTGGTTTCCCTTGCTCCATCACTACTTTTTGAGCGAGGAACCTGGCTGCCTCGACGTAGATAGGGTCATTCATGAGGATTAGTGCCTGGAGTGGTGTATTCGTGCGTGAGCGGCGAATCGTGCATGCCTCCCGAGAAGGGGCATCAAATGTCTGGAGCGCAGGCGGCGGGACGGAGCGTTTCCAGAAGGTGTACATGCTTCGCCGATAAAGATTTTCTCCAGAGTCCTGCTGATAGACCTGGCGGCGACCGTAATCCACCTCTTTCCAGAGACCAGGAGGGTGATAGGGCTTGACGCTTGGGCCGCCAACCGTTTCGACAAGCAGGCCGCTTACCCGCAGGGCCTGGTCACGAATCATTTCTGCCGGCAGGCGAAAACGAGGGCCGCGAGCCAGGAGGCGATTGTCCGGGTCACGATTCCATTGCTCCGGTGTCGCGTACGAGCTCTGCTGGTAAGTAGACGACATAACGATGAGTTTCTGCATCGCCTTGATATCCCAACCGCCCCTCATGAACTCCACGGCCAGCCAGTCCAGCAACTCAGGATGAGTGGGCCATTCGCCCTGCGAACCGAAATCTTCTGCGGTCCTGACCAGCCCGAAACCAAAATACATCTGCCAGAATCGATTAACAGCCACCCGGGCAGTAAGCGGATGTTGCGGATTGACCAGCCAGCGTGCCAGGTCAAGACGATTCTTCGAGGCGGCATCTGGCTGAGGCAAAATGGCGGGAACGCCGGGCATCACTCTATCGCCACGCTGGTCGTACCGGCCGCGATTGAGGACGAATGCCTCTGCCGGGCCGGGCCCTTCACTCATAACCATGGTGGTGGCTTTAGTATTTTCCAAGTCAGCCTTATGTTTCTTCAGACTTTCGATTTTCTTCAGAAGCGGTTCGGCTTCCGGTGAAAACTTTTTTAGAAAGAGGCTGAATAGTCTGTCTTTTTGTTCGGGGGTTCTTTTTTCTTCAGGAATGGAAACAAGCCGAGAAACTTCATCTTCGAGATCGGCAGATTTGCTGGTGCTGATAGACAACCGGAACCGGCCAACCGCATGCTGACCGAACTGTGATTCATGACGAAGGCGGATTCGGAGGAGTGAGCCGTCTTTATGCCCGAACGGCTTCGAAGCCAGGTAAATGGCCGTTCGGTCTTCGTGCCTGTTGTAACCCTCCGGGGCCCAGCCATTGCTGGGGCCGAAATTGCCATCGATTGTTTTTTCGATCCTGAAGTCGCCATCTTTCTGATAGTGGTCAACGGTAGCGGACGAGAACTTCACCATCTCGAATTTTGGGATTTCTTCGCCTTGCTTCGCCGGCGCGATCTCGGTTTCAAATTCGGTCAGCACGAGATTGGCGTTGGAGGATCTGCCCGGCCCGTTCTTGGGCAGACTTTTGTCGGTAAGCACCTCGAGGCGGATCGACTGAATTCCGGTCCTGTTCGTCCTGGCAGTCACTTCATAAATATCCTTTGCCGGGTTCGTGCCCGAGGCAAGGATGGAGTGGTCTTCCAGTTTGGTCAGCGTTGAGCCGCCGCTGGAGCTGGGATCGATCAGGTCCAGGATCTCCCATTTCGTTGCAGAGGTTTTCAATTCCTTTTCCCACTCTATCGCCTTCGCTTCCATTCCAGGCCTAAGCTCTGAAACGAGGGCTTCTGTCTCCGCTATATCCTGGTTCAGTTCCTCAATCTTTTTGAGGTCGAGCCGTGTTGGGGCATTGATAACGGGGGCCGCATTTCCGTTGCCGTTGCCACTCTCTGGCACGTTGTTGAAGAAGGCAAAAAAGCGGTAGTAATCGAGCTGGGTGACCGGGTCGTACTTGTGGTCGTGGCAGCGGGCGCATTTCATGGTCAGGCCCATCCAGACTGTGGAGGTAACATCGACCCGGTCGGCCACGTTCTCCACTCGATACTCTTCCGGGATGATGCCGCCTTCGCTCTGAATGGGGTGATTGCGATTAAAGCCTGTAGCAATCTTTTGTTCGAGCGTAGCGTTCGGCACCAGGTCGCCGGCAATCTGTTCGATAGTGAACTCATCGAAGGGCTTGTTCTGATTGAAACTCTCTATGACCCAGTCCCGCCATCGCCACATCTGCCTGGGTTGATCGAGGCTGTATCCTCCCGTATCTGCGTACCGGGCTACGTCGAGCCAGTCCATGGCCATTCGTTCGCCAAATGCCTGCGACCGCAGAAGCCCATCGACGACCTTTTCATATGCCTGGGCAGATTCATCCGCAACGAAATCCCCAATCTCCTCGGGGGTGGGCGGCAGCCCGGTCAAGTCGAACGAAACACGCCGGATAAGGGTCTCTTTGGAAGCCCCTCCGGCCGGCGGCAGGCCGATATTCTCGATTTTCTTGAGGACAAAGTAATCGATTGGATTCTTCGGCCATTCCTTGCCCTTAACAGCGGGCAAAGGCGAACGTTCAGGCTTAATCATTGACCAGTGCATTTGCCATTTCGCGCCCTGCGCCACCCATTCTTTGAGCAGATCGATTTCCTTGTTCGTCAGGCTGTGGCCAGACTTGGCCGGCGGCATTCGCTCGTCCGGATCATCGGAACTAATGCGACGAACAAGTTCGCTCTGGTCCGGCTTGCCAGGCAGGATGACGAATTTTCCTTTGCGATCGCTCTTGGCGCTGGATTCGATTCCCAGGTGCAGATTTGCTTTGCGCTTTTTCTGGTCTGGCCCGTGGCACTGAAAGCAGCGGTCAGACAGGACGGGGCGGATGTCGCGATTGAATTCGATTTCCCCGGCGGATTCTGCAATCAGCGCTGACGAAAAAAGCAGGATGTAATGGAACATGGAACTCTTCTGCTCAGCGTCTCTCAAGACCAGACTACGCGTACTCGTCTTTTGCTATATTCTTTGGACCTTCTCCAGCCACCTTTTCGTAGGTACCGTCCCCAGATTTTTCATAGCGAGTGAATCCTTTGCTCGCCTGGTAAGCCGGGTCAAGGAATCGTTTTCCTGAGCCCTTGGTGTTGATGGCTGTCGCCTGGATTATCCGGCGCACCGGCAGGCCCGATTCCGGATGCTTCTTAAGGTCGGCCTCAGACATCCGCTGGATGACTTCAAAGCTTTCACCACCAGTGCCATCTTCGTTGATTACTTCGTATACGTATGTGGGCATTTTCTCCCTCCCATTTCGTTTGAGTTGAGGGGGAAGATTCTACGATTGCGTGAGCCGTTCACATCCCATCCGGATTCACTGGTTTTCTTCGCCAAATTCCCCTTCCGGAATGACGGTCTCAAAAATCTTGGCGTAGGCGAATCCCTTCTTGTCAAGGGTATATCGAACCACATTGCCATTGAGGATGACCCTTCTCGGGGCAGGCATGAATAACTTGAGTCGAACCAGCTTAGGCCCGGTGACTTGTATTGTGCGGCCATCATCGATCATGCTGAACGGTGTTCCGAAACCGTCTACGTATCGAATTTTTTGAATCTCAACAAACGTTCCCTCGCTCATTGCCAACATCCCGAATACACCCGAGCCGCCGGTGTACTGGCGAAAAAAGGCAACTCTCGCATCCGTTTTGAAATCCTTGTCTTGCGTCAATTCCTTATTACAGAAATGCAGTGTATCGATGACCGTGCGTCCTTCCTGCTGCCACTCAAGCTTGAGAAGCGAGCCCCATCCGGCGACCTTGCGGTCGAGGACTTTGGGTAGCGGGGTGCTTTCATTACCCGGAATCAGGAGGGTAACGAAGCGGCCTTCGGTGCCTTTAAAACGGCTCTGAAGAATCGGGTAGTCGGTCAACGGTTTGGCATAAATCGTTGAAAGCACCGCCTGGCGCGGCTCCTGAAAAATCATGCTCAGTCTGGCCGCGCCATTGGTGTCAGATATTTTTTGCCAGGGCGAAGTGACTTCCGACCCGCCGGGAGTCAGGAGGACCGAACCTTCCTTTGGCGATGAATCCATGGTGACTGGAACAAAATCCTTTGCCGGAGTGAGAATGCAGCCGGCAACCCAGGTGCCTTGATTGCCGCTGATGGAAAGGTCTTTGTCGCCCGGCTTGAGAGAGAGGCCGACATCCTTTTTCTGGTGGAATTGGATCTGCTTCCAGAGCCAGCTCGTATTTCCGGGATGCGGCGGCACTTTGGAATCGCCGATCAGCGGCCACAGACTCTCTGTCCCCCGATCTCCCATGGGCAGGGCTCCGCGGAGGAGCATCCATCCCCAGTAGGCATCTTCTTTCAAGACTTTGAATTTGAAATTCACTCCACCGCCATAACTGCCTCGGATGCAGGCAAGGTATTCACTACCGTATGGTTCGGTAATGATCGTCCAATCGTCGAGGTCGCTCTTTCGGTTTCGGAAGAGGAGGTTCCCCCGGGCTGTATGCATGAGCAGGTCGTAAACGCGTTCCCGGCCATCTTTCCCGATATCATCATAGAGTACCACGTAAGGCAGTTTGTCCTTCTTGATCATCAAAAAAGTTCTCTCCGCTTTGGCGACTTTGAAATGATCTTTTTGTATGAGGCCGGAGGTTTCAGGGTTGCGGATCAATACTGAATCATACGCTCGTTTGATATCGATTCGTGCCAGCGAACATGGCTCACTTTTCAGAAAGGTAAGCACTTCGGTTTCGGTCGCACCGTAAGGGTCGACCACCTGGCCGGCTTCGTCGATGAAGACATTGTTATGCGATAAAGCCGAACGCTCCTGATGTCCGGTGTGCGTGATCAGGTGTGCCCCGTAGGCAGAAAGGGTAAACGAGCCCTGGCTGCCATCCGCATTGGGGCTGGCGATCTGGCTGGTTTGGATGCGAAGGGCGAGGTCATCAGTTCCCCAACCGCTTCGCATGTAAATCTCGCCGGAGGTGTTGAAGAACTGTTCATTGGGAAGCCCTGCCATACTGAAATTGTCCTCTGATTCTGCTTCCGGCCAGAGAAATATGGCCAGAGGTGCGGGCTCGATTCCAAAGCCACCTTCGAAAGAATAGGCCCGCCGGAACACCTTCTTCGCCGCGCCTAGGTGCTTGCTGGAAAGCATCGCCAGAAAGCTGCCAGCGGCCAGGCCGGACTGCCCATCGTCACCGTAACTGCATTCGTAAGGCCAGGGCGTAGTCTCCTGAAGCAGCCACTCTCCGATACCTTCCAGGTGAGACTCTTCAAAGATGGGCACTTGGCGTTTGCGCATGGCGTGAATGAACAGCGCCACTTCATCCAGTCTATAGAGCGGGGTTGAAAGCCCGGCATGGAACGCACCTTCCGGAGAGACTCCGGCGTTCAGATAATCCTTCACCATGAACAGGGCGCGCTGTATCCACTTGATCTCGTCCGGTGGCAGAGCGGGGTCGTAATTTCCGTAGTCACTCCTCTCGAGGGCAAGCGCTGCCAGCCCCAGACGGGCCGCCATAATGGGCAGCCGAGTATCGTATGAACTGCCCTCCAGAACCGAGCGGAACTTGCCCCAGTTTTTCTTCCAGTCGAGATAACTCTTCTGGCATGCCTTGCTCAACACCCCCCTCAACTCGGTGATCTCGCCCGGTATCAGCAATGGAAAAATCCAATCGTAAATCAGGGCCAAGGTTCCCATACTCGCGTGACCTTCGGCCCAATCGAGCCCGTTCGTGGGGAAGACACGAAGCAGTTTCATAATCAGATTGCGTGCGTTGTATCCGTACGCTGCTTCACCGGAGACAGCGTAGGCCAGCGCGTTGTAATAGACGCCGCGAAGGACTCGGCGCTGCAGTTTAAGTTTGTCCATGAGTTCGCCATCCGCGGTGGAGAGGAACTCTACCAGCCCCGTCTCCGGCTTGATACTCGCCTCGCAAAGCGCCTTGATTCGCATCCAGGCGCGTCCTTCTCGAGGATTCTTTCTTTGCAACTGAAGAGCTGGAAGCTCGGCGTAGGTGAACAGAATACGCGGATTCTGGAATGACTTTGCAGCCGGCTCAGCAATAACACTGCCGCCCAGCAGGGCCATCGCGCACAACGAAACTGCGGTCTTGGAAAGTCTGAAAATCCTCAATGTCATCCTCGGAAATCTTGGGAAATCGCGGTCTGGGAACTATACGAGGAAGTGTGATCCGCGGCTACATCACGGAGGATGCAGCTCCACGCACCAGTTCTTGAGTGTGAATCTCAAGTCCTCGACATTTTCGGACTCTTCCGGGCAGCCTCTTGACGAAGATTGAGACAAAGATTAAGACGAAAAAAAGAGGTCTCTTCCTTCCCGGCCCCTTCCTCCAACCTTTCCGATGCACCCATTCCTGCTCTTTACCGAAGAAGAAGCCGTTGAGCTGCGTCAACGCCTTGCCGATGGCCCACGCAGCCGCATTCATCTTGCTCACGCTGTCGGCTGCTGTGAACAGTTTCTTGATCCCGAGGCAGAGCACTTTTTTGATTTCGTGGATCGAAAGAATGCTTACTGGCACGGCCGCGAGGGCAATTTCATCATCACTGGCAGCATCGTGAGTTTGCTGCTCACCGGTTGGCTGGCAGATCGAGCGGAATTCATCGAAACGGCGAAGGAGGCGTTTCTCACCCTGATTCGCGAAGGGATCTGTGATGCCCTCGGCGAGTACACCCAGTGGCGGGACGGAATTGCTCACGATTCCGGTAAATACTTTGCTATGACCGCATTCGTTTTTGACCTGGCTCATCACCTGCTGACGGATGAGGAACGCCTGCTCCTGATCAAGCACATGGAAGAAAATTGTGTGCTTGCAAGGAAAAATGCGCCGCAGGCTTCACGCTTCATCGATAACAATCGAGGCAGCAAGTATCTGGTCGGTGTTGGCATCATGGCGAATGCGTTCAAGGACTCTGAAACGTCCGAGAAGGATTACCTTGAAAAATGTCGAAAAGCCTCCAGCATCTGGATCGAGATGGGTCTGCGGTATTGTGTGGGACGCGACGGCACCTTGCTGGAAGGCGCCAGCTACGGCGCAAGCCACGTGGTGCACCTGTCAGTTGCGGCGCACATTTTTGCCCGATGCGGACAGCGGGATGCGCGCAATGACGTTCGCTTCGGCCGCGCCGCTGACTTTATGGTGCAGGAGATGGTGTATTCCCAGGGCTGGGTAAACAACTTTAATGACTGTAGTGACGAACCACTGCTCCCTGTTCCCTATATTGCCGGCGTCTGCACCGACAGGCCCGCCTGCCTCTGGCTGTATGACCAACTGTTGCACGCCCCCGAACATCCGATGTCGCCGGTGAACCCGGCTCACATTCCTTCCGATTTTTCGGCAGTGCCCTGGATGCTCCTCTGGCCGGACGACAAGGCCGGCCAGGCCGCATCCCCTGACAAATGTGGCTACCCGCTTGCCAGACATTTTCGCGATCGCGGCGTCGTCAGCATGCGCAGCGGCTGGGGGCCCAATGATTTGCATGTCTCCATGATCAGCGGCGAACCCGTGCGCACCGGGCATCGGCAGGCCGATCATAATCAGGTCACAATGTACGCCTTAGGTGAGCGGTTCCTCATCGATACGGGCTATTTTGAACAGGACCCGGAGACAGGTGAAAACGTGGACGGCAAGCCCTCCGAAGCACACAACCTCATCCTTGTGGACGGGAAGGGCCAGTCTTATTTCCATACCGGCGATGGCTGGCCCATGGGCCATATCGAAAGCTTCGTCCAGGGCCCCTCCCATGCGTACGCGATGGGTAACTGCGCAGAGGCGGCAAACTCGGAACAGACTCTTCGCCGCGCCGAGCGGCATATCCACGCAGTCTGGGCCAAAGACTTCCCACAATACGTACTCTGGCTTGATGACTTCGAGGGAGATGACGATGAGCACGAATACACGCTCTTACTTCATACCGCTGAGGGAAACCGATTCGAGTGGAAAGACGATCGAATCACCATCAACGGCAATCAACACTCGTTAGATATCCGGTTGGTAACCACCAATCCGGCTACGATTCATCTGGGAAGCTACGGCAGGCATCCAAGGCTGCACATAAGCCAGAAGGGGAAAAGGGTTCGCTTCCTCATGCTGCTCGTCCCGCGATGTGGTGAAGCGGACGCTGCAAGTTTGATTTCGCGATTCGAGGAGGACAGCGTTGCGGCTGAGGCTGGATTTTCAGAGGGGAAAGCAATCCATACTTTTGATACTTCTGAACGGCCCCAAATTTTCACCGGAGAGGATGTCACGACGGTGAAAGGGCCGTTTCTGAAGCGCATCGCTTTCCCGCCAAGTACTTCGCCGCGTGGAGCGGAGATCTCTTAAGCACGGATGAAGAGACCGCAGATGTTTTGATTCCGATATCCGTGGCCCCTTCATCAGTGGACCTCTGTCCCTGCGGCCGAAGGCCGCATCAGGCCGCAATCCCTTCGGCATAATGAACGATCTGAAATGCAGGCAAAGACCAGGACTAGAATCTGGGGCTAATCGACTGAATCCCTTCGCAGAAAAAAAACAGATGACTTGCTGAACAGGCCACCAGGCATTGGGATACTCTCACCCTCCCACTCTCCCATCCCTCGCCGGGCCTCTGGTGGATTACCTGTTCACCTTACGATGAAGGGCTGCCTGGCTTCGGTACCGGTCGCTACATCGCGGATGACAAGCTCCCATTTTCCTGGCTGTGCATTGTATGCGAGGGGAAGTTGGGCCTTCCCTTTGCCGTCGGTGGTGACGATATTGTAGCCAAGTAGTTTTCGTGGTTTGCCATCAGGCTGGATGGCGCTAACCCGAAGGACGTGCCGAACCTGTTTCTCACTTGAGATATCGATGGTCACATTGCACGAGAGGAGGTCTCCTGGATTCACCTCCGCAGGCGGCTGAATTGTCAGGCCGTTCACCCGGTAGGGAAGACACGTGTAGATTGCCACCGAATGATCTTTGAACATTGGTTGGAAGGTATCGGTTTCGCCCAGGTATATGCCGAGGCGGGCATCGTAGACATGACGTTTCTCCTGCAGCGTGACCTTGCTTTCTTTGCTGACTTTTTCGTAGTACTCGGGCGGGAAGCCATAGGCCACCTCGAGGCACGCGTAGTAGGCGTCACCGTCACGAAAACGGCTGAGCTTACAGCCCTGGGCGGAAGCGAAGGGTTTGACGTCTGTAGTGTCGTAGAGCCAGCGTGCGATGCGATCCCTGGCCTCGCCCATGGTGCCGGTGAGTGGAAAGTTCAGGTAGATGGCTCGGCCTTTGCCAAATTCATTCACCATGAAAACGGGGCCGCCGCGTTCCTTCGTGCCCCATCGACCATTAAGCGTGGCCGTAGTGGTTTCGATATTCGGCGCGCCGGTGAATTGCGAATTGAAAGTCATCGGCTCGGCTTCGCCGGGCAAGGTCATCGTCACGTCATTCGAATGATCTTCTTCGTCCTTGCGGATGGTTACCTGTTGGAATTTTCCGGTTCGGCGAATGCCGAAGACATCATCGAGCGGCGGCGTTTCGTAGGGGTGACCGTGTTCAGTACGGGTGGCGACATCTACACCGGCGACCAGGCAACCACCGTCTTGTACGTATTTGCGGAGGGTGTCGCATTCCCTCTGAGACATGGCGTTCGAATATTGAAGAATCATAACCTTGGGTGTACCCCAGAAACCGAGTTCGCCTCTTTCGAGCATCCCGTACGAAAGGTAATAGGGGCGCAGGCCCAGCCGTGGAATCGAATGCGTGCACCATCGCTGAAGGTCAGCGATCTTCGTGGAGTCCTGCGAACGTTCCCACTCCTCGAGCCCGCATAGAAAAAAGCTGGGGCCAGACCAGTGCAGGGCAATGGGATCACGCACTTCATGCCCCAGCAGCAGCTCGTCGTAACCGGAATGCACTTCATCAAGCGCTTTAAAGAATTCTTGCGGACCGGCATGCAGTCGGCTGTCTGGCCCGGCCATCGGATAATTCTGCGACGTAAAATGTCCCAGCCGCCATTGGCCGAGGTAGAGAATGGACCATGGAAGATGTCGCTGATGGCTTGGGTTGTAGTTGCGGCCGTAACCGCTCGACCACGAATGCGCTTTCTCAGTCCCGACAAAGGACTGCCATTCTTCAACGTCCCGATAGACCAGGTGGAAGTCACCGACCTGTGACATGCGCCAGAATTCGGTGCCGTTGAAGATGTTCATGTGGAATAGGCCGCTGAATCCAAAGTCGATTTCCGGATCGATCTTTTTCGCTTCATTGCTCAGGTCTGTGCAAAAATCGGTGAGGGATACGGTCTTGTAGGTGAGCGAGTCGAGGGCCCTGGGCCACTGGGCGCGCACGGGCGGCTTGGGCTCGTAATCAAAGTCGTAGAGCTTCGCTTCATTCCACGCTTTGAATTTAGTGCCCCACTCGCGGTTCAGCCGTTCAAGCGTGCCGTAGCTTTGCTTTACATACTTTGCGAATGCCGGCTGGCAATGCTCGCACTGGCAGGAGTTCATCGTTCCATAGAGGTATTCATCCGCGATGAGGATTCGCTGTGGCCAGCCGCCAGAGGTTTCAGTCGCTGCCTTGGTGGCGCGCTCGAATTGAAGGGCGCGGAGCTTGGGATTGTTGTAGCAAGGAGTGCGGACGAAGATCGGCTTGTCGGGCTCATTCTTTTTCTCGGCGGCTTTCTTTTCCTGCTCTTCTTCTTCCCCGATCTGTGCTTCGAGATCATCCTCCTCTTTGGGCTCGAGGCCGATATCGGATTTCAGGTCCACTTTCAGCTTTGGCATCGTCCTCTCAAGTTCTTTGTATTCTTTAGCGCGTGCGAGTTGTTCCAAGATTTGTGGGGGGAGTGCCATAGGGTCGCCGGCGTAACCGCCAAAGACGTATCCCCGCATATCGACCCATGCCCAGTCCATCGGATCCCATGCCTGAACCTGGTCGTCGAGTTGCACATGCGCATAGGAAAAAGAATCTTCATTATCCAGCACAGTAAACCGGAACTTGTCCTCGTAACCGGGATCACGGCCGACCATTACAGGCACCCGCTTCTCGGCAACTACAAGTCCATCGGATTTCAGGCCGACACGCAGAATGAAGAGTCGATGCAGGGCACGAATAAGCGGAACCTTGAAGGCAACGGGGGCTCTGCCATTCTCGAAATCAACAACACGTGACCCTGCTGCAACGATGCGCTGGGAGCGATCCTCACCGTGAACATAGGCGACAGTTTTGCCTTCAAATCCTTCATCTTTCCTGACCGCATCGAACACCACCTGAAGCACGTCACTTCGTCCTAGACGAATCTTTTCACCTCCAACGGGAGTCACCCTGAAATCCGCCATGGTGAACGGGCTCACCGCCGTTTGATCTTTGCTTCGCCAGTCGATAACCCCACCGGCCTTGTCTCGGATGATGAGGAACGTGCGGTATTTGCCGGATGGAACGGGAGGGAACTTCAGTTCAAGGCTCTTGCGTTCCCCCGCTTTCAGGTTCACCGCTGCCTGCACCTTCGCCATTTCATCGTACATGGAAAACGGCGAACCGCGGTAGGCATCGGGAAAGGATGCCGGCAGATTGAAGTGTGCCACCAACTCGATTTGGCCGTCGAATGGTTTGTCCGCTTTGTTCTCGACACTCACGCTGTAGGTGCGAATGATTTCGTCTTCAGGCGTCCACGAGAGGGAGACTTTCGGTTCGCCTCTGGCCGTGACGATGCATTCGCGAGCTACCTCTTCCATCAGCGCCTCACTCCCGGCAAGCACCGGATCGGGGCCGACTGCGATGCGACCCGCGCGTTTCACGACGGTACCTTTCGAATGTTCGTGAAATTCGTCGAGATTTTCGAACTCGTACGGCAGGTCTAACGGCGGCATCAGAATCAGACCCGTGCCTTCCCTCACCTGGCGCAAAATCTCCTGCTGAACATCTGGGAGCCACCAGTTCCAGAAAGTGACGCCGAAGAATATGAGTTCCGGTTTCTTGTTGAGCGCTTTCTTAATGGCCAGCGCTTCGTCCGCGGGCGCTCGAAGCAGTTTGAGCGGTTTCTCTTTCTTGGTCTTTGGGCCAGGCGGCATCCGATATCCGTCCCCGCCGACAAGGACGCAATCCATATCCAGTTCGAGTCGCAGCTTCATTTCGATGACCTCACGCGACCTCCTGAAAGGCATGCAGATCAGCGTGCGCAAGGGGCCACCAGCCAGCGGGCGGGCATAAGTAATGTGTGGGTTCTGAATCTCTTCAGTCATCTCAAAGGAGATACTATGCTGATCGTACGTGCTCGGATCACGAAAACGCTCCAGGCGAAAACGTTCAAACTCCTTGCCTGTTTTCTTGATTTTCTTGGCGGCCACTCCCGGGAGATAAAAGCCAGTCGGGAAATCTACAACGAGTGGCTCCTCGAAGGTGCCGATTGGCTTTCCGTTTTCTTCAGCACTGATGCGAACAATCCATGTGCCAGCCATAGGAGGTGTAAACGTAAAAAGGGCGGCATTCACTTTTCCCGGCTGTAGCGATAGTTCGGCACTTCCAAGATCCACCGTCCTTGAACCCAGGTTGAGAGACGCTGTCCCTTTGAGAGAGAGTTCTGCAATTCGTGTACTGCTCAACTTCAAACTGAATGGAACAGCTTTCCCGGCAAGAAATGCCTTCCGGGTCAGTTCGGCATTAAGGCCGTCTCCGCCGTCTTCTTTCTTGCCATCAACGTCGCCTGCTTCAGCGAATTCGTCCTCGATAGTCTTTCGCGCGGGATCTCTGACGGGGACATCCGGCGGAACTGGGAAGACGAGATCCGCGGCGATGCCCTGGAAGGATTCAGCGATTTCGTTCAGTCCGGCCAGGAAGGATGTTCGAGTAGTCGTGCTCCAACTCGCGCCAGCATCCAGGGTAATCTCTGTGGTCACAGCTCCGGTCGGCGTCAGGCAGGATGTAGTGTCGGGTGCGTATTCGGAAACAATCGCGATCCCGGAGCCGATTCGGGCCGTCCATGTCGCCGTGGTGTCATAAAAATATCCGCTCGAAGGAGAACAAACGCCCTCGATCGTAGGCAGCATCGCTTGGAGTGGCGTCTTGCCCTGGTTGAGCCTTCTCTCAAATTGAAGACAGAACGTAAGTGTATCCTGGCCGGTGTTCTGAACCCGGTAGATGACCTCACACACGGGTGAATCAGCGACCAGATGATAAGTCTTCGTCAGGCTGAGCTTCGTCGTGTCACCGTACCGATAGTAGAGGAGTTCGAGTTGTTTGCCCGGGTTGTTGCCAAGCACGGGATTAGCGGGCAGAGAGGTCTCGAAGGCTAACGCGGTCGCATCCGTAGTCTTGGCAACTTTGAATCCAACGACATCAGCCAGTTGCCCAATTTGAGACACGGATGCTTCACTGCTGAACTCGTCAGCAAACTGCAGTCGGGCCGGCTTATAGACAGTGGATTTGACCTTGCCGATTGTTTCGGTATCGAATTCCAGTCGCAGGAAGGAATTCTCCAGTGCGGGAATCGGTTCACTGTGGAGATTCGGCTGAATCAGAACCAGAACAGCCAGCAAAGGCAATTGCAGGACGCGGCTTCGCCAAGACATCACTTCTCGACTCCTCTATTTGGTTTGAATCATCGTGGGACGACTCGCGGCGAGGATAGCGGAATCAAAGACAGTCTGTCGAGATGATTTGATCGGTTCTTTTCGCCAGACACGGCCAACCGAAGAGGTGGTGCTCTCGCTCCGCGAGGGCTCTGGAAGAAGAAGACTCCCCAAGAGAATAACCTGGATCAGGCCCCCATTTGCCATTCGCCTTACTTCAATTTTGATTGGAGCTTTTTATCGTTCTGAAGCGCAGCCTCGCCCCTGATCCGTGCGTTCGAGAGGCTTGACAGAACATGGCAAAAAGCTTGGGGTAAATCGTAGCGTCTTGGACGAGCCATGGATTGGTGACAGGATTTCTGGAACCGACCGTGGCCCCATGGTTCTCTCATCCGTGGCTCTAATTATTACTTATGGAACGACCGGTGGGTTGATGGTAATGACCGGGGTGCTCTTGATCTTCACCGTGTAGCCGCCGCCCAGGTTTACCGTATCGCCCTGAATATTTATCGTGCCGCTCTTGGCGGAGACCTGGGCGTGATCTCGTGAACCGAAGGTAACGTCGCCGCCGGTGCTGCGAATAGCAATGTCACCTGCCTTAGACTCAATGCTGGTATCGACCAGAATGTTACCGCCAGCCGTAATGGTGACATCTTCTCTCATCTTGATTGTTGAACGGGGTCCAATATCGAAGGTGCCTGTGATGTTCATGAAGAGATTCGCTGCACCGCTGCTTTGGATTCTCCCGGTGTAGCCCTCATCGTTGCCCATACGGATATTTTGAGCGGAAATGGTTATATCACCGTTATCGGTGACAAGTTGGGCGTGATTATTTCCTCCGATTTTGATGTCCCCGTCACCGTTACCGTCTTCGTCTGCGGTGATGGTGATAGCGCCTGTTCCCTCGGCCCTGATAAAGCCCTTCAGGATGACATCATTTCCTGCGACCAGTTCGACCGACTGGTTCGCGTTCTTCATTTTTATATCGCCGTTGAGTGTGATCGTGCCGTTTCCGACCGGGGCTTGGATCTTGATCGGCCGGGGGAAAGTGAAATCGTTGATAGTCACCCGGAGGTCGATGTGGATGCGGCCAGAGCGCCGGCCTGTGTATCGATAGGATTAGAAGATGTTCCGACACCGCTGCCAGCTTGCAGCTTCAAGCTTGTGGCGACGATCTTTCCTCCGCCGTCAGTGATGGCGCCGGTGTTATCCGAATCGTTATCTGCAATCAGAATCACCGTTGCGCCGCTGGCGTTTACCGCAGTGCCGCTGGCATCCCCGACCTGGATGTCGTCTTCAGAGCTGATAGTAATGGTGCCGCTGTCGCCGGTGACCGCTCCGGTCTTTCGGAGGCGGAAAGAACAACTTCACCACTCGAGGCAGTGGTGATGCCGTTGAGGCTTCCCGCGCTGCCAATGGTCAGTCCGTCGGTCTCGGTGATAAACACCCCGCCGGAAGTGGTGGTCTGGGCGGCGAGCGTGCCGATCTGGGTTTCGATGAGATTGCCGGAAGTTCCGATGCCGGTATTTGCTTTCAATTGGACGGACCCGCCGGTCGCCGAGATGTCGACGCCTCCGGTGTCCCCGGCATCTGGAAAAATACCTGTCAGGATCAAACGCGGAGGATTTCCTCGCACGAGGTGCGCTGAACGTGGCCCAGGATCAGGGGGAGCCAGAGCGCATTCGCGAAACTCGAAGATTTCTCAGGTACCGCCAGCACCGGCTTTAATAATTTGGATCAGGATGCCACGGCAACGCAGGTCTTCGATGTCGATCTGACAAGTAATGTCACCGCAACCACCACGGCAAACGAAGAAGGCACTGCATTTAACCAATCGCGATTCCGCACAATCGAGGCTCTTTCTAACAATGCCTCCGCTCAGGCTATCTTTGCATCGGGTCAACGCCAGAGCTCTGCAGCCTCACCATTCCAGCAGGTCGCTGTCGCAGATGGCGGCGACGCCTCAAATACTTTGACTCAGGCGGCCAATATTGATCAGGCCAATCTGATGAACACCGTGGACCTGCGCGGGACTATCAACCTGGCGAGGAATGAATCCTTCCTGACAAATCGCTCAGCAAATCTGCTCTCTTCCTTCATGAACGATTCCGCCATCAATTCGGCCTCTTCATCGCAGGAACAGGACCTCGGCCAAAGCGCGGCCGGTGGCGTCGATGAATGCGGTAGCGTCACAGAGAACGGCGGCGCAGCCATCAATGCGGCCGCATCGAGCCAGTCCAACACCGAAGAGACCCTCGTCATCAACTCGGTTTCAGTCAACATCTAATCTGTTGGGAATAACCTGGGTCAGGCCTCACCATCGACGTGAATGCGTTTAATCTGTGCAGTCAGCTCGTCGCGGTGGAGGTAGCCATCTTCATCGAGGATGTTCGAGATGTCAGCCCGATAGGTCCCGGTTTCGTCCTTGAAATCAAGTGTTCGGCCTGAAGACAAGTCGTCTCTTAAGAACTCGAAACTGTCATTGGAGAAAGCGAACGCGGATTCGTTGTCCTCCGTTTCCCAGGTCAGCAGTTCCAGGTTTCGCTCTTCATTTTCTTCACGATACTCACCTACGCCCTCCTCGATGTTCGGCCGTCCTTTCAGGGAGTAAATCCGGCCAATGCGGTCTTCGAAACGCACAACTCCAGTTTCAATGACAGGTGTGGCCGGCTCAATAGGGTTCAATGCCCAGCGGGTGACGCGCCGGCCCGTTTCGCCAGTGTGAATAATGACTGTGGAGACCTCGGTGAATATGGCCAGTTGGATCAGTTGTTTGTGTCGCCAGAGCACGAATGGCGGCTCGTCAGGCAGGCTCTCTCGACTGCTGCCGTGTGGGCGCCATATCACGGCAGGAGCCATCACACCAGCGCCGTGTCCGTAATAGTAGTGGTCTGACGAGTTCGCCGCTGTATCAATGCCCCAGGCCAGCGTGCTTGAAACCGCTCCGTGAAGGGGATGAATAATCGGCGGCTCCTGACCCCATGCCCACGTCTGCAGTCCCATCATCGGGAGCCAGCCAGTGAAACAGATCGCCGTCTGATACTTTCTTCGTACCAGTGCATATTTGATTGGGCTGCGGAGAAACCAGGTCTGCTCGTAGAATTCGGTCAACGGCTGATTCCATTCAGTGGCCTGCTGGAGATTGGTGCCCGAGCCTTCCCCTGTGTTCAGCAGGATGGAGATGGTATCCGTGGAGCAGATATGTTGGTGAGATCTGTCGCCGGCAAGGGCTTCGTATCGATCGCGAAAATCCAGGAACATCGGTTGTGTAGCGGAAGCGTATTCGAGCCCCGCGAAAGTGTGTAGTGGGAGATGGATCATCCAACGGCTGTAATACTTTCTTGAGCTCGGGCCGGGGAATACGTAGAGGCTTTCAGTGTGCATCCACCGAAACCATCTCAGGGCTTGGATTATCCGGGGGCGCCATTCTTCGATTTCGGCCAACAAGACATACATGAAGGTGAAAACGAACGCGCCGGAAGAGTAGTTCGGGCATGGGCCGTACTGCTCGTTTACCTGCCCGGATTCCATGATGACTTTGGGGCCGAACTCGTCGAAGCGTTGCCGGGACAATTGAATGAGGGCTTCATCATCAAGCAAGCATCCGTATAGCAGATCGCCAAGGATGCCGGACATGCACTGATTTCCTACGGTGCCCATGTTGGTCCGTTGGGTGAAAATGCTGGCGTTGTGCGCACATGCCTTCAGGAACAATTCCCTCGTTTCTTGAGTAAGCGCGTCCTCAGTCCAGATGTAGGCGTAGGCAATGCCTTCGAAGGACCAGGTGTGATCCCAGTTACGGATATCGGACAATTCGTCGTTCAACGACCGCTTGGACCAATCTGCCAGTCCCCGCTGGCACATTTCCAGAATCTGTTCATTTCCATGCCAGCGGGAAATTGGGCTGAGCCAGGAAAAGGCGTAGTAATGAGGCGGCCACCCGGCGGATTCGTTTACGGACTGGATTCCGGCCCCGATGGCATCGTCGATTCGCTCCTGGTAGCGCCGGGTGCGCGCGTTATCGTTGATCGGACGTCGCAGCACGTTTCGAAGCTTTGTCATACTCACAACGGACCTCTTTGGGGATTCAATCTCTTGGAGCCTGGAAACTACAACCCCACTCGCAACGGGTTGGTATTTGTCTTCCGCTGGGGGTAATAGTCTCATCATAGAGCGGAATGCTTATTCCATTCCGCGAATTGCCGTAATGGACGGTTAGCAGTCCGGTCTGTGATTTCTACATTTCCGCTACTACCTTAACGTTTCGCCATGGACTTCAAACAGCTCAAGTCTGATTCCCCATACTGCATTAACAAAAATCTCGGCAGTGCATTGCACATTCCGCCGGGACACATGACACAGGCCAACGCGGATGGCCTGCCCGTGGTCGAGTTGACTCAAAAACAGAAATACGACTTCGACCGTAAAGGATGGCTGCTTGTCCCCGGCATACTTCATGACGATGAGCTGACCGAGATGCGCGAGTTTTGCATGCGGCTCCGGGACGAGCCGGAAACCGTTCTGGAACATGAGCGGTGCGGCCTGGGAGGCCCGTTACAGCGGCTCGCGGACCATCCGGTCGTTGTAGGTTTTCTAAACGAGTTTCTTGCCTACCCCGCGTTGACGAGCCTGGAGTGTTACGGTTTTCGACTGGAAACGTCGCAGGTGGTCCATCGCTCAGTGAATGGAGACAGGGGGACATTCTCACCACACAACGGCAGTGGGCTGTATCGGTTCTCTGGCGATTCCCACATTTACCGGATGTTTCCTGGCAAGGCATGGAGCGGTCTGACCCGTGTTATCTGGGAACTGAATCCGGTCAAGAAAGGCCGGGGAGGGACGATGGTCGTATCAGGCAGTCACAAATCAGCCTTTCCGGCCCCAAACAGCGCTCGCGACCCGTCTTCACCCCTCTGGGACACTTACTCGTGCCCGGCCGGTTCGGTGATCCTCTTCACTGAATCCATTACCCATAGCGCTGGTGAGTGGGCTGACGAAACAGGGGACCGCATCGCGGTATTCAATCTTTACAACACGGTTACCACCCGATGGCATCATTGGTCACCCGAGGCGAAGCTCTTGGATAGCATGCCGCCAAAACGTCAAACATTGTTCCGTGGCACATTCACCGACAGTAATGTCGTGGGCGGAGACTACAACGGCATGACGAGTCCGTATATGCCGTAGAGCAGATCGCCTGGCTCCAAGAACGACAATCAATCACCCATGAACAGTCAACAACCCTACATAATCAACAAGAACCTCGGGCAACCGCTCGGAAACATTTCAGGAGAATTGCCATCGAGAAATTCAGACGGTCTATCCGTCATCCCGCTCACCGATGAACAGAAATATGTTTTCGACAAGGACGGATGGTTGGTTATTGAGAATGTCCTTTCTGGTGACGAATTGTGTGAAATGCGGGATTATGCCGTCCGCATCCGCGAGAATCCGGAATCGATACCTAAACATCTGCGTACGCCGTTGGCGATGCCGTTGCAGCGCCTTCTGGATCACCCGGTAGTCGTCGGCTTTCTGAATGAATTTACCGCATATCCGCCGCTCTCTTCGCAAGACTG
Organism: Planctomycetota bacterium; assembly: GCA_027625095.1. Taxonomy (GTDB): domain Bacteria; phylum Planctomycetota; class PUPC01; order JACPCR01; family JACPCR01; genus JAQBXN01. The sequence continues at coordinate 7,158 of JAQBXN010000108.1, read as the reverse complement.
CTACGGATTCGGGCATTCGTTCTGTAATGTGATGCATCGTAAACCAGGAGAAGCAGGGCTGGCACCTCACAACGGAAGCGGTCTGCTCCGTTTTCCCGAGGACGTACACTTCTACGAAGCGCATCCCGGCAAGGCACATTCACCCCACACCCGGTTTGTCTGGGAACTGAATCCGGTGAAAGAGAAGCAGGGCGGCACGCTCTTCGTTACCGGCTCACATAAAGGTGCTTACGCGGCGCCGGAAGAAATCCAAGACCCCGATTCAGACGTCTGGTCGTCCTACTCCTGTCCAGCCGGCTCGCTGATCATTTTCGCTGAGGCCACCACCCACAGTGCATCAGAATGGAAAGACAAAGAACATGATCGAGTTGCCATATTCAGTCTCTACAATCCGGTCGATAGCGGTTGGTCCCCCCAAAGAATGCCCCATCCGGAAATCTTCGAATCGATGCCTCCGATGAGACGGACACTCTTCCGGAACCGACACGTTGCGGACAACCTTCCCGGCGGCGACTTCCGGCGCCTTTACGATGGGTAGGCCGTCTGGTGGTAAAGAATGTCTCCGGAGTTCCTGGTGTTCAGTTCGAGCATCGGAGCATGGTAAGCCGATACACTTCCTTGACTGAATCGAGTGGCATTTAACATGGCCAGACTAACCAAAATTCCTGACGGACTTGATCGTGTTGGCGTTGCCAGGCTGGATGAGGAGCCGCCGGGTGTGCATCCTTCATTCATGGGCCTCCCAAAACTTGAGATGAAGACCACGGCGCCTCTTCCACAAGTCCCCACTGCCGGGCCAAGCCTGCTCGCGCCAGGTACGGACGGGCAGGGCACGAGTTACTACGTGTTCTGCGCGGGAGTGCTGATCGAAATTGATCTGCAAACGAATGTGATTCGTCGACACGAGGTCCCCTTTGATTCCGGTAGCAATGTGATTTACAGCTCCGGCGCGACATCGGCGTATCTGGCCGAGAACGGCCGCATCTACTTTGCTCCTGCTGGTAAACCCGCCCGGGTTGCAGTGTTCAATCCTGGAACATGTGGGATGAAACTCCTGGGGAGCGGTCTCGACGGTTGGAGTTACTCAAGTTGGTGCGAAGACCGGCAAGGACGGCTGTATGTGATGGGTTATCCTGGGCTCCTCGCCAGGATCGATATGGAAAATGAAACTGTTGAAGGTCTTGGCCGATTGACGACCCGGGCACTCTACTGCTGGCGATCTCCCCTGGCCGCCGATGAGGATGGAAGAATCTATGCGGTCCCTGGTCCACGCGGCTTCGCTCTCGTCGTTTACGATCCGGTGACCAACACTGTTGAAATTCTTCACGAAGGCCAAGCGCGCATCATTCCCAACAACGGCAGGCCATATGTCCGAATCGGCCCGAAGGCCAACGAGAGCAAAAATTATGATCGGCTCGCCGTACTTCAGGACGGGAAGGCCGTCCCCATCGATGAGGCGCCTGAAGTCGGACCGTGGACTTATCTATCTACCTCACTCGATAAGCAATTCGAGATCGAATGGATTGAACGGGCACCGATCTGCAGGCTGCGTCATCGTTTAAGGGAAGCAGAGACCTGGCAGGAGATCGAGTTTGAAGTTCCTACTTCCGAGCGAATCCTGGACAATCTCTCCACCGGGCCTGATGGCCGCATTTACATGTGGGGGTCTTACTGCATGTCTATCCATGATCCGGTCGACGGACAGAGCACCTACTGCCCCGACCTCTTCGGGTTCAGCATGTACGATGCGACTAATCATGGCGAAGACATGTACTGGGGCGGCTATCCCAGTGGAAGGTTATCCGTGTTGGACACTTCGCAGCCCGTGAAGATGTCGAAGGATAAGAAGTCGCCTGAAAGCAACCCGCGCGACCTTCAGACTTATCATGAATTTGAAGCCGACGGCGAGATGCTTGGCGTGCACCGCCTCTGGAGTCTCTGCAACGGCGCTGATGACCGCATATACATGGCCGCATCTGCAAGCCGATGGTATCGGGGAGGAGCCCTGATTTGGTTTGATCCGAGGACGGGTGAATCGGGCGCCCTGCGTTCTCCATTCCGATTTCTGGGAGTTACCGCTCTTACGGCCATCCAGGGCGGACAGGTCATCGCCGGCGTCACCTGGACAAGTCCTGATCCATTGTTCTCCGGTGATGAGCCGGACGAGGCAATTCTTTTTCTCTTTGACGTCGCTACTCAGACCATCACGAAACAGTGCGTCCCTCTTCCAGGATGTAAAGTGCTGACTTCCATTCATGAAGCGACGCCTGGCAAACTTGTCGGGCTCGGTATGCCGGCTGTGCCTACCCTCCACGAAGCGGACGATTCTTATTACGGGGACACAACGCTTTTCTTCCTTGAACTGGAGACAATGAAAGTAACCACGCGCATTGATACACCTTATTCGCTATGCCGAAGAGCAGGGCGCGCCTTTTGTGATGCGCCGGACGGATCGATTTGGGTGTCGGGTGGCGGCGCGCTCCTGCGGGTCGACCCACATGCGGAGACCATCAAGCCGCTGGCAGTCATCGAAGAAGACGGCAATTTTCTGATTCAGAACGAAAAGCTCTACCTGGCCGGGCAAGCGTCGCTTCGCATCGCCGAGATTGGACCTCTGCTGAGAACGAATAAAGAGCGAAGAAAGGGCTTCCAATGAATTCAAGGGAACAACGAATAAAGAATGAAAGAAGAAAGAGCTCCCAACGAATTCAAGAAAACAACGAATAAAGAATGAAAGAAGAAAGAAAGGGCTCCCAACGAATTCAAGAAAACAACGAATAAAGAATGAAGGAAGAAGAAGACAATCAGGATTTGATTTACCCGGCACTCTCGTATCAGCTTGTTGGTGGGCTCTATGAAATCCATAACAAGATTGGGCCATTGCCAAGAGAACAGACACACCAGGAGGGCTTCTCCCGCTGGCTGACAAAGGAGAACATTTCTTTTGTTGAGAAGCCCAGGTCAAAAAGACCAATTGTCTACAAAGGGCGAAAGGTGATGACTCTTGAGCCGGACTTTGATATCGAGGGAAAGATTATTCTTGAATTGAAATCGAGGCGGGAGGGCTTTGTTCCCGCGGATAAGACGCAGACGCTCAACTATTGCAAGTTGTGGGACTATCGACTTGGCATCCTTGTAAACATGGGACAAAACGACGTGATGCAAGAGAGGCTGCCGTTTTCTCCCGCGCCACACCACGTCGAGCAGGATTACTCATACATCAAGGACATCATGACCGACAGTTTGCGCCCCATTACCGCGGAGTGCAGACAGTCGCTTTTGACTGTCCACAAACAGGTGGGTGTCGGCTACACGGCGAATGTCTATCGAGAATTACTGCTGATCGAGCTGGCTGATCGTGGCCTCGCATATCAGGCGGAAGCCAGCATTACCCCAACATACGAGGGGGTGCACCTTGCCCGGAGTTCCGTGACGTCTGTACTCGTCGAGAACCGTGTTCTGGTTGAAGTGACCGCATTGAATGACCAAGTCACTGCTGCGGATGTCCGAGTCGTTCAAACCTATCTCAAATTTACACCTGCAGAAGTCGGCCTCATTGGCTGCTTCTCAAGAAATTCTCTACAAATCCAAGGCGTCAGACCACCCAAAGAATAATTTCCTTCTTCATCCGTTGGGCGTTTTCTTCATTCGTTGGAAGCCTTTTTTCTTCATTCGTTGTTTCCTTTCATTCGTTGGACGCCCCTTTCTTTCTTCATTCGTTGTTTCCTTTCATTCGTTGGACGCCCCTTTCTTTCTTCATTCGTTGGACACACCCAAATGCACCAAGACACTTCAAAAACCGAATACGTCTGGACCCTTGTCACTGATGATGCTGAATTCCCTGGAAGGGACGGCGCTGGCGCGCTGGTCTACAAAGACAAGATGTGGCTTATTGGTGGATGGGACCCGCAAGACAAGATCACGAATCCAATCCACTCGAACTGTAACAATCAGGTCTGGAACTCACCGGACGGCGTGACCTGGACCCTGGTGAAGCCGAACACTCATCTTGATGACACTTTCGACCCTGCTTCCGACTGGGAAGCGCGTCACACCGCGGGTTACGTGGTCTATCAGGATAAGATGTGGATCGTCGGCGGTGATCCGCTCCTCGGGCATTACCAGAACGATGTCTGGAATTCGGAAGACGGCGAGACCTGGCACCGGGTCAACGAAGGGGCCGACGTACCATGGGGGCCGAGAGTCCTCCACTACACTGCCGTCTTCAAGGACAAAATCTGGGTCATGGGTGGCCAGACACTCACCCAGTTCGCTCCCGAGGTGCAACGCTATTACTCGGATATCTGGAACTCAGAAGACGGCATCCACTGGACGCAAATCGTGCCGCGCGGCGCCACCTGGTCACCCCGCGGAATGATCGGTGGCAGCGTCATTCTGCATGACAGGATGTGGCTGCTGGGCGGAGGAATGTATCAGAAACCAGATGAGCGAAATCATGTTCCGCTAAATGAAGTCTGGAGCACTGACGACGGCGTGCACTGGGAATGCCACACTGAAGCGGCAGCCTTCCCTCCACGGGTATATCACGATACCGCAGCCTTTGACGGGAAGCTGTGGGTGCTTGAAGGAGCATCGCAGACAGACGCTCACGCACGGGTAAGGAATTGCAATGACGTCTGGTATTCGGCAGATGGCGTCGAATGGTATGAAGTGCCCAACACTCCCTGGAAACCGCGCCATGCCTCCAGCGTTTACGTCTTTCAGGACGCCCTGTGGATGATTGCCGGCAATCACATGGAAAGAGATGTCTGGAAACTGACGAGAGCCTGAGCCTTATGAAGAAAACAAATTCCGCTCGGGAACCAAGGAGTAACGAATGATGTCAGTCATAGAAAATTGTTTAGTCGCAGTCGTTGTATTTGCATTGTTTACCTCTACGGCAATGGCCGAAGAGGCGGTCGCCGAGCGTAGTTTCGGTAACCCTAAAATGACACTGGTCAACGAGACAGAAATGAAGGGCCGCAAGGTCTTGCGCTACGAGCACGAAAGTATTCCCGAATGGGGATACGCGCAGCCGCAGGAAGACTATTTCTACCTGTTGCCACTCGCTGGCAAGCCGGAGAACCAGCCCCTACACGTGGTCCTGCACTCCGCCGGACACAGTGGCGACGCGGTTCTTCGGGATGCCTTTGGACACCCTGACTGGTTTCACTATGCCGGTTTGGAGGATCACAGCGTCCTCTACCTGGACTGCCGCAAGAACAAAAATGACTGGTGGTGGGGTGCCCATGAAATCAAGCGCGGCGAAGGGAAATTCGACACCGGCTACTGCCCTACCGAGAAACGGGTGCTGACGACCATTGAATGGGCCATTACGTCCTGCAAGGCAGACCGCAACCGCGTCTACCTCAGCGGCATTTCCATGGGAGGCAGCGGAAGTCTCGGCATCGGCATGTGCCGGGGCGATATCTTCGCCGCGGTGAACGTGGCAGTGCCGGCCGGCGTGAATCATATCAAGGCGCGCATGTTCAATCAGAAGGTTCCAGACCCGCCGGTGCTCGTCAATTTTTCAGCACCGAACGACGGTTGGTGCAGAGGCCAGGAAGAATTGGTAAACGCCTTTCGTCAAGACAAGTATCCCCTGATTTTCGCCTGGGGTCCGTATGGCCACCAAAGTTCCGTGGCACAATATCATCCCGCGGCCCTGTCTTTCCCCTGGCGTTCGATCCGCAGGGATGCGGCCTATCCTGTTTTCTCTAACTGCAGCACGGACCAGAAATTCCCCGCTTTCAAAAATGCGTTGGGTGGTGACCCGGTGGGGCAGATCGGCGCCCTGCTAAGATGGACCAATATCAGTGATCAAGAAGATAAATTCGAGATCGATCTTCACCTGGTGAACGAGGCAGACTTGAAGCCCGCGGTGGAGATTCCCACCAGCGCTCAAACAGATGTCAGCCTGCGCCGGTTACAGCGGTTCAAGACCGAACCGGGAAAGGCTTATGCCTGGAGCTTCCTGCCGAAAGGAAAGGCTCTGCAATCGGGAAAGGCCATAGCCGATAGTGCCGGGCTGCTGACGATTGAAAAGCTAAGCATCACTGGTGAACCCGCGCGACTTACGATTAACCGCCAGGGACTCTGATCGTACGCCGGAAATCTCTGAACTCGAGGGACGAAACCATTTACCTCGATTGAATCGTTCGCCCTACGGGGCCGGGCGCTGACAGCCACCATCCTCTTATAGTTCAAAGGCGATGAGGTGCCGGTATTTCTCGTCCCCACGGATGACGGCGCGGCCGACGTTCATTGTGCCGCCTTGATTAACCAGCGGGCCTTTTATCTCCGTCTTGTCGCCGCCAGCGGTAATACTGCTGCCCAGTTTGATGTCTCCGCCGCTTTGAATGCTCACGCTTCCTGCGCTGATTCGGGCGCCCTCTGTATTTCCGCCCCCTCCAACCTGGACTCCTCCGCCCTGGCCCCCGATCACCGCTCCGCCGGACGCGGTAATTGTGATTGATCCACCGGCTGAAATGACAATGGCCGATGAACCTCCGACCGAACGGACAGCTCCCTTAGGCAAAGCCTCGTTGTTCTTGCCTGTTCGAGCAGTCGACAGAATACTCTTACCGTCAACGATAACTGAAATGCTCTTGTCGCCAGCCGAAACGATCAGTGATTTGAACTCTTCGAGATCGGCGACCGAGCCATCGAGCGAGATTTTTCGACCATTCGTGAACACCACGTGGCTGTCGAGTTTCAGGTAGAGGCCATGCTCATCAAGCCAGGGGACGAAATGCTGTTCGCCGCCGCTGATTGTCACGTTTGCATTCTTGAACTGAAAGAGCGTCTTGACCACATTCACATCCACATCGGCGGCAGAGGCCGGCAGTTGGAGGAGGCATACGGACAGGCCGAGGAACAGGCTCGTCATTCGAAGATAGGATCGAGGGGAGCTGATGTGATGCATGATGGCTTCCAGTTGAGAGTGTGTCGGCCGAACTCCCGCCATAGACGAGACTTTCGCCGACATTGTTTTCCGAATGTCTATTACGCGTGAGAACAGTATCAGGTTGCCCCCAGCCCGGCACGCATCCGCCTGCACTTAGCGCCGATGAATCAGGAAGAAACTTTAGTAAATATTCAGTGAACCCGTGTCAGCGGATAGGTGAGCCGCAGAGCTTGGTACTGAATGCTTTGTCG
>JAQBXN010000107.1 GCA_027625095.1 Planctomycetota bacterium | reverse complement strand
CTGAAGAGGAAGAGGTAGCTGAAGAGGAAGTGGTAACTGAAGAGGAAGAGGCAACCGAAGAGGAAGAGGTAACTGAAGAGGAAGTGGTAACTGAAGAGGAAGAGGCAACTGAAGAAGAAGAGGTAACTGAAGAGGAAGAGGTGGTCGAAGAACTTTCAGCCGAAGAACAAGAAACCTCGAGGGACACCGGACCGCCAGCCGAAGATAGACCCTCAGAGTCTGGATCGGATAGATTTCCGCAAGAGCCAGCGTCTAAGATAATTCCGGCCAGCCGTCCCAAAACCTCGATTAGCCAAGATCAACGGCGTGAACTCATCCGCACGGAGACGAGTCGGGTTGAGGAATTGAGGGGCATCCAGTTCAGCCGCGCACAGTTGGAGGCACTTGTCCTTTTTAATCCCACCAGGTTGGAGAGTGAGGCGCAGAGTTTTGTGACGTCTGAAGCGGCGCGCGATAGAGGGGAAAGAACAACTGGCCCAGATGGAAGTTCATCAACCAGCTCCCTGAGTGAAGGTGATAATGCACCCGAAGCCGAGGTCGGGTCTGAAACATCACAAACGGATGACGAGCAAGAATCCACCGAGAAAGACCCCAAGAAGGTCGCAAAGCAGTTAGACAGCGAACTGTCTTTCAACCTGGACCGGGCTGAAAACCAGGGCTTTCGAATCACCCCTTCGGTGTTGATTACCGAACAGGAAACACAGACTCCATCGCAGGACAAATAGTCCGGTATCCCCGGAATCACCCCCAGGCAGCCTCCCGCCCCTTTACCCAAATTTTTCTACCACAGCCAAAGACAACTTCCTCGTAATCCCACTCGTAATCTCAGATCCTCTACTTTCTGAATCTTTGCCCAGGGAGTCGCCGCGTGATCGGTTAGAAGTGAATCTGCTCGCAGAAATGTGGAGAAAGATTGCGAGTAGGATTACGAGAAAGATAGTTCCACAATCTCTTGTTTGTTTGGTCGGTGCCTAACGCGGGCCGATATGTCCACCTGCTTTTCCGCCATCTTTGAATGAGCGGAGCATCATACCGCACCCACCTGCCATCATGATCAGCAGCATGAGCATGTGGCTCACTTTGATATTCATGTAGAAGCGAATCCCGCTCAGAATTTCCACGACGATGATAATAAGGCCCAGCCCGGCCAGGCTCCAGCCCAGCTTCCAGTCGGAATTGTAGAACAGCAGAATGACACCAATGAAGAAGGGCACAAAGATCAGGCCCATCGAGGTAGTCGTCCCTCCCATGCCAATCCGCCCCATCATTCCACCAAAGATTCCGTGACCAGAAACCACGCGCACGGAATCGACAAAGAGATAAGCCCCGGCGGCCGCGAGTATGAAGCCAAAAGCGAAAAGTCCGAGGCCGCCTTCAGTTCCACCTGCTCCCTTTACATTCATGTCTTGCCTCCTGTCTGTAACAAAAGTCAGATTGTGTCTGACTGTCGAAATCGAATACCGTTCGCGTTTTAGCATGCCAACGGAATTCTGGCCAATTTCGGCCGTACTGAATTTATGGGATGGCAATCACCGGTTGCGATATATTAACTGCCTTCGTAACTGAACTATCGGCGCCACCTTCGAGCAGCGTCCCAAATTGAAGAATCTATCACGATGACTGATGGCGAAAGTCTATCTCTGAAGTCCGTTTCCTTTCGTGCCGGCGGCAACGAGATACTCAAGAAAATCAGTCTGAGCTTTCATCCGGGTCAAATCACGGCGATTATCGGCCCTTCGGGATCGGGCAAGAGCACACTGCTGAAATGCCTCACAACGACCGTCGAGCCATCGGACGGTAAAGCGTTTCTGGGAGCCCAGGATCTGGCAGAGATCAAAGAGGACTACCGGCAAAAGCTTGGTTACGTGCCCCAGGATGACGTGCTTCACCGAGAGCTCAGTGTCGAAAGCGCTTTTTATTACTCGGCAAGACTTAGACTGGATCCGGACCTGACCGAAGTTGATATCCAAATTCGTATCGGTGTGCTTGCCGCTCTGCTCGGATTGGCGGAAAGACAAAGCCACAAGATTTCGAAGCTCTCCGGCGGACAGAGAAAGCGCGTCAATATCGGCATCGAGCTCCTTGCCGATCCGGCGATTCTTATTCTGGATGAACCCGCCTCCGGACTTGACCCCGGCACCGAGGAAGACCTGTTGAAGTTCCTGCAGATACTGGCTGAGCAGGGCCGGACTATAGTGCTGACAACCCATTCCATGGAGTTCCTCGATGTGGCGGATCGCATCGTATTACTCATGGAAGGACACATGATATTCGCCGGCGATCTGAAGAATCTGCTGCAACACTTCGGCATCGTCCATATCGCCGACGTGTTCAAAGCAATCAGAGAGAATGACGCCAAACACTGGGCAAGAACGTTTTCAGAATCTTCCCTGTCTGCCTGTAACTGAAGGATGGGAATCTTGAAACGACCAGGCTTCGCACAACAACTTAACATCCTGCTCGCCCGGAACGTGGAGATCCTCTTGGGCTCGTTCGGGACGCTGACGATCCTGCTCTTCCAGGCCCCACTGATCGGATGGTTTATCGGACTTGGCTGGCGAAATCAGGAGCCGGTCCTTCAGACTTATTTTGTGATGGCGGTGGCAGCGGTTTGGATGGGCTGCATGAACGCCAGTTGTTCGATTGTGCGTGAGAGGGCTGTCCTTGAGCGGGAACGGATGTTTAACCTGAATCTCTGGTCATACCTGATCGCAAAATTGGTGACCCTCAGTCTGATCTCTGGAATTCAGACCATCCTGCTCCTGGTCGTTCAAGGCCAGATGATGCATCTGCACCAGGACACCCTCAATCACGGGCTCTATTTCTTCGTACTTACGGGGACAGGCATGACCGCCGCCAGCCTCGGGCTTGCCATCTCAGCGTTCGCAAAATCTTCTTATGCAGCGACCATCACAGTGCCCATACTCCTGATACCACAGGTCATCTTTTCGGAAGCCATCCTTGGCGACAACATCGAAAACAACATTCCTTCGAAGATCGAATTCTGCACGATTACAAAGTGGAGTTACGAAGCCATCAAGGCAATCCAGGATGAGATTGAATGGGGAGATATTTTTAAGTCAGCCGCCATGCTGACGCTGGGAATAATTGTATTCATGTTTATCGCGGCAGCGAAGCTCAAGTTAGACGACAATTAAATTCGTCATGAAAAAAGTTCTCACCATCATCCTGCTCATCGCTGTTGCCACCGCGGTGGGCTACCTCTTCCTCTCAGGCAAAGTTCCAGGGCTGCAAAGCGATCGGCAAATCATCATCCAGCAGACAAGACGGTTCTTTGAATGTGTCAAATTCAAGGAATATGCGGAGGCAGGCAACTTCCACAATGCGACCGACCGCAAGGATGCAAACATTCCCAAGATGATCGAAAGCCTGTTCAAGGTTCCACCAGAACAACTTGATATTCAGGAATACAACGTCGTTTTTGGCGAAGTCGATACGTCCGGGTTGCTCGGTCGGGTCAAGACCCGATGCGTTGTACGCACCCTCAATGTGAATGATGTACGCAAACCGGAAATCATCCTGTATTGGAAGAAGGAAGGCGAGAACTGGTATCTCAAACTGCGGTCCAGCCTTGAACGGTTCCCCGGTGGCGGGCCGACAGGACGGTGACAAATCACTCCAGCACCGGCCGCACCTGCTCGAACACAGACTCCGGTGTAATCGCCTGGAGGCACTTGTTATCCCCACATTTCGTCTTGCGATGGTTGTAGGCCGAAACGCACGGGCTGCACGCGTAGTTGCTGTACATAGGAAACGATTGCTCGCCCACCGGCCCATACAACGATGGTGTCTCAGGTCCGAAAAGTGTGATAACCCGTATATCGGTCAACGAAGCAAAATGCGCTGGCCCGCTGTCGTTGGTGACCAGCGCTACTGACAGATGAAAGAGCTCGACGAGTTCACGAAGGTTGTCTGTTTCGCCTGCAAAATTGATGAAGCGTTCCGTCTTGAGTTTCTCACGAATGATTTCGCCTTCTTCATGATCTGCCGGCACTCCGACGACAGCGATTACTGTGTCCGGCATCTCGAGGGCCTGCCTGGAAAACGCAATGAAATTCTCGAGCGGCCATTTCCTGATGGCAAGAAAGTTTCCAGCACCGGCATTCAGCAGCACAAGCTTGTGATTGTCTTTGATTTCAAATTGCTCACGCAGCTTCCTGAGCACCGTCTCTCTGCCGTCTTCCCGGGGCTCCACCTTAGCACGGGCAATATCTTCTCTACGGATGTGTTTCTTCACCATCGGCTGGTTCGTCGGCACTTCCTCAAGAGCTGAAATCAGCGACATGAAATTCTGGGTCATGTGATAGTAGGGGTTGTACATGACCTTGTGCGTCTGGAAGGTGCCGCGGTAAAGGCCCTCCATGTGGTACTTGTAGTAGCCCACGTTCGCCCGGGCACCGCTAAGGAAGCAGAGGATGCTGGTAAACCTTGAAAAGAGTTCGAGATCGATGACTGCATCAAACCGTTGCCTACGCATCTTGAAGACCATCCCGAAGGTATCGAAGAAAAAGTGAATGAACGATTTGCTTCTAATGGTGTGGAGGTTTTCGTCGGGAATGATCCCGAGCAACTCGACGCTCTCCTTGTTCTCATCGAAGATCAGAAAGTGCAATTCCGCCTGAAATAGTTCCTTTGCTCGTTGCATCGCACCATAGGCCAGAACCGTGCTGCCCATCTCGGACAGCTCGATGAAAAGGAGCTTCCCGGGTTTAAAACGCTCATCAATCTTGCCAAAGCCCAAGCCTCGCTTTATCGCCGTAAACAATGAAAAGAGCAGACAGATCGGTATCCCGACCCAATAGTCTACCCATCTCATGAAGTTCAGTTTCATCGGCCTGATGTGATTATCGGTGTGAGCAAATCTACGACGCCGCTCGAAAAGATTGTAGGAGCATGCCTGTCACAGGAAAAGCAGCGGTGGTGCCGACCCTCCGAAGCGGCTTTAAGTGGTGCCTTCTGAGCGGCGCTGACGCTCCGCAGCGGCTCGTACTGAATCACCTCGCAGCTTGAGGAGTATTAATTCTCCTCGCGGAGCGCGGAGGCCACGATCAGAACACCTTCCGCGCATATTCCACTGTCAGCTTGTGCGCCTGAAAACCATTCATGGAGTTGGGGGAATCCTTCTCAACTGCCTGTTCGAGAACTATGTGAGGGGCTGTCACTCCCTTCCCCTCAAGCGCAGTCATAATGGCCTTCCAATCGAGGTCGCCATCTCCCAACTCCTCTGTCCAGATTTCATTTCGGGAATTACGAACGTGTAACTCGGAGACCCGGTCCCCATAAAGTTGGATGATGTCGAACAACGCCACGTTGGAGTTGCCCGCGCCGCGGTAAATCCAGTGAGCATCCAGGCAGAGCGTGAGATGTTCCGGCGAGTTTGAAAGCAGCATGTGATGGAACTCTCTCGCCGAATGGCTCATCTCAGGTGCGTGGATGTGATAAGAGAGCGTGACGCCTCGATCTGCGAGTAAGGCGCCAAGCTGCCCAAGGGCAATTGCCTGGTGACGAAGTTGCTCATCATTCTTGGCACCAGCGCTGCCCCATCTGAGCGGGCTGGGGTTGGTCACGATGATCTGAGTACTGCACACTTCCTTTGCACGCTCAGCAATGGCGATGATTCCTGAAATACTCTGCTCCGACTGATCGGGCTCATGAAGGACACTATTGACGTAAAGCGAACGCATCTCCAGACCGTGTCTGGTCAGGAGCGGCGCCAACGTATCGACATCCTCCGGTAAGTGCGCGATGGGTTCGTAGCCCTGAATGCCAGCCTCGACACATTCACCGAGAGCGCGCTCCAGGTGTTCAGAGTAATCGAGACCTTCGCGTTGATAGAAAGTGATCCAGGGATACTGATTGCAGGCGAGATGGGGTGACATGGTTGATGAAGGTTTCGAAGGCGTTTGATTCAGCGCCTATGCCAGGATGTCATGAACGACTTTTCCGTACACGTCAGTAAGCCGGAAGTCGCGTCCCGAGTAGCGGTAAGTAAGCTTCTCGTGGTCGAGGCCCATGAGGTGAAGAATAGTCGCGTGCAGGTCGTGAACGTGCGTACGATTCTCGACGGCGGTGAGGCCAAAGACATCCGTCGCACCGTAAGTAATGCCTCCTTTGACGCCACCACCAGCAAGCCAGGTTGTGAACCCGTAGTGGTCATGGTCACGACCTTTCTGGCCTTCAGAGGTCGGCGCACGACCGAACTCGCCTCCCCAGACGATCAGCGTCTCTTCGAACAGCCCGCGCTGTTTGAGATCTTTGATGAGCGCTGCGATGCCCTGATCGCAAGCCTCTGCCAGAGCTTTATGGCCACCAACAATGTCACCATGTCCTGTATCCCAGGCGATGTCGTAACCACTGATGGAGTGAGAGAGTTGCACCACTCGAACCCCTCGCTCGATGAGGCGCCGTGCAATGAGACATCCCTTTGCGTATTCACTCGTGCCATACATTTCTTTGATGTGTTGCGGCTCATCCCTGGTGTCGAACACATCAGGCACGGCAAACTGCATTCGGAAGGCAAGCTCCATGGTTTCAATGCCGGCCTCCAGCGACTGATCCTGCTCGCGCCGGGCCAGATGCATCTTGTTAAGTTGGGTAAGCAAGTCGGCTTGCTTTCGCTGCTCGGCACGCGAAAGATTCGGATTCTTCAGATTCTGAATCGCTGCCTCAGGTTTCATCTCCGCGATGTTGACGTAAGTGCCCGCGTATGCCCCCGGCAGAAACGAATTTCCCCAGTTGGCAAGCTTGCCACGCGGCTGCGCCCGTGGCGACATGGCAACGAAGCCCGGCAAATCCTGATTTTCCGTCCCGAGGCCATAAGTGAGCCAGGCGCCCATGCTCGGGCGGTTTGGCTGCAGATGGCCGAGATTGTACATGAGGATAGCCCCGGCATGTTCAGGGATATCGGTATACATGGAATGAATGAACGCGATGTCATCCACCATCTCACCAACATGTGGAAATATATCGCTCACCCACTTGCCGCACTTGCCGTACTGCTTGAATTCAAAAGGCGACTTCATAAGTCCGTTCTTGGTATTCCGAAGCGATTTGCGGTCGACCAGCTTCGGACGCTCGCCGACGTGCTTTTCGATCTCTGGCTTGTAGTCAAAGGTATCGACCTGGGAAGGCCCGCCCGGCATGAACAACTGAATGATGTGCTTCACTTTGGGCCCAAAGTGCGGAAGCTTCGTTGCAAGTGGTGAATCGGCCGCAGCAGCAGAAAGCGGACCGGAAAGCCCCGCCTCGGACAGGATACCTGCCAGTCCTAGAGTGCCAAACCCCGCGCCAAGTTTGTGCAGGAAATCGCGGCGGGTGGCGGGCAACTTTGAAAGTGCCCGGATCTGGGCTTCATGGAGTTCGTGTGACATGTCTAAACCAACCTTGGATTGTGATCCGGGATTGCTGCCTTTGATATTCTGAGAGGCAACATACATTCGAACGAAGACTATGGCCTGAGAAATGTACCCGGTTGATGACTTTTTGCCTCAACGAAAATGGATTCCGAAGCTGAAGATCAATCTCCAAACACTTTTTGCAGTTCGCAGTCCTGCGGCTGCCTTTGGCCCCAACCAGAATCAGGAGAGTTCCAACGGATGGCAAGCAGATACAGCGGATAGAGTCGGTCCTGTTCTTTATCGGTTGTATCGGTTTACCATCCGTTGGCGTAATCAAGAGTGGAGGAGCAACGCTCACATTTCCACGAGTAAATCTCTATCTATAAACGCGGCTCACTCGACATACATGAATTCATGCGCGCTCATCAGCACTTGGGCATACTGTTCAATTTTCTGTTCTCCGGTTTTTTGAGCGGACAGGAATGCACTCCCGATCTCAGATTCCTTCTCACTCGGCCTTCGGTTGTAAAGAATGCTGTAGGCTCGTTCGACCCAGCCGGCTGCATCCGGGGCATCTTTCTGCAGTTTCTCGGAGAATGCCTTTGCCCGCTGGAGCATGAACTCGCTATTCATCATGAAGAGGTACTGCTGCGGCACAATGCTGGTCACCCGCCTGGCTGACGTTGAGCGCGGGTCGGGGAAATCAAACAGGCGAAGGAATTCGTCAGAGGAGAACTTGTCACCGTTGCGGCTGATAATGGTGTAGATCGTTCGGCGTCTATCGCCAAGGATGTTGTTGGAAGGAGCGCCGCCAAGGGTTTCATCCAATTCTCCTGTAACTGCCAGCAAGCTGTCTCTCCAGGACTCGACATCCAACCGACGAGGGTTCATTCGCCAGATCAGCCTGTTGTCACCGTCGATGCCAAAATTGGTCTCGTCGTGCGAGCTACTCATCTGCCAGGCCGCTGAGGTCATGATGAGCTTATGCATCGTCTTCATGGACCAGCCAGACTCGATGAAAGTCGCAGCCAACCAGTCGAGCAGTTTGGGGTGTGTTGGCTTCTCGCCGAGAATACCGAAGTTGCTCGGTGTTCGAACCAATGCTTTTCCGAAGTGATTCAACCAGATTCGATTCACCATCACTCTTGCAGTGAGGGGATTGTTTTTGTCCACGACCGCGTCAGCAAGTTCGAGTCGCCCGCTTCCCTTCTTGAAATAGACCGGCTTTTCGCCGACCACAATTTGCAGAAAACGTCTGGGGGCGATTTCACCTTTTATGCGTATATCTCCGCGGATGCCGACGTGCATATCCGCGGTGCCTCTGTCTGCAAGGCCATGAGCAGTGGGATACCGCGGGGGCGACTCCTTTTGAAGGGCCTCCAGTTCCATCTTCAATGCCGCTATCTCATTCTTCTCCTCTTCAGTGGCTAGTTTCTCTGCCTGTCCCTTGAAGTCGCAGATTTTGTCCAGGGCATCGAGGAGAGCTTTGTTCGTCTTTCGATTCTCAGGACTGGCCAGGATATCCGTCAGCCTCTTTTGGAAGGCCAGAGCGATCTGCTTTGGAGTCTCAGGTTTGTTGTCGCCCTGACTTTTTGAAGCATCAATGACTGCCCCAACCGCAACCTCATCCGCAGGATTCTCAGCCTCACCGAGAACCTGTGCATCCTCGCTGTTACTGTCATCAACAATAGGGAGTGAAAACCAGGGCGCGATTTCTCTGTAGATCCTGTTTTCCCAGTGATTACCCGGCAGTTTCTTCAGTTCGTCGCCCGTCTTTTGAAGCAGCTCGTGCCAGCGTTTGAACACAATATCCACGAGGCCGTTTTTCCTTGCCCATTCTTCCGGATTCGTTATCGGAATCTCTGCTTTCAGGTTGGCCAGAAACTTACGATGACCGAGCAGGTATCCGGATACGTTTCGCTGGACATCGTCCTGCATTGCCTGCTCTCGATCTGAAATCCATTGCTTGATCTTCGTATCCTTAGCCTTGATTGCGATTTGGGCTTCGTTGTAACGCGCGACCACCTCCTTGGAAGCCAGAGGAAGGTCAACAACGGCTGTGTTCCTGAAGATGCCTGCAAGTGCGTAATAGTCCTTGGTGGTGATCGGATCGAATTTGTGATCGTGACAACGCGCGCATTGAACTGTCATTGCCAGAAACGCACGTGACAGAGTATCCACTCGATCTGCGAGAGTTTCTGCTTCCGCCTGCGACTTTGCCTCGGGATCACCGCCATCTGAACTATAAGTGGGTCCGACAGCGAAAAAGCCGGGGCCGATTTTGCTGTCTGGTTTTTCGAGCAGATCGCCGGCAATCTGCTCCCGAACGAATTCGTCGTAGGGCATGTCTCTGTTCAGCGAGCGGACGACCCAATCACGAAATTGCCACGCCTGTGGCAATGCGCCGTTATCAAGGAAACCGCCCAAGCCGTCACTGTATCGAGCCACATCGAGCCAATGTCTTCCCCAGCGTTCACCGTAATGTGGTGAATTGAGAAGTTCGTCAATGACATTGCTGAATGCCCCGGGGCTACTGTCCTTCAGAAAAGTATCGACGGCTTCCGGAGGTGGCGGCAGGCCAATAAGATCGAAGTAGGCTCGGCGAATCAGAGTGCGTCTGGATGCAGGGGGTGAGGCTTTCAGGCCGGCCTTCTTTAATCTCTCAAAGATGAACATATCGATCGGATTCTTTTCGCCGGCGAATTCCTGGCTGGACGGTAGCGCGGGCTTCTGAATCGGCTTGAACGACCAGTGCTCTCGGCGGAATTTCTCCCAGTCGTAGGGTTGCTCCTCGATGACCAATTCCTCCCTGTCTGCTTTCGGCCAGGGCGCACCCATCTTCACCCACTTGACGAGCGCATCGATCTCTGCCTCGGTCAGCTTGGCATTCGGCGGCATCTCCAATGATTCTTCCTGGTATTGGACAGCTTTGATGAGCAGGCTTTCTTCGGGGTTACCGGGCACCAGTGCAGGGCCGGATTCACCTCCCTTGATCGCGGCGGCATGGCTGTCGAGATAGAGCTTGCCCTTGACCTTCTTCGCCTGGGTGCTGTGGCACTTGTAGCAGTGACGTGAGAAAAGCGGTCGAACCTGGTTTTCAAAAAACTCGAATTGCTCCGGTGTAGGATTGAAATTCTGACTCATCGGCTTGTCTGTCACCGTCGCTTGTGCTGCTGTCTTTACTTCTGTGATGACTGGTACCTTCGGTGTGAAGGTAAGCCCCCATCGCTGTCTTACATCCGCTAACTGCCGGGTGAGTTCGTCTCTGGAAAGTGCGGAATCAAAGATTCGGATTTCGGCGAGGTCACCATAAAAGAATTCGCTGTTGGCGGTCAGTTTGTTACCGATGCGAACTCCCTCGACTCCTACATTCTGGGTGGCAATGTTGATCGTGCCCAGTTTCGGTTCGTTATCGTTATCGATAACGATGACGTTCTCATGCTCAGCACCAGTCACCACAAGCGCGGTCAGACGCCATTCATTCGCTTTGTAGGTCACTAAACTGTGGGCATCGTTCGATTGCCCATTGAATCCATAAGCATTGCCAACCAGGAGCAGCGAGGCGCGGCGGCCTGTCCCGCTGCCAGCCTGCTCAAAGATGGCCTGAACGCCGTGCCGATGCGCACGCCATAGCGCGATATAGGTAAACGTATCGTCCCCCTCAACCAGAACCGGAGGGCCGGCAAGAAAGTCATTTCCATCAAAAAGCAATGTGGTGTGGTCGTTCAGCTTGGCCCCCGGTTTCGGGCGCTTCTCCGGGTCGTCCTGCCGAAACTGCGCTTGCTGCGCCTTCGCTCCAGCCCACACTTTCACCTGCCGCGAGTCAATCGTCAGCGAAGCCGTATTGCTCGCGTCGAGCCAGAGGAGCGGTTCCTCTGCCTCGGCTGACGCAAGTACACAGGACAAGAGTAGAGTGATGACTGTCATTCTCATAGGGGATACAGATTGTCACGGTAATCCATAAAACTCGCCAGCCCACTAAGCAGTTACAGCACTCCCCTGCCCCACCTCGTTGTCATTCAGAACCCAAGGGGGCCTGCATCAGTCTCTCGTAAACGTCTGAGCCTCGTTCGAGTTGCTCCAGGTCAATCCATTCATCGCAGGTGTGCGCCTGAGCGATATCCCCGGGGCCGATTACGAGTGTGGGAATTCCGACGACTGAAAATGCGCTGCCATCAGTACCAAACGGCACTCCCTCCGGTTCCGCGGGGAGTCCCATTTTCTGCAGCGTGTCGCACACAAAGCTCGCAAGCGGCTCCCCTCCCCTCGGATCAAGAGGAGGGTCAATCATGGTTGGGGTTGCTTGTTTCACCTGAATGTCAGCAACTTGCTGCCGGAGTTCATTCAAGATCTTTTCCACCGCAGGGAGCACCTCGTGCGGGTCTTCCCCAGGGACTATTCTGCGGTCGATACTGATTAAGCAGTGTTCGGGAATGATGTTGATAAGCGTTCCTCCTCGAATCACATTGATGCTGCATTGAGCTTTTCCGGTCAGCGGATGAGATGCAGCGAGCGAGGGGATGTATTTCGATTCGAGCACATCAATGACCTTCACCATGGCGCTGATGGCGGAGCGTCCGCCTGGCGGATTCGAAGAGTGCGCGGCTATCCCCGCCGTTTCGATATTCCAGCGCACGACACCATTATGCGCGACTATCGGCCGCAGAACGGTCGGCTCGCCGACAATTACCCCGGTGGGCATCCAATCCAGATCAGACAAGTGATCGCGGACGAAAACCTTTGCTCCAGTCTTACTGACTTCTTCATCTACGGTATAGAGAATGGCGATGTTGTTCGGCCGCGTGTCGCCCTGGGAATATTGTTGGAGAGCCCAGAACATAGCCGCACCCGTTCCTTTGGTGTCACACGCTCCCCTGCCCCACAAGCGACCCTTTTCGATGACGCCCCCGAATGGATCGATCGTCATACCCTCGACAGTCACAGTATCCAGATGGCTTTCAAATAGTAACCAGGGAGCATCCGCATCCAGTTCGCAGGAAATCATCAGATTGGAATACTCGCCGCTCACCGGGAATCGGCACGTGGCAAAACCGGATTCAACGGCCAATTTTTCCATGAAATCGGAAAGCTCGGCCTCAGCCTCGGGCTTACCGGAAATCTGCCGGTTCACAGAGTCGATGCGCACCATCACCTGGAGCAGTTCGGTGCAGGAGGTGTAGTTCATTGGGTTCAGGCTCTCTCAATAATCTGATTGTTCAGGTGAGTATACCATCACTCCTCTGCCTGAATTCAGAGAAAGGGGCGCGGAGTAATTCAGTCCACCACCATAAATTCATCGTAGGGGGAGCGAATCTTTGCTAATTTTTCGCGCACCTTCGCATCATGAACGGTGTTCAGAAGGGCTCGCGCTCGGATGCGAACATCGGGCTGGATATCGGCAAGATGACTCTTCAGAATCTTGTGCTGATCATTCGAGTCCAACATCCGCATTTGGTTCAGTGCGAAGAGACGGTCGAAATGATGTTCGGATTCCGCCATTCGAATCACCTCGGCACCTGCTGCACTGCGAAGTTCGGCATCTCCGGCGGCCATCACCTTGCTGAACGCAAGTGAACGGAGCACGGTGTTCCTGGCAGAGATTAGCTGGATGAAACTTTTCTCACGGCCCTTCAAACGCCCCAGAATCCGGCACATCAGGCTGACGGACGAGGGCTCGTCGACACTCCGCGCCTGTTCGAAGACCACGTCAAACCACTCGGCGGGAATATCTTCCAATTGCGCTGCAAGCCTGCGACTTTCAGTGGCCCACCATATCTTTCGGGCTTTAGATCGTTCGATACTTGCGATCCAGCTTCGATACTCCCGGACCGACAGTTTGAATGCGGTACCGGCCTGTTCCAGGAGCGCTTCTTTGCGCCGCTCAAAACGAACGATTTGGGCGGATGCATGCTCGCTGCCGGAGATGAGCAATCCGAGCCCGGGTTTGTATCCCGATCTATAAAGGGCAACCATCAGATTGTGATTCAGAGTCGCAAGGTCGCTCATTCCTTCATCGTCTTTGCCGAGTTTGCCTTTGACTTCATTGAGCTTTTTGATCAGGGGCTTGATGTTTTCATTGCTGGCAACATCGGCAAGGGCAGCGGCGGCCGATCTCTGAATCAGCGCGTCGATGTCTTCCAGGCGTTCAAAAAGGAGTGGGTTGGCTTCCATCCCTGCCGCTTTTCCGAGCAGAGCAGTTCCGGCAGCACGCAACTCTCTAGTCTGAGCATTGGCCGCGTCCTCAGCGTCGGTTTTGAAGGAGGAATCTACAAAGGGATGGACTGAACGGGCGATGAGTTCGCACAGGTGCAAGGGCAGTTGGATACCAGTGCCTAACACGGCGACCAGGCCTTCCGCTATTTCCTTATCGCAGATGGCACAAAGATTACGGACGAGCTTCTCCTGCTGTTCTGACTCCAAATCGCTGATGGAGATGAGTGCTTGCATTCCCGCATCGCGATCCACCTCAGGCACCGGTTCTCTGGTTACGGCATCTGATCCTTTCAGTAACTCAGTGATGACTTCGGCCAACACTCTCGGCAGGCCATCCCAATGCCAGAATGGGAGTTTGTTCTCCGGCGCCAACCCCATGGTGCTTCCGGCGAACACTGCAACCTTGCCCTGTTTATATTTGCCGTGGAAGAGCAGCGGATGCTCATCGGCGAAGAGAAGGACTTTCGCATCCTTCGGCTTGAGGGGATGCGTACAGAATATCCGAGGTATCGGATTCCAATTCAGCTTGCTGCCAATCCGCAGAGATTCTGCCGCTCGCAAGGGCAATCCGTCTGTATGAATCGTCGTGCTGTCAGGGCTTGCGATCGGCATTTCGCAGGGAAGAAGCTCTTCAAAGAAAGAATCCTGGAAGCCGCCTCGATCAAGAGACCATTCGCCGCCGATGACAAACAATGAGCCGCCGGCTTCTACAAATTTTTCAAGAGCATAACGCTGCTGCAGAGTCATGTAATTCGCAGGCACGTTGTTCATGATCACCAAGTCGTAATGCGACAGTTCATCGAACGTCTTTGGCATATCCGGCATGGACTGATTCGCGCCCTGCATCCAGCCGCCTTTCATGTTGATTTTGGCTTCCCGGATATTCGCTCCACCCGCCCAGCCGATCGCTTCCTCCATCGAATACATCCAATGGTAGACTCCCTTGGCAAGCAAGATGTCAGGCACACCGTTTCGTTTGAGCTCGGGATTTTTTATTGGCTCGATTTCTGACTTGGCCAGAAGACCAGCATCAGTAACCGCTGCAACAGGCGGGCTTTCTTTAGGACGCAGCACACCAGCCTGCTCTCCCTTCTTGCGTGATGCTTCCGCCTCTTCAGCGAGAAGCTTCTTGTAACCCTCCCGGGCGAGGTTTACCGGATCTGTAAATTGGAAGGACTCGGCGCCTTCTTGTTCTTCGATCTCCAGGACAACCATGGACCAATACCTGAGGGTTGGTAGAGTCAGGCCGACAGATTGCCCGTCTCCCTTGACGGGAAGAGTGTTCTGTTCCGGGTCGAGTTCCATACTCACCTGCCATGCCTTTACTGGCCTCCACCCTTTTGGCAGTTTGAAATCAAGTTGAACGTTCTCTTGAAGAGGTGGTGGCGGCTGTCTCAGCTCGTTGAAACGCTCGTTCTCCGGCTTTCCCATCAGGTTGACCACGATCTGTCTTCGATTGCCTTCGAGCTTGCGGAAAAAGGTAAAATCCTGCCACCAGCAAGGATGAGGTGAAATGACTTTAATGACCTCGTCCGGATTCGCGAGGCGGCGACGGGTGTTGTCAAAAACCAGGCATGAATAGCGGGTGGCAAATTTCCAGAAGTGGCCGATGCTCGATTCGCCTCGATGGCCATAAGGTCGCCCGCCCGAGGCAAGCAGGAAGATCCGGTTGTAGAGGCTGTCAAGAATGGTGGCCCGATCGAAACCGATGGCCAGGTAGTAGCCGCCGAGATTGCGAACCCAGTCTCCTTCAAGGGCCATGGCGCCTGCGAATACCCACATAATGCGGTGGCTGAAATTACGGTTGCTGAAGTCACGAAGACCCTCATCCATGATCAGGCCGCCGCCACGGGCACATTCTTCAAAGTCCGGCAGATTGCCGCCCGGCGACAAGGGCACATTGTTTACTTCAGGTTGCTTGTCACTGTATTGAGGAAAAAGGTAGTTGTACCCATGCACGAATTTCGGAAACTCTTTGTTCACGATCTCTTTTACGAGCTTCGTATTTGCCGCGCTGATTTCGTGACCATCCGGGCCGTATGCGACGAACTGGCCATCCCACCGAATTCCATCCCATTTAAGCATCCTGGCTGAGCGGACAATCTCTTCAGCGCCGAATACCACCGCCTCCTTGACACCGCTGTTCACCCACGGCCCCTGCCATGATTGCCAGCCGTCGAGTGCTCCAAGCGAGAAATCGAGGGCGCGCATCCTGTCGAGGAAATCCACTTCCGGCCCACCCTCGACCCCGACTCCCGAGTTGTAGCGGAAATACCAGTCCGGGTGCTTCCGGAAGGTCTCAAAACCGGGGAGACCACCCCCACATGATTTGCCGTAGGTAATCGCTTTGATGCCGTGTTTGTGCAGACCGTCAATCACCGCACGGCAATCGGTAATCGTCCCGTGGTATTGAGTCTGCCCGGACCAGAACTCTTCTGTATCAGGCGTCATGTCATCATAATCAGAAGGCGCCCAGGCAAATGCTTCGTAATAGTTGGCGTAATTTTCGCGATTCAATTTCACGAGGTAATCCATTCGGTTTCTCCAACCGTAGCTTCCTCCCGCGGACCATCCTTGACCTGAGATCCCAATCTTCCAGACGTTTTCGCTCACGCCGAAGACATCGCTGCCGCGATGCACTTCCTTCCCATCCACATGAAGGCTGACCCTCATCTCTTGACCGAATTCTCTCTGCCCGACGTTAAATTCGAATCGCACGGCTTTAGCCGCATCGGGCTCAATCGTGATTTGTTTGCGACCGACTTCACGGCTGCCGTCAAGCTCATACCCGAGTTCAAGCAGGACTTCCCCCTGCAGCGGGGTGGACTGATAATTCACGACGGTCACCTCGGCAAAAGTCTCCGCGCCAGGTTCGTAATGAACCTTCTCAGAATAAATTTTTCGAATCGCACCGACATAGGTCAGAGGATTTACCAGGACCGAGTCAATAGCGACATACACTTTCCCCGCTTCCTTCAAATCTCGCCCGTCCTGAAGGATGGCAAGCTCCTCGTCTCCTTCGCCAAGATCGACCGGCCCCTTCTCCAGCAGGTCTGGAATCAGTTCACGTGTGTCCTGCTGGGCGACGGTGACACCAAGCGCTTCTTTGTGGACCTCAGCATCGTGCTCCCATCGAATGGTGAGCATTGGCCAGGTGGCCTTACGAATCTCAAACTCGATATCAAATCGCTGATAAACCTCAGCATCCAGGTTCAGGTAAGTCAGGGTCCGCTTACCATCCTCGATCGAGCACAGAAGACTGAGCCCCTTTGCCATGGGCTCACTGCGTGAAGAAATCCTCGCCACCAGCCCCGCACGGTAAAGCCCGGGCCCAAGTTTATCGGGTAACTCTACTTCAATGAACTTTCCCTCCACCGGCGAGACATCGATGGCAAGACACTTTCCGCCGTGGGCTTTTGAATCCTTGTAGGCGAGCAACGCACTGGCGATGTCTTCCGCCTTGTAGAACACCTGCTCCGCGATGCTCAACTGGCTGGGGAGGACCAAAATTAAGCAGACATTGAGGATGAATTTCATGGCATTGTCAGTATTGGATGAGAAAAATTTTGCGGATCTCCGGGCTCGTTTCCCCGTTACAAAGTTGCGCTCTTCTCAGATCGCCTGGAGTTCAACCTGATATTGAAACGAGGCGCTGTTCCTTATCGCTCCTGCAGCTTCCGCAGTTCCATACGTACAGTCTGTTCTGTGACAAAGCCGAACCCGCTGTGAGTCAGATTCTCCATCAGGATATTGAAGGCCTCTTCTGACCAATTGGAGGTATCTTTCATCGCTGACTGAAGAGTCAGGTGGTTCTTCAGGATGGGAATGATCTCGACGCTGCTGTCGGATTCAGGGAACTCGTATTCCCAGTCGAAATGCAAAAGATGCACATTTCCATCGCTATCCGAAGACAGGCCGGAATAGCCGTCCCGGCTGAAGCAGACGGCCTTGACGTTCTGAGAATGGCCGTCCATGACGTAAACTGACCGGGCTTCGGAAGTGTGCCAGAAATGGAGTTTTCCACTGGCACTGCCCGTGAACATGAAACGGCCGTCGGCAGTCATGTCAACCGCAAGCACGCCCTCGTCGGCATGAACCGAGCGGAGCAATTCGCAGGTCTCCGTATCCCAGAATCGGATGTCTCCATCAAGAGAACATGAGACGAACTGTTTGCCATCGGGCAGGAATCGTAGAAAGACTACCGACTCCGGATGGCCTTCGGGGGTGGCCACAATATCTGCTGCTTCAAGGTGCCACATGCGGATGCTGCCGCTCATGCCGCCTGAGAGTGCAAACCGGCCGGAAGGATGAATGGCTACGGCGGTGACCGAGTCTCCATGCTCTTCCATTTCAGCAAGCATTTCGCCGTTATCGATATCCACCAGGCGGAGGGGACTCTCTTGGAGACCTTCTCGACAACCGAGGAGAAGCTGCCTGCGTCCTGGAGAAAGGTCAAGCGAGGTGATCCCCTGCAGGCAGTTGTACGTTAGTACAGGCTGGTCCGAATTTTTGTCCCAAACCCTGGCCGAGTTATCTCCACCGCGCCCGATACCTGACCCCGTAATCAATCGGTCCTGGGAAACCATCATGGTGTTGATGACGCTCGAGTGGGCCTGCCATTCACGAATCGCATTACCGGTGACGGTATCCCAATAACGAATCTTTCCCTTGCTATCGCCAAGAAAACATGCCTCGGGATCGCGGCCGAACGCAAGAGCGGAAATGGGGGAATCGAATTTATAAACACCTTGTGTGATGGCCTGCTTCAACCCCATTCGCCTGCCACGTGTGCCACAAAGATTGTTCAGGTGGATCAGTTCAGTATCCCGGTCATAGCCAGGGAATCGACGGGCAGACCGGATAATTTCCGCGGCCTCGCCATGACGGCTCTCTCTGAGAAGATCATTGGCCGTCTGTTTGAAATGGGCAACGTTCTCTTCCACCTTATGCTCTTCTTCGCTCATGTCCGCACTGGCCATCAACAGCGGCGCAGGCGTCATGGGCGGTCCAAGATCGACCAGCCGCAATGTGGTATCCCAGCCACCAGCAAGGCAAAACCGGCCGTTGCTTGAAATCGCGAGTGGAGCATCGTTACCGGCGAATATCTCCAGGGTTCGTACGCACTGCGGACCGTCGAGTGCCCAGACTCGGAGGGTGTTGTCCTTGCCCACGGAAACTGCGGTGGTGTCGTCCGGGCCAAACTCGACGCTCAGTACCGGGCCACGGTGACCTTTGAGTACCTTCATCAGTTTTCGCCTTTTGAAATCCCACAGGCGGACTAAGTTGTCTGCGCTTCCAGTCAAGGCGAACTGCCCGTCTGCGCTGATTGCAACCGAACTGATTGCCTGAGCAGGCACATTGATCTGTTCCGCCTTCCTTGTTTCTAAATTCCAGGCAATAACCGAATTACCTGATGAAGAAACAGCATGCAAGCCGTCTTTACTGACCGCAAAGCACTGCACTGCCGGCCCACGAATGAGGGTCTGGGCCTTGCTCCGGTGTTCCAGATCCCATTGGCACAACAACCCATTTTTACTGATAGAGAGGGCCTTCTGCTGATCCTCGAAAAGGGCAACGAAGTCCAGGTCGTCTTCCTGCTCCGCGGAGGTTCGCAGACGTTCCTGTTTCTTGACATTCCAGATACGAAGTTTTTTGTCACTGCTTCCGGTAAGCAGATAACGGCCGTTTACACCCAGGGCCATGGAAGTGAATTCCGCCCCCCGAAGCTCGGCATTGAAGAGGCTCTCGCCTTTGTGCAGATTCCAAATACGCAATGAGGAATCAGGAGCACCACTCATGGAGATACCGGTGCTTCCACTGGGCGACATGGCGACACCGAGGATGGGGGCCTTATGGATGGACATCTCATAAATCGGGCCGGAACCAGGCGGGAACAATGGGTGCCCCGCAAGCTCTGATTTTTTTGCCAGATAGAGTGCAGCCTCAGCATGGTATCTAAGCTCTTTCGCATCGGCGCCGATATCAATGGCCTGCTGGTAGGCTTGAACAGCCTCTGAATGCCTGCCGCAGCCGACGAGCGAATCGGCCCATGATGACCACGCCCGGGGAGAGGCGTCTTCCTCTTTACATACGGAGCGCAGCAGCTTTTCAGCACTCGCTGGCTCGCGTCGTTCCAGATGCAGCCTCGCCAGGAAGTATTTGGCTTTTTCAGGAGGGAGTGATTTGCTTCGCTGCTTCTCGAACTCCTGAACGGTCGCGCCATCAGACTTGGTTCCGTGCCGCCATTCCAACAACAGCTTGTTCCAGTTCGCTTCAAACGAACCCGGATCGATTTGAAGCGCGGAATCAAGCAGTGATATGACATCACTTCTGAAGCCGGCGTCATATTCACAAAGAGCCTGATTGTTTATGACGACAGCGTCTAGTCTGGGGCTCGCACGCCGGTCATGCCCGGTACCGGTGAGAGTCTGGTAAATCGCTCTCAACTCCTTCACGAGTTCTTCGAAAGAGCCGTAGCGATCTGCGGGATTCTTTTCGAGGCACCGCAAGAGCAGGCTACTCAGTTCTGGCGACAGACCGGCTCTGACCCAGGAAGGGTCCTGTGCAGGTTCTTCCTTGTGAACCTTTCGCCAGGCCCATGCAGACAGGTTTGAATTACGATACGGCAGGCTGCCACAAATAGTCTCAAAAAGAATGACGCCAAAGGCGTAGATGTCTGTTGCCCACGAAACGGGTGGTACTTCGGATTCATCTGCCATTCTGCCCCAGAGCTCGGGGGCCATATATTGCGGCGAACCGGTAAGACCGTTTCCAAGCTGGAGCGCGTGGCTGCCGAAATTGTGTGAATCCGGACGGCCGCTCTGCGGCGCGACCTCGCTCGCCCATCTTGCGAGACCGAAGTCCGTTACTTTTACCTGGCCTGCGGAACTCATCAGGCAATTGGAAGGTTTGAGATCCCGATGAATCGTGCCCTTCGAGTGTGCGTAAATCATGGCGCATGCGATCTGGATTCCAATGTCCAGCGCTCTCTTGAGTGAATTAATCTCGCCACTGGCCAAATTGGCGCGCAGGCAACCGCCATCGAGGTATTCGATGACCAGCCGGGGCAGTCCATCCATCTCTTGAACGTAATAGCAGGTGGCGATGTTCGGATGCGAGCCAAGACTGATCCAAGCCTGGGCATCCTGAGCGAAAAGCTTACCGGCCCTTTCGGTGCGAATGGCGTCGGCTACGGGCGTTTTGATCATGACGACCTTTTCCCAGCGTTTGTGCAGGGCACGATAGCTGAGACCGAGCCCCCCCTGCGGCAGGCATTCCAAAATGTGCAGGTAACCTGCTGCAAGCTTACCTGCTTCCCAGGGTTGTTGTTTCGGATTCGCCGTTATCGGCCCCGGCTCCGGCTCCAGCTCTTCCTGAACTGTCTCCGGCTTAGAATCATTTTCTTCGGGGCCCGGTGTCGTGCTTTTTTTGACAACTGCGGTCTCTTTCGGCCCCGATCTGTCCTGACTTTGGATTGCCCTGGTACCCCGCGTGCCGCGCTTTTCCGGGTGCATGATTTGATTGAAGAAAAGGCTCAGCCACTTGTTGAATTCGAGGGCCTCTGAAGCGGACGAAGAAGTGTCCTTCTGGACGGTGAATTTCTGGAAGACATTTCCGCCAACCTTATGAATGCTCTGGATATCGAACGAAATGTTTTCATCAAGAACGTAGGTGCGCAGCGTGTGATAAATGGCCCGAAGTTCTGTCGAACTCTGTGGTTTGAAGAATCCCGCCTCCGGGTTGGATTTCTGCGGCTTGAGGTTGATGCTGCCGGCGAGTTTGACGTCAGCCTGGCGTTTGATTTCTTCCCAATCATCTTCCTGCTTCCGTTTCATCCAGCCGCCCATTTTGGTCCAGAGGCCAGATTCCTTTTCAGCTTCCAGATGCTCAACTTTTGAAAGGTAGCCCCTGACAATCTCCAGAATGAACCCGAGCCCTGCCTCGCCCAGATTGTCCTTATTCTTTTTGCACGCTAAGGCTCTGCGTTTGAGGATACGCATGGCATTGTGGGCCTCCTCCCTCAGCATGTCTCGTGCGTACGGAGACAAGCCGTAGAATGTTACGTCTGGGATGAGAATGTCTTCATCCAGTTTGGCCTGGAAGGCGGTCCACTCAGGATTGCTGCGGAGGGTGCGTGGGCGAGGTGGTGGCGGGTATCCAAAGAGCGCAGCCACCGCGGACATCACGTGAACGACTTCGTCGTATTGTCCTTCGCTGAAAGCCTTTGATTTTGTTTCCATTCGCCACGTCCATCTGAAAAATTACGCCGGCTCGGGGGGCGGCGCCGGCAGCCGAAATCGTAATCCCCATCATAAGGGCGTCAACATTCTCCGCCTTCTACAGAATTCAACGGATCTCCTCCGCTCCGCAGAATATCTCAATTCCCTACCTTTTCAGCAGTTCCATGAATGTGTTCGGCCAGCAAAGAAGTCCAGAGCTGGTATCCCTCCGCGCTCAAGTGGAGTCCATCTTTGACGAACAGCTCTGGCCTCGGCTTTCCGTCCTCCCCAATCATCGGGGTATCTACATCTACATAAGCAAGTTTTTGGTGCTTGCTGCAAAACTCGCGGACCAGTGAATTGGCCTCGCGCATTCGGTCGACCAGTTTCCAGCGGCTGATCGAAGGTTTGATTGCGATAAAAACAATCTTTGCCTCCGGAAGCGCTACGTGCACTTTTGTGGTAAGCGACATGAAATCTTTGAGGACGCGCTCCGGTGTCTTGCCCGCCGCTATATCATTATCGCCGGCATAGAAAACGATCGTCTTCGGTTTGTATGGCAGAACGATCCTGTCGACATACTGCAGGCTGTCCATAATTTGCGAACCGCCAAATCCACGATTGATGGCCGGGACATCTGGAAAGCTCTGCTTGAGATTCCACATGCGGATACTTGAACTGCCGATGAAAAGTACCGCTCCAGATTCAGGGGGATTCGCTTTGTCCTGTTCTTCGAAGCCTTGAATGGTCTTCTCCCATCTCTGTGGCGGGGCTTCCGCATTTGTGGGATCAAGGACTGCAATCAGTAGAAATGAAAGGATGGGCTGGATAAGGCTATTTGGTTGTCGCGGCATCAAAAATTCTTGAGATAAAGGAGTTAACGGTCTGGATGAGGATGTACAGATCCGCGTCAGTCGGGGGTACAACTCTGAGTAAGCTGAAGAGACCGTAAATGCAAGTGAACTGACTTCAAAACACTCACGAGAGCGGTGCTGCTGCCAGGCAGGTGGAATTGGCTATATACCGTAGTTACGCAAACTGTGGCAGTTCTGACCCAAGTCAGTTCCCCGCGACGGTGGTGCAGCTACCCGTCCCACCTTGCAGTTTGGAGATGAGATGAAAGCGTTCTTAGAGCTTCGTGAGACCCTATCCGATCCAGTGCAAGCACAGAGTAGCCTCTAACATAGTGGTTCTCGTCTTTTAAACTCCTTTCCAGTGCCGGCACGGCTTGTTCGGCCTTTCTGCCAAGCTTGGCCAATGACAAGGCGGCGTTGCGTCTCACCTTCCAACTTTCGTCATTTTCCAATCTGTCGGTGAGATTTGAAACCCGGCATCCTTTGCGCTGTCCCGTGGTACCAATGCTCTCAGCGGCAAACATCCTGACATCTTCCGACTCATCGGCGCACGCGTGCTCGATAGCAGGCAAGGCTTCGCCGGCATCCAATCCCATGTCCCCCATGATGTCCAGAGCGCGTGCTCGAACCCGCTCTTTCTTATCATTCGCCATTTCCTGCAAGCACGGCAATGCTGAAACGCCAATTTCGTTGAAAGCATATGCGGCATTGCGGGGCAACTTTTCCGAATCGTCACGGAGAGCCTCCATCAGTGCGGGAAGTGCAATATGCCCCATCCGGCCCAATCGATAGGATGCTCGAAGCGCGTTGTGTTCATTTTCGTCGTTCAGTTGGGCAGTCAGCTCATCAACAGATTCGTCCGGTCGAGATGCAGCACTCCTGCCTCGGTGCCAATTCCAGACGTGCCGCCAGATTTCATCTTGTTCATGCTCCGTGGCTTGCCAATCGGGTCCCTCAGAATTCCAGGTTGGGGCCGTGGGTTCAGACATACGAGTAAACAGAAATTTGTTCATGAATCGCGTCTGGTCGGAGCTATTCATCATCTTCCTGTGACGAAGATCGTAATGAATGAGGACAACCGTGCCTTTATCGCCAGTCATTGCAACCTCCCCATCCCCCGGTAGATCGACATTCAGGTATTGCGATTTTGGAATGATGGCCGTCGGCCCCAGTGCAACCGGGGTATCCTGAGGGTAATACATTCCCATCAGCCACCGGGTACGGTGATGACGCCGCGTCCCATCCGCAGCAAAACGGCTGTTATGCAGGCTATCCTTGTGCATCCCCTGTTCACCGGAATCAGGCGGGTTGTCATGAACGTGTCGATGCATGTGCAGATAGTAGTCCGTCCCGAGGATGCTCGATAGAGCGCCGTGGACAACGGGGTGTCTCCACACCTCCATCAACTGCGGGACACGTGGGAGCAGGTTGTTGCCCGGGTTCCCGAACACTTCGAAAATTTTCTGCAGTTTTTCACAGATTCCCTCATGAAAACCCTCTTCAAACGTTGGTTTCAAAACGAGATAGCCTTCAATTATGAATTGCCGCATTTCCGCATCACCCAAGAGATTTTTCATGCTGGTCTCTTGCCTTGGAGGTGGTATGGTCTCGTGAGCATCATGTCTGTGGTTCAGAATGTTGGAATGACATTAATAGTAAACTTTTTGTTCGGTAACATAATGTAGCCAGCTATTAGCACAAGTGCAGGGCATGATTTCTCTTGCTACGATGCCCCTGAGAAATTTGAACACCTGCCGGTCTTCCTGAAAGGAATTCATTAATGAAGGCGTACACTCCAGGTAGTAAACAAGGTTTCACGATTATCGAGTTGTTGGTGGTGTCAGTGATAATCGTCGTGCTGGCTTCGTTGATAGTTCCAGCGCTGCAGCGAATGCAGTCAGGTGCAATTTCAGCCCAATGCGGTAGCAAAGCCCGTACAATTGCCCAAGCGACTCTAACCTATGCGGCTGAATGGAAGGGCTACACTAACATCGACGAGCACTATTATGTTAAATTGCTTGGATACAAACTCAGTTCAGAATTTGTGGACTCAAGTGGAAATCCTGACCCGAATGGCGCCGATTCCGTACTCGCGGCCAATGTGAAGGACTTCTTGTGTCCTGCCGATGGAAGCGGGGCATTGAACTCACACGGATATCGAAGCTCCTATAGAATTATGGGGAGCTTTGTTGGTGGAAATATCCTCAAGATTACCAGCCCGAAGGCACAGACAGCCGTTGTCTACGAGAACGCCAAGAGGCATACCAGATCAACTGGAGACGCAGATCTTGTCAGAATGTACGCTTTTCAGGACCTGCACTTCAGCGCTGGCTTCCCAGGCGGATTCCTGCCAGGCCTTACCGTCTCCGCCTGGGACAATCTAGGAGTTTATACCCAAGTTTCCGGGCCGGTATTAACTTACGCTGCCGCCCCCACATGGGAATCCATGTGGGCCGGCGATATGAATCTGGCCTACGCAGATTTCCAGTCAATGTTCGCGAGTCTGATTGCCAACAGGAGATTTTCGACAAGGTTTGATGGATATATCACGTTTCCTGAAAACGGAACGTACGTTTTCGAAGGTACGTGGGATAACAATCTCTGGATTTGGGTTGACGTTGACAGGGACAATGTTGCGGATATTCCCGAGGTGAGGCAGCAACCCAACTCACAGGTAGCTTTCAACCTTTTGACCGTAACGGTTCAGAAAGAAACAAATTACCGATTTGTTGTCACTCACGACAACAACAATGGAGGCGGCTCCTTTCTCAGCCTGAAATGGTCCTCCTTGCCGCAGGTAACCAAAGATTTTATTCCCTCCAAATATCTTCTTCACATCGACGAGTAGTGTTGCCAAAGCGGCCGGTCTCAGTGAGCCCCATCCCAGCAGGTGCAGACCCCGCTTCAAAGGCCTCGATGTAGTGTTATTGTTACGTTGGTGCCCGGTACTTGGGCCGCACTGAACAAGCGAAAGAAGATGCTGATGCACTTACAACGCCAGACACGGAACGCATTTACGTTGATGGAATTGATGATTGTGGTGCTGATTATCACTTTCCTCATCGTGCTGCTGACGAAAGGTGTGGGTGTTGTAACGGCCCGAAGCCTGGCGGCAGATTGTATGAAGCGGATGGCAGCCGTCGGGAACGCGGTCAAGAGCCAGGCCGTAAGCGCCCAGGGGAAATTTGAGGTGGAGCCCGGCGCATTTGTTTCCTCGTTTGCCGACAATTTAAAACTTCGCGGTGAAACCGGCTACAACCAAGCCGCCGCATTCGCCATCGAAGATTTCATATGCCCAACAGATAGAAATCCCTTCTACCTGACTACCGGATACAAGACCTCCTACGTATTGAGTAACGCGTTTATCGGGACTCGAGCCTCACAAACTGCAGGTGAGATGGTGATGTTGAGTGAAGTGGGCCGGAGGCACAAGAACAAAGAGGCCATGGGTGCCAATTACCTCTATAGCGATATGAATATCAGAACGACCGGAAGCGATTCATCCGAACCTGAAAACGAAATCCACATGCAGGGGCTGAGGGCGCGGTGCTGGACCCAGTCAAGCCTGACACTGACGAACTCGCAGCCCAGGGCAGAACTCGTTTGGGCAAGCGAACTTCGTTGGCTCCAGAAAGACAAATTACATTTCCTGCCCAAAGAGTACTATGATCCTGCCAGTGGGTGGACTTCAATCACCGAATGGAATCAGACGAATCCTGATGATTACACGAATATTCTGATCATATTGGATGGATATCTGGAAATACCCCGCGATGGTGCTTGGACGCTTTCATTTCAGCATGCTGCACCAGCACCGAAGACTGGAAACGCTACTTGCGAAGGCGAGGTCAGGCTGGGTACTACAGAGAATCGGGGCTCATTTACTTTTGGCCCAGCCGACGACCTCAATATTCAAACGAATAAAAGAGCCAGGGGAACGCTCACTCTTCCCAATCTCAAGGCCGGCAAGCATCCCGTTGAGTTCATCTTCCAATCAAACAAAGGTATGTATGAGATGAATTTTTACTGGCGGGGCCCTGGGGAGACTACCCCATCAGTCATCCCTGCCAAGAGCCTGTCACACGTTGCCTTCGAACGAACCAATCTGCCGAACTAGGGCCTGCTTATGAACTCTCAAGACAGAAAATTCAGTGGATTCTCACTCTTAGAGTTGCTCGTGGTTGTGGTCATCATCATCATTCTTGCAGGCTTGATAGTTCCTATGATTGGAGCTGCATCCCGCAGAGCAATGGACCAGAGCTGCCAGAATCAGGGCAAGCAAATTGCGTCCGTAGTGTCTATTTATTCTGTAAGTAGCAAAGGCTTTACCCCCAGCGATGCAGATTACTATGTGAAGCTTGTGGGTTTGAAGCTCCGAACAGAATACGGGTATTTTTGGTGTGACCCTCCAGGGAGTCCAAGTTGCCCATACGACCCCAGAGAAGCACCCGATCTCTGGGCTAAAGATGGCACCAGCCCGTCTTACAGGTACGCCTCAAAATTAAGCGATCTGACTTGTCCCATTGATGCGACACCAATGAAGACGAAGCACATTGTGCCCTCGTCGTACCAACTGCTGATGACCGGAGAGAATCTTATGGACGTGGAAGATCTCTCAAAGAGGCTCCTGGTCAGGGAACTTGGAAGCAGGCACGAAGATCAGGGCAGTGATGCTAATCCTGGAGGAGGAAAAACCTATCATGTGGTGTTTGCCGATGGTCATGCCGAACTGGCCACACGGACTGAGTATCTACCGGGCCTGGCCGTCGCCTGTTGGCAATTTAGTGATAACACTAGATGGAGCAAGGTAAAGGACAATACCATCCAGGACCTGCCGCATTTCACAACCGTATGGTCAAAGTCTCTTACAGAAAGCCGATTTGATTTCCTGCCACAGGTTGGCACGTGGGTGAACACGGATCCGGCTACCGGGGCTCAGATCCCCGATAAACCGGATAATCTCATGATTAGGATGGACGGATTTATAGAATTTCCCTCGCCTGGTACGTGGCGATTTGTCGCCATGGCGGTGGAAAAAATCTATCTCTGGATCGATCTGAATGAGAATGGAATCCCTGACGGGAGCGAAAGCCAGGAGCGTACAAATATCGGGAATCTGACAAATATGATCACCCTGAATGGGATACAGACAGGTAAGAAGTATCCATTCCTTCTGTGCTACCGGGAACAGACAGGCAAACAGTATTTCAACCTCTTCTGGTCGAACGACAATGAGACCAATCTGGCCAGAATGAAAAAGACGATTCTTCCCGTGGCTGCCCTCTCCTTCAAAGCAGCGCAGATCAAGGACCAGGACGATCCTGGCAAATTGTATTAATTGAGAATTTGGGCAGCGCCACCTATTGTTCAGGCCCGGCAGGCATCCATACATTCCAGCACAAGCGCCTCATCAACCGGTCGGCAGTAGCCGGTTGGTGTGAAGTGGGGCCGGTATGTTGCCTCCAGGAGGACGAATTCCACTTCGTGCCCCCTGCGTTTATTATCAAAGCGCATCGTCTGGATCAGCCTGTCGCTTGTGATTGCAGCCGGGATTTTCAAGGGCAGGCCGATACGTTCGAGCAAACGGCGAGCATCATCCTCCTGGTCTTCTGCCAGGAGGCCGAGCATGCAGGAAAGGCGGGCATCGAACACCATCCCGATACTGACGCATTCACCATGGGTCAGAGCACCATCGGCGAGCGTCTCGATAGCATGCGCCAGAGTGTGACCGTATTCGAGGATTAGAGCTTCATTCTGCTCCGACGGATCGCGTTCCAGGATCGCCAGTTTCGTCAAGATTGACCGCAGTACGAGTTCATGAAGTTCCTTTGGATCGTGAAGCATTTTCTCTGAAAGATTCTCGTCCAGATAGTGGTAAAAGGCTTCGTCACTGATCAGCGCATTCTTGATACTCTCCGCCACACCTGAGATCAGGTAACGATCTGGTTCGGTTTCCAGAAACGCAGTGTCGATGAATGTGAACAGTGGTGTGTGAAAACAACCGACGATGTTCTTTGCCTGGCAGTTGAGAGCCTGCTTGCGGCTCAGGGCACTGTCCGTCTGTGCCTGAAAGGTGGTCGGAATATGAGCGAAACGAATCCCCCGAAAAAGCGTCCCTGCCAGAAAGCCGGCTACGTTGCCGACAACCCCACCCCCAAAGGCGAGAATGATGCTTCTCTTGGTGATGCCTTTATCAAGTACTCTTTTCACGAGCTTTTCAAAGTTGGCCAGGCTCTTTGAGGCCTCCCCATCCGGAAACTCAATAAATTGATGTTTACTCTCCTGCAATGCAGCACTCAGGGAGCTTCCATGGATTCGCCCAACCACTTCGTCCGTGACGACAAACAGACGGTCAAACTCTTGCTTGCGAATCACCTCTCCGAGCAGGTCGGTCACACCACGTCCCAGATAAACGGGCGAGGGTGCTCCTCCTGCATTCTGAAAAACCTCCAATCGAACATCGGTGATTGACATCTTGTCGCGTTCCTTAATTGCGGGGGGCATACTTTATTGAAATCATCACCACTGGCTATTTGGATCGCTTTGGCTCACCACTTCGTCTAAATTGTTTCAGCCTCGATGGCATTCAACATTTCACACTTCAAACGGAGTAAACGATGACGAAGAAGGCACTTTGGAACCGCTTCAAGCAATACTATTACAGTGACTGTTCTCTCGGTCTGGCGGTCGATATCAGCCGAATGAATTTCTCTTCAAAGTATTTTGAAAAGATGAAGGCTCCGGCAAACAAGGCCTTCGAGGCCATGGACGATCTCGAAGCCGGCGCCATTGCCAATCCGGATGAGAAACGCATGGTTGGTCACTATTGGCTGCGTGACTCTTCCAAAGCGCCGAACAGAGAAATAAAGAACGCCATCACCACCTGCCTCAGAAAAATCAAAAAGTTTGCGACAGAGGTGCATTCCGGGGCCATCACGGGCGAGAAGGGCAAAAAGTTCAAGAACCTGCTGGTTGTCGGCATCGGCGGCTCGGCACTTGGGCCGCAGTTTGTCACCAAAGCCTTGGGAACAAAGAAGGATAAAATGGCCGTCTTTTTCTTCGACAACACTGACCCGGATGGCATGGATAATACCCTGCAGCAGATTGGCAGGCTCGACCTGACACTTACTGTTGTCATCTCCAAATCCGGGGGAACCAAGGAAACGCGAAACGGCATGGTGGAGGCTCAGAGAGCTTATGAACTGGCTGGTCTGAATTTCGGTAAACATGCAGTGGCCATCACTCAACAGGGCAGCCTGCTGGATCAGTACGCGTCAAAGAACAAATTCCTTGCACGCTTCCCCATGTGGGACTGGGTTGGCGGCCGCACCTCTGAACTCTCAGCAGTAGGACTTCTGCCTGCAGCCCTGGAGGGTCTTGATATCCAGGCCGTGCTGGATGGCGCCAAAGCCATGGACAAGGCGACCCGCGTACACGACGTCATGCAGAATCCAGCGATGCTGCTGGCACTCATGTGGTATCACGCAGGCAAAGGCAAAGGCCTGAAAGATATGGTCATCCTGCCATATAAAGATCGGCTCGAGTTGTTCAGCAAGTATCTCCAGCAACTGGTGATGGAATCCCTCGGCAAGGAAAAGGACATGGCTGGCAAAACCGTGTACCAGGGCATCGCTGTGTATGGCAACAAAGGCTCCACCGATCAACACGCTTACGTCCAGCAGCTCAGGGAAGGGGTAAACAATTTTTTTGCCACTTTCATCGAAGTCCTCACGGACCGGGCGGGCACTTCCATGGAAGTCGACCCAGGTGCGACCTCCGGAGATTACCTCTCAGGGTTTCATCAGGGCACTCGAATGGCTCTGCATGAAAACGACCGCGAATCCATCACCATCACTGTGGATAACGCGGGGCCGGAAACCGTAGGCAAGCTCATCGCACTGTATGAACGGGCAGTAGGTTTCTACGCGACGCTTGTGAATATCAACGCCTACCATCAACCCGGCGTTGAGGCAGGTAAGAAGGCCGCAGCCGTGGTGCTGGAAGTGCAAGCCAGCATCATGTCATTTCTTCACTCAAATCCAGGCCAGGGCTTCACCGCAGATCAAATTGCAACGGCTATCGGCGCGCCAGATGATGCCGAGACAGCTTTCAAAATCCTCCAACATCTATCCGCGAATCCGAATCATGGCGTGAAGCGAGAGGTCGCTGAATGCCCATTCGCGGCGGAGTATTCGGCTTAGATATGCTTCTGAGAACAGGCGTCCTTCTTTCTTACATGCGGGTCGGCGCTATTGG
>JAQBXN010000232.1 GCA_027625095.1 Planctomycetota bacterium | reverse complement strand
CTACTGGGGCCCGCACTGGAAGAACGAAGCGTACAGCGATACCCGCGAGGAATACTTCCGGGGAATCCGGACTTACCTTGACCCCGAGATCAAGGTCTTCTGGTCCGGCAACCAGGTAAAGGGCTACCACAAGTCAGAGGCGCAGGTGCAGTGGTTCAAGGATTCGGCAGGCCGCAAGCCGATGGTCTGGCAGAACGCGATGGGTCAGCACTACACCATGGGCTATGGATGCGAGGTGATCAATTTCACAGGCTGGCACTACCCCGGATTCTTTGCGAACGATTGCACCGGATACATGGCGAATGCCGACTTCCCCAGCCGGGCCTTTGAGCTGGCACATATGGCCG
This sequence comes from Planctomycetota bacterium, assembly GCA_027625095.1. Classification (GTDB taxonomy): domain Bacteria; phylum Planctomycetota; class PUPC01; order JACPCR01; family JACPCR01; genus JAQBXN01. Next base: position 4,747 of record JAQBXN010000232.1, on the reverse strand, counting down.
ATGCCCTTTGGAACCCGGACAGATATCGCGCGAGCGAGGAGAACCGGGAAGACTCTCTGGAGCGGGCCACGGACCAACTTTGCGGAAAAGGCGTGTACGAAGCCCTTAGACCCGGTACCCGTGTGCTCGGCCACATGGACCGTTACCTGTGGAGCAACGGGATGGTGCTGAATCCGCGTCTGCACGAGGAGAACCGGGACGAGATAGAAGAGATGTTCGAGAAGGCCGACGGCGGTCTGAAACGGGCACTCGATATCCACCCGTCAGCCCAGGTCTATTCCGGCCACTACTATGTGCCGCTGAGTACGATGAAGCAGCTCCTGGATCAGTTCGATAAACCCACATCCTTCTACGACCTCCCCGAGTACAGGGCAGGACAAAGCGCCAACCTCAAGTTCGCCCAGAAGGAAGCCAAGCTGGATATTGCCAAAGACCTCTTTGCCAACGCCTTCGATTTCCACACCGGCAAGCCCGTCATGGCGGAGGGTCGCCTGTGCACGCAGTACTACCCGAAAAGCCCCTCTCGCAAAGGCGCATGGACCTTCAGCATCGACGAAGACGCCATCGGAGAATACGAACTGAAGATCTGCGGCCGGCTCGCCCAGGAGGGCGAGGTCAAGCCAACCATTCGAGTCACACTCAATCAGTCAAAGCTGTTCGAAGGCCCAGCCCCCTTCACGTACGACTCGTGGTCTTTCATGACGCGTGCTCTCGACTGGGAACAGATCCAGAAAGAAAACAAACTCACCATCGAAAACATCTCGCCGCGTGAGAAATGGTCGAAGCCGCTCACCTACTACCTCAACTACGCCATCATCAGGACCAAGAAGGCGAAAGGGGCCGAAGAAAACGGCCTTCAACCTGCGGGGCTTTTGGAGTAAGCGTGTCTGACCGCACTCACAGCCGGATTCTGTGAAGTATCCCTCCGGGAAGCGTACGGGAAAATACACCCCTAGATTGCCCTGAGCCCATAAACCCATATATGAAGACCACTCTCGAACTTCCAGACGATTTACTGATCGAGGCCAAGGCAGTTGCCGCAAAGCGACGTACCACGCTTAAGGCGATGGTGGAACACGCGTTACGCCGGGAGGTCGCTTCTGAATCGCAGGTGGTGGATGCCGCCTGCGCCTACGAAAAAGATGAATATGGTATCCCCAGCCTTAAGAAACGTGCGGGTGTAAAAGTCACCAGCGAAACGATCTACCAGTTGATGGACGATGAGGGCATCTGATGGTCTTGCTTGACGTGAATGTCCTCATCGCTCTCGGCGACCAGAACCACGTCCATCACCAACGCGTATCCAAATGGTTTGTAGGCGATTCTCCTGATGGGTGGGCGACCTCACCATTGACGGAGAACGGGTTTGTCAGGATTCTGGGACATGCGAACTATCCTGACGGTCCTGAAACCCCAACAGTCGCTCGCGGCCTGCTCACAGAACTATGCCAATTGCCCGGTCACCAATTCTGGCCTGATGTGGTCACTCTGAGGGACGGGGCGGTTCTCCCAACGCTCACGACATCCGAACAGATCACCGATCTGTACCTGCTTGCCCTGGCGGTTCATCAAGAGGCCCGGCTGGCGACACTCGACGAGCGGATTGACGCCACGCTGGTGCCGGGCGGCGACGAGGCATATTTCCTGATTCCGTAGCATCGTAGCTCTGGCCTCCAGGCCGGAGTCCTTTCTTATCGAGCCTTCAGCTCGATTCCGCCGTCCTGGAGGGCAGTGCTACGACGGCAGTGTCTTGGTGTGAGGAACTACCTTCGTGCCACGCTGAGAGGCTACCGTTTCAATGCTCTAATGCGCGTGCCCGGCTCCTATCCTTCAAGAAAACAAACATGTCCAACAACCTTCCCAACGTTATCCTTATCTGCTCCGAAGACCACGGACCCCACTTCGGGTGCCACGGCGATCCCAATGCCCGAACACCGTTCCTTGATCAACTGGCCGCCGCCGGCGTACGGTTTGACTCCCACCACACCACGTGTGCCATTTGCAGCCCCGGACGGGCCAGCCTGCTGACCGGTCTCTACCCGCATCAAAACGGACAGATCAATCTCGCCACTCACCAGTACGGGATGTATCGACCGTTCGCGAATCTGGTGAGTATCCTGAAAGAACACGGCTATCGCACCGGCCGGATTGGCAAACTGCACGTGCTGCCGGAAGAGGCATTCCCGTTCGACTTCGTCTGGCGAGATCCGGAGCGGATCAGCTTCCAGCACCGCGACGTGTTCAAGACCGCCGAGGTCGCCGGGGACTTCGCGGCCAATGGAAGTGAGCCGTTCCTCCTCTACGCCTGCTTCGCCGACGCTCACCTGCCGGAACTGCATCAATCCTATGGAGTGCCGGAGAATCCGTTGAGCGGAGACGACATCCAACTGCCGGATTTCTGTCCTATCGATGCGCCTCACATTCGTGACCGGCTGGCCGGTTACTACAACTGCCTTGAGCGGCTCGACAAGGGTGTCGAACTGCTGGTCGAAGCCGTCCGGAAGCAGACCGGCCGTGAGACAATCGTGATATTTACGACCGATCATGGTCAACAGTTCATACGCGGAAAGGTCACCTGCTACGAGGGCGGTCTGCGTGTCCCGCTGATTCTCAACGCTCCCGGCAGAATTAGTGCGGGGCTGGTGCGGAAAGAGTTGACGAGCCACGTCGATATCCTGCCCACGTTGCTGGAGATGCTTGGGCTGCCGGCGCAAGACAACCGCCCCGGCAGGTCTCTGATGCCGCTGGCGAATGGGCGGGACGTGCCCTGGCGCGAGCATGTGGTTGGCCAGTGGACTGGCTGGCCGGGAAGCTGGTTCCCACAGCGAAGTATCCGCGATAAACGTTACAAACTCATCATCAACTACATGCCGGAGCGGGATGAGGCCGGGGCCCGTTACTACCTGCCACCCGGACTCTGGGAAACCAGCCTGACCGAGGCAGACTTCGCCGCCGCGCCCGAGGACTTGAAACAAGCGCTGCAACGCGCTGCCCAACCCCCTCGAGAAGAGCTCTACGACCTCCACGAAGACCCGCAGGAGATCTTCAACCTGGCCGGAGAAGAAGCGCTGCAGTCAATTCAGAATCATCTGCGCGACACGCTCGCGCAATGGCAGACTGAACTGGACGACCGCATCGCCGACCCGGAGGTCCTGGCCGCGTTGGCCGAGATGCATGAACACATTGAGCGAGACTTCTATCCCGAGGGCGTGGGCCCCCCGCGCAAAGAGTCCACCATCCCGTGGGACTACGGCCGCTGGATCGATCCAGGCGTGCCAGTGTGATCCTTCGGCGGACCTAAATTGTGGTCTTGGCGCTACGCGACAAGTCGATTCAGAGTTGCCGCGGAGCGTCAACACCACTCGTTGCGGACGAAGGCCGCGCCATAGTTTGCTTCTACGTGGGATCCATCGCGGCCGCGACATTCCACTGCTTGCAGCGCAGCATTTAGGCTGCATCTGTTCCGGGATGTGCGGGCTAAAGCCTGCGCGCGTACGAACCGAAGAGCCCTCGCGAATCCTGTAGACCTTCAGCAGAGGCGAAGAATCCGCCTGAATAGCTCACGACGAACGCTCTATTGGCCTGACACTGGTAGATGACAGCGTATACGCTATCATTTCCCGATGGAAAACCGCATCGTCGTCGACACGAATGTCCTGGTTGGTGCGCTCCTGAGTGGAGCGCAAGGAGACAATCGGGAGGTGTTGAGGCGATGTTTTCGAGACGCCGCTCAGCCACTCATCGGAACTACACTTTTTTATGAGTACGAAGAGCTCTTTGACCGGCCCGAGCCGCTTGCGAACAGCCCGCTTTCTTACACAGAACGACAGCGGCTGTTTTCGGCGTTTCTGTCCGTCTGTGAGTGGGTCAAGGTGTACTACTTGTGGCGTCCGAATCTGCCTGACGAAGGTGACAACCATCTCGTGGAGTTGGCCGTTGCGGGAGGTGCTGAAGTCATCGTGACCAACAATGTCCGCGATTGCCGACGAGGCGAACTCCGGTTTCCTCAACTTCGTATCTTGACGCCTTCCGAATTCCTGGAGACGAATTGAACCTATGAGCACGCTCACTATACGACTACCTGACGAAAAGCACGCCCGCCTGCGCCAACTCGCCAAACACCGGGGCATCAGTGTGAACAAATTGGTGGAAGAGATGGCGACGATCACGTTGGCGGAGTTTGATGCGGAAACTCGTTTCCGCGCGCTGGCGGGACGTGGCTCGGCAGAAGAGGGCCGCGCCTTGCTCGATAAGTTGGACAGGGCTTTCGAGTCGGAGTAATCCCCTAAGCATAGCATCGCGGGAATGACAAACTCATCATTAACTACATGCCGGAGCGGGATGAGGCCGGGGCCCGTTACTACCTGCCACCCGGACTCTGGGAAACCAGCCTGACCGAGGCAGACTTTTCCGCTGCCCCGGATGACTTGAAGCAAGCGCTTCAACGCGCCGCGAAGCCCCCTCGAGAGGAGCTCTACGACCTGCACGAAGACCCGCAGGAGATCGTCAACTTGGCCGGAAAGGAAGCGCTGCAGTCCTCGCAGAACCGTCTGCGCGCCGCGCTCGTGCAATGGCAGACGGAACTGGACGACCGCATCGCCGACCCGGAGGTCCTGGCCGCGTTGGCCGAGATGCACGAACGGATTGCCCGGGACTTCTATCCCGAGGGTCTTGGCCGCCCGCGTAAAGGGGCCACAATCCCATGGGACTACGGCCGCTGGATCGATCCGGGAGTGCCAGTGTGAAC
>JAQBXN010000231.1 GCA_027625095.1 Planctomycetota bacterium | reverse complement strand
TGCACTCGGACGGGAAAAAGCGCCGCTCGTTCCTCGCTCTGCTTTTTCCCGCCGGTGATTTGCGGCGTTGGAAAGAAAGGAAGAAGAATGACAATCAAATTCGCTTGCCCACACTGCGGTCAGAAACTCGAAGGAGAGGATACCTGGGCCGGGCAGACTGCTGAATGTCCGAACTGCTCGAAGGCCATCGTTATCAGTCCATTGTCTGATGCACCGCCGCCAGTAGCGGCACCACAACCGCCGGAGGAACGTGAGGACACGAAGCCTTGCCCGTTCTGCGGCGAAACCATCAAAGCCGTCGCCAAGAAGTGCAAGCATTGCGGAGAGTTCCTTGAGTCATCACCTCCTACTGGTGCAACTGCTCCGGCTCGCCTCTCTGGCCCGAGTGCCCGGCCGCCCACAGGCTACGCCCAAACTTCGTCAGCGCCGCCACCTGTGCCGAATGCACCCCCTGTGGATGTGGCAACGAACACGGATATGGGGCGATTCCTCATCAGCTTCTGGCCCGTCTTGTTGACGCACGGAATGCCGAAGATCGCGACCATTTCCTGCGGGAAGGACGTCAATGCCCTATCGGCTCGCTTCGAGAATTGCCTCAATGGACTTGGCTTCCAGAGACGGAAGACTCAGTTCGGAGGTTATTCTTACTGGAAGTGTCCCGATGCAGTTGTGGCCGTACGCGATGTCAAGGTCAAGCTCAGGAAGAATGCTATCGAGGTTCGGTGTTACCGAGCGGACTTAGAGAAGATTTTGGCTCGGCTCTAGCGGTTTGGCCACAACGAGTCGTTCGCGTCGCGAACCGGGAAGGGCAACAATGTCTATCAGATTCACCTGTCCGAACTGCAACAATACCGTCGAGGCTGACGACGAGATGGCAGGACACCTAGCCCAGTGCGAGTGTGGGCAAGATCTTACCGTCTCTGTTCCCCGGCCGGCACAAGAGACATCCTTTTCTGCCACGGCGCAAAGAGCGAAGGTCTGTCCATTCTGCGGCGAAACCATCATGGCTGTGGCCAAGAAGTGCAAACACTGCGGAGAGTTCCTTGATCCCGTACTCATCCGCACGCGAACCCTTCCGCATTTCATTGAACCGAGCAGTCAGCTTGCAGAGGAAACCACACTGAGACGGCTTCACGATTGGGAACGTTTGTCCTCAATCTTCTGGATCATCTGGGGTGTGATACAGTGCTTCACGGGGTGGTTGATCATCGCGGGTATCTGGAACATTGTTAACGGTATTGCAGCTCGCAAACTACTGCCTCGAATCCTAGCCAAAGATGCCACAATTCCGAATGATTATGAACCCGTCGCACCGTTAGTCGTCATCGGGGTTGTTAACCTCGTCCTTGGTGGAGTCATCGGAGTCGGCTTCGTGATTTTCGACTTTTGGATTCGAGATGTGGTGTTGAAGAACAAACACCTCTTTGACAAACAACCGGCGGGTTAGCCGGTCAGAAGAAAGGCAGGAGCAACATGAAAATTGTCATCACAGTGAAAAACGAGCCTGATGGTTTCAGGTTCCAACTGGCAGAGGCATCGCGGTCATTTGTTCAGAGATTGGGAGCACCTTCAGCGCCGTGCTCCGTTTTCTTGAGTTACGAAACAAGAATGGACTTTGAGCAGACCTTTGGGAAGTCAGTGTTGCTGACGCAAGTCCCAATTCTGCTGATCGGACTCAGCAAGGCTCTCCTGAAGAAGCATGTCGGCTCCCTGGAGTATGTGAATGACCACGGTACGGTCATCCGGACAATCAGTCTCTGAAAAAAGACTTTCCAACCAAGGAGTGCAGGCGACGCGGTACCCGCGCGCCTGACTCCTGACGTTAGGCCCTACAACGCATGGGAAGTTTCTACACCAATTTTGAGATTGTCCGTGGAGACTCAACCGAAGTCTTGCGAGTTGCGAAGGAGCTCGGTCGTAGTGCTTTCGTCATCTCCGGCAAGAACGGCGACACCTTGCTTTTCGATGCGGACTGCGACGAGCAAGACGTAGTAGAGATTGAGCGACTTGGGCGCGAGTTGTCAGACCGACTTCAGTTGCCAGTTGTAGCCAGCCTCAACCACGACGACGACCATCTTCTGCTTTGGCTTTTTCACTCAGGCCGTGTGTCTCGCTACGAGTCATGTTTGCACGCCGCTAAGTTCGGTTGGGCGCTTTCGAGAGTTTTCGGTGGTATTCTGTCTTATCCATTCATCGCTGCGGTTTTAGCTTGGCCCGTTTTTATCTTTCAGATGTTTCGACATTTGCTTTTGGCCAAAGTTACCGGACTTTCTCCACTTAGTGCGGGTCTTGGCTACACATACCTGTCGCGTGGCGAGCGCCCACCAGGATATACTGAAGATGACATCAAACGGGCCTAACCAGAGAAGGATTGGATGCGAGCGAAGCCTCGCTTCCAATCCCTTGTTCAAGAAGCCCGATGACTAAGCCGGGAAGTCGATGGTCGGTCCGCGTTCTATATGGGGATTGCTTTTCAGGCGAGTGCGAGGCACTGCGAGATGGTGTGGGTGATGGCAGGCAGCGTCCTGTCTGACAGCGGCGTTTGGGTGGTTTTCAAGGTCACTTTGCTGTTATGAAGCGTTGGTTGCATTCGTATTTCGGGCGTTTTTCGAGTCACGATGGCGATGTTGGCAGAGGTTGGCGTTGACCTCGCGACATCATGAGGGGTTGGAGATATTAACGTCTGCTGTCATTGGGGCCCGCCCTGACCCTTACGGATCAGGGCTCATGCAAGTAAGATGATGCTCCCTGTTAGTGTTGGAATTTCTGCTGCGATATAGACAAGCACTCCTCCACAGTCCGGACAATGAATCGTGTCGTCATCCAGCATTTCGGAGTCGTCGCGTTTGAGTGGTCGTCTTTGCTTTCGGTCTGTTTCCTCAGACAGCCCGATAATGAGTTCCGCTATTTTGTCGAGTGAAGTCTTACAACCAGGGGACATGAAGCCGAAGTGTCGGACTTTCATGAAGCCGTCGGGAAGGACGTGCTGGAGGAAACGCCTGATGAACTCCATGACATCCACTACGCAAATCCGGTCGACTTTAGTTTCCTTATCCCGATAGCTGAACGTCACCTTCCGGTCTTCTACTTTTACGATTCGGTGGTCAGAGATGCCGACCTTGAAGATGTAGGGTGCAAGATACTTCAGAGAAGTATCGGCAGTCCCAACCGCGCGAGAATCGACATTCCAATTAGTTTTCCAGGCTTTGGGATGAATATGTTCGAGGAGTCCGGCTTCGGCCATGGCTTGCCTGAACATCTCTGTGTAAATTGGCGAGAGCGCTTTCACGGGGAGATAGAAATTCTTTCTCGATGAAAGCCACTGTTTGCGATCTTTGGAGAGACCGCCTCCCGGAACGATGTAGTGGATGTGGGGATGATATTGGAGCTGGCGTCCCCACGTCTGCAGGACGCCGGTAAACCCGGGCATGTCCGTGCCGACGAAGCGGGGATCAAGCGCCAGCTTCTTGAGGGCTCCGCTGGATGCTTTGAAGAGTGCGTTGTAGCAGGCGCGCTGATTCGAGCGGATAAACTCTCTCAGGCTTTCCGGGACCGTAAAGGTGATCAGAAAATACGAGACCGGCAGTGCACGCGCCTTCTGCCGGGCCAGCCACTGTTTCGATTTATGTTTCTGGCAAACGGTGCAGTGCCGGTTTCCGCAGGAGCGCTGGAAGAAGTGACATTTCCGGCATTTTTGGCACTGGTAGACGGTGTAGCCATACTTGCCGCGCCGGCAGTTCCGAATCGCTTCGAGGACCTTCCGGTGATTGCCTGGCATCCGGGGGCCGAAGCGTTCGAGATATTCGTCACCGTAGTCACAAAAAATATCCTGGATAGTCGGCGAGGTGCATGCATTCATCGGGACACCTCCCTTCGATGGCCGCCTTTGGGTAGAACGTCGCTGATGGTGCGATCAACGACCTGGTATGCGTTCGCCTGCCCGGTCGAGGTCAAGTGCAGGTAGCGGAGCGTATATTCCAGGTTGGCATGTCCCATCCACTTCTGGATCTGGTGAACGTTGACGCCGGCTTCCAGAAGATGAGTCGCGTAACAATGCCGGAACGTGTGAATACTGACCCCTCGATAGGAAATATTGAGTTCCTTCAGCACCCGGCGAAGAGCACCCTGTGGGGTACTGCAGTGCATCGGAATTTGTGCCATCGGTGCCTCCGTACCCCTGTGTCCACGACGTGGAAAAATCCATTTAGGGTTGCGGTGAGTCTTCCAATATTCCCGCATCATTTCGAGCGTTCGATGCGGGAGTGGGACCATGCGATCTTTGGCCCCTTTCCCGCGGTGCACATGAATGAGCTGACGGTTGGCATGAATATCGGTGACCTGGAGAGACAGGCTTTCATGCAGCCGCAACCCACACGAATAAACCGTGGCCAGATAAACCTGATTGTGGAACGTGTACGTCGAGGAAACAATGCGCGAAACCTGCTCCACACTGAGGACTACTGGCAGTTTGGTCTCACGGGGCGCCCGCACATATTCCAGAGCCGGCCAGTCGCGAGCCAGCACCTTCTCGAAGACCTGACGCAGCCCTGCAATCGCAATCCGCATGGTGGCCGACGACCAGTTGTCGACATTCTGGCGATGCAGCAGATACTGCTTGAGCTCATCTTCCGTGACCTCGCCTGCCGATCTATGATAGAATTCCTCGAACATCCGGAGTTGCCGAACGTAGCACTCACGGGAACGTTCCGAGTAACCGGCCAGTTGAAGAGTTTCGTCCAGCTTCTGTTGAAGACTGTCCATGATAGACCTCCTGATAAATGGAAACGAAAAAAGTCCATCTCAGGAGATTTATCTTTTGCCATCAAGTAGTCCTAAAGACACAGGCCAGCCAACTCACTTCCGGCGCTGCCGCGAAGCGGCTTCCTTGAACCATGCGCTGCAGCGAACCCGGCCATCGCGCTCCGGTTGCAATCCACGCGTCCAGTGGGCCGGGTCGCTGAGCTTGGGTCGTTGAGTTCCTTGATTCTTAAACCCTTACAACATAATGCCTGACCGCCTCAGGAGGCCCAGAATCCAAGGCCTAACTGTCGATCCTGAGCTAAATAATTGCCGCCGATTCGAAGAGTCAGTTATCGAACGAGGAATACCTCGCCGAGCCGCACTTCAAGATTCAGTTTGC
>JAQBXN010000106.1 GCA_027625095.1 Planctomycetota bacterium | reverse complement strand
ATTAAGCCAAGAAGCGAATACAAGACGGTAACGAAAGCACTTACAAATTAACTTCGCAGCATTACTCCAACACTCCATTCTTCCTCTTTCTCTTCCATCACTCCGTCACTCCATTCTTAAACTGACCATGCTCAAATCTGTATCCCTGATCCTCTCCACCTGCCTTCTCCTTCCGTTTGTTCACGCCGAACAGAAGGCCAATGCCGCGCCGGATGCCACCCAACCCGATGCCGCGGCCGAACTCGATGCGCTTCGCAGCAAGGTGCAGAGCTCTAGAACTGCAAACGAGGCCGATGCCATGAGGCTGATTGAGATGGCAGAGGCACAGGGGCGTCCATACACCGCCTATCTTGCGCTTAAGGGTTACCTGAGCTCCAACCTGGATCCTTCGCTCAGGCTGCTGAGCAAGGCGGCTGAGATTGCGCAGCAGGTTGGCGACTTCCGCACGGCTGTCGGACGCTACAAGGCATATCTGCTCAATTCCGATCCGAATGCTGAGGCGGCCGATGTTGCCGCGTCCATGTATCGCATCCTTATCGATTACCTCGGCGCTCGTGACGATGCGTACCAATATATGAAAGGCCAGGGCGCGCAGTTCAGGCAGAGTGATTCGGTCAGGAAGTTTGATACCTGGTTTCTGACTGAGGCCAAACGGCGTGAAGATTACAAGGGATTGTTCACCCGCCTCGCCGCTATCCTGTCCGAGAAGCAGCCGCTCGAGCAGGAACGCCTGCATTACTGGCCTTATCTCGATTGGGGTTTCTACGAGATGCGGCGCGCCACCGAGCGCCAGTTCGAAGCCGTGCCCGCGGCCCGGATGGTCTTGCGAATGATCCGTGGAAGCAAGTTGCGGCCCCTTCGTTTTGGGCTTTATGTCGAGAATGCCGAATACCACGCGAACATTGCCACCAAGTCTCCGGAGCAGCAATCGCAGCTCTACAGCAAGGTCATCGATGCCGCCAACGGCTGGCTCAATGCTTCTCGAACTATCGATACCCTCACCCAGATTCTGCATGTTCTGGGCGGCGATACTCGCGGTTGGTTTCAAGAGAACAAGTGGAGCGAACAGGAAGACCTCAAACGTAAGTTCTTCATGGCCCAGTTCACCAGATTTTCCAGCGCCGAGCAGATCCAATTCCTTCAGTCCGACGAACGCGACCGGCTTAAGAATTACGTCTCAGCGAATGACGCCGCCATTCTCCTTCAAGCGCATCCCCAGTTCTTCCGGCACAGCAGCCCGACGCTCGACCGGCTCAACATCGGCTACAACACCGGGTCGCTCGATGCGATCAAACTGGCCGCACCAGCGCTTGCCGGCGTTCCGCACGAAGTTTCGGCGATCATCAATCCGCTGGCAGCAGGAGGTGACGACTTCAACGCCGTGCTCAAGCACTTCTTTGAAAAGGAGACCTGGCACCTCTTCCTCGGCGAAGGCCGCGGCCGCGACTACGTTCAGGGACGGCTTTGGAACGGCTTCAAGCGCCGCTTCGAGCTCGACACAAATCTCGACGCGACACGCAGGAAGCAGCTCACGGACTGGCCGAACTACGGCAACGCGGTGGTCACCCTTGGCGTGCAGCACATCGCACAATCACCTGCGGTCTACTTTGATTGCTACCTCGCCAGCGAGTTCCTCGTCAATGCGTTTCTCCATGCAGCCGACGATGAAAACAAAGCTGGCATCACCAGGTACATCGAGATGTTTGATTGGGTACCCTGGGACGAGCGCTCCCGCAAAGAAGCTTTCAAGGAGGCGCACAGCCACTTCAAGGGCTGGGCCAACAACATCCAGCAACTTGCCCGCAAGAAACGTAACTCGCCCGAGAAGGAAGTGACGCCCAGGATGCTGGAACAGATCGGGCAACTCGATGCCGCATTCAAGCGAGCACAGTCGATAAAAAATGTCGACCCCGAAATGGCCCCGAATCCACTGTGCAAGAATCTCACCATCGCCGTTCTTGCCCAGCGCGGCCGAAGCAATGAATCTTACGCTATCGCCATCAACGCCCTCTACAACGAAGTCAAAGATTACGAAACGAAGAAGACACCCTGGGGCAGGCAGCTCATGAATTACGTCCTCTCGTCTGGCGGCGACCTCGAAACCATCGACGTCAAGATTGAGATTCTCGCGGATGTTCTCAGCCGTTACGACAATGCCAATCCTTACCCGGTACACTGGGCGTTTGATCTCGTGAAATATTCCCAGCCCAAATGGCGCAACGACTGGCACAAGATCCACGAGAGCCACCAAAAAAACATCGAGAAGCTCAATACCATCCTGGGCCAGGCCATCATCAAGCTCGCCGACCAGGGCAAATTTGACGCTCAGCTCTTCGACTTCCTCCTCTACACCCGGATGGGGGAACGCTGGAGCAATCCACGGGCGAGCCTCGACGTGATGGAAAAACTGATCACGAAAAAGACGCTGCTCACCTGCAACCACAAAGTCGATCCACGCTACAGCAACCCGGCCGTTTCTTATATGCACCTGATTCGTCACAACTTCATGGCGCTCAACGGCAAGTTTCCGTACGACTCGTATTTCGATGACATGTTCATTGAGGCCGCCAGCAAGTCCGGCTTCCTCGACTATTACTATTGGAGTTTCGGTCAGGACAAGAACAACAAAATCATCCCCGCCGCGGCCAGACTCCTTGCCGGGTTTGAGACGTTGCCGTTCGGTTATGATGACCTGCCGGCGTGGGAACCCGAGATCGATTTCTGGCGCTGGCAGGGGCGTGTCCTGCAGGCAAGTGAAAAAGACCGCGCCCCACTTATCAAAAAACTCGAATCCCTTTACGGCAAGTCCCGTTTCGATAATTACTCGATGGGCAACGTCTACTTTGCCACGCTTCAGAAAATCGAGACCGGCGAACAACGCGCCGCTTTTTTCCAAGCGCTGACGGCATACGTGGATGAGCTGAAAAGATCCCGCGCCCGCAACAACGCGCCTTCCTTCCGCGCCCTGCTGGAAAACGTCCGCGGTTTCAAACTATCGAAAGAGGAATCCGACGCGGTGCTCAGACTGCTCAACGAAGTGCATCCGTCGAAATGGGGTGACTGGAACTGGTTCGATCACATCCCCGGGTATCTGCAGGATTCACTGCTTGCACAAGGGCGCGAGGCCGAGCTCTTCAGTGTGGTCCCCGAATTCTGGCGAATCGCCCGTGACACACGAAATCAGGATCTGCAGCGTTCACTGAGCACTTTTGCCAACCGCCTCCTCGATAAAAAGAAGTACGACCTCGCCGCCGCATACAGCAACGCCGGCCCGGAAATCCTGGGCGTGGCTCTGCGTGACGAATTCGCCGCGCGGCTCACTGCCGTCCGCTCGCAGGCTTTGCGCAATATCGGCGGCGCAATTCCTGTGAAGGAATCGGACCCTCGTTATCCGCTCTTCGCCGCGCAGGCATCGTTTCTTGCGGGTAACGTGCAGGTCGCATGGGAGACCGCCCTCCAGCATGCTGGAAAAGTACCGGCCATGTTCAAGGAGCTGGATCCCGAGTTCGTTGTCTGGCTCATCGAACGCCATACCGAGGGTTCAGACTTCTCCGCGGCCAAAGAACTCGCACGCTCGATGATGCAATGGGCTGATAATGCAGAAGTGAACCTCAGCTCTGAGATTATGGGCAAGCTCTACTTCGCCAATGCCAACATTGCCTACGAACAGCGTGAGCTCCCGCTCGCCCGTGCCCAGTATGAACGCATCGTCGCCAACAAGAATTTCGACGGCACATGGGCCCAGAGCTTTGCGCAAGTGAAGGTCGCCGACGTTGACCGCCTTACCAAACAATTCGATGCCGCGATTGAACGCCTTGAACGGCTCGCTCAGCGCAGTGACAAGTTCCTCAAGGCCGAAGCCAACTACGGCCTGGCCCTCGTCAAATATGATCAGGAGGAATACGAAGAGGCCGCTTCATACCTCAACAGTCTCTTCTCAATCCGGCCTGACCATGCGGACGGGCGCATCCTCGAAGGCCGCATCCACCTCAAGCGCAAAAAGCTCGAAAACGCGACGGACCTCGACGTCGGCCTCACCGCCAGCCAGCGGGTGCTGGTTCCCGGCCGCCGTCTTAAAGTCACTATCGAAGACAAGAATCTTTCCATCGTCGGCAAGACTACCAACATTATGATCCATGCCTGGACGGAATCCGGCGACGAAGAATTGTTTCACCTCACAAAGTTCGGTGATTCAAAGACCAAGTTCAAGGGCGAGATCCTCACCGCACTTGCCCCAGTAAAGAAAGATGACGGCACGCTGCAGGTGCTCGGAGGTGACGTCATCCATTTCGATTTTACAGAGGAGTTCCGCAAACAGCAGGGCCTCACCTTCAGCACCGAGACCATCCTCGGCATCGCCAGCGACGCGGAGCTCTACGCTTCTTCCGGCGGCATCAAGACGAGGGCCGAACTCGAGAAGCAAAAGCTTGAAGCCATGATTCGCTCTAAGCTGCAATTCGGCAAGCAAGAGGTCAAAGGTGTCGCTCTCAACACCCTCCGCCCGCAGAATCAGGTCAAGCCCGGCAATCCGATCAACATCCGTGTTATAGACCTCGACCAGAGTACCGGGCCGGAGGCAGACACCCTTCAGGCCAGGATCACCACTTCGAGCGGCGACGTGGTGAGCTCCTTCCCGCTCCAGGAAACCGGCGGGCATACGGGCATCTTTGAAGGAGCGCTGCCGACCTCATCCGCCGAAGCCTCCGCAATCGCATCCGATTCCGATGAAGGCCGCAGCCCCAACTTCGCCATCAGCAGCGGTGAACATCCGGAATGGCTCGCACGGCCGGACAGGTCAAAGCCGAAATCGTTCAGCATGGATCTCAAGGACAACGTCGCCTTGGGAGAAATGGTAATCAAGTCCAATCTGGCCGGACGCCACATCACAAAGTTCTCATTGCAGACCTCGCTCAACGGGAGGGACTATCTTACCGTTGGCCGCTTCCCCGCCGCTGATTTCCAGACGTGGGACGGCTCGCTAATGGCCCGTGCCGTCAAGTTTTTCGGCACCGAGGGAAGCCCGCCCAAGAGCCTCGAAGCGGCGATGGGCTACATCAACGAAGGCTACTTTGGCAAGAGCGTCTACCCGTTTGGATGGAAGCTCAATACCGCGGGGCATACCTCGTTGTCGATCCGGTCGCTGCTCGATCTGGCCGGCATCGGCGACGACGACTATTTCGTCACCCACATCCAGGGCCTCTTTTACAACCCACGTCGCCAGATGCTCTCATTCGGGCTGGAGATGACTTCCAAGTCCACCCACAAAAAAATGAAGCAGAGGAAAGACAAGCTGTCGATTGAGGCCTCCAAAGCCTACATGAGTATCGGCGATCTTCAGCAAGACCAGCAAGGTGTCCTGCGCGGCATCCTCCCGCAGGGCGTGCATCGGGTCGACGTCATGCTGGTCGCTGTGCGTTACGAATATCCCGATCTCAAGCTGCTCTCTGACATCGGTAAGCCCGGTAACCTCGAAGCCTTTCCAATCGAATACTTTGACAGCAACCAATATCCCGAAATCAAGAAACAGGTGTACGTGCCACCCGCACAGATCGCCGCCAGCGAAGACGGTTCGGCATACACCATCAAGTTTGGCGCAGATACCCGCAGCCGTATCCTCCGCATGCTCATCGAAGACTACGAAGGCGATGCTCCCGCCATCAGCAAAATCGAGCTCAAGAACGCTGAAGGCAAACAGGTGCTGCCGACAAAGCAGGACTTGCTCTCGCTGGTCCGCAACCAGGTGCTCGAAATCGTGCCGGGCGACCGCATCACTGTCACCTACCGCGACCCCAAAACCGTCACTCCGGCAAACGACACCCACGAAGCGCTGCTCACCGCGACTTACACCAATGCCGAACTCAGTGCGACCTTTGTGGAATTCACAATGAATAACAAGGAGCGCGTCGCGTCCTACATCCCCATGCGCCGTTTCAATCCGGGCGACAAGGTAAACGTCTTCATAAGCGACGCGGACGCGGACGTGTCCGAAAAACTCGATACGCTCAAATTCACTGCTCGCGCTTCGGGCGGGGAAGAGAAGGAATTCATTGCCCTCGAGACCTCCGAGCATTCCGGCGTGTTCATCGGCGGGTTTTTCCCTGTAAAGGGTGAGCCCGGGAAAGAGCATGAGATCACTGTCAAAGAGGGCGATCAGCTCATCATCAGCTACATGGACATGGAAAACACCGACCCGGGCATTCCCTGGAAGCGCGCCTACGCGGTCGAACAGTCGTTCTACGTCGATCCCCAGGTCCGCATTTACCCGGCAACCTCCTCACTCCTCGAACCGAGGGTGGATGAAAATGAAGGGACGCTCACTTCAAAGCCTGCCGGAGAAGAGTTCTATCCTGTTACCCGTACCATGATCGCCACCCGGCCGGAAGAGCAAGAGCCTGAAGCGGGTTTAACCGAAGTGTTGCTCGAAGGCCCGCTCCTCGTTGAAGTCCTCTGGCCTACCGTCACCCTTTCAACCAAGAGCACGGTCGACATCTTTGCACAGACCTCAAGCGCTCGAGCAAAGGCCGGCCTCGCGGAAGACGCGCCGTTTGACAAGAATGTGCCAGGTACGCTGAAGCTCACAGCCATGCCAAGCGACTTCATGGGCGGAGCGATATCCGTACCGGGCTACGACACCCTCACGGTTTCAGCCGACCCCGGCGCTATCAGCCCGATCGACGATGGCCGATACACCTTCAGCATTCCTTACGCTTTGGGAGACGTACCGGAATCGACGTTCGTCTCCGATGAAACCGCCGACCCGAAGGAGGAGAAACCAAAGCTCTTTGTCAGCGGCAACGACACCGTGTTCGTCTTCTTCAACTACAAGAACAAGGCCGGAGAAGATCAAACCGTCGAACGCAAGATCAAGTTCAAGAGCGACGCCTTCTTCAGTGTGATGGATCGACGCTTTCAACAGGAAGTCGATTCCGCACACGTTGGCGAGGCTCTCTACCTGCGCGCCCAGCACCGGGCGAAAGACACGTCAGGCGAAAAGGATGAAATCACGCTTACAGCCCTGGCCAGCTCCGGCAAAATGCAGGAGGTGCAGCTTCTCGAAAGTTACAGCCACACCGGCGATTTCAAGGGGTTTGTGCGTCTCGTCCATTCTAAAGATTTGGAAGCCGCCAGGGATGCCAATACTCTCGCGGTGAATCACGGTGACACGATCACCTTCAGCTACGGCGAGGGCGACGCCGCGGTACAGCGGGTCGTCACCATCCACAAAGGGGCGGACGGCGAAGTGCAGCCGTTCAGCAAGCAGTTCAAGGATCGTGAGATTGCGGTCAAAACGCAGTTCATGATCGCCGAGGCATATTTCGAGCTCGCCAAGATGCACCGCAACCTTGCCCAGCAGGGCAAAGACGAAGAGGCCCGCAATAAGCAGCTCGTGGAGCTCAGCCGTGACGAGATTGGCCAGGGCAAGAAGCTCCTCGAAGAAGCCATTCACAGCAATCCCGATACTTCTGTCAAGGCCCAGGGCGAATACCTCCTCGCCAACTTGAGCCTCGAATTCGCCGATATGACTGTTGAACCAGATCAGAAGCAACGTCATTACAACGATGCAGTCTCACGTTTCACCGATCTGATTGCCGATTACCCGGACAGCGATTACGCGCCGAAATCGCAATACAAGAAAGCCTTGGTCTACGAAAAGCTGGGCGACCTCGATACCGCAAGCGAAGAATACGTCAAGCTTTCCTACCGTTACCCGGATAACGAGCTCGTTGCTGAAACCATCGCCCGGCTTGGCCAGTATTTCATGAAGCGGGGAAAAGACCTCAAGGCCAGCTCCCTGCAACTTGCTGCGGAAGCTGAGGCTCTCGGTGCCCAGGAAATGCAGGACAAAAAAATCGAAGCCGAAAAGGCCCGTCTTGATTCTCTCAAAACCTACAAGACTGCTGGCCAGGTCTTCGGCCGCCTCGCGGTCCGCTTCCCCAACCACAACCTCTCAGGCAAGACCAACGTCCTCTCCGGCCAGGCATTCATCATGGCCGAAGAGCTCGACCTCGCCGTAGTCATCCTCCGCAAGAGTTTCGAGACCTCGGATGCCGACAAAGAAATCGCCGCCACCGCCATGTACTGGTGCGCCCACGCCTACACCCTGATGGAGAGCAAAGACGGCTACCTCAACGCCTACCGCATCTTCAAACGCCTCACATGGGATTACCCCGCAAGCAATTGGGCAAAGTTTGCACGCGGCAGACTGACAGAGGATCAGTTTCAGAAGATGGAGGATGAGTAAAAAAAGAGGGAAAGAGGGATGGGACTTCCGCACTCAAAATGGCTTGTCATCAAAATCACCTGCGAATTGGGAAAGCAGGCGAAGGGAAATTACGACCTCACGGTCCGGCAGGCTGACGGCATGGAGAAGACGTTTGATTCACTTCCCTGCGCCCCGAATTGCCGGCTGTTGAACTGGCTGGGCTGGGTGGCTTCAGGCACAGAGGACGCGACTTTTTATCTGGACAATCTGCAGCTTGAATCGCTGCAGGCAGATTAGGGCCCGCTGGTGGGTCTTCAATCTCAAACCTGTTCGAGTCGAATTGGGCGCAAACAGCCAAGATTCTTCGTCCTCGTCTGTTTTCAGATCCGCCGTTGCGAAAAGGGACAAGACTACGACGAAGACTCTGACGAAGGATCTGAAAGCACGTACGGTATCTGCTCTGAAGCGACAGGTGTGAACTGAAGCAGGACACGAAATGCATTGTTGTGGTCGCCGAGGTCCGGATCTTCCGAAATGTAAAGTGCGGCAACCAGGTCACGCCATCGCAAGAGTTCGCGGCGCAGGGTTGGTTTGCATTGGACTGCAACGGTGAGGTCAGTAAGAGCCAGGACTCGTTCATAAGCTTCAGACAAATGGATGCGGAATCCATCAGCAAGATACCTGGCAGCCCGGTGCATTTCGTTGCCGATCATCAAAATCTGCTGATCGAGTGAGAAGCCCGACCAACGTTCTGTTGTCAGTGATGAGTGTTGTGTGCCCACTTAGATTGCCTCCCCTTCGCCAATCAATCTGAAGGTGATACGTCTCATGGCTTCACGAATTTCAGGGTCGCAAACCTCCATACTTCGATTCCCGGCGGTTGGCCGGATGTTAATGAGGGCGGTGTATGCAATGCACTTCTCCGCGCCAACACCCGGGTGGTAATTTGCCCCCCAGAGATCGGACTGCGAGCTACCCGATTCCATCAACATCTGTTCGGCGTCACAATGAAGTTCGCCACCAATGGCCACCACCTCACGCCGCACATCAACGACATACTTAATCATGCTCTCAAAATATGATTCGAGCATGGCCACCAGTTCGTCGCGGCGCGCCTTGCGGTCAAGAATCAGGATGCCAGCTTGTTCGCTCATCTCGTTTTCTCAAAGTAAGGGGGAAGTGACCTGAATCGTATGACAATTGATTGAAGGGACAATTCCAATACTCTCCCATCCGCTCATCCGTCCCTTTGCATTGGCGTTGGTAAACGTCTGTTTCCATGACACCCCGCTCGATCATCCTAGGCCTCATTTTAGGGGCGGTGACGGTGCTGATCGTCAGCTATGCGGAGCTGGTGACGGCGGCGATCATGATCGGTTTTCTGCAGCTCCCGCCGGTAGTGGTGGCGATTATGTTCGGGATGGTTCTGGCGAACAAGATCGTTCAAAAAAATTTTCCTGGGAGAGACCTCGAGCCCGCGGAGTTCGCGGTCATTTTTGTGATGATCCTTACAGCGTCGATGATTTCATCCCGCGGCGCGATGGAGCGTCTTCCCGGAGGGATGGCTGCTATGAATTACTTCGCGACGGACTCCAATCGATGGGAGGAGATATATTTCCCCCATGCGAATCAATGGATGGTTCCGTGGGATACGACGGGTAGGCCGGAGCAGAAACTGATTGTCGATTTCTACGAAGGCAAAGATGAGTTAGCGCCGATCCCGTGGGGGCCCTGGGTGCGTCCGATGATGATCTGGGGTGGGTTGATGTCCCTTGTATACGCCGCGTTCATGTGCCTTGCTTCGCTGATTTACCGCCAGTGGGCGGTTCACGAACGGCTGAACTTTCCGCTGGTAGCGCTGCCGATAGAGATGATTGAATCGGGGCGGAAGAGCAGCTTTTGGAGAAACCCGGTCATGTGGATCGGATTCGCAGTGCCCGTCTTCGTGTTCGGCTTGCTCGGCCTGCAGCAAATCGTCCCGGAAGTCCCGGCCATACCGGTGAGTGGAAATCTCAATAATGTTTTCGGCCAGTTTCCCTGGAATCAGATGGGCTACCGCGCCTGGTTCTGCTCACTGGGCGCGATCGGCCTGTTTTATCTGCTGCCGACCCAGGTGTTGTTCAGCCTCTGGTTCTTTCACCTTGTTGCCCGCGGACAGTTGGTCGGGATGGCGGCCATGGGATTTACAGATGGCGAGGTGTTTGTCAAAGGCCAGACCATCGGTGCATGGCTGACCCTCGCTGTCGGCTGGCTCTGGCTGGGGCGGGGCCACTTGAAGAAAGTTTTCTTCGCCGCGCTCGGAAAGAAGGTCGATGACGAACACGAGCTGATGCCGTACGCCATTTCTTTCTGGGGACTTTGGATCTGTTTCGGCGGTATCGTCTGGTTTGGCTGCCAGATGGGGATGACGGTCCCTGTCGCCGTATTCATGTTTGGGATTTACCTGTTTTGCCAGGTGATCGTCATGGCAAGGAGCACTTCGGAAGGCGGCCTGCCGATGACAGAGGGGTCGTTCAGGCCTTCTGAAGTCTACGGCGTTTTTGCTGCTCGGGATACGATGGATCATTCAAGCCTGAGCGCCATGGCGTGGATGGATCAGATGTTCGCCCGCGATTTGCGAGGGCTTTTGCTGACCGGAATGCTCGACTCTCAGAAGATGGCTGAACACACCGGGCTTGGTAAACGAAAGCTGGTGCTGATATTTGCCCTTGCTGTTGTGTTCGCGTTCGCCGTGGCCGCGGGAGTGCAACTCTGGATGCCTTATGAAAAGGGGGGGCTTAATCTCTTCCAATACGCCTATTACGGGCACCCCAATTGGATGCTGAATCATTATTCACCCGTAATGACTCACGGTGAACCTCTGAAAACTTTCCTGCCGGTCGGCGCCGCGACTGGGTTGGCTATCACCCTGGCTCTCTTCTGGCTTAGATCCGCCGTCTGGTGGTGGCCGCTCCACCCATTGGGTTACGCGCTCTGTCAGACCTGGACCTTGATTGTTTTCTGGCCACCGATTCTGGCTGCCTGGGTGATCAAACTCATGATTTCGAGGTATGGCGGGAATGCGGGCTACCGAAAGCTGAGGCCCTTCTTCCTTGGCATGATTTTCGGCGAATTCACCATGGCAGTCTTTTGGACTCTGGTCTCCTCCATCTTCAATTCGAGGGCTCCGTATTTTCCATGGCCGTAGCCCGCTTTTACCCCGGTGAACCAAATGCTGCCGGTTTCCGCAGATTCTTTTGCTTGGCTTGAGCGATTCTTAGACTCCATCGGGTTCATTTAGAGGATGAATGAGGAAAGCGCTTGGGGCTGTAAGAATCATATGGCTCGGATATTACTGTCCACATTTTCTTCGATGATGGAATTTGAATCAGTCGAGATGCGATAAATTGCAGCCTTCGAAGAAACATAAGTTGTGCTTCTGAAAATGTTTAAGGGCGAGTTGGATGCCTCTGACGTCTGTTGGCCCGACCATTGCTTAACAGGCCGTCACTCCACAGATTGGAAACTATCCAGACACCCCTCTCCCCTCATGAGCTTACCGAACATGCCATTTAACGACCAAGATCAAATCTCACTCCTGAATGCACAGGTCATGCAACTTTATCATCAAGGCCAATATGGATCGGCGGTATCCTTCGCCGAACAGGCCCGCGATTTTGCCAGGCTGTCCATTGGAGAAGAATCCGTTGGCTATGCACATACGGTCGAAAACCTCGGCGAAATCCATCGAGCCATGGGCAACCCGGTTTCCGCTGAATCGCTGCTCAAGGAAGCCCTGAATATCAAACAGCGTGTGCTTGGTGAATCCCATCTCGAGTACGCTAATACGCTTAACAACCTTGCCGGCGCCTACAAAACCATGGGCGATTACGCACAGGCCGAACCTCTCTACAGGCAGTCCATCGCCATCCGTGAAGAGTGCCTGAACGAGCGCGCCCCACTGGTCGCCAGCACTTTGAATAATCTTGCTGACCTGTATCGCGAAATGGGTCGGTATCACGCGGCTGAGCCGCTCCACAAACGTGCCCAGGAGATCTTTCGCAATACCCTGGGTGAGTTTCATCCCGACTATGCGGTCAGCCTCAACAACCTTGCCCTGCTATACAAATCGATGGGGCGGTACTACGAAGCCGAACCTCTCTACGAAAAAGTAATCGAGATCGATCGCGAGGTACTCGGTGAAAACCATCCCGATTACGCCACCGACCTCAACAATCTGGCCGAGCTTTATCATTACGTCGGCAAGTATCGTGAAGCAGGGCTGTTGTATTATCAGGCTGCTGAAATCCGTCGTGCCATCCTCGGGGAGAATCATCCGGATTACGCAAGCAGTCTGAACAATCTCGCAGCGCTTTACGCGGCTACGGGCCGGGAATCGCAGGCCCTCACTCTTCTTGAGAAGAGTGCGCGCATAGACAATCAGATCATTCAACAGGTCTTTGCCATCGAGTCAGAGAGTCAGCGAATGGCCTTTCTGAAGACATTCCAGGGCAAACAGGATCTCTACATTTCGCTGGTGACAAGATATTTCAGCGCGACCAGTACTGCCGTCAAAGAGGCGTTCACTCTGATCAAACGTCGCAAACTCATTCAGGTCGACGCGAGAGCATCCAAACAGGATATCGTGCTTGGTCTGAAATATCCGGATTTGAAATCAAAGCTTCAGCAACTTCAGACGATCCGAATGCAGAACGTCGAAAACTCACTGAAAGGAACGATGCCACCGGAGGCGCAAAAGGACCTGGAAAACCTGAAGCACAAAATTGAACAGGATGTCGCTGAACAGGCTCCCGAACTCGACGCACAGAATGCCCGGAAGCGCTCCGAGTTTGAAGTCATCTCCAGAGCGATGCCGGCGAACTACCAATTGCTGGATTACGTCCGTTACAACGAATTCGATTTCGAAGCAGTTCCTGCGGATGGTCGTCCTCGCTGGAGATCGGCCCGCTACGTCGCCTTTGCCACACCGAACGGCGAACCGGAAGAAATTAGAATTTTCGACCTGGGCGAAGCCGCAGAGATCGACCGGCAGATCGCATCCAGCTCCTGACTCTGAAATAGTCTGACGTTAGACGCCCACCATGTGCTACTGCACTGGCGGGCATTTTTTTTGGTATGAGAATCGCGGGCTTCAAACCGAATCAGGAGAATCTGTGGAAGGAAAAAAGCTCGGTGAACATTGGATACTTGAACTGGTAGGGTGCCCGGAGACCCTGCTTGATGATCTCCAATTCGTAAAAGAATCGGCGACTGAAGCCTGCCGGCTGGCGAGGGCGAAGTTCTTGAATATCGAAACGCACAAATTTGAGCCACAGGGCGTCACTGTAGTGGTGCTGCTGGCAGAATCCCATCTCTCCATCCACACATGGCCGGAAGAAGGCTATGCGGGGGTTGATATCTTTACTTGTGCAGATCGCCTCACTCCCGGAAGGGCATGTGAATACCTGATTGAGCGTTTCCAGCCATCCTCCCATTCAACCGCTGTCGTTGAGCGTGGAACGAAAAGTTGTCACCCTCAAATTACCAACTGACTCAGGCTTCTTTCCACTCCAGCCTGAACCGTTCCTGTGTACCGAGCAGGATTTCGTGCTGCTTTTCTTTGATATCCGAGATCAGAATGCGGTCGATTCGTTTACCATCCACGAACGTGCCGTTGGAACTTAAATCTTCTATCTCGATGCTGTTTACGTTGTAGTATGTGACCCGCATATGCTTGCGCGAAACCGTTTTGAAGTCTTGTTCCAGATCTCTTTCTTCCGGATCGAGCTGCAACCATTTTGCACAATGACGAAGCGAGACATCACAGCTCCTGCTGCGACCGACAATGAGGGATTTGCCGTGTTCCAACTGGAATTCTTCACCCACTACGAAGCCTTCCACACCGACCAGGATTGGACTGGATTCTGCCATCTGTTCGTCCTTGTTGGATGTCGTAAACTACTGTGGCGAAACACGAAACATGCTAGCAAACACCCTGTGCCTGCGCAATGGGGCAAAGCTTGACGCTCGATCTTGCCGCCTATAAACTTCTCCGCCCAAGGCGGGGTAACCGGAGCATAGAAATAACGTATGTTTCTTGCGGCCACCTGGGCGTCTCAACTGTGAATTCAACAGGCTGATACAGCTATGCTGCTTCGCTGCCCAAATCCTGAATGCAACAAAGTGCTCGATGCTCCCGATCGGCTCGCCGGAAGGCACGTCAAGTGCCCGGCTTGCGGCGTGCGCTTTTTTGCGCCTTCGACCGTCAGCGGCGACAAAGACCCTGCGATTGCAGGCGAGAATCCAGCAATCGGGGAAAGATTACAGGAAACAACGGTCGTGATGGGCGCGCAGGCGGCTGACAAAGACGAAATGATCGGCATGAAGCTTGGCGGGTGTAAGATTGAATCCAAGCTCGGTGAAGGAGGTATGGGCGCGGTCTATAAGGCAAAGCACATCGGGCTTGACAAAGATGTCGCGGTCAAGGTTGTCCCCCGCTACCTGGCGGAAAAATCTCAGCAGTTCGTGGAACGATTCCAGCGCGAGGCTCGCGCTGCGGCCCGGCTCGACCACCCCAATATTGTAAAGGTACACAATGTAGGCGAAGAGCACGGCCATCATTTCATGGTGATGGAATTCATTGACGGCGAGAGCCTCAAGGGAATGCTGGTGCGTGAAGGCAAACTTGACTTCGAAGTCGCGGTCAGCATTTTTCACCAGGTGCTTTCGGCCCTTTCTGCCGCACACAGCAAAGGCATCATCCATCGCGACATCAAGCCTGACAATATTCTCCTCCGCCATCTCAAGCCTGGTGAGACAGGCAGTTCAATCGAGATGCAGCGCAACCTGTTCGGCACGGTCGAGAAGGCGCGCACGATCGCAAAGGTGGCTGATCTTGGGCTTGCGAAGCTCCAGGATACGCATTCGGAGGGCTACACGATGTCAGGCGTGATGCTCGGCACCGTGGACTACATGGCGCCTGAGCAGGCCGAGGATGCGAAAAACGTCGACGCCCGGGCAGATATCTATTCCCTCGGCTGCACCTTCTATCACATGCTCTCGGGAAAAAAACCATACCCCGGCGCCGCCATGATGGAAGTCATGATGAAGCATCTGACCGCACCCATCCCGAGCGTCAGGGCCGTGAGGGATGACGTGCCGGTAGAGATCGATGAACTTGTGACAAAGATGCTGGCCAAGAAGCCCGAAGATCGCTTCGCGAACATCGCCGAGGTCATAAACAGCCTTTCTAGCTTCGTATCCTCCATGTCAGGGGAAGTGCCGGCGATAACCGGTTCTCTCCCTCCAGACATGGTGGCCTGCCCCAATTCGACCTGCGGAAAGCCCAATCGTCGCGGAGCCAAGTGGTGTGCCGGTTGTGGAGAAGCCCTGGTAGAAAAATGCCTCAAGTGCGGTGAAGACGTCTTCCTCGGTGAAACGTTCTGCATTCACTGCGGAACAAACCTGGAAGATGAGAAAAAGATTCTCGACATCATCGAGGAGGCCCGCTCACTTCTCGTCGCCAAACGCCCGCGCCTGGTCCTGCAAAAACTGAATGAAGTCTTCGTCCTTGATCCTGAGCGAGATGACGCGCTTGGTCTCAAAGAGCGAGCCGAGCCCACAGTCAGCCGTATCGATGCCCTTATCACCCGCGCCGGCGAATTTGACGAGGTCGAAGATTACGAAGCCGCCCGGGCAGCGTTTCAGGAAGCGCTCGAACTCTCGCCCGAAGAAGAAGACCTGCAGGAACAGCTCGACGACATACCGGACAAGATTCTCGAGCGTGATGTCCGGAGGAATCTGCAGAAAGCGGCCGAAGCCTGGGACGAACACCGACCACACGCGGCCGAACAGTTTTATCACAACGTGATCGCCCTCGATCCAACCAGTGATCAGGCCATGGATGGTATCGAAACCTGCCAGGCCCTCTACGACACCATCGCCGACAAGAAAGACGAATTGAACCAGCTCCTTGAACAGAAGGAACTGAACCGTGCGAGTGAAATATGCCTCTCAATCCTCGAGATCGATTGCGACGACGAAGAAGCGCAGTTCAAAGCAAAAGATTTGGAGGATCGCTTTGAACAGATAAACGGGCTCATCTCATCTGCGGGCATTCTGATGCAGGCCCAAAAATGGGAAGAGGCGAGTGAAACCTGGAAGAATGTTCTCGACATCTGGCCCACCCATGGCCAGGCGAAAGAGGCCCTTCAAAAAGCGCAGAAGTCATTAAAAAAATTCAACGAGATCGCTAAACGTGCCCGCAAACTTGCAGAGGAACAGGACCTCGGCCAGGCGGAAGCGACGCTCCAGCAGGCCCTGGAGGTGGGCCATTGGGAAGAAGGCCTCCTGCTCATCAAGGAAGTCCGCGAAACCAAAGAACGAGCCGAAGAACTCATGCACGAGGCGTGGGTTCAGTTCAAGAAGAAGAATTGGGTTGTTGCGATTGAAGAATTCCAGAAAGTGCTTGAAGCCTGGCCCAGCCATTCGGCGGCTCGCAAGGGACTGGAAGATTCCGAGTCTTCATTAACAGAATTTCAGAAGCTGCTCGAGGCCACAAAAGCCCCCATCGAGGCCCGCTCCCTCGGCGATGCAGAAAACGCACTGGTCAAGGCTCTTCAGGCCGGCTACTGGGAGGAAGGCAAGCAACAGCTCGAACAGATCGAAGCCGACCTCAAGCAGACGACCCAGCTTCTGAAAAACGCGCAAGTTAACATTGATTCGCGGAACTGGGGGATTGCCCTTGAGGCCCTCAGCCAAGTCAACAAGCTCTGGCCCGATCACCCGACACACAAGCATCTTTTTGAACAGGCTCAGAAGAGTGAAGAGATCTTCAGAGCCCGCCGTGAAGAGGCCGAAAAGCTCCTTGCAGAGAACCGGCTCAGCTCTGCCATTACGGCGATCGAGATTACCCTGGACGCGGGCAACTGGCCGGAAGGCGCCATCTCTCTAATGGAAATCCAGGAGCACGCCGACTCGGCACGCAAGGCCGCCAGCGACGGCGAAGCCGCCACGGACGCCCGAAAGTGGCATCAGGCACTGTTGCATCTGGAAGCCGCAAAGGCGCTCGACGAAGAAGCCGTCGACCCTGAGCAGATTGAACAGGTCGCCAAGCTTGCCGCAAAACTCGAAGCACACATCAAAGCAGTTCAAGCGTTCTCTGAACAGAAGAAGTATGAAGAACTTCTTCATCGAGCGGAAGAGGCGTCAAAGATTGGCATCGATGACGAAATCGAGCGTTTGAAACAATTGGCCCTGATGAAGCTCAACAAAGTTCAGGAACTCGAAGCCGCGGCCAAGCAATCTGAAGCGGAAAACAATCCGAACAAAACCGTAGAAATTCTGTCCGAAGTTCTGGACATCTTGCCCGGCCGGGAAGACGTCCGCCGCCAGCGCGTTCGCTTCGAAGAGCGCGCCCGTCAATCTCACAGCCTGCTCGCCAAGGCCAAAGAGTCTTACCGAAAGAAGCAGTGGGCCGCCGCGCTCCATCAGGCAATCGATGCCCTCGAACTTGATTCGCGCCTCCAGGCTGCCAAAGAGCTCGCAGCCCAGGCAAAAGGAGCGGCCGAGGGCCAGGAAAAGAAAAAGAAAATGATGATTGGCGCGGCTGCGGCCGCCGCACTGGTCGTCCTTCTGGCAGCCTTCTTAAGTTATCGGAGCAGGCAAAATGCGATAATCACCGAACTGCGTGAAACGGTAACTGCATTCATGGCCGATGCCGGCATCCACCAGGAACTGGCCAGGAAAGCAATCACCAGCGGTGACGTCAAACTTCAGTCTGCCCGCCGAACTGCGGATGAGAAGGCTGCGCAGGCCGCGTCCGAAGATTATGGCACCGCGGCCGGCGAGCTTAAAGAAGCTCTCAACAAAGTGAATCAGGCGGAGGCAAAAGTTCAGGAAAACAGCAACCTCGAACCGGACCTCGTTCGTATTAATCGTCTGAAAGCCGAAATCCAGCCACTGTCAGCCTCTACGGTGGCCAAGGTTGCCGAAGCAAAGAAGCTCCAGCAGGCAATCCAGGATTTCGCGAAATCCCTCGCCGCTGCCCGCAACCTCACAGAAAACAAAAACTGGGAGGCCGCCTGGGGCGCATATAGCGAAGCCCTTCAGACCGCAACCACCGTAAATATTGGAGTAGAAGCCCGTAAATCAGCGGACGAAGAAAAGGAAATAGCTGCGTCTAACTATTTTAAGGCAAGCCTCGTCGCGGGCGGCAATCACAAGCAGGAAGGCGCGCTCATCCAGGCCAAAGAGGAGTTCGAAGCCGCACTCGTCATCGCCCAAAAGGTCAATCGCAAAGACCTGACGGAACAGGCCCAGGCGGCCATAGACGCACTGGACGCCGACGAATACAGCCGTCTCATGCGCGTCGGACGCGAGGCCGCAACCGAAGCTCAGCCCAACTGGGCCGTTGCCCGCAAGGCTTTCCGGGACGCCCTCGCCTTCGCTTCCGGCAATCTCAAAGATGAGGCCAAAATCGGCGACGCCACCAAAATGCTCGAAGAGCTCGATAGAGGCTTCTTTCGCCACCAGATGATCATCGGCGATGCGCTCGTCAAAGAACTGAAATGGGCAGAAGCAGGCGACGCTTACGAAGCCGCCAAAATTGCCGCGGCGGACACTCTGAAAAATAAGGAACTCGTTTCCGAAGCGGAAAGCGCCATCCGCCGAATCGGCATCCAACTCGGACAGGCGAGGTATCAGGATCATTTAACGAAGGGCGATCTGGCGCTCAAGGAAGGCATCGCACTTGAGCAGGCCGCAAAGAAGGCAACGGCCGACAAGGCGGTCATAAGCTTCACCCAGGCCACCTCGATACTGGGCACAGCGAAAACACATTTTGAAGACGCACTTAAAGTGGCCACGGAAACACTAGCCACAGACGTTGCTAAGACAGAAGCCTCTTCCAGGCTGCAACAGGTGACCACCAGCCTTGCCGGATGCGGTTACCAGAAGGCAATGGTCGCGGGTGAAACCTCATTCCTTGCGGACGACTTTGTGAAGGCCCTCGATAACTTCAAAGAGGCAGAACTGACAGCAACCCAGGGAAAACTTGACCAGGCTCTGGTCGATCTCGCCCGGCAAAGGCGCAGCAAGACTGAAGAGTCGCAAAAAGGACTGGCCGAATATGAAGAAGCCATTCAGAAGGCAGCGGAAGAGGAAAAGAAGCTCAACTGGGCCGCGGTGAACGACGCCTGCGTCCGGGCAGAAAAGACCGCGCAAAAGTATCAACTCCCGGCAAAGTACCTGGCCCAGGCAACTTCCCGCGGTCTCGAGGCCACCTACCAGAGCAAGATGGCCGATGGCGAGCAAAAAGAGAAAGCAGCGGATCTGCAGAACGCCATTCTTACTTACCGCGAGGCTGCCAAGTTTGCCTCACAAAATCGGCTGGCCTCCGGCCACGAGAAAGCCGCCACTGAAAAGGCACAGCAGGCCACGCTCAAACTGGGCGAATCCGAACTTGGCGCCGCTATCGAAAAGGCCCAGGAGCAAGAGAAGCAGGGTGATGAGCAGCTCCAAGCCAATCTATACCGCGATGCCACCAAGCTCCTCGGCAACGCGCTCAACGGCTTCCAGATGGCGGAGACCTCGGCCAAAGAGCGGAATCTTCCTGACCAGATCGCCAAAGCAGGCGCCGCGGTGAAACGGATTGAATCCAAACTTTACACTGCCGAATTCAATGCTGAAATCTTAGATGCCACCGCCCGGCTCGAAGCAGCAGAAAAGGCCAACAAGAACAAAGAGTTTCCACAGGCCGGTAAAGCTCTCCAGGACGCCTCCGGGCTCTACCTGAAAGCAAAGGCGCTCGCCGAACATCAGAAAGATAAGAAGAACACAGACCTTGCAACGCAACAGATCACACTGATTCAAAAACTTCTGCTGAACACCCAGGTCGACGTCGTCCTTGAAAGTGCCCGGGTCATCGAAGCCGAGGGGAAACGTATTTCCCGCACTAACAAATACGCAGAGGCGGCGAGTGAATTCCTGAAAGCTCAGGATGCTTATCAGACGGCTATTACTCTCGCAGAAAAAAATGGACTGTCGGAAAAGAAGGCTGAGGGAGAACAACTCAAGGCCGCCGTCCAAAAGGGATACTTCGAGCAAATGTATCTTGTAAAAAATGAGGTCGGCACTCGGTTGACCGCAGATGCTGCCGACCTGATCCGGCAGAAAGAACACCTGGAGGCCGCCAGGAAGCTGCAACTGGCGGTCGCCCGATTCGAGGAAGCAAACAGCTATGCGAAGGAAAAAAATCTGGACGATCAGGCGGCCGAAGCAGCCGCCCTCGCTGTAAAGTCACAGCGGGACAGCCACGTTCAGGAATATACCAGCCTCATGCTCAATGCCGACGAGCTTATGCTCAGCGCGGGAGTGAATGCACAGGGCAAAGAACATGATGCCGCCGCGGTCGGATACGATAAGGCAGGCAAGCTCTACGCGGCTGCAAAAAATTTATCGAAAGAAAAGAGCTTCGATGAGGCCCTGATAAAAGCTGCGGAAGTAAAGGTCGAAAAGGCCGAAAAAAGTGTCGGCCTTCAGTATTATCAGGCAGCGATGCAAGCGGGAGCAGATGCGGAACTTGAGAAGAATTGGCCTAAGGCCAAGGAAGCGTTTTCACGCGCCGCGGAATTGGCAAAAGAGAAGAAACTGGACGAAGAACTACTCAACACCAGCACCGAAAAACTGAAGCATGTATCTATTCTCGCTGCCTCCACACAGGATCTCCGGGAGAAACTGGATCGGGGGAAACTCCTGCTCGAACAGGAGAAGTGGCAAGAGGCTTACGCGCTCTTCGCAGAAGCGTATGAAATCGCCTCCATCGCCAATCTGCAGTCCTCAAAAAGCGCCGCAGAACGGAGCCGGCTCAAGGCGGGCAAGGAAGTGGTAAAGAAGCTCCAGGCCAAAGCAAGAGAAAGTTTTCAAGGCAAACGGTTTCAGGAGACCATCGATGACCTCAAAGAAGCTCAAACGATTGCCGGCCACATCTCGCTGGCCAAAGAACTCCTGAACGAATTGAGCCAGGAACGCGAGAATTCCGAGAAAGCACTCACCGCCTGGAAAGAATACAAGGCGACCCTGAGCACCGGGCAGGAAGCCCTGAAGAAGGACGACTGGCAGACAGCCAGCCGTAATTTTGAAGCGGCCGCCAAAGCCGCGGGCGATGCCGAACTCGGCAACGAGATCCTCACCGAAGCGCAGCAAATGGCGAGGGCCGCCACCGCTATGAGTAAATCTGTTGAAGAGTTCGCGAAGCTCATCAAAGACGGCAAGGAACAGGAGGAAATTAAAGACCTGCAGGCAGCAGTAAATACCTACACCAAAGCCGAAAACATCGTGGCCTCCCTTCAAAAAAGCCTTGGCGAGCAGCAGGAATACGCGCCCACCCTGAATCGCATGAAAGCCGATGCCACCAGGTTGCTGGAAGACGTTCTGCCCAAGGTCGCCGTCACGCAGATGAAAAAACTCCTCGAGCAAGGCGAGCTGAACAAGAAAAGCATGAAATGGGATCAGGCCCTGGAGGACTTTAAGCAGGCCCTTCGCATCGCCGGCAGCGCGGGAACGGAAAAAGCCGAAATCGAAAAGCTGAATTCAGAAATTCTACGCCTGGGCAAGATCGTGGAAGGCGACCGGAAATTTACGGCAAAGATGAAGGATGGAGAGCGACTGCAGGCCCAGGAATCCTGGGAGGATGCTCGCCATGCATTTGATGAAGCTGCGGCATTGGCGAAAGAATTTGAACTGCCGGATTCATTCAACGCACAGGTGAAAGACCGCATCAGGGGAATCGCCGAGACCAGGTTTGCCAAGCTTACGGACTCCGCGAAGACCCTGGTAAATCAGGATAAGTTTCTCGAAGCCAATCGATTGTATGCTGAGGCAAAAGCTCTGGGTCAGAAGGAATCGATCGAGGCTTCAAAGCTTCAGGAACTCTCCACAAACATGGCCGCCATCAAGGGCAAACTGCTCGAATCGATCATCTATTCCCGTGGAGATTTCGATCCCACCGAGGCCGTCAATCGACAGGAGGAGACCGCGCAGGTGCTCGCCATTCCGTCGCGCCTTCAACTGCCAATCTCAACTGAGGTGCCAATAGCGTTTCGTCTAATCCCCGCCGGCGATTTTAATATGGGCAGCAACGATGCTGAGAATGGGCGCGATAAGGATGAAAGCGTCAAAGGCCAGGGCAAAGAGCGCATAAAGATCTCGAAGCCCTATTACCTCTCAGAAACCGAAGTTACCCAGGTTCAGTGGCGCACCCTGATGGGAGACAACCCGAGCAAATTCAAAGAGGGCGACGACCACCCGGTCGACAACGTTTCCTGGGTCGATTGCCAGAAATTTCTGGAAAAGCTAAGCGAAAAACTGGGACGCAAATGCCGCATGCCGACCGAGGCCGAATGGGAGGCCGCGTGCCGTGCAGGCTCAACCAAGCAATATTGGTTCGGAGACCGCATGCCCTCGGTCAGGCAGATGGCCCCTTACATGTGGTTCTCTTACAACGCGGATCAGGGCCGCCGAAAAGACGAAATGTTCGACCCTGAAAACCCGATCAAAAAGTGGGGCCGGGAGACCAGGGTAAAACACAGCCCGGTCGGGATCAGCATCCAGTACAACCGGGGCGGAAGCCGCGTCCCGCGCAAACCCAACCCCTACGGATTGCATGACATGCACGGCAACGTCTTTGAGTGGTGCCTCGATTGGTACGATGAGGACTACTTCTCTCTGACTGAAAAGACAGACCCGTACCTCAGGAGTGTCGAAAAACCCAAAGCCCGCTCCATTCGAGGCGGTGCAGCCGGCTGCAACATTTGGTGGTGCCGCAGCGCAGAAAGGGAAGGCGCCGACCCTCTGCAGGGCAGCGAAGACGTCGGACTGCGCGTGCTGCTCGAGGTGGATTAGTGAGCTGTCGCGCCGCGGCAGCATTTTTCAATTGGAAGGCATCCATTGAGTTCGAGATGGCATTCAGGATGAATGTGTCTATTGCATCGCTGAGCACCCGCATTCGAGCGCCTTTCCATCGATGAAGACCGTCTCCGGTCCGCGAAAGAACATCCGGCCGCCATCCGGAAGCTCGACATCCTTTGTCCAGTATTCGAGCGGAGGCTCCCATCCAGCATCCGCCAGACGAATGGATCTCTCAGCCGCAGCCGGGCCGGCGAGAGCCGCAGCAAGGAGGACAATCGGGAGACGATTTAGAATGGAATTCTTGATGGGCGGATTCGTGGCGGAGGGAACGTTCTTGGGATTGCAGTAATTTCCGCAAAGAAGGTGACCATCGGGAAACGATTCCTGTCGCAGCCCGATGAACACAACCGAATCCAACTCAAACCGACGCAGAAAGATGACAGCTATTCCGTGACCGTTCCGACGGTGCGGTTGTGGAGTTTTCTGGTGTGGAGTGAGAAGCCCTAATCGTCGAGACTGAGCGGGATCCTTAGGCGACTAAAGAACTGCCACCGGGTAGGACCGAATCGTTGAGTCCGTGGTGACCAGGGTAAGGTCGTGATGTATTGCCTGGCAGATCAACATTCGGTCAAAAGGATCACGGTGGATGGAGGGCAGGGCCGGTAATCGCTGAACGCTGCTCTCGTCCAGGCCCAAAGACTGGATAGCGTGCTTGGCCCGTTGAGAAGGGATGTAGGATTCCGGCGGTGAAGGCAAAGGGAGCTTACCAAGATCATGTTTGACGATGACTTCACACAAGGAGACTACGCTCAAGAAGACGTCGTTTTCAGGGTTAAGAATGGCTTCATTCGCCACAAGAGAGAGTTTCTGGTCTCCGCTGATAAACCAGAGGAATACGGATGTATCCAGCAGAAGCTTCATCTGCCTTCAAACTCCTCAATAATGCCTTCAGGCAGTGGGTCATCAAAATCATCCGGCACCGTAAATTCGCCCTTGCAGAGAGCGAAAGGGCGAGGGGACTTGTTGCTCAAACTCAAAGGTCTCAATTCGACGATCTTTTTATGCTGGTCGGTTACAACGATGGTTTCGTCGTTCTTGACCATCTGAAAGTAATGGTCAAGATCCTTTTTCAAATCTCCAAGCTCAACATGATCCATCGGTATTCCCCGAGAGCAATGGCCAAGTCGTTGAGGACCGCCTGATGATGACTCAGGACTTGTACTGTTAGGATGATAATACTAGCGAGAGGTCGAGTCGAACTCACTCCGACTGAAGTTGGAATGCCATCAGAACACGAACTCAAGAACCCACGGTCTTGCCCCTTACCGCAGAGCCCCATGGCGGAGGGCATCGATTCTAAGTTCGCAGGATGGGCGTCTCGCCCGTCGTGGAGTGCGCTGCGCGAAGAAGTCGGCCGAGGACGGCCAACCTACAATTGTCCTCGATACCGCCAACGGCAAGCACTGGTATCCCAAAAACAAAGGTGTGGGCCAGACTTGGCTGTTCCGACCGGCGAGCGGGCCGAAGACGAAGCTGGCCGACTTCCCGTTCGGCGGCGGCCTGTCGCTCGATGGCACGCGCCTCACCGACGCCTACGGCGGATGCCTGATGAAAGACCTCACCAGCGGGCAAGTACACGTCCTCTATGGCGGCAAGCAGGCATGCAACTCAAGCATGAGCCCGGACAACACATATCGCCTGATGCACCTCTACCTGCCGCACAAGTACTTCGGCATTCGGGACGAATACGACAAGGAACTCTGGCGCATCGACAACCCGAAGGGCAGCGCGGAATGGCAGAATCCGCGGTGGTCAAACCATCCGGGCTTCTGCATGGCCACGGCCAAGTTCGGGGCCGAGTACAAAATGGTGATTCTGCGGATAGAGACAAAGGAAACGGTGGTGCTGAACGAATACTCCGGGAGCTGGTCGGTTCCGTTTCTCTGGCTGCTGTCGGCCGCACCCTCCGGCAAGTCGGAAGCCAGCGTCGCCGCCGGCCCGATTGACCACCTCAAGCTGGAGCTACTTGCCGCCTACAAACAGAAGTTCGCTCAGGCGAGTTGCTACTCGCCGATCATCGCCGAGTTGGACAAGAACGCCGAACCGGAGGCCAGCCTGATCATTGCGGAGATCGAAACCGCCGGCGCGATGATGCTGGCGAAAGCCATGGGCTCAGACGATGCGCTCGAGTCCAAAGCACTCTACACCGAATTGGCCGCTAGATTCGGCGGCCATCCCATCGGCATGCAGGCGGCGGCCCTGCTCGACTCGGCCGCATTCAAGCAGGAGTTGGACGCGGCTGAAGCCTTTGGGGAATTGACAGAGCTCAGCAAACGGCTCTACGCGGTCAAGGGCGCTCAGCCGAAATTCACGGACAAGGCCTTCCTGGCGCGTAATCGGGCTGTCCTGGCGCAGATGATCCAACTCATCGCTGCAATCCGGCAGAAGCACCCTGAATGCAAAGCCAAGTCGAAGGCGATTGCTGCTGGCCAGAACTACGCTCTCCCCGACGCCGCGTCCCTGGCTGGCAACGAGAGGCTGACCGTCCTGGCGACCATCGAGGCAGTCTCCAAAGTACCCAATGCTCAACAGATCGCGCCTTACAGGGATGCAATCACCTACCTCCTCTACCGGGTGGACAAGGTTTTGGAAGGCAAGTACGGAGACCAACGAATCGTCGTAGTCCACTGGGGTATGAAGAACGCGAAACACACGCCCGCGGCGTCCTGGAAGCCGGGGGAAAAGCAGAGACTGCTGCTCGACCTGTTCGACGCGCACAAGGAACTGCAGGAGATTACCGCAGCGCAGGACGCGGACGAGCCCGAGTTGGCGCCGTATTGGGCCCTGGAGATTGAGAGCCACAAGTAGCGTTCGTGTGGTCGAGCGCTGCCGCCGCGACACGGAGTCCTCGCGGACAATTTTTTTATAAGAGACTCCCAAACTCCCAAACTCCCAAACCCCCACACTCTTCTCTCCCCCTCCATGGTCTTCAGCTCGCATCTTTTCCTCTTCTACTTGCTCCCGGCGGCGCTGGGGCTGTACTACCTCGCACCCCGGCGACTGAAGCACCTGGCGCTTACGCTGCTGAGCTACCTCTTCTACGGCTGGGCGAACCCGCTCTTCACCGTGCTCATGTTCGGCTCGACGGTGATCGACTACCTTTGCGGCCTGGCCATGACGGGACAATTCCGCAGGGCCTCGTGGTCAGAGCCCGTGCCGATCCTCCAGGAGGGAGGTACGCGTACCCGCGAGCAGAAGCTGGCCGTCGCGATTTCCATCTGTATGAATCTGTCGCTGCTCGGCTTCTTCAAATACTTCAACTTTGCAGTCGAGAACTACAACTGGCTTGCGGAGGCAGTGGGGCTGGCCGACTCCCAGTGGCAGACCGTCCTTCGCATCACGCTGCCGCTGGGCATCAGCTTCTACACGTTCCAGTCCATGAGCTATTCGATCGACCTTTACCGCGGCCACGCCCGGGGCATCCGCAACTTCACCGACTTCGCGTGCTAAGTCTCGATGTTTCCGCAGCTCGTCGCGGGGCCGATCATCCGCTTCCAGGAAGTGGCGGATCAGCTCCAGCAGCGGACCTGCACTCTGGAGAAGTTCGCCCGCGGCGCGGCTTTCATCAGCCTGGGGCTGGCCAAAAAAGTCCTGCTCGCCAATTCCTGCGGCAAGGTGGCGGACCTGGCTTTTAACGCGGGCTCCGTCGAGACCCTGGAGGCGTGGGCGGGCGTCGTGGCCTACTCGTTTCAGATTTACTTCGACTTCAGCGGATACTCGGACATGGCCATCGGGCTGGGGCTGATGCTCGGCTTCGTCTTCCCCAAGAACTTCGATTCGCCTTACATCTCACAGTCCATCACCGAGTTCTGGCGACGCTGGCACATCTCGCTCTCCACCTGGCTGCGCGACTACCTCTACATTCCGCTCGGCGGTAACCGGAAAGGCCCACTCCGTACCTACGTGAACATCAGCCTGGTGATGCTCCTTGGCGGGCTCTGGCACGGAGCGTCGTGGAATTTCGTTGTCTGGGGCGCCATTCACGGAACCGTTCTGACCTTCGAGCGCACGCAGGGGAAAGACAGCATCTACCGGTTGCTCCCTGCTCCGTTCAAGATTGCGCTGACCTACGTGATCGTTCTGTTCACGTGGGTCTTCTTCCGGGCTAACGACCTGGACCATTCTCTGTCGTACCTCGGGAGCATGCTCGGCCTGGCAGCGCCGCAGGAAGGCGCGGCTCTCCTGGCCGGCATCATGGGTCAGCCCTATTACCTCCTCTGCATGGCCGCGTCCGCGGCCATCATCTGGTGCGGGCCCCAGACGTGGGACTTCACTCGGAAAATCACTTTGCCCAAACTGGCCGTGATCGTGTTTCTGTTCTGGTTGTCGGCGCTCGTGCTGACGACGCAGGAGTTCAATCCGTTTATTTACTTCATCTTTTAAGATCCACTTGCCCCAGTACAGGTAGCCATGCCCGCACCTCATGCAAAAGCCGGTACTCTCTAGGGCTCATTCCAAAGGCTTTGCGGAAGGCGCGATGGAGGTAGTGTTTGGAAGCGAAGCCGATTTCGGGCGCCATGGCGGTCACAGAAGTGTCAGTGGTTACGAGCAGTTCACAGCAGCGTTCCAGACGTTTCCTCAACAGTTCTTTGTTCACTGTTCGGCCGACCTCACGCCGGAAGCGACGTTCGAGTTTCCGGCGCGAGACGTGTGCTTCTCGGGCGATGTCGTCGACGTTGATTGAGGAATGCAGGTTATCCCAGATGAAGCGAAGCGCGCTGGCGACGATGGGGTCCGACACGGCCAGGACGTCCGTGCTGCGCCGCACTTCCACGCCTTTCGGCCGGATTAGCACTGGTGCGTCTGGTCCTGGCTCGCCACTCATCAATTTTTCCAGCAGACGAACGGCCTCGGCTCCCTGCCGGTGGTGATCCTGATCGATACTGGACAGCGTGATAGGGGCGCATTCGCATTGCAGGCGGCTGTTGCCCAAGCCCAGAACGGCTACCTCCTCCGGGACGCTGAGTTCAGCGATACGGCACATGGCACAGATAGTGCCAGCCATGATGTCATGATAGGCAAGAATCCCGACAGGCACCGGTATCGTGCGAATCCACTTCTCGAATTGTCGCTGCCTTTTGCTGCGGCGGGCTGCGGTCGGATTCTCTGACTTGTATCTCAGCAGGTGACAGGTCTGTCCTCGATCGTGCGTTCGCTGCTCGAAACTCTTATACACCCGCCTTGCGCCTGCCCACGGATCATGCCCGATATATGCCAGGTGTCGGAAACCACGTTCCAGGAAGTGGTCCGCAGCAAGTTTGCCGATGGCTTCCTGATCCACCATGACCATCGGGATGCCGGGGATGTCTCCCAGCACTCCGGCTGCGCCTCTTCCGATTCCAACGATCGGACAGTTCGCTGCCTGCAAATCGCGAATCAGAGGGCTTCCAATCCTCGCCGAGCTATCGACAATCGCGCCACCAGGAGAGATTCGCGGAGGAATCTCACCACCATAATAACGAAGGTCGATGACCGACCATTCCAGCTCGTGCGCTACATCCAGAATCCCGTGCATCAGCCCTTCATCAGGATTCTCAAGCGAGAGCAGAAGTGTGGTTTCTCCCTGCTGGGATATGGCTGGCTTTAAGTCTTTTGCTTTGCGCATAAGTATTGACAATCGACATACCGGCGCGGTGGTACCGGAGGAATTTACAGACGAATACTACCAGACCAGGACGGAGGGCCTTGTACGGATTTGGACGCTTACTCAGGGGCGCAGCTCCGGCCGTTGGACTTGATATCCGTCAGAGCCCTTCCATCCTAGCCTACTATCTTGTCGAGCCGCTCGAAAACCTCAGCCAAAACGGCGAACCTGCTGAAGAACTGGAAACTGAAAGCGGTCTTGCGGAATCGGCTGTTGAAGTCAGATTTAGATGCCAAGAATCGCTCTGGACCCTATCTGCCACATTTCGATCAGGACAAGGAACTTATCCGGTTGGAAACGCGCCGCCGCCGCGACGGTCGCCATTGCGGTGCGGTATTGGGGCCTTTCAGAAAACTCGGGCTCGGAAGGAGACATCGGTATGACAAAGAGGACTGCTGAGAATTCGCCAGGAACGGGCGCAGGAAGCGACACAACCCAGGCCACAGAGTCGCACGTGACGCCTTATCCTGGTTTGCTGCTGAGCATCGTCCTCAGTTTGACGTTCTGCGTCCTTCTCAAGCCCGCTGGCGCGGCGAAGGAGGACCCCGAAAGTCCGGAATACTGGAGGGACGCGCAGCGCTCGCTGGCGGAATTGGGTGACGGCTATCTGGTCTGGGAAACCAGGCGCACGGGCACCTGGCAAATCTGGACCATTAACCTGGACGGAACTGGATTGCAGCAGCTTACCCCGCCGGAGCAGGACCGAGAGCAGCAATGCCCGCAGATATCGCCGGACGGAACGCGCGTCGCCTACCTCAGCGCGCCTGTTGGATCAGGCCCATCGGGCGGGGGACAAACGCCAATCGTAGCGGCCCTTCATCTCATCAACCGCGACGGCAGC
Organism: Planctomycetota bacterium; assembly: GCA_027625095.1. Classification (GTDB taxonomy): domain Bacteria; phylum Planctomycetota; class PUPC01; order JACPCR01; family JACPCR01; genus JAQBXN01. The sequence continues at coordinate 1,661 of JAQBXN010000106.1, read as the reverse complement.
GGCGACCGCGTGATCGCAGCCAACGCCACCAAGTACGGGGGCTGGAATCGGGCCGTGGTCTGGTTCAATGATAACGAGCTGGCATACATCAACGGTGAGGACCTCTCCACCTATCGGCTGAATCTGGCCACCGGGCAAAGCACGCTGCTGTTCAAGTCGCAACACGGCCAGTCATGGCTGCCCAACACCAAGCTCGATCACGTCGTCGCGAGTTTCAATCAGATCTCTATGCTCGACGGAAACAAGCAACTTGTCACCGTGGTGCCCAGCCTGGGCGGCTGCCAGCCGTATCCAACGGCCGACGGCAATTGGGTGGTCTGGAATCATGGGTGCGGCGGCCCCATCGCCAAGGTGAACCTCACGACCCGAGGGATCAAAGAACTCATTCAGCCTGAGCCTGAACATTCTCCCGTGGTTCGGCGCCATGGAGGGTATCGCCTTATACAACCGGGTGCTTTCCGCCGACGAAGCCAAAGCCGAGTACGAGGCCTACCGCAAGTTGATGGCTGCGCGCAAGCCAGTGCCGTCCGTGGAGATTGAGGCGGAACTGATCGAGCGTTCCGATGTCCCCACACCCGCGCAGATCGCCCCCTACCGTAAAGGGCTGTCCATTTTCGAATACAAAGTGCGCAAGGTGAGCCGCGGGAAACTGGACACATCGAAAATCCGCGTGGCTCACTGGACCGTGCTGGATCGCGATCCGACGCGTGTGAGTTCACTGCCGGTTGGAGCTGTCATGGACCTGACCCTGGAGCGCTTCGAGGACAACCCGCAACTGAAGGGACAGCAGTTGGACGACTCTCTGGACATCGACGACACCCCGATCTTCTTCGCCATCCGGGAGTCCCGAATCGGCCCACAGGGAGTGCCAGCCTGGAAGATGCTGCCGGCCGACATGGAAAAGGCGGAGCCTATCGAAACCATGGCCAACATCGCCTTCGATTTCAAACTAACGCAAGGGCAGGAATGGAAGATTGGCGCGCCCGATCCGATTCTCGGAACCGTGCAGCCCTACTCCTACGGCTGCCCCGGAACGGTCTACGCGCTGGCGTATGTCACCAGCCCGAAGGATCAACCCGCCATCCTTTCGCTCTACACGGCGAGCACGGCCAAGGTCTGGCTGAACGGCCAGCCTCTGTTTACCTTTGAGCACGATGAGATCAGCCGCTACCCGTTCACCGGGAACAGACAACGCCCCTTAACGCTGAAGGCAGGCGTCAACCAACTACTCGTGAAGGTAACCAACTACTGCGGCAACTACGCCTTCGCCTGCGACCTGCTGAACCCGAACCGCGAAGAACTGACTAACGTGAAGTATTCGGTGGAAGCAAAAATGAAAAACGTTGGTTCTTTGGCAGTAAATTCTTCCGCCCCAACGGGGCAAACTACGGCAGCCCAGGGCACCGCCCTGGGTCAACGGAGCGCCATACATCGCGAGCCCTGAAAGGGCGCCCCATATTTCGCCCCAGCTAGGCACACCACGTCAGCCCAGGGCACCGCCATGGGTACGAAAGGGCGGCCAGATCTATGACGCTGGTCACTTTCTTCAAATATTTTGGGGCGCCCTTTCAGGGCTCTGGGTTCTTTGGCTTTCTGATTCCCAGGGCGTTGCCCTGGGCTCGCGTAGGCCGCGCCTTTGGCGCTGAAATTCCAAATTCCAA
>JAQBXN010000230.1 GCA_027625095.1 Planctomycetota bacterium | reverse complement strand
TTTTTGCAGCCGCAATCATGCTGTCGCATTCTTTGACGCTGATGGCCATCGGCTTCTCTGTAATGGCGTGCTTGCCTGCGTTCAGGCACTGAATGGCTAAAGGTGCATGGGTGTTATGCGGGGTGATAATCGTCAGCAACTCGACCGGTGAATTCTTGAGCAACTCTTTCAGGTCGGTGTAGACCTCCAGGTCTGGCCAGTCTTCTCTCGCCTGCTGAGCGCGTGCGGGATCAGCATCACAGACCGCAACCGGCCTCAATCCCTTAGTCGCTTTCTGTGAATTCAGGTGATGCATGCCCATATTGAATGCACCGCCGTATCCGACGACACCGGTCAAGATTTCAGTCTTTGCTGCATTAGCCATGTTGTAAAATCCTTAGTAGCTGTTGTACGCGGCCGCCGGCCGCATTGAAGCGGCGTAGTGTCTCGATGTGTCCGGGTGAAGCAAACGATTATTTCAGCAATGCCTCAATAAACCTGTCCGCCACCTCTTCCGAAGGGCCATTCGAGTCCAAAGCCTTGAGCTTCTCGCCCAGCTCCTTTCGGTCTACCATCCGGCCAAGGTAAACGCCCTTGCCATCGATCACACTCTTCAGGAAGGTTGCCAGTTCATCCATGCTGTCGATGCGAAGGAAACCACCGCCGCTGGTTTCCTTTGGGTTTCGCATTGGTGGCCCACTGAGTACCGGTTTGGGCGTCAAGGAAATGAATTTCTGAACCAGCCCGGAACGCACCGCGCCATCGAGCTTGGCGTAGTAGCCTTCCGGTGGCGGACAATTTCCAATGACAAGGTAGGGAATGCGACGGCTCTTTTCCGTTGAGCGAAAGATGGCGCCTTTGCCGATGGCCTTCAGAAGGCTGTCAGTTCTTGAAAGACTCGGGCGTCCGTTGTGCTGATAAAAATCTGAGGAGGGCTTGTCCTCACCGAGTTTCCAATTCCAGACAAGGGACATCTTCACTTCCATGACCACTACGATGTCTTCGGCGTTTAGAGTTGCCTGGCCCTGCCGTTTTACAATAGCGAGGTCTGCCCCAGAGCCACCAGTCAAGGATAATTCATCACACTGAACGCCACGCTCTACGAATAATGTTCCCTTGTAATATTTATCGATGGCGGCCTGCATTACTTCCCGCGCATAAATTTCAGTGAAGGTGCTGACTGGTACGTTCCTCGCCTGGGCAACCTGAACCCGCAGCTTGCCTTTGCAATGAGGGCATGCCGACTTTTCCGAGAAGACAGCCCGCTCTTTGAATTTGCCGCATTCCGCCGTGGTGCACTCGATGGTGGTAAAACACTTTTCTCCAACCTTTGCGATAAGGTCTCGTTCGACTTCCGGTGACCAGAGGGTGAGCAGGAAAAGGATAGAGTGCACTTATTGGTTCCCGTTACGGAGAAGGTCTTTGGTCACGACCGGGGACAGGCCATGCTGGGACGAGAACGTATGCGTAGCAGGCAATTGGGTAAGCCTTCCAAAGCTGTGCATGTGCCTGTGTGAAACTCAGGAGACGAATGTCTACACTACCGGCCAGTCTTTTCCATTCATCACCAGATTCAACTTCATGCAAGAGCCCATTATCACAGCCGACTGCGACGACGAATACCTGGTCGATTATATGTTTGATCTTCACGGTTACTTGATTCTGAAGAACGCCATCGCACCGGAAGATATCAAGGCGATCAACCACTGGATTGATGACCATTGGGCATACGTCGAAGGCGCCGCTGAAAAAGGCCCTCGTGAAAGCGCCGGACAATGGATCGGCAACGTGGAAACGCACACCTATGGCGGTGCAGACGGACTGAATTTTCAGAACATTATCGAATCCGGGGAGGTATTCGAAAAGCTCATTGATTATCCGGCCTGGATCGATCGCGTTCGGAGGTTCGTGAATCCCGTGAACGGGCTATCCATCCACGAGAACTTCATCACCATCCGCGGCAAAGGCGGTTACATCGGCCCTCACTGCGGTGGCCATCTGCCGATCTGCTATATGACCTTCAGGCAGGCCAACACTGGCGACTGGATGGTTGGGCAGATCAATATGCTGATGGCTTTGACGGATATTGGGCCAGGTGACGGCCCCACGACCCTCATCCCCGGCTCACACAAAGCAAGATTCCCCCACCCCGTCCTGGCGAACAACTCTGGTGGCATGGTCTATCGAGGCGATTTCGCCGGCGGGGATGCGATCGGGATGAAAGAGCTTTACATGGAGGCCGGAGATGTAGCCATGTTTACCGACACTATCACTCATGGCTCAGCGAAACGCGAGAACGATGGCTATCGCCGAAACGTTGTTTATCGTTACTCACCGCGATTCATCCGTTCACGGTTCCACTACGTGCCGTCGGTTGGACTGCTGGAAAGGTTGACTGAAGAACGCAGGCAAATCATTCAACCTATCCCGCCAAGAATGCCAGTTCCAGTGGACTGAGCAAAACGACCTCACACTACACCGAGGGTAGATCTGGTCGGGTTTGGGCTTGGTGGGGTCTGGAGGGATACGAAATTAGGCGGTGGGTGATGGTTGGTCAGTTTGCTTTGGGACTGGCCTTGTCTGACAAGCATCTGAAGAAATGAAATTCCGGCATGACTGGGATCTATGACCGGTGCAGATTTCCCAAAATTTTCCAGTTCCGTTTGAACTGCATCAAGTAAGTGTTGCTCGTTACTTTATGCTCGATGCTTGTTGCTTGATGCCTATGCCTATGCCTATAGAGTTAGATTTCGCCGCGTCCTGAGGCAGGTCTGTCTGAAAGGCCATGCCGCTCATACTCCTGCTCTTACCCCGCCTCTTACTCTTGAAAGCCTGGGAGGAGTATGGGAGGGAGTAAGAGCAGGAGAGAGAAGGACTTGCGACAGTTTTCAACGCTGTAGTTCTAATTAATTAGCCATGGCTGAAATGACCTGGGCCTGAAGCGCCTCGACCAACATTTATTCCTTACTCATTACGCCCGCATGCTCCAGAACAAAACCATCGTCATTATTGGCGGCACTGCTGGCCTGGGTCTTGCCGCGGCAGAAGCATGCGTAAAGTCCGGTGCGAAAGTTGTCGTCGTTGGCCGCAGGCAGGAAAACATTGATGCCGCTCAGAATTCGCTCGGCGACGCCGGTTATGCATTGCAGGGAGATGCCACCGACAGCACCACTGGCTACAAAGCGATAGAAGTTGCCATTCATAAATTCGGTAGCTTCGACGGTCTTTACCATGTTGCCGGCGGCAGCGGACGTCGAATGGGAGATGGGCCGCTTCACGAGATCACTGACGAAGGTTGGGAATTTACGCTCAACCTTAATCTGACCTCCGCTTTCTATTCGAACCGGGCGGCGGTCCAGCAGTTTCAGATACAGGGCAATGGCGGGAGCATTCTTAACATGGGCTCCGTGCTGGGTAGTTCCCCATCGCCGAAGTATTTTGCTACTCACGCTTATGCCGCGACCAAAGCAGCGATTGAAGGGTTCACCAAATCGTGTGCGGCTTACTATGCCAAAGACAAGATACGATTTAACGTGCTCGCTCCCGCGTTGTTCGAGACGCCCATGGCACAGCGTGCTGCAGAGAACGAAGAGATCATGAGTTTCATCAGCACCAAGCAGCCTCTTGACGGCGGACGAATCGGACAACCTGAGGACACGGCGCAGGCCGCTGTCTACTTTCTGTCAGGCGCATCGAAATTTGTCACCGGACAAGTGTTGTACGTAGACGGCGGCTGGAGTGTGAGCGAAGGCCAATACCCGCCTCCATCCTGATGACATCTTTTGAGAGTTTTAATTGATTGGCTCCAGTTACGGATAGGCATCGTAGCCACAGTTGCCAGCTTGGGGTCAGCCAAACGGCCTCAAAAGGCCGTTTTCGACAAGCTGGCGGGTTGTCGTTAAGACGGAACGCGTATCCGTAACAGGAACTAATAATTTAAGATATCGCGCCCCTGCCATTCACCCTGAGGAAACACCGTGACACCATCCGAAGACTATCTCGATAAGTGCAGTCAACTGCTTGAGACCATTCGTGCCCAGGCAGAATCCATTCAGGCTGCAGCGGATATTTTTACTGAATCCATCCTTGCCGGCCGAATGGTTCACGTCTTCGGTTCCGGCCACAGCAGAATTCCTGTCGAAGAAATGTGGCCACGTTATGGTTCGTTCCCCGGCTTTAATCCCATCGTCGAGCTCTCGCTCACATTTCATAATCTGGTCGTAGGTGCGAATGGCCAACGCCAGGCGATGTTTCTGGAAAACGTATCTGGCCTGGCTGAACGAATCCTTCGTAACTTCGATATTTCACCACCTGATTCTGCGCTCGTTATTTCTTCCAGTGGTTGCAACATCGTGCCGATCGAGATCGCTGAGGGATTTCAAAAGCGCAACCTCAAAGTGGTCACCGTCATTGGTAAACAACATTCTGAGGCGAGCAACAGCAAGGATCCGAGAGGAAAGAAGATGCAGGATTTTTCAGATATCGTGCTGGACACCGGAATCCCGCCTGGAGACGCGATGGTGTATGTAGACGGGCTGGACACCCCAGTCTCGCCCGGTTCAAGTGTGGGTAGCTGTGCGATTATCAATGCGATCAAGGCCGAGGTGGCCGCACGGCTCACAGCCGCAGGGCAGCCTCCGAAAGTGTTGACCGGTTCATGCATCGTTGGCACTGAACGAGCAACTGAACTCTTCGAAGCCGCCTATGACGAGCACGGGAGGCGAATCTCGCAGTATTACAGCAGGCTGGGGTTATAGGCCGGTTTATTCATTAACGGCTACTCATGACCGGAGTCGGTTGCGGCCCGTCAGATTAGCTCCACCCCAACCACAGAAATGTCATCGGTGACCGGTGAGCCGTTACGCCAGGATTCCAGTCCTTCAAGCAGCGATTGGATCGTTTCATCCAAAGTCCCGCTCCTTTCTTCGTCTACAACGGAAAGGATGCCATCCGTATCGAACAGATCATTGGTGTCGTCCGCAGTCTCTGGTACGCCATCCGAGTAAAAATAAATGCGGTCGCCTTGCCCCAATTGTAAGGAGATTTCGTCGTAATCGTTGGTGGCTATTCCGGTCAGGAGCCCTATGGGCACTCCGGTGGTATCGATGTACTCGGCGGTCTTCCCCTGGCGCACAAGGACGGGACCTGGATGCCCGGCACTGACCACACGGAGTTCTCTGGTCTTCGTGTTCAGTACCCCATAAATGATGGTGAAGTATTGTTCGGTATC
>JAQBXN010000001.1 GCA_027625095.1 Planctomycetota bacterium | reverse complement strand
TCCAAAGTAGGCCCCTTCGCAATGGCGCATGCCCGAGTTCCACAGGAATCTCCAGGCCGAGCCGGCCTCACGCTGAAGCAGCGGATTCTGGCAGTTCCCTTTCGACCTCATCCAGCCGGTAACCAAAACCGTTTCCAGTGATGGTCGAAAGATCCAGCCGTCCCTCACGTCTTTGATAGAGACCCGGATGTACTTTTTCTTCGGCGGCGGAGGCAGCGGGATAGAACTGCATGGAATTTGTTTCAACCCCCATGATCGTGCCTGCATGGGCCGCAAGCAGCAGGTGCGGAATTTGGGCAAGCATCGGATTTGTGAGGTCCTGAACCATAAGGGTCATGCCGTGCGCCTTTGCCCAGCAGAGACTCAGGATCGCGCCAGTCTGGGTCTTGCATGTCTTGAGCGCGACGCCCGTCCAGCCGAGGCTGCGACCGAGGCGAACCATTTGCCAGTCGTGTGCGCTTTCATCCATAAAGAGAGGCTTGCGTGCCGAGACACTGTGGACATCGATGCGGTTGGTTTCGAGATCGTATGGGAACGGCTGTTCGACATAGAGCACCATACCGTAGACGCGGGGGTGCTCCAGAACGAGGCGGTCGAGGATTTCGTTAACGTATTCAGGATCGGAAACCGTGCAATTGAAGTCCGTTGTGAGCCAATTCACGCCCTGGGCGATAGCGATATTGCCTACCTCTACCGTGCGTTTGTAATCCCACTCCTGGTCGATACCGCGCAGCTTGATCTTCAGGCAATCGAGCCCATCGCGTTTGATCCAGTCAGGTAGCAGGACTGGATGTCCGTCTTCCGGCTCAGCCCCAGTGAGTTCTTCTTCAGAGAGGAGGTCCAATCCACCAACAAGATGCCATGCAGGCAGCGAGTCCGGCCGCGGCGTTACGAGAAAGTCGGCGGGAAAAAGATTCTTGAAATTCGTGTCGCTGCCGGATGCTGGTTCCAGGTAGTGATCCAGATCGTGCGAGAGGAACTCAGCAGTCAGTGTTTCATACACAGGCTTCCCGTGGAGTTTGCCGTAAGCATCGTAGAGCGCGAGATCGAAAGGCGAGCAGCAGACGAGCGCGGCGAGGTAAGGCATGGCTTCAGCATCGTATTTTGAATTGTGCTGGTCTGTCAGCGCTGGCAGGACGTCTGCCTGGAAAAGATGGCCGAGTTCGAGGGGGTGCCCCTCATCTGAAAAGTTGGCCCATGCCTTATTGAGTCGAATGCAGAATTCCTTGAGACGCTCATGTCGCGATTCGTAAGTAAGCGCACTCGGCCAGACCCATTGCACACTGAGTGGAGTCTCTCCCCATCCCTGGGCCGTTTTGCCCCGTGAATCAGCAACCGTGATACAGGCGCGTGCACAAGTCACGCTGGTGAGAGTTTCTGCCCCGAACTTCAGCGGTACGCGTGTTTCGACTGGAAGAAAATAAAGCTCTGAATGAACAGTATGAATGTCGGTGGGTCTGGACATGGTCGTCTTCTTCGGCCGTTGCGGTGTAGTCAGGTTGAGCCCGGGGTTACGTGGGGGTCGATACATGATTCTGCCTAAGAAGCAGTACAGCGGCGTCCCCTTTCAAATCTCAGCCATCTTAACGGTTTCTCCGAGGGAGTGAACTCTTGGCGGGAGAATGTCAGTGCCTGCATGTTCAGCAGGGCTTCATGACTTCGCGCCCTGAACCTTTCGGGTCAACGTGGGCTGGATCATTCCTCGAAAACATCGACCAGAGCACCCTCTGCGACGCACAATGCCTGATGGCGCGCCCTTTTCCTCCTGCTTACATTCAGACCATGAGCTTCCGGAATATTTCGATCATCCTTGCGATCCTTTTGCCAATTGGGATTGCGGCGGAAAGCGCGATCCCAAAGCGACTGGGGGCATTTGTTGAAAAGCATTGCGTCGATTGCCATGAAGGCGCCGAGGCCAACAGTGGACTCGACTTTTACAAACTCGGTTTCGACCTTTCCAAAGAAGAAACTGCACGTCGATGGATTCTTGTTTACGACCGCCTCTTGAAGGGCGAAATGCCACCGCCCAAAAAGCGCAGGCCTGAAGCCGATGAGTCCAAAGCGATTCTGAAGTTGTTGGCTGAATCCATTACCGAGTCTGAACAGGAACGGACGCAGGTAGTCCTGAGGCGGCTCAACCGGCGCGAGTACGAAAACACTTCCCGAGATCTGTTTCAGGCCGATGTCAGTGTGAAGGGCTTGCCGGACGACACCTCAACGGACGGATTCGACAACGTTGGCGAGGGGCTAGCTGTTTCGGCAGAGGCGATGCAGGCTTATCTGGAAGCCGCGGACCAGGTGCTGGACGCGGTATTCAGCACACCGGAAAAACCGAAGTTCATTCGACACGAAACCAACTTGCTCAAACAGGTGGATTGGAAAGGCCGGCCGCAGCTCGAAAGTCAGATCGGCAAGATGTTCCGCAAAACGGACGATGGGCTGGTGATTTTCCAATCCTATTATTGCCCAACCAACCTTGTGAACTTTGCCCGTATGCGTGCACCGGCAGGAACGTATCGCGGCAAGATTCGTGTTCGGGCCATCCAGAGCGATAAGCCGGTAACGATGCGGATTTACGGTGGCGATACGATCGTGAACCGGAGGGAATGCCACCTGGTCGGCTACTTTGACGTGCCCCCGAACAAGTGGTCCACGATCGAATTTGTTGACCGGTTGGTAGAGGATAGCGGGACATTTCTGCCGAAGTGTTATGGCACAGAAGACACGCGCAAGGATGCGGACACCTATCCTAACCCCGGAATTGAGATTGGTGACATCGTCATCGAAGGCCCCATTGATGAATGGCCGCCTAAGAGCCGCGCCCTTCTATTGGGCGACCTCAATCTGAAATCAGCAAACGTGGAAGACGCCGAAGCCATCATCGTGCGTCTGCTGCCTCGGGCGTTTCGTCGCCCTGTCGAGCCCATCGAGGCCAAACCTTACGTGGAGCTTTTCAGCACTGCATTTGCCAAAGGGCGCCCCTTTGAGTCGGCCCTGCGTATCAGCTTGAAAGCAATCCTTTGCTCGCCTGAATTCCTCTTCCTCGACGAGCCTGGCAAGAGAGATATTACCCCCGAAGCATTCGCCTCCAGGCTCTCGTATTTCCTCTGGAGTTCGATGCCGGACACGGAACTCACGGAACTGGCGGCCGCAAAAAAATTGGGCAATCCCGAGGTGCTCTACAGCCAGGTAGAGCGCATGCTGAAAGATCCCAGAGCCCGGTCGTTCACGGAAAATTTTACCGGCCAATGGCTGAGTCTACGCGATATCAATTTCACCGAGCCAGACCCCAACTTGTATCCTGAGTTCGACGAGTTGCTCCGAAACTCGATGGTCAGCGAAACAAAACTTTTCTTCCAGGAAATTCTGGATCGCGACTTCAACATCATGAACTTTGTCGATTCCGATTTCACTTTCCTTAACGGCCGCCTTGCGAAGCACTACGGCATCGACGGTGTCGAGGGCCAGGAGTTTCGCAAAGTCACGCTCCCGTCCGAGAGTCTGCGTGGCGGACTGCTGACACAGGCCAGCATCCTTAAAGTTACCGCCAACGGAACCTATACTTCGCCGGTCCTGCGAGGCGTCTGGGTGCTGGACAAAATCATGGGCCAACCCACCTCGCCACCGCCTGACAACGTTGGCTCGGTCGAACCAGACACCCGTGGCGCGACAACGATCCGTGAACAGCTTGCGAAGCACCGCAACGTCAAATCCTGCGCTGCTTGCCATACCCGAATCGACCCGCCCGGATTCGCGCTGGAAAGTTTCGATCCTATCGGCGGCCTCCGTACCAATTATCGAACCATGGCGGAGGAGGCCAAACGCCCAACAGTTAAGCGGGCGCCTTTTACCTGGGCATGGGTGCGGTATCGGATTGGTTTGCCGGTCGATGCAACTGGGGAGATGCCGACCGGAGAGGCGTTTTCTGATGTTCGGAAGTTTAAGCAGCTTCTGTCCCGCAACCCCGATCAGCTCACACGCAATTTGACCCAGAAACTTCTGACCTACGCCCTCGGCCGCAAAATTGGATTTTCGGATCGACCGGCAGTTGAAGAGATCGTTCGCCAGGCTCGTGAGAAGGAATACGGTTTTCGCTCCCTCGTGCACGTGGTAGCGCAGAGCGAAGTTTTCCGAAAACTTTAACAGAATTACATGAACATGAGGGAACGGAGAAAACAGGGAAATGTATGCTCGACAAAGAACTATCTCTGTTGGCTCAGTTTCCTCCTGTTCCATTTGAATCCGTGCATAATGCACAGAAAGCCACAAGTAAGATTTCACACATGAATAATAAAGCTAAAACCAGCAGGAGAACCTTCCTCCGCGGAGCCGGAGTCGTTGTCGGCCTGCCGTTTCTTGAATCGCTACTGCCTCGTACGGCGTCCGCCGCAGGCCCTGCGGTTCGCCGACGTTTGGTGGCCATCAATGTCGGCCTTGGACTGCACGCGCCAAACATCATTCCCACGGAAGCTGGCAAGGCCTACGAGCTGCCGGCGTACCTCAAGCTCATTGCTGAATACCAGAACAAGTTCACTGTTTTCTCAGGTGTGTCGCATCCCGAGGTTGGTGGCGGGCATCATTCCTATAAGTCCTTCCTTACCTGCGCGCCTCATCCCAACAGCGCCGGCTTCCGCAACACGATCTCCCTGGACCAACTCGCCGCGGCGCAACTGGGAACTGAAACGCGTTTCGCCTCCCTCTCGCTCAGCAGCTCCGGCCCTGGTCTTTCCTGGTCGCGCTCCGGCGTAGAGATACCAACCCTTTCGCAGCCTTCGCTTGTCTTCCGGAAGCTGTTCCTTGCTGGCAAACCCGATGAACAGGCTCGACAGATGCAGCGATTACAGGACGGGCAAAGTGTCCTCGATGTTGTGATGGACAAAACCAGGAGCATGGAAAGTCGACTCAGCGGGAGGGACCGCGACAAGCTCGATCAATACTTCGAGGCAGTCCGCGAAGCCGAGCGGCGACTGGTCAAGGCCGAGGCATGGCAGACGCGGCCGAAACCAGAGGTCGACGCGAAGCCCCCACAGGATGAGAGCGACCCCAATAAAATCGTCGAACAGATGCGGCAGATCTACGACGTCATGCATCTGGCGCTGGAGACCGACTCAACGCGTTTCCTGACCTACAACATTCCCGGGATGAACTCCGTACCTGTGATTCGGGGCGTGGACATCGACTATCACAATCTGTCACACCACGGCAAAGATCCGGCCAAGATCGAGCAACTTACGATCGTCGAGTCCGCGGTAGTGCGTGAACTCGGCGCGTTCTTAGAGAAACTTGATCAGAGTAAAGAAGCGGGAGGTTCCCTTCTGGATTCGAGCATGGTGTTGTTCGGCTCAAACCTCGGCAACGCCAGCAGCCACGATACGAAAAACATGCCCATCATCCTCGCCGGAGGCGGATTCAAGCACGGCCAGCATCTGGCGTTTGATCGCGAAAACAATTACCCACTCCCGAAACTCTACGTTTCGATGCTCCAGCGTCTTGGCTTGGAGGCGGACACTTTTGCCACCGGCAGCGGAACAATGAGAGGCCTTGACGAGGTATGACCAAGAAGACTTCTTCGGACCAGTCGAAGCCGCTTTCGCTGAGGCCCATCAGCCCGAACGTCACTTCCGCGGTTGCCCCTTGAAAGTGCCCATGGGCAAGTGATCAGAGGGTCGACTCTTAAGAAGCCAAAACTCGCCGCCACTCGCGATGCTCGATGGGGAAGTAATTCGTATGATGCGCGGCTCTGGCTTGCTAATTGAAGTGGCCATGCGGAGTCCGGCCTGATCGGCAGAGACTTCTGAAGCAAACATCGTTTAACAATGAATAGAAAAACCATAGCGGAATCGGCCATCGCATGTGGCCTCTTTATCATTGTTGCCGGTCTGCGCGCTGAGGAAGTCAAACTCCTGTCCGAGCCCGGCGCCTCACAAGCAATTCTGAAGCAGCACGCCAAAGCATCCTCGGTCTTCGCCTCAGACCTCGCCCGTGAAAATAAAGGCCAACTGTTTGAGGGCGAAAGCGCCGCTCAACTGGATGCCGGACGCTACCGGCTGCATGCCATGATGGCCTTGTCTCCGTTGGGGGATGTCGTAAACAGTACGGTCTCAATCCGGATGTCTGCCGACGATGCGAGCAGAGGAATCACTTCGCTTCATTTTCCAGTCGCCGACGAATTCACGCCGGTTTCGCTCGACTTCATCCAGCGCAAATCTGACTACGTATCGATCCGATTCAGTTGGGAGTTTGAAGGCAAAGCCGCCGAGGAGGCAAGGCTGAAAGCGGCGGCAAAGTTTGCCCCGAAAACGGGCGGTAAAGGCGGACTCGCGGATGCGCTCCTGAATGACAATGCTGAGGAGGACGAAGACGACGACCTCATACAGTTGGAAATGAAGGGCGGGCGAATTCCCCTCGCAGACGCGAAACAGGTGACCTATCGGCTGATGTTGGCCGGATTCCACATCGAACGGCTCTCGCCCATCGATGTGACCAAGGTTCAAACTAATCGCACGGTCTACAAACCGGGTGAAACGGGGACGGTGGATGTTGCTCTCCGAAATACCAGCTCAAAGCCGGAGCAACTGGACCTCGTCGTGGAACTCGTCTCCGGCCTTGAATCGGTCAGAAAACTCCAGGAAAGCTCGGTTCAAATCGCCGCAGGCGGTTTGAAGGAAAGCCAATTCAAGTTCGACACGACGGGACTCTATTGGGGGTGCGAGATTCGCGTGACGGTAAGTACCGAGACTGGCCTTCCTGCCACTGCACGCGAAATCTTTTCGGTAGCTTCCAATCCATGGGATGTAGCTCTGATCGCCGCTGGAAAACACACCGCTCATTTTTCTAAGAAAGACGCTGCCGAACGCGAGGCAGAAGAACTGCGCAGCAAGGGCTTCACCGGCTTCGAGTGTTTCTTCTGGGCCCCATGCGATTTCATTGATTTCACGCCTGCACAAGAAAAGTTTTTCAGCGGCCAGACCGGCTATCCCGGCACGCTCACCGGAACGAAAAATTTGATCGACGCCTGCCACGCGCATGGGATGGTCGGAACAGTCTACGCCAACCTCTGGGGTGGCAGCGGCCCCCCGATCTATGAGGCCATGCAGCAGCACCCGGAATGGTTCGGGCCGTGCACGTTCAATACACACGTCCTCGATGACTGGGAACTGATGGCTGAAGGCCGTGTCCGGGCGCCGGGCATCTCACACTGGTGCAATGCCTCCCTGCGGCTTAATCCCTCTGACGATACTTTCCGCCAGCACGCCGGCGAGTTGATCGAGAGCCACAGACAGCTCGGCTGGGACGGTGTCCGCTATGACTCCTACTACAGCCGTTACTGGAACATGCGGGCGATGTCGATCATCCGCGAACAAGTGGACAGAGAAGTGCCGGAATTTATCTTCGGCTACAACTCATTCGCGCTCTCCGATCACCAGGCGGGCGCGCTGCCAATCATGTGCAGCGGAAGTGGCGGGATGGTCATGGCCGAAGGCATCCGCGTCGAGCGAACAAACGGCTACGCCCCTTACGCCGACGAACTGCTCCGCTGGCGGGATGTTGTCTGGCCGTACGGCGGCCACCTCGGCCCGCTTTATCCAGGCGGTGGCGCCATCGGTGATCCCGGACACGAGATCAACCTCACGACCTACGACCAGTTCGCCTACAGCAGCATCATTCTTGCCACCGGCGCACACGCCTATTATCACCCGCTGGAAAATGAGATCGGTGGCCATCAGTGGTTCGCCCGGCGCTATTCGGAATTCATCTACAACAATCGAATGCGACCGCTCGCGAATCCGGAAGCTGTCATCTCATTCGATCGTGGCCCGGAATTCTTTCGCTGGAAGAACCTGGCGAGGACGGTCACGCTTGAAGGCAATCGTCGCCGTCTGATCGTCCACCTTCTAAATCTCGATCCCGACGCTCGGCCCGCAGACCTCGCCATGCCCCGCCACGTGCCAGTTCGCGATCTGGGCATCTCACTGAATCTGCCTGCCGGGGCCAAGGTCAATGGTGCATGGTCGCTCAAGGCATTTCCTGAACCGCACCACACGAAGGCGGATGTTCAGTCCAAAGGAAACACATGGGTCGCCACGGTAGACGAAGTTCTGTTCTACAGCGTATTAGTCGTCGACTACGAATCCGAGACGGCAATCCCTTCGCCCATTACACCGAAGGAACTCAGCGACACCTATCTCCAGCACTGGCAACTTGTGGGCACGTTCGAGAACAAGGACGATGAAGAGCAGACCGGATTCGCCGCCGACTTCGGCCCGGAGAAGGGATACGACCCACAGGCCACCTACGATGGTTCAGACGGCACGAAGGTTCGCTGGCATCCCATCCACAAAAAGGGTTCGCCACCGTTGGGCTGGCCGATGATCGACCTTCGGCGCCACTTCGAGAAAAAGGATTATGTCTGTGCCTACGCTTACACCAGCGTCGTATCGGATCAAGATCGCGAAGCGGTGATGGTGGCGAGCTTCAGCGATTCCCCCGTCGTCTGGCTCAACGGCGAGAAGGTCTTCGAGAAGAAACACATCGTCCGTGACATCAAGCTGGACATGCACCGGATTCCTGTCCAGCTCAAAAAAGGCCAGAACGCCATCTTGATGAAAGTCTGCCAGGTCTGGCTGAGTTGGGGCTTTTATGTCCGGCTCGAAGACAAGAACGGCCGGCCACTGCTGGAGGGAATGAAGTATGGCCTGGAGTAACTTCGTATCGGCAGTCGAACGTAGCTACAAGCTGCCAGACTGCAGGCCCCCGATCACACAAGCTGGCAGCTCGCTGCTACGATTGTGGCACGACACACTTCCCTCTTGCACACTCCTGCTGCTGGCTCTGGCTTCATCAGCCTTCGGCGAGACAATGCAGTGGGTGTTGCCACCAACGCAACCGTTACGCGTACACACCTGCCGCGGTCTCTGGAGCAGGGATTTCCACATCGAAGCGGCACTGGCCTCCCGTGGCGGCGCATTGACCAGCGACAGCTGGCATCACCTGCCCGGCGGGTTTGGCTGGCTCGGCGGCTGGGACCAGGTCGACGGATGGGTCATTGACTTCCCCGATTCACCGGACGCCATAACCCGCAACCATCTCTACATCATCTGCAACATCAACGCGAAGGCGTTAGGCAACCGGCCGGAAATGCTGCGGGAATTTGTGAAGAACGGCGGGAGTCTGCTTTTGCTCGGAGGGCGATTCGCATTCGGATCCCAATACCACAACACGCCACTGGAAGAGTTGTCGCCCGTCACATTCATTGAGTCGGGCTTCGATCTGAAAAGCCATCTGACCGGGCTGGAACTCAAGCTTGAGCCCGGAGCTTTCAAGGGAAAGCTAAGGGATTTGGATTGGAGCTCGAAGCCTTCAGTATTCTGGATTCACGAAACAAATCCAAAGCCGAAGTCAAAGACCTTGTTAACCGCTGGGGACAAGCCATTGCTGGTAATCGGCGAGTATGGCAAAGGGAGAGTCGCCATCTTTACCGGCACGGTGATGGGCGCTCCGCCGCAGACTCAGACCCCGTTCTGGAAGTGGGCGGGATGGCCGAGGCTTCTTGCTGAAACCATCGAATGGCTGACGGAGGAAACGGATTCCCTTCCGAAAGGCCTCGACAAACATACCATCGCCCGGCTGGGACAAATGGCCGAAGAGGAAGACATCGACCTTGAAGCAGAGGACGAGCCCAAGGCGGGCACGGAGAAACTGAAGAAGGACTCAGCTTTTCTGCTTTCCGTTGCTGCTCGATCCGCATCCAAGGAAAGTGCTCGCCAGCTCATAGCGGCTGCCGCAGGGTTCGACGGCGATCTGCCGCCAGCCCTGCCAGTGGCCGCGAGCCGATCCATTCGAGGGCAGGTTGACGCGTCATTCTCCGGCCTGGCAAAGAAGCTGATAGCCAGCGGCATGTATCACAAGACTGCCCTCGGCCTGCGAGTGCTCGGCATGGCGGGCGATGCTGAAGCGGTCACTGTCCTGGAAAAGTTTTATGGCGAGGGCGACGTAAAAGCCGGTGATGGCGATGCGGAACAACGGCCCGTAACACTCTCCCTCGATGTCCTGAATCCGGAAGCCAGTTCCCTGAACAAAGACCTCGGCGCGATCATCCGGCACGCCGCGGTTGCCGGGCTGTCAAATCTCCGCCACGCCAAAGCGATACCCACCCTGCAGCGAATCGCCAGAGAAACCGCAGCAAAGGGTGCCTACCAGAACACCCTCGTCAGAGATTCGATGAAGGACATGATCTCTGAAGACGTCAAGATTTATCAGGAAGCCCAGATGGGACTCCTGCACTGTGGAGATGCAACCGCAACCCAGGAAGTCATCCGCTCGCTCATGGAAAACATCTACGTCACCATCCGGGCAAGAGCCGAGGAGAACAAACCCAAAGAGGTTCTGGATCGCGTCAAGGCCAGCGTAGCCTCTTCCCACGACTGGCAGCAACAACTCTACGAGAAACTCAACCGCGTTCCGGACTCAGTGCTTCCAGCCGTCGCCGAAGAGATCGCGGCTATCAAAGACAGGCGGGCCGGGCCGATCGCGATGGCAGCCTTTACCGGCCGGAAACTATCGGATGAAGTGAAAGTGAAATTGAGCAGGAGCTCGATCGCGGCAGTAAAGAACCTCAGGTGACATCTGTTGGCGGAATGGCTTTATCCGTGCCGCGGATTTCTGGATCGGCGATTCGCGGCCATTCGACCGGCTTGCCAGATAATCTCACGCATTGAGTTCTTCGTGCGATGCGGGGCACTTCGTGGGGAAGCCTCCGGCTGGCCAGTCCAGTTACGCCCTGTCCACACAGAGCCTGCTCTGCCGCTTTAATTTGCCTGAATTACCCGAGCTTGCGAGGTCGGTGGGATGCCGAATGGTTACGGTCAGAAACGATAAGAACGGTGTATGGCCCCTTGGGCGATTGTTCGCTCATGCCCGTTGTTCCGGAAGAATGTGCCTGCGATCCGGCCGAAGCAACGGCCCCAATGCCCGGTAATACTCGTATCGCTGTTCGACGGTTTTCATGTTCGCCCGGACCTCGACACCTTTTGGCGAAAATGGAATGAACATCACCTTCCTGGCGTGGCTGCCGATGTTCGTGGATGCCCCGTGAATCATTCCGGTTGTCAGAAACGAGACCTGTCCTTTCTTTGCCAGCAGCGGTTCTGGTTCGGCGTAGGGCAAATCAGGCAAGTCGCCGATATTTACGGGGTCATCAATGTAATCCGGATGCTCTACCATGTGACCGCCGATGAGCCGGTGGCTGCCTGGCCGATACATCAGGGGTGCGGTCTTTTCAGTCACATCCGAAAGCCAGACCAGGCATGAACAGAACATTCTTCTTGGCCTGGAATCGATATCGGACAAGCTGTATTTGATATCCACGTGCTCCCAGAACTGGAACTCTGCACCGGGTTGTGGATAGGACTTGATGATCGCGGTTGCGAAAAACTCGACGGCCTCCGCACCCAGAATTTCCTTCGCACTCTGTTCAAGGAACGGGTGCTGGATCAGGTCGATCAGAGGCTGTTCAAACACGTCGCGGCTGCTGACACGATAATTCGGCTTTCCCCCTTCCGTGGGTTCGACGAATGGCAGAAGGCTGTCAAAAGCATCAACTGCGCTGGCCAGATGATCCTCCGTGAGGGGCGTATCAACAGTGACGGCGCCGAGTTCAGCGAACTGGTTTATTTGATTGGTCGTAAGCATGGTTCAAGATTATGACGATTGAGATCTTCTTTGCCGAGAGGCCCAAAAAGGTGAAAGCGGTGGCATGCCAGCGCACTCCAAAGGAGCGCACTTTGGAGTGCTCCGACTTGTCAGTGCATTCATTGCTCAAAGCCTGCACTCGCAGGGCTTTTCAGTTTACTTCCCGACAACAGTAACCACGATTGTCCGTTTTCTCCCGCGGGTGTCGCAATCGATTAATACCGCCTGCTGCCACGTGCCGAACGGGATGCAGCCATTAACTATTGGCATCGCCAACGACGGCCCGATCAGTGTGGCTCGAACATGACTGTGGCCGTTGTCGTCATTCCAGGTTTTCTCGTGTTCGTAAGTGCCGTTTTCCGAAGCGATCCTTTCCAGCGCGGCGGCGATATCGTGCTTGACCAGGCCGGGTTCAAATTCGAGCGTCGAGAGCGCGGCGGTAGAGCCGACGACCATCGCTGTGGCCTGGCCAGTCTGGATTCCGCTCTCGTTTACGATTCGCTGGAGGGCTTCCGTGATGTCGTGGATTTCAGAATTGCCGCCGGTGCTGAGTTGGATTTCAGATGAATAGGCTTGCATGGGCGTAATAAGTAATGAGCAATGAGTGTCTCGTCCTGATATAGGTTGGTAATTATATTAGGAGGAGGCTCATTACTCATTACTCATTACTCATTACGAACCATGCCTGACCAACCAAACGTCCTCCTCATCTGCACCGACCACTGGCCAGCATCGCTTCTCGGTGAAGCCGGGCATCCGACAATCCTTACACCCACGCTCGATCAGGTCGCCCGCAACGGTACTCGATTCGTCAATGCGTACAGCGAATGTCCGGTCTGTATCCCAGCCCGCAAGACGCTGATGACTGGCACAAGTTGTAGAGCTCATGGGGACCGCGTATTCCGGGATGAGCCGGCACCAGTGCACTTGCAGACGATGGCCCAGACCTTTCGGAACTCTGGCTACCAGGCGTACGCCGTCGGGAAACTGCATGTGTCCCCGCAACGATCACGCATCGGGTTTGATGACGTCATCCTGGCAGAAGAGGGCAGGCTGCAGTTTGGGCTTGTGGATGACTATGAACTTTTTCTCGGCGACCAGGGCTATGTGGGGAAGCAGTTTGCCCACGGCATGTGCAATAACGATTATCTCAACCGGCCCTGGCATCTGCCCGAAGAACTCCACGTCACGAACTGGACTACCCAGCAAATGGCCAGAACGATTCAGCGCCGCGATCCTGGAAAGCCCGGGTTCTGGTACCTCTCATATTGCCATCCGCATCCACCGCTGGCCCCCCTTCAGTGCTATATGGATATGTATAAGGATCTGGATCCCGGCGAACCTTATTTTGGTGAGTGGTCACGGGAATTTGATGCCCTTCCTCATCGCCTGAAATCACAGACCCGAGACGCTGACCCGAGACGGCCGCACGAAATCGCTCAGGCCCGCCGGGCGTTTTATGCCATGTGCACGCACATCGATCACCAACTCCGGGTGGTCATCGGAACGCTGCGAGAAGAGGGTCTACTCGATAACACCATCCTGATGTTCACCTCCGACCATGGGGACATGCTCGGCAACCATGGCATGTGGGCCAAGCGGCTTTTCTACGAGGATTCGGCGAATGTGCCGATGCTGCTGATGGGCGTCGCCAGCGATGAGTGCGTCGGCCATCATCGCGTGGATCACCGGATCGTGGGCTGGCAGGACATCATGCCAACGCTGCTCGACCTGGCCGGCATCGAAATTCCGGAGACGGTGGAAGGACAGTCCATGGTCGGCGAAGAGCGGGAATTTATTTACGGCGAATGTGGCTCGGGCGCTGGCGCAAGCCGCATGATCCGCTCACGCTCATACAAGCTGATTTATTACCCGGTCGGAAACGTAGTTCAGCTCTTTGATGTCGAAAACGACCCGCGGGAACTCTACGACCTCCTCCACAGCCCCGCGCATCAGGACGTCATCGCCGACCTGAAATCCAAGCTCATCGAAGAGCTCTACGGAGGCGACGAAGAGTGGGTTAGAAACGGCGATTTGGTTGGACTGCCTGACCAGGAATTCGAACATAAGCCCAACCGCGGTCTCAACGGCCAGCGCGGCAGCCATTGGCCGCCGTTTTCCCAGCCGTCATAAACAGAACGCCTGTGGTCGTTACTTCGGCTGCACCGCGTTGCTCTTAACACTCAACTGCACGTTGTCCTGGTTCTGCTCAAAGGAGACCTGCACTCTATCACCTTCTGCCAGACCCAGTTCATCCAGCGGATCGCGGATCTTGAACGCCTGACTCTCGCCCGGGGTCACGATTCGGTTCGGAGCATCCCATGCCTCGATCTCCGATTTCGTCCCTTTTGCAGCGTGAACCAGAAACCAGGCCGGACTGTTGCCGCGGAGCGTTAGCGGGCTGATTGGGCCTGAGGTCAGGTTTTCTATGGTCAGTTGTAAAACGCCCGCTTCCATTGCCTCCAGTGACAGTCGGACCGGGACGCCAGGATGTGCAGCCTGCTGCTCTGATGGGACCGGTAACGAGCTTGTTACCGAAGCGACATCGGGGTCCGATGACTCCACCGTTTGGGTGTCAGCAGCCACTTGTACGTTAACCATTTGCCCGACTGGCACCCCCGCCCTGAACGCAAAAAATCCAGCGCCAACGAAGATCAATCCAAGCAAGCCTAGCGCGGCACAACCAATCGCCATCCCAATTGCCGGCCCGCCTCCCCCGCCAGAGGTTTTCGTAAAGACTACAAAAGCAGCGACACAGCCGCCTACAAGGAGCAAGAAGATAACCGGGAGAAAAATCAAACTAATCATGCTGTCCATACCGTAGATACTGAACATAAAGACCTCTTCTGAATTAGATGAGGTTAGGAAATCATAGCATTCAGCAGTAGTAATGAACAGTGTCGTGGCGCCCTCGCTTCAAGAGGGCTCTAAAGACTCCCTGCGGAGTGTGGAAACCACCTCGTCAATGGAAAAGTGAACCGGAATGACACCTCGCGGTTCATTTGACTGCCCCTTTCTCTAACGTCCGAGGATTATTTTTTCACCTCCCACGTTAGTGATGTGGGATCAGACGCAGTTGTAACCGCTGCACCTGCGCCAACGGAATCTAAGAGACTAATTCGCCGGTATGTTACTCACCAGGTTTCCAAAAGGAGCTTGGCCAGACTCCATCACACAGACCGAATCGCTTGCCACCCGTTCCTTCTGAAGATTGACGCCTGCCACCTTAGCCTCGCGAGGCAAGTGCGTCTGGTTTCAGTCTGTACGCTAATGTAGGATAGACGCATCTTCCACATTGTTATGAGAGTATGGCAGGTACAGAATCGCCGAACACGGCCGATCACATCCCCGAGGCAGCTTTGAAGAAACGTCCCTGGTGGGCCCGGGCGTGTTTGGGCATCGCCGGGTTCATGATGGCGTTGATGATGGCGGAGACAGCGTCACGACTGGCGACTTCTGCAGAGGAGCTTAACCGGGCGCGGGTTGGCTACATGTCGCTTCATGTGAATGAGGGATATGAACTGGTGCCGAATTCGGAAGAAGGAAATATCCGAATCAATTCGACGGGCCACAGAGACCATGAATACCAGACGAAAAGAATGCCAGGCACGACCCGGATCACGCTGATGGGAGACTCTGTTGTTTTCGGCATCGGTGTCGATGTCGACAAAATCTTCGCGAAACGACTGGAGGACAAGCTTAAAGCAGCCGGGCAGGCCAACGTGGAAATCATAAATGGTGGTAACCCCGATACAGGCCTGTCCGAGCAGCTTCGCATTTTCAAGAAACGCGACCTCCCGCTGAAGCCGGACCACCTGCTCCTCTGTTTCTATATGAACGATTCCCGTCCCCCAATGGGCTTCAGAGCGGAGTTTGTCCGTGGCGATCCGATCGTTCGAATGACACAAAAGAATCGATGGCTTCAGAAGAGTGTTCTCTACTCAACGGTTTACTCGATTTACTATGACATTCGTGTGGCAGATGAAATTCGGAGGCATCCGGTGTCGCAGCGCATGATGTGGCTGGAGCTATTTCAGAAGGCGGACTGGAGAAACAATGGTGCGATTCTGGGCGAAATGATTGACCTTGCCCGGTTCGATTGGGGTGCTGCCTGGGTGGAGGAAAACTGGACACCCGTTAAGAGAGACCTCGCTAATCTGGCTGACATATGCCGGAGAAATGGGATTAAGGTATCTCTGTGTCCTATGCCTGTGAGCGTTCAGGTCTATTCGTCAACCCCACGCGACGAGCCTCAACAGGTGCTGCGAAAAATGGCAGGGGAGTTCGGGTGGGGATTCTCAGACGTACTGCCGTCTCTGAGAAAACACCGCGATGGCCCGCCACTATTCAACGATCACTGCCATTACAACGTTCGTGGGCACAACATCGTTGCAGCGGCCATGGCGGACTATCTAATGTCTGAATTCCTAACCGGCGGAAAGTGATGACAGGGCTGCACAGCCTGTGTCTCGGCTTTTGCTGAATCACGAAGTGAAGACATGTCTGAAGCAGGTCAACAAAAAAAGTTCGAGTTTCCCAATTTGTCGTTGAGAGACCTGGCCATTCCTCTGGGTGCAGGCTGCGGGCTGACATTCCTCTTACTCGACATCTTCTTGTCGGTTGAGTTAGCCACACGGCTGTTCGGCCCAACCTTGGGGCTACGCCTGGCGTCAATGGGTGCTCCGGCCTGCGTTGCTATAGCGTTCGGGAGCCTGCTCGTGTTCTGGGCGACAGGTTCAAAATGGCGACATCGAAACGGAAGTGAGGATCCAGTCACTGAGTCGGCCTATCGATTGTGGCCACTCATGCTGCTGAATTTGCTGATGATCGCCGGCTCTGATCCATTTCTGCATTACCTCCATCTATACGCCGGCCTGGGCACGCTGTCGCTGACAGCGTGGTGTCAACGCCTTGGCCTGGCCGGAGAGGCCCCGCCGAACGAGGAGGATGGCCCTGACCGTTCGTTCTTACGGCGTCTGCCCGCTCTGATGTACATAGCAATGGGAACGTATGCTGCCGTGTTCATCACTATGGCCTTGCTCCAATACTACTCGCTCAATATGAACCCGGTGGACGGCCTAAGCGCAGAACAGCGTATGTGGAATGCGCTGCATGGAACGTTTTTCAAATCAGACAACACACCCAGATCATTCCTTGCCGAGCACATTATGGTGTTCGATGTCTTGCTTCTTCCGATCTATTGGCTGTGGCCCGGAATGCCTATACTGCTCATCATTCATGTACTGACAGCCGCGACCTCTGCAATTCCAGTCTGGATCTATGCCTCCGAACACTTAAAGTCACAACGATTGGCCAACGCATTCGCCGTCGCCTTCCTGCTGCACCCCGGTCTCCACTATGCCAATCTCGAAGTCAGCGGGGCGGCCTACAATCCCGGCATTTACGCCATGCCCTTTCTGCTTTGGGGGCTGGTCTTCCTGAGGCGGGATGACCTCTGGAAGTGGGTCATCTGTTCCGTCTTTGCGATTAGTGTCAAGGAAGAGATTGCACTTATTGTCTTTATGCAGGCGGTCTACATCACGCTCTGCTTGGGGAGAACAAATAAGAAAGCGTTGATTATTGGCGCCGGCTCTGCAGTTTTCAGCCTCTTGTGGTTCGGGCTCTGCCTTTGGATATTTATTCCCTACTTTGCCGGTAGTGAGAGCCACGCCTTGGCACATTACTCCGATCTCGGTACTTCAAGCAAAGACATTATCGAGAAACTGATCCGTTCGCCTTGGTTGGTGCCTCAAAGAATGCTGACTGCCCAGAATATGGAGTTACTCGCGCAGCTCTTTTTGCCTTACGGCTGGCTCGGTTTATTTGACTTGATGACCTTGCTGATGGCATTTCCGGCATACGGATACCTGATGCTGACCAACGCCAGCTACATACCGCCACATTCAATTCAGTACTATTACCAGATTCCCCTGATGCCTTTTGCAGCTATTGGCTCCATTCGCGGCCTGTCTATCGTTTCGCGATTTTTCCTGAAGGCCGGCCTTCAGGTGGGCCAAAAAGCCAATTGGCAGACCTCGAATTTCGTAACCGACATTCAGCTTCATGCGGCTACATTCCTTCTGATAATGGCAACGGGTTCAATGATCATTTTGTCGAAAACTCCTGCATCCGTTCTGTTTTACGATCCGCTAATGACAATGTTTTACTACGGCCATGTCTACGCGGTACCGGAACGCACGGAAGTGGTTGAGGAGATCAAGGAGATGATTCCCAGAGATAAAGTTGTCGCCGCCACCGAATATCTGGCCCTGCATTTTTCGCATTGGAAGCACTGTTACGTCAATGTGCGTGAGCACTCAGAACCTATCGATTATATGGTCTTTGACATTCACGATAAGTGGCGGCGGCTCTACTCGGCCGATTCTCCGCCTCCACATCTGGCCTATATTAATTCAGGCGCTTACGAACTGGTTTTTCAGAAACAAGGGTTTGTTTTGCTTCGCAGGAAATTGCACGCCGATTAAGAGTTCATTAATTGCACAGGGCGGGGACATGCCGCCTGATAATCGAAGCTAGTGTACGCCGAACGGAAGTCTTTGGGCGGCCTGCATTGCAATCAGTAAGGGACTCGTCGGAGCCATCAGATTACGTCGGCTTGCTTGTGCTGCGAAGACTGTGTCGAACCGACGGCGGCCATGTTCGGCGGGAAAAAAGCATGATGAAGTAGATAGATAAACCCAATTCAGCCGGCACAGCACCGACAACCGGTGCTGTTTTGTCGGCCATTCTCCAAACCATGTTTCAAAGAGGAATGCTTCTGGTAGGTTTACCCGCTTTCCTTCCGGCGACGTACAACGAGTGTCCTATGAGATTCGTTATCCTTTTACCGTTCCTTCCTTTGGCCGGGCTATCGGCGGAAAAGGGCATTGACCGAAACGGCGACGGATTAGTCGTTGGGCTGGCACTGTCCGGTGGCGGCCTTCGAGCGACCGGGATTGGCTACGGGGCCATGCTCGAATTAGAAGAACAGGGATTGCTGAATGATATCGACTGCATTTCTGCGGTGTCCGGCGGCAGTATCGTTGGTGCTTATTATTGCCTTGGGCTGCCACTGAAGGACTTCGGTTCGAAGCTGAGCAGGAATTTGCTGAGAACTTCCATTGGCAAGGCGCTTAACCCCAAGAAACTCTTCAACGAGCGGGAAGAATCCCGTGTCATTAGCTTTGCAGAGGCCCTGGATGAAGTGTTCTTTGGGAACAAGAAAATTACGGATCTCTGCGGACAGCCTTTCCTTTTAATCAACTCCGTGAATGTGGAGAACACCAGCCTGTTTGTGTTCAGGCGAGACGGAGCATCCGATGAAAACCTTGTCGAGACCGGGCAGCTTCCCCAATACATGGCCAGTCCCTCCCGATTGAATGAGATCCTGGTCTCGGAAGCTGTTGCGGCGTCGTGTGCGGTACCAGCCCTCTTCGCTCCCCATAAAGTCGAGGTGGTGGATCAGGCGCTCAATGAAAAAGGAGAGCGAGAAAAAAGGACTATCCACCTCATTGACGGCGGCATCTTTGACAATGCCGGTCTGGAGTCACTTTTAATCCGCAAATGCGATGTGATTATCGCGTTGAATTGCTCCCGCTCGGTCCTGTCAGAGGACGGATACAATTTCTTTGTGCCGGGAGGCAGCAAGGTAATCCCGATTACCCGACGAAGGTATCGATATCTTCTAGAAACTTACACCAGAGAACGGCTGGGTGACCGATTCATTCATATGACGACTACCGACGAGAAGATTGACGAAATGACCTCGTTCAAGGTCAAGCTCAAACAGAAGGAGCTCGATCTGCTGGTTAAGCATGGCCGTGAATTGATTGAAGGAAATATTGAGACAATCCAAAAGGCTCTTGGGCGGACAGGTCCGAACAAACCCAACAGCCCTGAAAAATAGCGCGCTGGAATTATCGTATGACCCACCCCATATATATCGGTTCAAATAGAAAAGAACGTCGTGAGACCCGATTGCTCGATGGCGAGGTGACCATATTTTCGCCCCGTACTCCATCGGTAGTGGACCGCATGCTCATCAACGCTCTGCCCTCAATGCAGGAAGGCCGAGTGTTGACCGGGCTGGTATCCGAGCCGTTGATTGCGATGGCCTGCAAGAGGCTGCAGCCTGAGGAAGAGGTCACTTACTTTCACATTGACGCGTTTTACACGGATAAGGCGCGTGAGACTCTAGAGTCAAATGAACTGTCGGAGATCGACATTGTTCTTGCTCCAGATCTGCCCGCCGGCCCATTCGAGACTGTAATTTTCTCGTTTAAACAGACCAGCGAGTGGCAATTGGCCAAGGATATACTGGAGCAGACATTCTTCGTTCTGGCCCCCGGCGGGATGTTGCTGGTGGCCACAGATAACGCTCGAGATTCGAAATTAGCGCAGGAACTCCAGCGGGTCTTTGGAGGTGTCAAACTCGAAGAGAAAAACCGGTGCGGCAGGCTGTATTCATGCCGGCGAAAGGGGGAGCCGAAATTCAAAAAGCGAAATTATTGCTGTACTATTCAAACGCGCTTCCAGGATAAAGAGTTTAAGTTCCAGACCCGGGCGGGAGTGTTCAGCCACGCCAAGTTTGACGAGGGGGCACGAACGCTCCTTGACGTTGCGGAATACAGTCCAGAAGACTCCCTGCTTGATTTGGGTTGCGGCAACGGTTCGGTCGGTGTGATTTTGGCTACCCAGATGAGTGGGACAGTGACATTGCTGGACTCGAATGCAAGAGCGATTGCTCTCACAAAAGAGAACCTTTCTTTGAACAATATTACTCACGCGGAAGTCATACTCAGTGCCACGGTTGATACTGGTGATGCTCGGTTTGACCGGGTGTTGGCCAATCCCCCTTACTTTTCAAACTACAGTATTTCAGAGTTGTTTATCCGCCGTTCTCATGCACTTTTGAACCCATCCGGCACACTGCAGCTTGTGACAAAGAGCCTGGCCCCGCATATCGAGATGTTTGAAAAAGTATTTGGAAATGCCGAGAGCACATCCCGAAGGGGGTATAGTGTGGTCAAGGGAATTAAAAAAACCTGACATTCGCATTTGATTCGATGTTTCCTTAAACTCCCCGGCTTCACCGGTTTGCAATTCGCCCGGCGCCACAACTGCCCTGATGCAGTTGCCTGCACTTTTGGAGAACTCCATGAAAACCTGCCTCAAGATCCTGGCTCTTCTATCTGTCATTCTCTCGACGAGTTACGCGGATGACCAGCCCTCTGCTGACGAGAAACGCCGTGAGGGTCAACTGGCCAGTCAGATCGTCACCGTCCTCGAGAAGTACCACTACAACCACCTCCAGTTGGATAACGACATTTCCAAAAAGATTTTTGTTCAGGTCTTCAAGTCACTCGATTCGGAAAAGAAATTCTTCCTTCTAGAGGATTACACCCGGTTCAAGGCGTGGGAACTCACCCTCGATGACGGTATCCAGCGCGGCGATCTCTCTTTCGTCTACAAGCTGCGCGACATCTATGTAAAACGCGTGGAGGAACGTATGGCCAAGCTGCCCGAATTACTCAAACGCCCAATGGATTTCACAAAGAATGAAAAGTTTGAGCTGGATGGCGATAAGAAAGACTTTGTCCGCACCACGGAAGAACTCGATGATCGCTGGTTCAAACTCCTCACGTTCCAGGTTCTTTCGAGAAAGATAGGCAAAGACCGGGCGAACAAATATGCAGAACAGAAAAAGAGCAAGGAACAGATCATGAGTGAGATTCATGAAGAGCTCATGAAGCGCTTCGAGCGGGTGGAACGCTTCGCTCTGAAAACACGTGCGACCAAAATGGTGGACTTTTTTGTGGATACCGTGGCCGAGGTTTTCGATCCGCACAGCACGCATTTTTCGCCGTCAGAAGTCGAGAATTTCAATATCCAGATGAAGTTGAAATTCGAAGGCATCGGTGCCGCGCTGCAGTCCAGGGATGGCTATACCAAAGTCGTCCGAATCATCCCGGGTGGCCCGGCTGAACGAGACGGAAGACTGCAACCGGAAGACCTTATCCTCGAAGTGGCGCAGGGCGACGAAAAGGCAACGAACGTTGTCGATATGGACCTGGATGAAGTGGTTCAGCTCATTCGCGGCAATAAGAACACAATTGTGAAATTGACAGTCAAGCCAGCCAATGCAGTGGACGAGAGTGTGCGCCGCATCATCGATATCAAAAGAGACGAGGTGAAATTGGAAGAGCAATCCGCCCAGTCTGCGGTTTATGAGCTAGAGGCGAATGGAAAGAAGAATCGCTTCGGCTATATCAACTTGCCTTCCTTTTATCGAGACTTCAGCTCGAAAGGGCCGAATACGCGGTCCTGCGCAACAGATGTGTCCAATCTCGTTGAGAAACTAAAGAAAGACAATGTGGAAGGGATCATCATTGACCTTAGAGGCAACGGTGGCGGCTCGCTGCCCGATTCGATCGAAATGGCCGGCCTCTTTATCGAAAAAGGGCCGATGGTGCAGGTGCGAGACCGGGCTGGGAAGGTGGTCAAAGAATCAGATCCAGACCCCAGCATCCATTATTCCGGCCCGTTGCTGGTGATGATTGACCAGTTCTCCGCATCCGCGTCGGAGATTTTTGCCGCTGCCATGCAGGATTATGGCCGGGCCATCATCGTGGGTAACCCGCACACTCATGGAAAGGGAACCGTTCAGACGACCGTGGACCTGGACCGTTTTCGATTCAGCAACACCGGAGACAAGCTCGGGATGGTCAAGCTCACCATCTCCAAGTTTTACAGAATTTCCGGCGGCTCTACACAGCTTAAGGGCGTTGCACCCGACATTATCCTGCCGGGTCTGTACGACGATATAAAAATAGGGGAAGCAGAGTATGAATTCGGCCTTCCGTGGGATGAGATTCCCCCGGCAAAATTCGAAAAGTTCGGCCCCGATTTGCCACTTGCCGCCCTCCGTAACCGAAGCCAGGCACGCCTAAAGAATGACAGCCGCTTCCAGAATGTCCTGGAGCGGCAGGCGATCATCACGCGCAATCGCAACGAGACGCTTGTCAGCCTGAACGAAGAGGAAGTGTTGAATAAGAACCGGGCCGACCGAAAGGTGACGCTTGCGAGCAACAGCCTCCAACGTCGCTGGCAGTTGGAGCAAAAGATTATTTCCCAGGAACAGTTTGATATGTGGGAAAAGCGTGAAGCAACCGCAGAAGATACTGACCCCGAAGAACTAGAACACGAACAGATTCAGTTTCGTGAGACCCTCAGGAAGTTGCCGGAATCGGAAAGGGAGGCGTGGGAAGCCCGTTCGTGGCGCGATTTCATGGTGGAAGAGGCACTCAACATCCTTTCAGACCTCGTCAATCAGACCCGTGAGGGATAATCAAAATGTGGCACCAGAAGGATGATTCATCCGATCAGAGAATGAAGTGGGAGAATGATCACTTCGATTGGGGCGAAGAGCAGAAGGGTAAAGGCCAGGCTGACGATCAGAGGTCAGACGATTCCGAGCAAGTATCTGCAGACGGATACGTGTATAGCGATTACGAACGGAAACCTGCAGAGGTGGATTCGCAGGTACGGACGCTGGGGATGATGTGCCATCTCGCAGCCCTGTCCTTCTACTTCGGCATTCCCTTGGGTAATATTCTCGGTCCATTGGGTCTTTGGATTTTTGGAAAAAACAAGACGTCTTTTGTGGATTACCACGGCAAAGAGTCCCTGAATTTTCAGATCTGTCTGACCATGTACATGGTTGTTTCCGGGATTCTTGCATTTGTAATGATCGGTTTTCCAATGCTCGCTATTGGGCTGTTGGCCAGCTTCGTCATGCCAATTATTGCCGGCCTCAAAGCGAATGAAGGCGTGTATTACCGGTATCCGGCGATCGTGCGGTTTATCAAGTAGCTCCAGTGACGGGCGCCCTCGTCAGGCTTTGCACACTGAATTTTGTCCGCAAAAGACGAGGCGCGAGCAGCGATTGAATTCCGTGAAACCCATTTCAGGAAGGCAACCTCTGGACTCCAGCGGAATACCGCAAATGAAGGAGCCCGCGACTAGAAGGACTAACTCAGTAAACGGAAGACAATGGCGCCAGGCACACAGAGATCCTCTGCAGAATACCTGAAGTGGGGAGTTCGTCCGAGGGGACGGTTATTGACACGGTTCCATCACCAAAATACACTCCGCCGCTCCCGCCTTCACACTGACAACACCAATTATAATGACAAATTTCAGAGGTCAGGCCGTTCTGCTGTGGGCCTTCGCAGGGGCATTGCCTTTTCAGGCAATTTTGGCTCAAGCAGCACGTGAACAGGTAATTGAAAATTTTGGCATAGGTCAAAAGATCGTCGCTGATATGGCCGCTAAGCGAGTTGGCCTGCCGGAGGACAGGAAGGCTCTTTTCGACCACCTTTACCCGCTCGCGAAGCTGAAACTCGATCAGGCCATGTTGCACCTCGATGATGACGAGGTGTATCCAACCAAGGCTTTGAAAAAGAGCCTGATGGCCATGGCCCGGCGATTCAGCAGCCGTACCGACTACGGCAAAGCGAAGCTGTTGTTGGCCGAGGTGGCTCGGCTTTCAGAATTCTTTGACGCCAATCGCGATCCTTTGGCCGACAGCAAGGGCTCAATCATTGAACGCGCCTACATTGCGGAAAATGACGATTCTGCGCAGCCCTATTACGTGTATGTGCCAAAGAAATATGAGAAGGAGAAAAAGTGGCCCCTCTTCATTTTTCTTCACGGATGGGTGCCCGAAACAAGCAAAATAGATCCATGGCTGTGCCCGAGCGACGTGCTGCCCATTGCCGACGAACTGGAATTCCTTTACCTGCAACCACATGGCCGGCGCAATACCGATTTTCAGTTCGTTGGCGAGATTGATGTCCTGGAATCCATTCGGCAGACCCAAAAGTACTATTCCATCGACCCGGAGCGTATTTACCTCATTGGCGCCTCCATGGGTGGAGGCGGAGTCTGGACGATCGGGGTGCACCAGCCCCATGAATTTGCAGCCATCGGCCCGATTAATGGGCAGATCGATTGGTTTCGTTTCTGGCAGGATCTCTTTCGGTATCCGGACAAAGAACAACTACCCAGGCATCAGCAATGGATGATGGGATACAACAATCCGATAGATCTCTGTGGAAGCCTGCGGGCTCTACCCACCTTCATGCAGCATGCCCTTGGAGACCATATTAATAAGGTCCAATACGCCCGCGAAATTTATGCAAAGCTCAAAGGATTCGACTGCCCCGCGGACGTCTTCTATGACGAAGATTCACTCGGTCATTTCATTTACTTTAAGCCCGCGGTCTATCGCCGTGCTTTTGAAAACCTTCTGAAGTATCGCCGAAACAATGCACCTAAGGTGGTCCAGCACCACACTTTCTCCCTGCGTTATCCCCGGGCCCACTGGGTGACTCTGGACAGTTTCGAAGCTTGGGGCAGTATGGCCAAGATAACCGCCGAGGTAAAAGACGCGTCCATCGACGTAAAGACAGAAAATGTCGGGGCCTTTCACCTCGATCTGCCGGTAGCGCTCATCGAAGGCAATAAGGTCAAAGTCATTTCCGACGGCAAGGTCGTACACGATGGTCCGATACCTGCAGACCGCCGGATTCAAGTGGGTACAAAGCCAACGGGCCGCGCCAAATCGACGACGGTCAGCGGCCCGATTCCTGAGGCATTCAATTTTCCATTCATGGTGGTTCGCGGCACGACCGGCAGCGAGGCCCGAAAGCAGCAAGTCACCGGCAACGTCGAGAAATTCCTCACCGACTGGTGGGCCTATGCCGAAGGGCTGCCCCCGACCAAAGACGACTCGCAAATCAACGAGGCCGATATTCGCGACCGTAATCTCATCCTCTTTGGCGAACCGGATACCAATAGCGTTCTCAATCGAATCGCTGACAAATTGCCGATCAAGATCACTGAATCTTCTTACGTCGTCGCTCAGGGGAAATATCAGCGGACCAGTGACACCGGCCTGGCGATGATCTACCCCAACCCACTCAATGAAAACAAATACGTCGTCGTCCTTTCCGGTCTCCACTGGGGCGAGAAACGAGGCTCAAACCATAAGTATGATCTGCTGCCAGATTTCATTGTTTACAATAATGAATTTGATCAGGCCGTTTCCACGAATCACGCGCTGGTCGCCGGTTTCTTTGACACTGAATGGCAGCTTTCGGCGAGGCTGACCTGGTCGGATTAGATTTTTCCTTTCGCATGCCTTAAGGAATCCGAATGATGGTTCATACCTGGAGACCTATCACAGCCGTCATATTCACACTCTCTCTGATGCGAACCGCCTTTCCGCTGGGGACAGAGTTTGACAATCTCAATGGCTGGCGTGAAGTGTTGGGTGAGTTGAAGCTTGTCGAGGGCGCTGCCGTCCTGACCGCCGATCCGACTAAAGCGTACGGCGAAATCCGTTCTTACATGACTCTGGATATCGAGCAGTATCCCATCATCGAGATGAACTGCATCGATGGAGATTACAAGGTCTACCTCGCCGATACTCACGAACAGGAAGGGGAAATCCAGTACCTGCGCATCGGACATAAAGTTGGCAAGGGGCCGGCCAGATTCTATCTAAAAGACCTCACCCCCTGGCGCGGCCGGCGAAATGTCGTTCTGGTCATTCAGACCCAGTCTTCAGTAAGCATCGATTACATCCGCTTCATCGCCCAGGGCGAAGCCGAGGCACCCATCCATAAGGTCCGGCCCATCCCTCGATACGTTGTCAAAAAATCATCCGGCAAGATCGATATTGACGGTCAACTGAACGAACTGGCATGGAAAAGATGCGATGCCACTCCCCCCATTCGATTGACTGATGGCCACCTCGCTGCGCTATCGAGCACTACCGCAAAAATGATGTGGGACCAGGATCACCTCTACGTGGCTATTCAGTGTGCAGACAAAGATGTTTTTGGGACCAAAGAGAATCGCGACGACAATCTGTGGGAAGAGGATGTGGTTGGCCTTTACATCACAATCCCAAACTCGCCCCAACACTACGTGGAATTCGAAGTCAATGTTAATAATGGCATGACCGACCTGCTGAATATCAAGCCTTCACAAGGCCTTGTGAATTGGGATTGCCGTGGATGGGAAGCCAAAGTGTTCGTCGATGGGACGTCGGACAATCGCAGTGACGAAGATGTCGGATGGATCATCGAAATGAAGATCCCACTCTTTGCGATCTATGCCCAACCTCTTCTTCCTGAACGCGCAAAGGAGAAGGAAGACCAGTGGCAGAGCCGCTCAGGGAAGCGCCTCAAAGATCCATTGCTCGCTTTCGATTTTCGTCCGAAGGCCGGCGAAATATGGCGAGCCAATTTCGTTCGGATCGACCACGAAAAGGGGCATGTGGAATACCAGGCATGGTCCGCCCCAATCGTCCAGGGGTTTCACGTCCCCGAGCGTTTCGGCGAGATCCTCTTCTCAGACGAGATAGTGGGTATACAGTAGGGATCGCAGATTCGATGGCGCAACGAATGGAGCGTTCTGGTTAGCCCATTCGATTCTCACAGACATTTCAGGATGAACCTCGTGGCAACTGGCTGCCCGTCATTCTTAATCTCACTAGAAAATCGAGTCTCGATATTTTAACTGCCTTTGATCAACCACGATTACCGCCTTAGCCCGGATCAATCCTCACTTTGGATGCACCGCTTTCCAATTCCTGAATCTCAATCTTTACTTCTACAAAACGAGCAATGATGTCTGCATTGGTACGCTGATGCTCCGTGGAGCACGCGGTGATGAATTCGCTCGGCCCAGATGCAATCGCAAGCGGGAGCATAAGTTGGTCTGCGGCAAACTGGTCTACAGTCGCTTCGGAATCAAGAAACTGCCCCATCGGCAGGGCGGCTTCTTCCCCCACTTCTTCCGCTCTCTTCTGGCGTTCGCCTAAACCGAAATAGCAAGCCCGCGCGCCGTGTTCGTATTCCGCCGTCAGATAGATGGCCGTGCCTGGCGAGGGGGCCTTGAACGTCTCTACCTGGATTTGCATTGCCTTGATGCCCTCGCGTTTGCCAAGAGCTCGCAAGGCGCGCCTCTTCTGTCGCTCGGCAATTTCTCGATCGAGATTTGCAACAAATGACACGCCCCGAAAGTTTTCCAGCTTTCCTCTATCGGTGATTTGGACGGCTCTGGGCACCGCAGGTTTGATGGCAGCTCGAATCTTGCCGCCACCCACTGGATAGAAACCGAGTCGGTCAAGTTTGAGGCTGATGTGCAGGCCCGCCTGGGTGACTAATGGTAGCCATTGCTCCTGCAGATAATGGAAGCAGGGGCTGAACGGGTTATGCGTCCCACCGGTGATGCTGACTGTCGAAGGTTCCTCCAGAAGTGACAGCGGCAGATAAACAGTCTGGAGCACCAGGCTGGTCGCTCCTGCGG
This sequence comes from Planctomycetota bacterium, assembly GCA_027625095.1. Taxonomy (GTDB): domain Bacteria; phylum Planctomycetota; class PUPC01; order JACPCR01; family JACPCR01; genus JAQBXN01. Next base: position 209,333 of record JAQBXN010000001.1, on the reverse strand, counting down.
TGCCGATATCGAATACAAAATCTCCTGCCCGAAGCTCTGCCGGTTCGAAGCGGAGAAAAACCGATCCTACAGCGGCCCCTCTCACCTTCGCACCACACACCTCGGCCATGGCCTCGACGCATTTCAGATGCTGGGGGCGGAGACCTGGCTTGGCCCGACGGGCTCGAATATTCTCTATCTCAAACGGCCGGCCGGTGATGGCTGACAGACTGAGCGATGTCCGTAGAATCTGGCCTCCGCCCTCACCTGATGAGCCGTCAATAAAAATGAGTTCTGGCATGGAATGATGTGATGAATGAAGGACTGACAGGGAAGACCACTGAAAAAATTTCAACTACTGAGCGTGCTCTGCTGCTCGAAATCTACTCTCGTATGAAACAGAGATTCGGCCCCCTTCACTGGTGGCCGGCAGATTCACCCTTTGAAGTATGTGTCGGAGCCATACTTACTCAAAACACTGCCTGGACAAGTGCTGCCAAGGCCATCGACACCCTTCGGGGTGCGGACGTCTTGTCGGTCAGGGGAATTTCTGAAATAGAGGAATCCGAGCTGGCTCAACTCATCCGCCCCTCCGGTTACTTCAATCAGAAAGCAAAGAGACTCAAGACCTTCGTTGGGTGGCTCAACGGCCAATACCATGGCGACATCCGTGAAATGTCGAGAACTCCTTTGCCACGGTTACGCAAAGAGTTGCTCTCACTTTCCGGCATCGGCCCCGAGACCGCGGATTGCATCCTGCTGTATGCGGCAAACAAAACAACATTTGTCGTCGATGCCTACACCAGGAGAATCTTCAGCAGGCACGGTCTTGTTGCGAAGGATGCCACCTACGACGAACTCAAAAATTCCTTTGAGAGACGTCTTCCGCGGCGATTGGAATTGTTCAATGATTACCACGCGCAGATTGTGGAAACGGGCAAACACTACTGCCTGAAGAAGGGGCCTGAATGCGAGGGATGCCCGTTGGAGTATCTGCTGGAACGCGAAGGCACCTGAATGGGTTTATCGATTTACCCGAGAAAGGTTGTGTAGACCGGGTGTGGGGTCAGAGCTGCCATCCCTTAATTCACTTTCTTCCGCAATGCCTTCTCCTGAATCTCATTCAGCTCAACGATTCCCTTGCGGGCTATCTTGAGCAGCCCGGAGAGCTGACGTTCGGTAAAGGTGCCTTTCTCGCCCGTACCCTGAACTTCCACCAGGTTGCCCGAACCGGTCATCACGATGTTCATGTCGACCTCAGCGTTGTAATCCTCGATGTAGTTCAGATCGAGAAGAACGGTCTTGTCGATGATGCCTACGCTGATGGCGGCGACGCTGTCCAGCAGAGCCTGGCCTGTAATGAGCCCATCTTTATCAAGAACCTTCACCGCATCGGTGAGGGCAACGTATGCACCGGTAATGGATGCCGTACGAGTGCCGCCGTCAGCCTGAATGACATCGCAGTCGAGGTAAATCGTGTGCCCGGGCCAGGCATTCAGATTTACGATATTCCGAACCGCTCTGCCGATGAGCCTCTGGATTTCCGTTCCACGTCCGTCTATATCCCGCCGCTTGCGGCTGTTGGTAGAGCCCGGAAGCATGCCATATTCCGCGGTGAGCCAGCCTTCGGTCTCTTTATTACGAAACGGCGGAACTCGATCTTCAATACTGGCTGTGCAGATGACTTTGGTGTCACCGCTTTCGATAAGAACAGAGCCTGCGGCATTCTTGGTGAAATTCCTGGTGATCTTTGTGGGGCGCAGCTCGTCCGGTTTTCTTCCGTCTGGCCTTTTGTAAGGCATGTGCTTCTCCTTAGGTCAGTCTTGATAATGAGGCGGGTAGTATAGGTTCAGCGATGAAGTTCGCGTTGTGTGCCGCTTACTTTTTTTCGTAACTGTTCAGTGAGGCACGCTATGGCAGAAATAAGACAGAACGAAGGCGTCACCAGAAAGTGCATTCATAGACTGTATGGCAGAAAGCTGATTGTCTCGCCTGCTGAGGGGGGCGGCTCATCTTCCGGAATGATGGCCAGACCGTCTGTACCAAGCACTCCGGTGAGATCACCGGAACCTTTGAATTGTAATAGATCCACAACTTGGCCAGGCCCTTCAGAACGCAGAACGCACGGTATGTATTGCCTTCTGTTCAAAGTATTCACCTTCCCTTGTCCGAGCAGGACTTCAATCGTATGGGGGGCAGGATCGCCAAATCCCGACATTTTACGGATTGCGCTCAGCACGAATAACTCGCAAGAGACCAGTGCCGAAAGTGGATTACCCGGCAGACCAAACACGAGCGTGCGATCGCGGCTACCGAACAGAGTCGGTTTACCGGGTTTCAGTGCGACCTTATCAAAGTGTATTTCCACGCCGTGCTGTTTGAGAATCTGGCCAATAAAGTCCTTTTCCCCGACTGATGCCCCGCCGGTTGAGACCAGAATATCGGCTTTCAGCCCTTCCCCGATCAGGGCAGACAACTCGGCTGGATTATCGCGTCCAATTCCCAAAACCCTTACATCGGCCCCGGCCCGCGCCAATTGAGCGGCCAGGCAATAAATGTTGCTATTTCGAATCTGTCCTGGTCCTGGCGTCTGGGAGGCATCCACTAATTCGTCACCCGTAGAGAGGATTGCGCAGACGGGCTTGCGATACACAAGCGGGTTCACGCATCCAATGAAAGCCAGTACGCCCAATTCCATCGAACGGAGTCTTGTGCCGGATTCAATCAAGACGTCTCCACGGCTGACGAATTCCGCACGCTGGTTAATGTTCTTTCCAACTTCTGACTTTTCGTGAACCACTACCTGACCGCGTTCATTGAGCGTCGTATTTTCGACCATGACCACGCAGTCGGCACCTTCAGGTATTGGAGCTCCGGTCATTATCTTCGCGGCCTGACCAGATTGCAGTTTTTTTTGCGGGGTGTCCCCAGCGAAGATCTCTTCGATAACCTGAAGCGTGGCTTTGTCGGCCCTGGTGTCAGACGCGATCAATGCGTAGCCGTCCATGATTGAGCGATCGAAGGGAGGCATATCTGCATCGGCGAGCGCAGGCTCGGCAAGGACACGCCCCTGACTGGCCGTGAGCGGGACGGGTTCGGTCGTGAGCGTTTGAGCAGTCTCAAGGACAATTTCTATTGATCGGTCTACGGGAAGCATGGCTGCAGAATCGATAATGGTCATCTCTGAAAAATATGCGTTAGCGCAACAACTGGCCCACCAGCACTGTAGGCAATGCCTTTCAGGTTGACCAGTCTTCAACTTTCAAACCAGGAACAGCATGCAGATCGCTGTCCTTAGAAACGACAACACAATTGCCTAGTGTAAGTGCAATGGCCGCAATCTGAATGTCGATCTGCTGCATGGGGCGCCCCATCCTACGAAGCTCGGCAAAGAGACGTCCGAATTTCTCTGCTGATGTCTTATCGAGTGGCCAAATCCTCAATCGTCTGACTCCATGCTTTAGCTTTGAATGATTTTTATCCCGTGATGAACAGTTTTCGATACCCGCAATCAGCTCACCCCAGACTGGTGTTCCAATACCCAGAACATCCCCCCGTTGAAATGCCTCGAGGGCTTTTTCATAGACGCCGAACCGCCGATTGACCATGTCGCTCACAATGCCTGAATCGAGAAGATAGCGCGTCATTCAAAGATCCGATCAATCTTCTCCCAGCTCTTCCGAGTAAATTCCTTCTGGATCTCCTTCGCTGCGAGTCGGTCCTCCTCCATTGCATTCAGCTCTTCCAACTCCATTTCCAGAGGCTCAATCGAACTGAACCATTCCAGCCAAATCTCTCTTTCAGCTTCAGTCTGTGGCCAAAGTTCTTCTGTGAGGCCAAATAGTTCCGTGTCGTTCATGGCGGCAAGAAACTCGGAACGCACTCGCTTTTCCCCTCTTTCTTCATCTCTAAGAAGGTGCACTTCGAGCCTGGCCCCCTCCGGCCAATCAACATCTTCATCAAATTCCAATTTGCCGCCTCGATAGGTCGCGAATGCTCTGTCCATTTCTGATCCCGTAATTCTAGTGACTGATCCCAAAGCTGAATCTTATCAGGCGTCAAGCCCCGGTTGGAGAGAATACCAGAATACCAAGGTAATCCCTTTTTCCAATTCTAGTCCAGCATCTTCACGTACAGCCCCTATATGCTGAGATGAAATTCCACTGCTGGCGACGCCTGATACGGGCATATATTATCTGATCGCTTACCCCACCTGTCGCTTACCCCACCTGTTTTCAGGCGCACCGCTGAAGAGATGTCTGAACCAAACGAAACCGAATCCCCGGAAAGGCGAGGTCTGTTAAAGAAACTCGCGGCCATCTTTGTTGGTGGTATCGTTTCTCTGGCGGCCCCGTTAAGCGGCCTTTTTGTCTTCTTCGATCCGCTTCGGAAAAAGAAGAGAAAGACGGAAGAATTCATCCGAGTGGCTTCACTCGATACGCTTCCGGTGGACAGCATCCCCCAGCGTTTTTCAGTCGTAGCAGATCGAGTCGATGCGTGGAACAAATATCCGAATGTCCCCATTGGCGCCGTTTTCCTTCGCAGGACGACCGAGACCGAAGTCCAGGCATTCAACGTCGTCTGTCCGCATCTTGGGTGTGCTATCGATCAGAAGGGCGAACACTATTTCTGCCCCTGCCACAACAGCACCTTTTCCCTTGATGGCACGGTCAATGATCCCAGCCCCTCGCCGCGAGGCATGGATGCATTGCAGGTAGAAGTGCGCAAAGGGGGCGTGTGGGTGAAATTTCAGAATTTCCGCACCGGTACCGAGCAACCGATTCCCATCTCATGAAAGTGAACTTCCTGGATTGGCTCGACCATCGGACCGGTTATCGCAAGATTGTTGAAGAAGCCCTCTTCGAAAACATTCCCGGCGGCGCACGGTGGCGTTACGTATGGGGCAGCACGCTGGTCTTTTGTTTCGTTACCCAGGTAATCACCGGTTTCTTCTTGTGGATGGGTTACAGCCCGAGCGCCCAGACCGCCTGGGAGAGCGTCTACTACATACAGCAAGAGATGGCAGGGGGATGGTTCCTTCGAGGTATTCATCACTACACGGCTCAGATTTTTCCGGTGCTGCTGGTATTGCACCTGATGCAGGTGGTCATCGATGGTGCCTACAGAGCTCCCCGTGAAATCAATTTCTGGGTTGGCATTATCCTCGCGAAGCTCATTCTTGGGATGGCGCTGACAGGATATCTGCTGCCTTGGGATCAGAAGGGTTACTGGGCGACCAAGGTGGCGACCAACATCGCCGGATCAACTCCGGTTATCGGCCCTTCTCTGCAGCGGCTGGCCATCGGCGGTGCTGAATACGGCCACCACACGCTGACCCGATTTTTCGCACTGCATGCAGGCATCCTGCCAATGGCAGTTTTCATGATGCTGGGGCTTCACATTTATGTGTTTCGCCGCCACAGCCTGACAGCAAAGGAGCCTTTCAAGAAACCCGACTCTACTTTCTGGCCCGACCAAGTATTGAAGGACTCGGTCGCATGCCTTGCGGTTCTGGCCGCCATTCTTTTCTTCGTACTTCGAAACGGAATAGGCCACGGCGCGGAACTTTATGCTCCGGCCGATCCAACTGCGGCATTCTCTGCGGCTCGCCCGGACTGGTATTTCCTGTTCCTGTTTCAGATATTGAAAGTGGTCACCTATGTGACCCATGACTATTCGATTTTACTGGGTGCGTTCATCATTCCAGGTTTGATCTTTGCGGTGCTGATGGCCATGCCCATTGTCGGCCGAAGGGAACTGGGACATAAGTTCAACATTGGCTTTGTGGCTTGCCTGTTGGTTGGCATCACCCTTCTGACATATCAGGCTATGGCTAAGGATTCTGGCGATTCCACCTATCTGGAGGCTGTGGTTCAGGCTCAGAAAGATGCCGAGCGTGTCAAGGCTCTCGCCCACTCCCCCATGGGCATTCCTTCAAGCGGTGCCATCACATTGCTTTGGACAGATCCTCTGACACAAGGCCCGAGACTGTTCGCCAAGAACTGCGCAAGCTGTCACCGCTTTGACGGGCATAACGGACTGGGTCAACCAGTCGAAGAGAAAGCCAGTGCATCTGACCTCAAAGGGTTTGCCAGCCGTTCCTGGCTGAAAGGTCTTCTCGACCCAGAGCAGATCAGCACACCCAAATACTTCGGCGGTACGAAATTCAGCGACGGAAAGATGGCCAAATACGTCAAGAAAAACGTGCCGAAATTCGACGACGGCGAGAAGGAGTTGCTGGCTAAGGTCATCGTTGCACTCTCCGCCGAAGCGAAGTTGAAGAACCAGCGAAACGCCGACGCCAGAGATGCCACCATCATCGCCGAAGGCCATGGCCTGATTTCTGAAATTGGCTGTACCGATTGTCACCAGTATTACGAACCTGATGAAGACGCGACCGCGCCAAATCTGGCAGGATATGGCTCACGAAAATGGGTTATCGGCATGATAAACAACCCGGAACATGATGGCTTTTACGGATCAAAGAATGATCGAATGCCGGCTTTCGGGCGCGATGAAAAACTTACGGCTGAACAAGTAGGCATCCTTGCCGACTGGCTCCGCGCAGATTGGTATGAGGAAGGTGAGGAACTAACAGAAGAACCAAAACCAGCTCAGACACAACAAGCGATAACGCAGAGACCTGTCGAGGAGTCGGAACAACCAAAGCCCGAGTCGGAGAAGCCGAAACCAAAGATTGAATCGAAGCAGCCGGAAAAACCTGAAACTGCTTCCGAAAAGGTGGAGCCGATCCAGCCGCCCATCCCCCTTTCAGAAAGCCCCAAACGGACTGTCGATTTTGCCGGGCAGATCAAACCCATCTTCGAGTCCCGATGCCTGAGCTGTCACAATTCTGAAAAGCGTAAAGGCAAATTCCTGCTGGAGACGAAACTTGTTGCCTACAAGGGCGGAGATTCAGAACTGCCTTCAATCGTCCCGGGCAAGCCCGACGAGAGCAACCTTGTGAAGCTCATCTCTCTTGACGAAGACCACGACGACATCATGCCTTCCAAGGGAGGTCCACTGACAAAGGATCAGATTCAGGCAATTCGCACCTGGATTGCTGAAGGCGCGCACTGGCCGGACGGTCTTGAATTGAAGGCGGTCAAGGAGTAGCAAGCCCATATCGGATTAAGGGATTCAGTCTCGCGAACTGGTCATTATCGGCCTCTCCTTAGCGCTTTCGACCGGTAGGGATATAATCCGCCGCGCAATCGGAGTTTGTAAAGCAAATGCTTTACAAAATACTCTTTTCAAATCCCAACCATATCTACTGCAAGTGTTTGACGTCGACATAGTCCGTAGGGACTTCCCAGCATTGGCAACCGAACGCAACGGCCGGCCGCCTGTCTATCTTGACAACGCCTGCGCGACGATCCCCTGCCGGCAGGTCATCGATACGATGAACGAGTACTCGCTCCAATACCCATCGTGTGGCGAGCGCAGCCTGCATTACTGGGGCAAAAAGGTGGATGATGAAGTGGCTCGTGCAAGGGATGCCATCGCCCGGTTTATCAACGCCAGTCATCCCGATCAGATCATCTTTACCAAGAACACGACCGAGTCCCTCAATCTGGTGGCCCGGGGACTCCATTGGGAAAAGGGCGATGTTGTTGTCACCGGTGACCGGGAGCACAATTCCAACCGCACCATGTGGGATGACCTTGCTAAAGAAATCGGTATCAAACGCAAAGTGGTCACCCGGGACGGCACGCAGAGTCCGCATGCCGAATTTAATGTCGATCATTTCCTCGGTGAACTCAAAGCCACCAGCAATATCAAAATGGTCAGCCTGGCCATGAGCAGCAACCTGGATGGCTGTTTCATTCGCGCGGCCGATATCCGGAAAATTTGCGATTACGCTCATTCCGAAGCGCTCCAGGACGAACTGCAGGACTTCTATGTCATGCTTGACGGCGCCCAGTTCGTGCCCCACAAACCGGTCGACGTGCAGGCGATGGACGTGGATTTCATGGCCTTCTCCATCCACAAAATGTGCGGGCCGACCGGACTCGGCGTCTGCTACATGAAAGATCCGGACATCCTTGAGCGAAGTCTTATCAGCGGAGGAGGGACGGTAGCTAATACATTCGACGACGGCCGCCAACCCATCTATCTGAGAGCCCCTCACAAATACGAAGCTGGCCTCCAGCACTGGGCCGGCATCCTGGCGGCCCGCTCCGCGGTGCATTATCTGGAAGACAAAATCGAGGACATTCCAGCCCACGAGCGGCGACTCAATGAGATCGTTACCGAAGCATTGCTGCCCTATCACGAAAATGAAGTCTTGACCATCCTCGGCCCGCTTGATCCCGCAAAGCGAGGCTCTGTCTGCACATTCGAGGTGCACCCTCAGCACGAACGGGAAGATATGGGCCGCTTTTTTATCGAGACAGTCATGAACGCTGCGGACGGTTACAACATGATGTTCCGTGCCGGCGATTTCTGCGTCTCCCCCTACTGCCGGCAGATTCGCGGCGAAAAGGTCGCCCGCATCAGGCTCTCCTTCTACCTATACAATACGGAAGAAGAGTCCCGATTGGCGGTGGAGATGTTTCGGAAGATTCTGGATGAGCGAGCCTGAGACGCAATAAGTAATGAGTAAGTAAGGTGCCAACTTGGAAGGCCGCTGGTGTTTTGATGGCGAGTTCCGATTGAGCGCTCTGGATTGTTCGTCAACCTGCTCGGGGGATCTCCCCGATAAGAAAGGCTTCCTTTACTGGCTTCTGTATCATCACTCCTTTAAAAATCGAGCCCACGACAACATAGGTCCTCCACGCCAGCACCTTACTCATCACTTTATTCCTCATTACGTATTCCCATGGACGAACCTCCAATTCAAGAATCCCGCATAGGATTCGAATACTACAACACCATCATCGACACCGGTTCACGCATGGGCCGCCCCGATTTTTTCAATGCTTTAGGACAGGTGCTCGCCTGCCCGGGACGCAGCAGCGACCACGTCTACATGTTCATGCACATCGAGGATTCGGTGATCAAGGAGGCTAAATGGCAGTGCCACATGTGCGACCCCTGGATGCAGATTGCGGCCGACATTGCCTGTTCTCTCGTCAAAGGCTTGAAGACCTCCGAAATCCTGGACCTGAAACTTCCCCAGTATGAAGAAAAGCTCGGCGGGAAGGATTTCGTCGTCGCCAGCCACACCGGCGCGGCCACACTGGTAGCCTACAAGGCATGTATGGACTACGAAGTCAAAGAGACCATCAAATCTGACCAAGAGGATAAAGTCAGTCCGAAGTCCGCTTTGAGCGATCTTGGCTACACAGGCCGTGATGGCATGCTCCGTCTGAAGCGATTGATTGAATCACGGTTCGACAATGAACAACTGAAAATCCCCCGTGCCCGGCTCGAATCTATCTGCGCCAGTGGCACCGTCCAGGATTGCAGCAGCATGGTCGTCGATATGATAGAAAGGCGCGCCATCGAATTGGTCAAAGCAAACGATCTGGGCTTTCCGAGGTCGTTTGATGAAGCGCTGGATAGCGAAGCCTGATCAAGCCATTCTAAACCGAGCAACGGCCCCAGACGGATCGGCTTAGACCATCAACCATTAACCATTAACCATTCTTCCTCCATGCCTCGCATCCTTCTGATATCTGACATCCACGGAAACATTGAAGCCCTCGAAGCCGTTGCCGAACGGCTCAAAGAGGAAGAATTTGATCGGGCCTGTTGCCTTGGTGACTTTGTCGGTTATGGGCCGAATCCAAACGAGGTCATCGAAAAGATCCTGGCCATGGAGGCAAGTGGTATCGAGATGCGGCACAACATTGGTAATCACGATGGCGCGGCGATAGGCAAATACGAATTTGTGAATATCCGTAACCAGGAAACCCTGGCAAGGGTGATGGAAGAGGGCGTCTTTGCCAGCCAGCTCGAAATCATCAAGGCATACAAAAAACAAGAGACCCGGAAATACATTCCGGTCAAAGCAGATGCCGAAGAGACCCTGACCTGGACGATCGAACGGATGACCGATGCAACTCGTGATTTCCTTACCACAAGGCTCGAAGAACGCATTCAGATTATGGAAGGCGTCATCAGCGTCCATGCTTCGCCGCGGGACGTCTCATTCGAATACATCCGAGACGAACAGAGTGCGCTCAAGGTGTTTGAGTCGAACACAATGGATAAGGTAAAGATCTGTTTCCATGCGCATACCCACTTTCCTGTAGTCTGGAGTCTGCCCGCTGAGGAACGCATGTCATACGGCGGGAGCACGATCATCATGAGTGAAGTGAGCTCGACTCATGATGAATTTGTGAAACTTGATTCCAGTAATCTTTACCTCATCAATGTCGGCTCCGTAGGCCAGCCCCGCGGCGATGACCGCCGGCCAACCTACGTCATCTACGATTCGGAGAAGAGGACGGTCCAGTTCCATCGCGTGGAATACGATTCTTCAGCCACTATTCAAAAGATCCAGGAAGCGGGTCTATCTGACGATCTAGTCAGCCGCCTTCTTCCGAATGACGTCGTCGAATCGGATGAAGACGATGACGATGAATTTGAAGGGTGATGCTCTTCTCATCTTCAATACCCGGACCGCCGCGCTTGAACATGGGAGCAATCCGGTCAGAATTACTTCTGTAAAATTCTGGCCTGCACGAGCGCAAGATCATGAACACACTTGACGATATCCAGGCAGCGCTGCCCAATCTCAGCATTAATGAGCTATACAGCATCGAACGGTCGATCCACGATATCTACCGTAAGAGACACGCAGAGATTATCTACGACGACTCACATGGAGTCTGGACTGAAGACGATCAGGTATCAGCCGCGGCGCAAGTGTTTTCAGTGATGGAGGCCCAAGAGGAAGCACGTGCAGATGGAGACACCTGAAAGAGGAGAAGTTTGGATCGCAGATTTGGGTTGGGCGGCCAAGACTCGACCTGTCCTTGTCCTCAACGTCCCATTTTCCAATACCGATTACGCACTTTTCGCGACCATTCCTCACACCACCTCGCCAAGAGGTTCAAAGTTTGAGGCCGCCATACCAATTCGGGGGCTGAAGGATGGAGCATTTAATGTCCAGGGGCTTCTCGCCGTTCCCTCCGCAAAATTCTTCAGGAAAATAACAAGCCTGACTCCAGAGCAACTCCAGGATATTGAGGCAGGGGTGATAAAATGGTTGGGTATTGGTGCGTAATCAGACCAATTCCGAACGACTCTTCTGAAGCAGGCCAACCGAGTAAAGCTCGTAGGATGCGGCCTTGTCAGGAAAGTCCACCAGATGAACAGTAAACCTGGCAGGCACTCCATGGTCTGGCAGTTCATCTCTGAAAAAACCTGAATAGGATTTAGCGTAGGCGGCGTAAAGTCTCTTCTGTTCGGCGGCGTAGCCTTCAGGATCGGAAAGCGGGCTGGGCGATTTGGGCTGGGCGCCGAAGGCGTGAACTTCGATGAAATCGATAGCATCCAGTGATTCACAGAGCCCGGCTTCCTTCAGCCACCGCTCCCAGGATCTGAAGATGAGAGGAATCTCAATTTCAGGTTCCATGGTGGTCAGCTCGTCAAGCTCTAGCACCCCTTTGGCTGAGTAACCGCCGGTCAGCCCGGCAAAGTAGATTTTCAAATCACCGTCCGATTGTTCCTCGGTCACAAGGCATGAGAGCGTTGGTGCATCGCCCTTGTAGTAGTAGGTCAGTTTTCCACGTTTCTTGATCTTGAAGTAAGCCATGGCTGAAAGTCCTCCAATTTTGTGATGGTAGAGATAAGGCAGAATGACTTGGGACAGAAATATTCTTTCATCATTCTGTCCCAAACTATTTTGCCTGTTTTCCTTCTTGTTTTTCTGTCTCTGCAATCATCTGCCGCAACTTATCAGCCACCCAGCCCACGGCAACATCTATCATCAGTTGTCCTTTCGCTGCAATCGCGAGTTTTGCTTCTTCGTGATAGGTTCGATCGTAATCCGAATCGGCCTGACTCGCGAAAGGCAAGTTGGCTGCATCGTAATCCACACCCTCCCAGTCGATGTTTTCCGGAAAGGCAGCCATGGCGAATGCTGTCTCGAACTCAGAAGCGTGGCCTGGATAATTTCCTGACTTCAAATGTTCTTTGATGAAACCGGGAGAACAGGCATCCCAATAAGAATGAAATATCAGGTTGATACCAAGCCGCTCACGAAAGTCATCGATCCGTTCACGAGCCGGTCGATTGTTGCCCGCATGTCCATTGATGATGAGAACGTTTTTAATTCCATGACGTCGCATACTGTCACAGACATCGTAAAGCACTTCTCCGAATACCTCCGGTCGAAGCGTCAGCGTACCCTTGTGATGCATCCAGTGTTCGGCCACGCCAAGGGCCAGAGGTGTCGTCACGATCACCTCCGGAAATAGTTTCTCCGCCGCCAGCTTTGAGATATGCAAGGCACTGGCGGTATCGTGCTCCATCGCCAGATGTTCGTTGTGCTGCTCCGTGCTGCCCGTAGGGACGATGGCCGCCTTGAGCGTTCCCGCCTCGAATGCTTCCCGAATATATCGACGCTGGTTTTTCCAAAGGAGGACAGATTTTATCGTTGCTTTATCGGTGTTGTTCATGGTGCTGATTGGGTTCGTGGTACGTCTATCAGCCTGGTATACGAAGTCGGCTGTAATTCCAGAGCGGCACAGGGGATGGTTAATGGTTAATGGTTGATGGCCACAACGATTCTCGCAGTTGAGAATGGAGAATCCAAACAACGCCACTGCAAACTCTCATTTGAAGTTCATCCGTGGCCCCATCGCCCCATCTTGCTCAGCCCCACAGCTTTTTCAGTCGTTCCTCTTGGGGGACTGCCAACGGGAACTGTTTGCTGAACGGATGCTGATCGATGCCGGCAATTTCCCTGAGTGCAGTATGGATGTGTTCGGGCCTCATTCGGATTCCCTTTTCTTTATCGACTGCGAGGGATTCAGCATCAATCGGGATAAGGAATTGTTTCTCGTCAGTTGCACCGACCACTCGATTGCCCTTGATGCCCTGGCCCATAAACATGATGGAGCCGATTGACCAGTGGTCTTTGCCGTTGCCTTTGTTGTAGGTCGGTGTGCGCCCCATCTCGCTTTGGATCACGATGACAATCTTCTCTCTAATCTTCAGCTCCTCTGACCGCCTCACGAGATAGTCGATGCCGGCCAGAAATTCCGGAATCAGTTTCATCTGGTCTGGGTCGTTATTGGCGTGGCTGTCAAATTGACCAATCGAGAGATTGGCCGAAACGCAGACCCCGGCTTTGAAGGAGGCGAGCGCTATATCGGTCTGCTGGGAAAGTCGTTCTTTGGGTGATGTCGTCGGCACAAAGGGCGTGACTCGTTTCAACGCCTTGGAATTCAACTGCGCGGCGTAGAGCATACTCTGGGCTCGCTCGGCTCGTGGTAAACGGGCTTCCGAGACGCGACCTTCGAACTGTTCTTTAAGAGCCTTGTTGATTCGCTCGTTTACAAAATCGTGGTGGTAGGGATGCTGAATCTGGCCGCTCACCGCATCGGCATTAGCGATCAGGTTCAATGAACTCAGATACGGAACGCGTGCCATCGGCACGAGGTTTCCCGTCGCCGAATAATTGCCAAAGGTCAGGAACGCGAGGGGAGCTTCTTTGCCCTTGCATGCGGCGACAAGGGCGGCGAACGTTGGATAAGCCAGGCTGTCAAGCTTGCCGGTGGCCATGTAGCGTGAGCACGGGGAATGATTGTTGACCGAGTAGTCGATGCCGTTCAAGACCAACAAATCGTCGCCGTATTCTTTGAAAAACTCTTCATTGCTCATGCCTGCTTTCACATAAGCAGCACTGGGGGCCAATCGGTGGTTACCCTGAGTGAGGATGTCCCCTTCTTTGTATAGGCGATTGATTTCACCGACACCCTTCGGGTCCATCATGTAGGTGGTATCCCATCCACCGGACGCATTAAAGACAATGTAGTACGGGCCCTCGTATCCTCCATCGGCCTCTTCGGCCCGACCAGTCGGTAAGCCAACGGGTACAGCAAGGCCGAGTCCGGCCAGTCCACAAAGTTCAAGAAAATCGCGTCGTTTCATCTTTGTGCACATTCTGTTGAGAGGAAGATCCGGAGAGTCGAGATCCGGGTTGGAGTAACGTCTTTAGCCTGGTTCTTCCGAAGGCCCAGACCCGGCTAAAGCCGTTACTCCAACTCCGGCTTCCCCCCCTGAAAAGTTACTGTTGTCGGTAATCTGGCTTTTACTCATAGAGAAAGTCATGCTGGCGCAGGAGGTAGGTAACCACGCCACGCCAGGCGCGTACGGTGTAATCAGGGTCGTCAACGCGCTTATCTTCTACGCCGCGGCAGAAGTAGCTTTCGCGATTGTCCAGCCCTTTTATTGCCTTGGCCGAGCTGACAATCCCGACGAACAGCCCGTAAGTTCGTTCAACTTCGGGATGGTCGATTGGGTGTTCCAGACCAAGCAAGTATTGATGGAGATGAACGATCGCCTTGCGTATTTTCATTTCGGCATCCGGGCCCGTTTCAGGAAGGACACTGGGCTCGATGTCTGGAAACAGCCTTCGTTTGCCGGGCTCGGTTGTAAAATCCAGGGCAACATTCTTGCAGGCGATGTCGTTGGCCATAATGCGTTGGATGGCCCCCATCGCTCCACTCGGGTCAGTCATGCGTTCGGTGACTGACTTAGAATCAATGCCTCCGTAAAGAATCTTGAACTGGTCTTCGAGGCGGCCCCATTTCATTCCGAACACGGCTTTCAACTTTCGCTCGAGCTGCTCCGGGGTCATTAACCTCACCAGGCCGATATCCTCCAGCTCAGCTCGACGGCGTGGGTCTTCAATGGCGGTGACCAACCCGTCGACACGGTAGAACCGTGAGGCGACCAGAGATTTGAATGCCGCTTTGAGGTTAAAGCCCTCCATTGCGAACCGGGCGGACGCATTCTGGATTTCTTCTCGTTGTATCTCATAGGTACGCCGCCTCGCAGCGAACAAGGGATCGTCGATATCCTCTGGTGGGAGCATCACTTTGCGGCCCATCAGAATGTAATAGACATGCTCAACCATGGCCGTGGCAAACCTTGGATCTTTCGCCGTCCGCTCACCCAGCCACTGCAAAGACCGCCAGCGATGCTCGTCCGGCAAATCATCTCCCTCGAGACCCGGTTTGAACATATCGGTGAACCAACCCTCTTTGCGCGGCCCGTAGTGACCCTCCTCGTTGAAGTAGTCCTGAAACAGCCCGGCCACCGGGTCGACTGTCTTGTGACAAACCACGCAGTCCGGTGCTTCCATGGTCGGGTTGTCGTACTTCGCAGTGATGGCGGCCGCGTCGGAGACTCGAGGGGCCAGTGCCATGATGTCGACGCCCAGGAAATGCTGGTAGTACATTCTGGCCCGCAGGCGGTTTCGATTCGTCACCGTAGACGGGTATCGGCGCAGATAGTGAAACATGCCCAGAAAACCTGCGTGGGGATAGAAACCCGTTGCAGATTCCTGAACTTTTTCGGAGCGGCCTTTGAGCGCCTTCAGCCTGGCCGGGATGTATTCAAAAGGGTCCTCAGGATCTTTGAATTGATCTTTCAGTTCCTCGTAAATCCCGTACCCCCGTGAGGTATACGGCGAGACCATGATGTAGTCGGCCGTCGCCAGCTCGGTGAAGGGCCGGTCATTTCGCACGATGTATTCGATTAGTTCGAGCGGTTCGTTGATCATCGCCTTACGGTAGACGTCGGCCAGAGCCCACTGTGCCCTCTGACGCTTTTCCTCCGGAATGTGGCTCAGGTCGTGAGTTTGAGTCCAGTGCCGCGTCTTTTCGAAATGGTCGTAAGACAACACCTCCTCGGCGTTCCCGTCGTAGCCCAGCGTCAGAAAGATGTCGTTGAAGCCTTCCACCAGCCGTTCGTAAAAGGCATCCTCCTTCATCACCTGGTCCAGGATTCCATCCATCGCTCCAAGACCACCCGCTTTGACTGCCGCAAGCTCTTGCGGCGTTGGCAGGCGCGCGGTGAGGGACAGTGTGACCCTCCTGAGCAGTCGTTGTGGAGTGCACATCTTCACTCCTGCAAAGAACGTTTCAGGGTCGCTGTCTATGAATTCGACCTTCTCTGTAGTTTTATCCGCGGGAGACTTGCTCATCCGCTGAACAAACCTCTCAAGGATGTGGTAGCCGGTCGAATCCGGTTTGAGTATCTCTTCGCCACCGTGGTCGAGTCCGCCGGTCACCTTCAGGAGCAGCCGTGATTTGCCATCCTCGCTAGCCGCAGCCATACGACCGAATCCCTCATAATTGTGTCTGAGATGCTCGGCGAGAAGCTGGGGATTGTCCGAAGTATTCTGAAGCAGAAACTTGCTCTTCTTTGCATCCCCCTTGGCACGATGGCATTTCAGGCAGAGTCGTTCACCAACTTTTGGCCAGACCTCAGTGGCAAAGAAGTCATCCACTGCGAGGCACCCGGGGCCGGAATGCTTCGTCTCCCGGCCAGACGAATTGGGATCCCCATCGCTCAAGGAACAGCATGCGAAACAGGCCACGAGCACCAGGGATACCGGCCATACGCGCAATGGATGACGAGAACAAATCATCGCGGAATTCTATTTCGAGAAATTTGGCGCTCAAGCTTTGGCTTCATTCACCGCGAGGATCCGCTAAAAAAACTTGACGCCAGCCCACCGACCTCGCGGAGATGGCGACAATCAATACCCTTTGAATTCGACAGGAAGATCCCGGGAACTTCTGAAGGATCGATGCAATGATCTCCGCTCCATTTCTTCAGGTTGGGAGTGATGGTTTTTTCCGTGACTCTACCCAGAGCCGTTTCCCAGGAGCCTCGGTAACCGCGGCGATACCCGACGATCAAGTCTGGCGAGGCCACGTTCCATTCCTCAGTCTTGGGCTTCTCAACCGGATAGACGGTCTTGATTGGATGCTCTCCGTTCGAGGGGTCTGCGAATGACTCCAGCTTCTGTTTGATGTCCTTTTTCAGTTCCGCGACCTCAGTCGGGGCCAAACTGCCTTCGGCCTCCCTGCCTTCGATGTTCAGATAGATAGCGTTGAAGCCGTATGCGTATGCCCGAGTCTTACTCCAGTCCGCATGTTTGAAGAATTCGGGGGAGGTGGTGTTACCGTCCTTCAGCACAAGGAAACCCTCATCTCTCAAGATGGCATTGAGCTGCACTGCCTGTCGAAAAGGCGCAAAACCATGGTCGGAAATAACAATGAGGCCGTCCTGCTTTTTCAGGCTTTTCATAGTCTGCCCCAGCGCACGGTCACATCGCTCGTACGCCTCAGGGATCACTTCTCGCAGGTCCGACGATTCTGCATAAAGCGGGTTCTCCGGGTCGATGGCCCGGTAATACATATGCTGAATGAGATCCGAGGATTCAAAATAGACGAAAAGAATTCCGTCTTTCAGTCTTTTCAGTTCAAGCTCCAGCATCCGCTCGCGCTCACTGGTGATGGCGTTCCACTGTCCAAGAAATGCCTTGTCAGAAAGAACTCCGTCGTTTACCGCATGGGTATCGAAGGGCATCCCTCGCGTATGGAACATCCCCACCTCACCGGCAAGTTCATCGGCATAACCCTTCGGATAACTGATAGCATACGGTGAGTGAGAGGGATGGAGATTCAGCGGAGAAACGTAGAGCGAAACGTTGTCTCCGTCTCTCGTCAGCCAGACCTTGGTGATCGTTTTAATTCGCTGAGCCACCCCTAATTTGAATTCGACGTTTATCCAGGGGCTCCAGGAATCTGGTTGCAAAGGATAGGAATGGCCCTGGATTTTCAGTTCATAGGCTCCGCCGTCTGTATGCAGTTCGAAGGGCTCTCGGACTATGTCATCCTGCCCCGATCGATATGGCCCGGGCAGTGAGCCGGTAAGCGTATCGCCGGCTCGTTCGAACGGGAAAACCATTCCCCGGACCTCGTCCGGTAGAGGCCCTGTGGTGTAATAGAAATAAGTGCCCTCTGTCCCCCTGGCGTCCCAAACGCCCATGCCAGCCAGAACGCGTCCCTTCAGTTTTGGGGGAGGAAAGGCCAGAGGTAATCGAACGAGTGTCTTGGATACATCCTTCAATTGTGCAGATTGCCAGAAAGGTTCTCCCTGCCATGGTCGAGCAAGATTGTGTCTGTCCGCAATCGTGAGATCCGGCAGATAAGTCTCTGGATCCCTCTTCAGAAAATCAAAGACCCCGTGACTTTCAGGTAAGCTTCCCGTGATGAATGAGGCCCAAGCCACCGGGCTCTGTGGTGGATTCGTGGTTTCCAGCGGGTGGTAGATGCCCCGCTCAGCGAGCTTGCTGAAATGAGGCAACCGGCCGGCCGCCATGTATTTTTCCAGGAGCCGAGGATCGAGCCCGTCGAAGGCTAGAATTACCAACCTTTGATCGGACGCTGTGAATTCCTCTGAAGAACGATTCCTCGAAAACCAGGCCATAAGAGCAGCAGTGAGCAGGGCTGAAACGAGTAAAAATCTTCCCGGGCGGCTTTTAATAAATGCCAAGAGCCGGTATCCGTATAATTTGAACACCGCCCAGATCGCTCCCAGAAAGCCCAACAAGCTGGCCAGAACCATCCCCCACAATGAGGGAGGCAAACCACCGGTGGGGTCGATGTATCCCAGATACACTGGAAATAATTGTTCCTGAAAAGTGTGCTTAACAAACCTGTCGCGACGATTACCTCATCTGCAGAAGCCCGCACAGCCAGCCAGTAATTTCATTTGGAAGGCATTGAGGGCTTCGTCAGTTGCAGGAGATTCTCGAGTCATGGGAAAAGCAGCATGAGATTCTATGGCCAAACTTCAAACCAGTTTGAGGCTTCAGGTGTCCCTTGAAAGAAGCGGTCTGAAGGTTTACATGGATATCCCCCACCTGTTACAAAAACCAACGCGATCCTTTGCCGGGTTCGTGACCGCTTGGCCATGATCAAGACGCATTACTCATTTGCATTCCAGAGAAGTTGAAATGAATAGAAACGAAATCAGTTATCTGATAGCTGTGCTTGTCTTATCCCCTTCAGCGTTTTCCTTGCGAGCTGCCGCCGAAGATGCTGCTGAGCCGGTTGGGACGCCGTTCAAGGAGCACCCGACGCTTCACTGCCTGGGGATGCGGTGGAAAATCAAAGGGGATGCAAATCGGAACGCGGTCATAGAGGTCAAGTATCTCAAGGAGGGCGAGGAGGAGTGGAAGAAGGGCTACCCGCTCTTTCGTTGTATTCCCAATTCCAGCCAGGGCAGCGATTCCACACGACTCGGCGTGCAGGGGGGATGGATGTTCGCCGGCAGTATTTTCGGTCTTGAGCCAGATACTGAGTACGACGTCAAACTCAATCTGAAAGATCCAGATGGCGGTGAGGCGGAACAGACTTTGAAGATGAAGACCTGGAAAGAGCCGCTTGAGCCTGAAGGCATGAAGAAGGTGCATGTCGTGCCTGGGGACGGCGGAGGGAGCGGTTCCGAGGCAGATCCGTTTAAGGGGATAGAAGCGGCCTTGGCCTCGGCGAGGCCCGGCACTTTGTTTCTTCTACGCCAAGGCACCTATCCTGCCTTCTCCATTAAGGCGGATGGCCAGTCTGAAAAGCCGATCATCTTCAGAGGTGAAGTGGATGGCGAAGCGATCATCGATGCGGGTGGAAGTTACGACACGCAAAGCTCTGTCATCTATGCCAAGGATCGCAAACACCTCTGGTTCGAATCTCTGACCATCCGCGGGGCTTTTTATGCCATCAACGCGAACAGCGCGAGCCACTTCGTCATTCGCCGCTGTAAATTCCGGGAGGTCGGTAAGGGCTTCAATTCGCAGAACGGCGGTTACAACGAATCCGTCCACCACTTTATTGCTGATAATGACATCGTAGGCCCGACGAAATGGCCACGCACGAAAGGGATCGAATCGTACTGTCTCACTTACATGAGCGGGGGAGGTCATGTTATCTGCCACAACCGGATGTACAACGTAGGGGATGGCGTGCACGGCACAGGCCATGGCAGTGCGTCCGCGTGCGACATCTATAACAACGACATGAACATCTGCACAGATGACGGAATCGAAACCGATCACTGCGAGTTCAACATGCGGGTCTGGGGTAACCGCATCAGAAATGTGGCGCATGGGATCACCGTCCAGCCCGGCCGTGCCGGCCCGGTCTACATCTTTCGCAATTTCATTTATAACGCGACTTATTCGCCCTTCAAACTTCATAACCACACCACAGGCATTCTCCTGATTCATAACACATGCCTGAAGCAGCAGAACGCTTTCAACATTGTCCCATCCAGCGAGAGCGTCGAGAATGTGGTGATGCGGAATAACCTGTTTCTCACCGCCGGCGGAACGGGTCTCTATGTCGGGACGCCAAACTGCAGGGACTTTGATATCGACAGCGATGGTTACGGTGGCTTTCAGAGATTCGCCCGGTGGAATCAAAAAAACGATTACAAGTCCATCGCTGATGCGCGGGAGTCAGGCCAGATCTATCAGGGCCGGGGCGCATACCTCATCAACCCGGACACCTGTTTTGCCAGCGGGCTCAAACCGCCTGCAGATATTGACAAGATCTACACCATCGAGGAACTCGACTTCCGTCTGGCCGAAAAATCTGATGCCGTCGACAAGGGCGTCGTGCTCCCAAATCTGAACGATGGCTTTCACGGGCAAGCACCGGATTTAGGCGCTCTGGAATGCGGTGACGAACCGCCTCACTTTGGGCCGCGCCCGCTGGGGGAATAGTTTTTGTGCGAAAAACAAGTGTGAAGGGCCACGGATGAAGGATCTTTCCGGGACTGGCGCCCGGTAAATTGGGCCCCTTCAGGGCAGCCTCCCTGCCGCGAGGATTTCGTTTGTAGTCGGCAAGTTATCGCCGTCCGGAGCGGGCAGCTCACAGACCCCAAGGCCACCTACCAGTTTCGCGACCTCAACGGAGGGCCGATAACGAAGAAAGAAGCCAATGAACTCGTAGACGAGCTCTATGAAAAGGCGAAGACCAAAAAGGCAGACAAGAAACCAAAAATGGACGCACAACCTTCGAAGCCTGAAACACTCGAATCGAAGAAGACGCCCCACATCAGCGACCTCTTGAACGATCTCGCCGCAAATCTGGGAATCGATAAGCAACAGCTAAACGAACATCTCGACCAACTGAAACCTCAACCACAACAAGACTTAGAAATTCAAAATGAAATATAGAAAAAACCCGCTTGAAACACTTAGGAACTATGAGCGAATGGTGCGATCTTAGACCGTTCACCATCCCTATTCCTGCCAGCGTTTCAAGATCCGGCTGGCAATCAGATTGATGAGTAGAAAAATAAATACGCCCAGCAGCGTGGAACAGATGATGGTCGCAAAAAGGTAGGGTGTTTTGAGCTGACCGGAGGTCATGGTGATCAGGTAGCCGAGTCCGAAATTCTTTGTGCCGTAGCCAACGAAAAATTCACCGATGATGGCCCCGATAACAGAGAGTCCGCTGGAAATCTTGGCGCCGGTGACGAAGTTGGGGACAGAATTCGGCAGTCGGAGTTTCCACAGAATCTGCCAGCGTGACGCGTTGTAGAGACTGAACAGATCTGCCTGCTGCTGGCTGACATTGGTAAGCCCGGCGGTACCGTTGGTGATGATGGGGAACAGGCTGATGATCATGGCGACCATGATGACGCTCTGAAATCCAGTGCCGCACCAGATGACGATCAGAGGTGCGATGGCAACAATCGGGACTGTCTGAAGAAAGATGGCGTACGGGTAAAAGCTGTACTGGATAATGCGGGACTGTGAGAAGAGGAAGGCGATCACTGAACCAAGCAGAAAGCTGACCAGGAATCCTCCAAGTGCACCGGCGGCGGTCATGAGTGTCGCGCTGACGAGCGTTCTTAAATTAGCCTGTGCCGAATCCAGAACCGCTCCGGGGCCCGGCAACAGGAACGGCTGGATGGAGAAGGCAACTGTGACGAGATGCCATAGGAGAATGACAACGCATAGCAGAAATACCGGTGCCAGGAATTCGATGAGACGTGTCTTCTTCATTCGCTGTGCTCCCGTAGAGCGGCGCTGACCTCGCCGGCCAGGCGTGCGAATTCCGGGCTGGCACGCAGTTCAGGAAGCCGTGGGTAATCGAGGGGTATCTCGATTTCGGCGGCAATGGACCCCGGCCGCGGCTTCATCACGAACACGCGCTGGCTCATGAAGACTGCTTCGAAGACGTTGTGGGTGACGAAAAGGCAGGTCCATTCATCGCGCTCCCAGAGTTCAAGAAGTTCTTCATTCAGGCGCTGCCGTGTGAGTTCGTCAAGCGCGCCGAACGGCTCGTCCATCAGCAGCAACTCGGGACGCGTCACGAGGGCTCGTGCGAGTGAAGCGCGCATCTTCATGCCTCCGGAAAGTTGTCTCGGAAATGCATTGGCAAACTCGCGCAGGCCTACCAGATCAAGAAGGTCGGAAACCTCAGAGTCCATGCGGGGATCCTGTCTCAGTTCCAGAGGCAACTTGACGTTGCCCAGGACATCACGCCAGGGGAGCAGGTTGGCTTCCTGAAAAACGAAGGACACATTGTGCCGAGCTTGCCGTGCATCGAGTGGCGCCATCCCGGCAAGGGTGAGCTCGCCGGAGTAACCATGCTGCAGTCCGGCAAGGATTCTGAGGAGAGTGGATTTACCGCAACCGGAGGATCCAACGAAGGAGACGAATTCGCCTCTTTGAATCGATAGCTCGATTCCCTTCAGGGCCTGAATGCCTCCCTCAAAAATCATGTTCAAATCAGACGCTTCGATAAGCATGGATGGAGATGGAGTGAAGGAATGTGGGATGACCTCTGTATACGTCAGTTTCGCTATAAATACGAAAGGCAAGCTCCCACTGACTGAAAGGGATAAAGCGATCTCCGAATTCAAAATAGAAAGGTTGCATGCAAAGGCCCGTGAAGTGGTTGAGAGCTCAAGCCGAACAGCACAGGCATGCACTTATGCCTTGTTCAAGGAACTACGGAGTGACTATTCTCCGGCGTCGGCGATCCACGATTCCAGCAATTCGCTTCCATTCCCATGTGTTTTGGCGATCTCAAGCATCTGCTTGTCAGAAAGGCCGTCCGCCTTAAACCTGAGTTGCCGGCTTAGAAGATAGTACCTTGCAGCCATCTCCAGGAAGTCAATTTTGTCGAACGCATCGAACGGATCTTCACCGGTACAGATGACGCCATGTTTGGCCCACACAATGAAGTCATGTTCGAGAATGGCCTTTCCCGTGGAAGCTTCCTGATGCTGGCTGCCGGGGAGTCGATAAGGCACGAGCCCCACCCCGTTGGGCATGGTGATAATGGTCTCGGGCTGCCAGCGCAGCAATGCTGAATTGAACGCCTTTTCATCCTGAAGCTCTTCGCAATGAGACATCATTGTCAGGTGGAGTGGCTGGGCGTGCATCACGACCTTCGTTGGTCGTTTGACCCCTTTCAAGATCTCGAAAATGCGCAGATGTGAATTGAACTCACTGGTCGGCTTCACTCCGCGTTCCGCTCCCCAGACGACACGGTATTCCTTGCCGCCTTCCTTTACCCAGACCACGCAAAGGTTGCTTTCTGGATCCTGATCCAGATACCAGAGTCGACTCCCCGCCCCGGTTACAAGGAATGCCCGCCTGCCAAGCTTGGGATAATCCACCGGCATCTGAAACCAGTCCGACCCCTGATCAAAATCAAGTCCCTTGATGTGCTTGTCTGTCAGGCTGACAGAGATGTTTCCCGCTCTGCCGTACACGGCACCGAGGTCACGCAGTTTGAGACCGACCTGGCCCAGTTGATAGAGCAGTGAATGAAACTGAGCTGAATACGGCGTTACCAATGGGAGGGGCGGCGTCCCAACCGTCTTCTTTTTCTTTTCAGATTCGGGTTCAGGCGATGGGGTTCCACCAGGGAGATCCAGTTCCATGAGTTCGGATTGAGTTAGGGAATGGGTGACAGCAAGAATGTAATCTTGAGGGGGAGGTCTCCATCATAATCCAGTTTCCCAGGGCGTTGCCCAGGGCTGATATGTTGAGCCCCTTGGGGGCAAAGACGCAAGCTCTTGACACCGCAAACAGTTCGTGCACCAGAGCGAAATTCAGATAGAGATTTTGGTTACGGTGACCAGGAAGCCGATACCCTGAGGCAAGTTACTTCAAGCTCTCATCCTTCTCACCATCGGCCTTACGGTAAAGACCGGTTGGGATGAGCTGTACGGGCTTGACCTCCTCCCCTTCAAAATGCCTGATGATGGTCTGGACGGTCATGATCCCAATGCGGTCAGGATACTGGATTGGATCGGCGTAAATCTTGCCTTCCCTAATGGCCAGTTTGCCGTCCGGCTGGCCGTCGAAGCCGATAATTTTGACCTGGTCGGCTTTCCCGGCCTTTTCGAGCGCGGCACGGGCTCCGAGTGCTGAAGGGTCGTTGATAGCGAATATGCCGACCATATCGCCGTGGGCCTGGAGAGCGTCTTCCGCGCATTTATAGCCTCTATCCTTCTGACCTTCGCCTGGCAGTTCGGCCGCGATTTCGATCTTGCCAGCCTCCTTGCCTTCGTTGTGTTTATTGATGACTTCCTTGAAGCCCTGCACTCTCAACAGGCACGATTCGGCGGATTTGTAATCGAGGATGACAATCTTGCCGCCTGCTTCTCCCAGCGCTTCGATCATCGCTTCACCGGCCTGCCGTCCGCCCCCGAGATTATCGGTAGCGATGTGAGAAACGACTTCTGCACCAGGTGCGAGGCATGCGATGTCAGCAGTGAAGACGGGAATTCCCGCAGCGTTCGCTTCCTGAATCGCCGGGCCGATGGCTTTCGAATCGCACGGGCAAAGCACAATGGCAGAAACCTCCTTTACGATGAAGTCTTTGACCTGATTCTGTTGTCTGGCGACATCAAATTCGCCGCTGTTGATGAGAACTTCGTAGCCGTGTTTTGCTCCCTCTTCCTTCATATTATCTGCAATGACTTTGAAGAAGGGATTGGTGAGGGTAAGCACCGATAGACCGATTGTGCCTTTGATTGCGACCGGTGTATCGACCTCTTCAACCTTCGATTCTTCACCGGTTTCTTCGACTTTGGCTGTATTGGTATCGACTGGCGCTGGTGCTTGCTTTACTGCTTTCCCAGGTCTGGCACCTCCGCCGCAGCCGATGATAAACGCCAGGACCAATGAGGATGCGACGGCTGAAATTTGTCTGGGATTCATATGAATTCTCTGTGGTGTTATTGGAGGGTCAGAGGTTTTTCCTGGTTAGCCTTCGTTCTGAAAGATGAATTTGCTGCAAAAGCTCGGATCTTTCAAACGGTCTCAGCATGCTGGTCTGCCAGGGATTGATCAGCATCAAAGATTGGACGGATATCGATCCTGATCCCCAAGTGATGTGCGCTGTAATTGAAGATGTCTTTTGCCAGCCCGGATCACAGAATTTTGAGCACATTCTCCGGTGGGCGTCCGATGGCCGCTTTGTCGCCATTCACCACGACGGGTCTTTCAAGCAGAATCGGATTCGCTGCGATGGCCTCGATGATTTCATCTCGGCTGCTTTCACTTGAGAGGCTGGCTTCGGTGTATTCCTTTTCCTTGCTTCTCAGCAGGTCGTGCGCGCGGATACCGAGTTTGTCGATTAATGCACTGATTTCGCTCGTTGTGGGTGGCTGTTCGAGATATTCAATAACCTCCGGCTCAATGCCCCGGTCTTTTAAGAGTTGGAGGGTTTGCCGGCTCTTCGAACACCTTGGGTTGTGAAAGATTCTGATTTGGCAGTTCATATCGTCTCTGGAGAGTTGTTCTCCTTCTGTGTTTGGAGCAGCCTACCGCGGCATATGGCCGCAACCAAGATTACACGCGCGCAACGCGCAGAGTTTCCAATTAATTCTTTAGTTATCTCGAATGATGAAAGAGGATAAAACATGGCTTCCAGGGTCTTGCATCTAATCGCAGGTTGAAATATCTTACTTGCAACTTTCCGCTATGAAATTTGGCCCCCCCACCCACTGCCATAGCCCCATTCCCCTTTTTTTATTGTCTGATTTTCTCTAGTCAGACTGTTCGTTCGGGCAAACCAAGACATGACTAATACGATGACTGATACGATGACTGATTCGGTCGCTTCCATTGGAGGTGATGCTGGCCAGATCTGGATTTACCTGTATGCGAATGGCAGCGCAAGCCCCACACAACTCGTGAGAGCGCTTAAGACAACTGCTGCCAATGTGCATCGCGCGATTGGCTGGCTCGCACGTGAGGGCAAGGTCGATATTGTCCGCCAACGAGGAATTGAAAGAGTCGTTCTGATCGAAGAGGTATGAGGCCGGTTGATTACTCAACCGCTTTGATAAAGACGGCACGAGTCTCTGCTGCATCTTCGAGGTCTTTGATCGCCATGGAACGTTCGCTGTCGCTCAGACTCATCCCTAATATTTCGTTGTAGATGGCGATGGCGGCCCGGGTCTTGTCGAGGCCCGTCTGAAGCTGGGCAGCACTGAATTCTATGTTCCTGGCCTTTAGAATTTCTTTGGCGCCATCAAGAGCGATACCGGCCTCTTTATATTTCTTCAAGAAATTCTCGCCGCCTCCCTGGCCGGCGCCATCCTGTGGGTTAGTCACATAGACGAAGCCACTGGCGATGAGGATCATGATCGGCAGGACAATTGAAATTGCTTTGAGAAACCTCTTGCCCGAGCCGGCTGGCTCCACTGTGTGAAGGCGGGCCGGGGGAGCAGGCCGACTCCTCGATGGTGGCGTCTCATGTGGAGCCTTTTCCAGTGACGAAGCTCTTGCTGCCGGAACACCGGACCCCGGTGTCTCACGGACTTGTGACGGGGCAGAGCTGTCTTGTTGCCCCGCTATGGGTTGAGGCTCATTCAGAGTTTTCTGACTTGCAGCCAGCTTGGGCGTGTCGTCTTTCGCCACTTGCTTGACAGTCGGAGGCGGGGCCTGGTCAGCCTCTGTGGCTGTGACCTTCCCGATGATTTCATTTCTCAGGAATTCGGTGTTCGGTACGTTCGGTTTCTGCCGGCGGCGAAACTCAAATTTGGAACTCTCGATCTGGATCACGTCCCCTGCATTCAGAATATGCCCCCCCTCGATTTTTGTATCGTTAACAAAGATGCCGTTCCTGCTCTCCCAGTCGTAGATCTTGATATGGCCATCCTCGACACACAGCAGAGCGTGGTTCCCTGATACGGAATGTTCCTGGAGAACAATCGTCTGGGTTACCCGGCGACCGATCGTGAGGCCCTGCTCCTCAATGAGGTATTCGTCCCCAAGCGCTTCGCCTTCCACGCCGGTAAGAACGAAATCAGTCAATGCGCTGGGCTGCGAAACCGGCAGGGCTTCCTCCAGCGCACCTGCAGGTGGTGGGCCTTCCTGGAATATGAGTTCCGTAACTCCAAGCAATATGACGTCTCCGCCTTTTAACGATTTCTCATTAATTGCCTCGCCGTTGACTTTCGTGCCATTGCGACTGCCGAGGTCGCGGACGGAGTACTTTCCATCGTGCAACTCAATCTGAGTGTGCTGGCGCGAGAGCTCCGAATCGTCTATCTGGTAATCGCACGTGCTGAATCGGCCAATCACGAACGGCACCTTCGGAAGCAAGATTACTTCTAACTTTCCATCCTTCTGTATTTGCAGGAATGCCATTGGGGACTTCGATTTACGGAATCTGCGGAGGGGTTTTCTGGAAGCAAAATGATGCTACCATCGGCGAAAAATCGTGTCAAAGATGACCACTCGACGAACTATTATTCACGCGGACATGGATGCATTTTACGCGTCCGTGGAGCAACGCGACAATCCTGAACTGCGTGGCAAGCCGGTTATTGTCGGCGGCTCACCTGAATCACGTGGCGTGGTTTCGGCTGCATCTTATGAGGCGAGGGAGTTTGGTGTCCACAGTGCGATGCCAACCGCGCATGCAAAGAGGCGATGCCCGCATGGTATTTTCCTGCCTGTGAGGATGGAGAAGTATCAGGAAGTCTCGCAGCAGATACGTCGCGTCTTCGAGCAGTTCACACCACTGGTAGAGCCGCTCTCGCTGGATGAAGCTTTTATGGATGTGACCGGCTCTCTGAGGCTGTTCGGTTCGCCCCGGGAAATAGCGCAAAAGATAAAGCAGCAGGTGAAGGAGCAGACCGACCTCATTGTTTCCACCGGTATCGCGCCCAATAAGTTTCTGGCCAAACTGGCTTCCGACCTTTCAAAACCCGACGGCCTGCTGGAGATCACGGAAGCCGAGAAGCTGGAGTTTCTGGGAAAACTCGAAGTGAATCGCCTCTGGGGTGTGGGCAAAAAAACTGCAAAGGTGCTCGAAGAATTCGGTATCCGAACGGTCGAACAACTGCGGCGGGTGCCGGTGGAGATTCTCAAACGCCGCATCGGCATCGTGGCAGAACACCTGGCCCAACTGGCGAATGGCGAAGACAGCCGGCATGTCGTGCCGGATCATGAGGCCAAGTCCATTGGCAGCGAATGCACTTTCGCAAATGACATTACTTCCATGGAACAGCTCGAGCCTGTATCGCTGGCGCATTCCGAAGACGTATCGGCCAGACTCCGATCCTGCGGGCTCACTGCGAAGACCGTGACGTTGAAGGTGAAGTTTGCTGACTTCACACTCACCACGCGGAGCTCAACGCTTGACACCGCCACGGATCGAACGGACGTCATCGCGGCCACCGCCGAAGAGCTTTTGCACAATCACAATCAAATCGCAGGACGATCCGTTCGGTTGCTCGGTGTCAGCATCTCTCAACTCTCCCCTCGGGGCGAACGCCAGCTCTCACTTTTTGATTCAAAAGAAGACACCAGGAGAAGGGAGTTAGATCGTGCAGTCGATCAGATTCGGAAACAGATGGGCCACGACAAAATCAAGCGGGGACGGTTGCTGTAAGGTTATGGCAGCTTCACCACCACTGAACAGGCATCGCCTCCAATACTCACTGAATTCACCAGAGCGACCTCGCCTGAAATTTCAGATGGGCCGTTGAGGTTCAATATGCTGTCTGGCCCTGAACTGATCGGCACTTCGCCATGATCCAGCAGTGCGATAGCCGCGGCGATCGCGAGAGGGCCGGACGCGGCCATGGACTCGCCGGTCAGGACTTTTAATGAGAAAAGCGCCGGAGTTGCATCTGTCGCACTGAAGGTAGCCTCCAACGCGCGAGCTTCGGGAACATCGGTAGCTGGATCTCCTGAACCGGCAACAACAACCAGCGAAACGTCCTTCGGCTCAATCCCGGCCTCTTGCATGGCCTGATTCATTGCGATCTGAATTCCGGCCTGATCTGCCCGGGATAGGCCGGAGCCCGCGAGGATACCGTAAGCGCGTTCGCCGGCCGTTGAGGCGGGTTCGAGTGACAGTACGCCCGCTCCTTCGCTCAACAGAAACCCGTTCGAGTTGTTGCCAAACGGTTCACTCTTCGATGCCAGCCGGCCCTCTGACTGATAACCGCGGAGTGCGAAACGAGTCAGCGCATCCGCTCCGCCTGCGAGCAGATGGCCGGCACGGCCAAGGCGAATCTGATCGGCGCCGTATGCAATGGCCTGCATGCCGCTGGCGTGTCCTCCGGCAAAGCAAACGTTGAATCCGCGCAGCCCATACTCGATAGCGATGATGCTGTTGGGTGCGTTGATATACGAGTGGGTGAAGACCAGGGAGGGGACTCGTTTAGGGCCGGCGTTTATGAACTTCTCAGTAAACAGTGCGATGGAATCGGCGCAGCCCCAGGCGGTCCCGAGAGCCATCCCGGCCCGTTTCTTTTCATCTTCGCTCAGTTCCCATCCTGCCACTTCCAGAGCCAATCCACATGCAGCGATGCCGAGGGCGGAGGTGCGGTCAATGTAACTCTTGACCGTTCCGATATAGTCTTCGAGAACGAAATCAATTTCTGCCACTGCGGGCGCGTTCGGCTCCTCGAAGAGCGTTAGAGCACCGCCAGCGCGTGTTCCCTTGATAATCGCTTCTTCAAATTCATCATAGCCCTGAGCAATTGAGCTCAGGACCCCTAGTCCTGTAATGGCTGTAGATTCCATGTTGCACAGGATGCCGGGCACATTCCTGAACGCAAGAGAGTTGGGATATTGATATACTGCAAAATCGTGCCGCCAGGCTCGGGCGAGCCAGTCTCCGCCTGATGTTCCCGGCTTTTTTCACCTTTCCCAGATCGTTATGGCGCGGCTTATCATTCAACTGAAAGGCAAGAAGGCTAAATATGAACTCACCGGTGTGGCGGCCGTTCTGGGCCGGGATAGCGGCAACGAAGTTTACATCCCGGACACCAACTGCTCGCGCCAGCATAGCCAGATCGATTGTCTGAGCGATGGCGGATACCGCATAGTTGATTTGAACAGCCGAAACGGCACATCGGTGAATGACCATCTGTGCCTGGCGCAAAATCTGTTTGCCGGGGATCGCATAAAAATTGGTGCAGCGGTCATCCTGTTTGAAGACGAGGAAACGAGCAGGCCGAAAGGCCAACGCCCTTTCCTGCTTGTTCAGGAACCTGGCAAGCCTGAGTGCCTTTTTGAACTTGATGACGAAGTCCTCTCGGTGGGCAAACACGAATGCAATCGTCTGCGGCTTCAGTCGAGTGCGGTTTCCAATCGGCACGGCGAATTCTTTTTTGAAGACGACGAACTCCGCTATCGTGATCTCGGAAGTACGAACGGCACCCTGCTGGATGATGACCTGATTGACGAGAGCCTCGTACCGGAAGGGGCAACTCTTGAAGTCGGGGATGTCGAGTTTTCATTTCACTGGGCGAATGATCCAGGGGATATTTTTGCCTCGCGTAATGACGCGGAAAACGAAGCGCTGCAACGGCTGTCCGCAGAGGAATCGAGCCCGAATCAGGAAACAGAGCAGTCTTTCTTTGGCCGCTTTCCGTTCAAGGCTCGCATAGGCGGTGGCGTTGCGGTCGCGCTGATTTTGGTGATCGCAATCGTGCTCATCTTCAGCTCCGGCGGAAAAGAAGAACCTCTGGTAATTCGTTTACCCAATGGCAGTTTCGAGGAAATCGTTGATGGAAAGCCGGTCGGCTGGACCTATCAGCCCTCCGAGCACCTTGAAGTAAGCATCGACGAGCGGGAGGAGGGGAAGGGTAAGTCTCTCCTTTTAAAGCAGAAGAGCGATGCCCCCATCGACCTCGAGACTACGGTCTACAACGAACGAGACTTCACGACAATGCCGAAGTCGATGCAGCTAACTGCGCACATTCGGCGACAGTTTCCCGGCGGATTTGCCGGATTCCGCTTTCAATGGCGAAAGCAGGATGTTCCGCACCTGAATTCATTCGAGTATCGATCTGGTGGCAAACAGAAACCCTGGCACAAAGTACAGCTTTCGGTGACGCCGCCACCCTGGGCGGACACCATGCGGTTGGGCTGCGTGGCTTACGGCGCCCGTTCCATGACCTGGTTTGACGATATCTCTCTCGATCCGAGTGAAGGCAAGTTGGACAAAATCGATTTCGATAACCGGAGCCTTGTCTTTGATTCAACTGGCCGGATGACGCTCATGGCTGATGGCTATCCTCTCTTCTGGGAGGGGCAACTATCTGCCGGGTCGGGGAAAAGCTCCACCGGCCAGCATATTCTGGAAATGGAAGAGCCGGCGCTGCTTGTGGGTGATAGCTATTCCCTTGATGGTTACTGTTCTGATTTTGCCAGCGGACAGAAACTGAATATTGCGCTGCGCGCCAATCGCGAAGGTTCCGCGCTGCATTATGCGGCGACCGTCACCGGGCAGGCCCTGGAAAAGTCGGAGTGGCTCGAACTGCGCCTTACCGTGCCCTCGGATATCAACAAGAAAATTGGGCCCATGTTTGTGGATGAAGAAGGCGGGTACAAGGAAGTAAATCTCCCGATACCGGCACAGAACATTAAGACGCTTGTGTGGGGAGAGCGGGACGAGCGGATTGTCTTTTCGTTCGAGAAACCGGTCCAGCTCAGGGCAGGCGGCCTCGGTAAAAACTGGCTGTTCGCCATGCGCCGGGTGCCGACACCACGAGAGACAGAGTTTAAATTCAGCATCCTCCTGAAAGCGGCTATCAGTGGCGAAGAATATGAACAGCTCCTGGTCACCCTTCGCGAATCAGAATCTGCAGGACGGTATCCGGATGTTCTGAGGCTCTATCAAGAATTGAAACAGGGTCGCCCTTTCGATCCGGAGACGCAGAGCCTCGCCGACCGTGAGATCAAGCGTCTCAACAAGATGCGCGAGCAGATCGAAAAGGAAACGAATGAAGCCATCAAGCAGGCGGAGGGGGTAAAGCTGCTCTCAGAAATAAAATATGCGAATCGGATTTTTGCAGACTTCATGGCCTGGATTCCAGAGGCCGAACAGGAGAAGCACGCCGAGACCCGGGACCGTCTGAAGAAACTCATGGAGGAGGGCGAGAAGATCGTGCAGGAGAAGGATGCCAGAGAGATTCTGGAACGCGGCAAGACCTTAAAGGAGGCCGGAAAGGACCTCCTGGCTAATAAGTGCTTCGAATACCTGATCGAGCACTATTCAGAAACCAAGTACGCGGAAGAGGCAAGCCTGCTCAAAGTGGAATGAGTTGTGTTCAGGCCTGACCGATGGCGACAGCCTGCCAGCCAAATAATCTGATTGCGCGTAGCAGTTCAAACTGAATCTTCTTGCCCTTAACCTTCACTTTCCTCTTTTCTGGCATGGTTCATCCTCGAGATCGTTTTCTTTACCAGAGGGGTGTTAAAAAGAAAGCCGCGACAAGTTGCCGCATTCCAGAGAATTCGCCCCATTTTGCTCGTTACTTCGCTGCTCTTTTCTCTACAGCGACCAGGATTTCTTCCACTACTTTCTCTCCGAGGAATAGGCTTCCTTCAGGTTTGAAATGCACATTGCCGGGTTGCGTCTGAAACTCTGACATTTTCGGCAGAATGTGGGCGTGCAGGTCGTTGATGCGGATGGTGTGCTCTTTCATTATCCCGGCGGCGACTGCGTTGTATCTCAGATCGTCTCCAAGTTTTCGCCCGAGGTCTCCTTCGGGGACAGGAGTGGTGGACGCCCATATTAAAGTGGCGTTAGATTGCTTAAGTCGCTCAACCAGCTTTCGCAGATTTGATTCATACTGCTCGGGCGTGTGTGTGATCGTCCCGTTCACGGTGTCGCGCCGACCCTGATTATTTGATTCAGGGCTACGATAACAAAGATCCCAAAGACCCCAGTTGAAGTGGATGACATCCCAGTCTGTCTCGCCAAGCCATTTGTCGATCATTTTCAGTCCGGTTGCGGTGTCCTGCCCGTTGCCAGGAATGCGCTTCGCGTTGGCCAGATCCTTCAATTTGTGGACGACATGGCCGGTATAGCCGATGGATATGGAATCGCCGATGAGCAGGACATTCGGCAATTCACTCAGGTGTTTCAGCTTCGCGGGGTCTACGACCACATGTTTCACCTTCTGCCGCTTCCACGTGTAAGTTATATGAACGAGTCCGTCGGAGGCCTGCATTACTGCGGGATAGGAATACTCGCCGGGTTGGTTCTCCAGGATGAGGACCATGCTCCACGACTTGCCGTCTTTCGACAGGGCAACGTTGAGGGGCGTACGTCCGCGCATGGTGTGGTTGTAGGCCAGTAGCTGCCGGCCATCCTGAAGAGTGACTGCATCGGTGCCGGAATTCGGATTCGGCAACGAAGACGTTTTCATTTCACCCCACGTTTTCCCGCCGTCTTCCGACCAGACTTCCGTGATGTATTTCTGCTTGCTTCTGCAGAGCAACTGCATCCTCCCACCCTCGTAAGTGAGTATCGAGGGCTGGATGGCGCCGATGATCTTGCCATCATTGAATGGGCCGTGTTGCGCCCAGGTCTTGCCGTAGTCCTTTGTCGATTGCAGATAGACTCTCCATCCTGTGGCCTCGCCGCTGGTGCCGCAGAGGATCGTGCCGTCCTCAAGCTCGATGGGCTTGTTCTTGATTGGCCCCCAGATTCCGTCGGGCAGTCTTGCCGCTTCTGACCAGGTTTTGCCGTGGTCGTTGGAAAATTTCAGCATCCCCCACCACGCGCTCGCACTTGGCCCGACCTTATAAAAGAGCAGCAGCGGCCCGGACCTCGGCTGAAAGAGAACCGGATTCCAACAGGGGAATCTTGTCTCCGGCGATTGGACACCGTCCGCCACTTCGACGGGCTCAGACCAGCTTGCGCCATCGTGTCGTGACAACCAGATGCCGACATCCGGATTCTTCTCTCGTGTTCCGCCGAACCACGCGACGACCAGGCCCTCCTTCGTTTCTGCAATCGTTGATGCGTGGCATTGTGGAAAAGGGGCTTCTTCGTAAATGAATTCAGATTTGATGATTCCGTTGGCAAGTAGATCGGGTGCGGAGAGGTTCATGATAACAGTGATGAAGAGGGCTAGACTTGTAAGTCGCATGGGTAATGATTGTGGACAAAAGTTCCGAGCCCAAAGTAAGAAGGACTCTTCACCTGTCAAGGAATGCAGCGCCATGCCGCGCCTGCGTATAATCGGCAGCATGGAACAGCCACTGAATCCACACAAACCTTGGATGCACCGCAAGCTCGGGGCCAAGGAGGCTGTTGGAGGTGTATTGTTCACTGTGGGACTGCTCGCATTCATCTACGTACAGGCCGAAAGGCGAGCCACGCAACCACGGAAAGACACGCGGGCCTGTGAGGATAACGCGTACCGCCTGTACCAACTGACGCTGAATTACATGGAGTCGCATGACAGCTTGCCGTTGGCTGGGACCGCGAGAAATGCTTTTCTACAGATGGCGCGTGGGGTCGGTCTGGCTGAAGAGGAATTGGCGTACATCAAGAGTGACGAATGTTGTTGTCCGGAAGCGAACCGTCAATCCGGGGATATGGGCTACGTTTACGTGGGTGGTGGGCTTAAGTCTGAAGCCGTCAAGTCCGAACTAGCGATAGTTTTCTTCTGTTCTCATCTCAGTCATCAGGCTCCGAACCAACACTCGCAGTTGATGCGGGGCATTACAGTGCTCTCGCTGGGGAATGAGAAAGTGGTGGGATATATCAGCCGGGCCGTTGAAGACGGCCGCAGCGGGCGTACATCCTATGAAGCGAACGCACATGAGAGATTGGAATCCGAACTGTTAGAAAGGCGGGGTCGAGAATAGAAGAACTACGGCGATTTGTTCAGGCGGGTCTGGCTTCCATTTGCTGGAAGCTCAGTTTACGAAGATTGCATTTTCCGTCACTGTGCACTCCGGTCCAGGATCATACTGAGCAGCAACTCGGATCTTCGCAGCCGTTCGTTGGGATTGATTCGGGCGTACTCCTCCACCACGGCCAGAGCTCGCCGTGCTTGGCCAGGAGCGTGTTGCGGAATTTCATCAGTTCCATCTCGAACAGCATTTTAGTTTTCGTGTCTTTGAAATAGGCGTCGAGACCGACGACGCCCGAGACATTAGTCTGGTAAATCGAGCGTGAGTCTTTGCTGACGATGAGTTGCAGATCTTCCTGCTGGCCTCTGCGGGTCTCCAGCGCGCCTCTTGCGATACCGGCGTCACCACTCAATTTCAGGCTTTGGAGGATGGCAATGATCAGGTTGGGCGATTTGGATCGTTGATCCAGCGCTGCCATCCTGAGTGAGATTTCCGGATGGTAGAGAAGGAGCAATTCCTCGATCCGCCATTGCCTTGCGGCAAGTTTGGCCAGCATGGTTTGTCTGTCGCCCCGCAGCTCTGCCTCGCGGCCATCGAAGATTGCCTGGATAGCTGCTTCCAGTGCCTCCTTCGTCCGATGAAGAACGGATTGTGCCTCCCCTCCCCTCCGTCTCAGTACCCGCTGCTGTTCGGCCCGAGCCTGCTTGACGCGTTCGTGATACGGCATCTTCATCTTGTCCCACAAGAGCGCCGAGTGGGGGCGATTACGGCAGGACGGAAGAATCAGGAGGCAGAAAGCCAAAAAGAGACAGGTGCAGTCGCGGAGCGCCCACACCACAAAGCGAATCTTCATCTTCATCTTTATTTTCTCAAAGTCAGCTTGCCATCCACCCAGTCTGCCAGGTCATGCTTTGAGCCATCGCCTGCATCCAGAACACTCAGGATCAATCGGCGTACGCTGCCCAAATTTTCCACTTTCAGGGTGAGGGGTTTGCTGAAGCCGTTGAGGACTTTTGAATTTGCGACTTCTTTGCTGTCCGCGAAGACTCTGAACACAGCCGAGCCGCGGCCATCAGTGCTGCCATCGATGCCGACTGTGACCTCAAGAGATTCGAACTGCCCGTTCAAGGGATATTCAAGGAATGACACGGAGTGCGTGCCGAGGCCGCGTTCATAGGTGGACTTTCCGATGCGAAGCGGCGTTCCGGATGCGCTTACATTTTTCGCAACGGAGCCGGTGGATTGCCGCATGTTGAAAATGCCCATGCGATCCAGCGGAAGATGGTCCTCCGGCATCGGCTCGATGCGGTAACCAGAAGTGTTGCCGGCCTTGTCGTGGGTGATTGTGACCTCGTTTTCTCCCACTTTGCAGTTGCGAAGAGCAATCGTGGATTCGCGAACGCCCGGTGCATTTTCCTGGCCTTTGGTCAAATCCCAGACGACGGCTTCGCCATTATTCACCGAAACTTTGAGAGTCTGTCCCTCACCATCAAAATGCCAGTGTCGACGCAAGAGTACGTTTCCGGCTTTCTCCGTGATGAATTTGAATGTTTCGCTTTCGATCTCTGTGAGGAATTGTTCACGTATTTTGCTGCCGCCGGGAATCTGGCCCGCAAATGTGCGGATAGCCGTCTTCCCTTGCGCCGTGTATTGGGCGCGTTTTACCGAATCTGCTTCGCCGAGATGCAGGTCAAGTAATACAGGATAGCTGCCGTCCACTGCACGCAGCATCCGGAGATCATAGGAAAGTTGGTCAAGCTTGTAACCCGCAGGCATTTCGATGAAGAATGGCAACGTGGTGAAGTTGAGCCCCTTCGAGAGGTCGACCGGGTAGCCGAAGATGTCTCTGGCTTTCACGTTGCCCCAGTTCTCGGGCAGACGGTAAAGGTGGGTGGAGGAGAGGCCGGTCTGAATCGGTGCGGCCCGCCAGATGGCGGTGGTCAGGTCTCCCGCGCTGTTTTGATAGATGAATGAGCGATTGTAATCAAGACTTTTGCCGCTCGGTCTGACGCCCTTCACGAATTTCCACTGCTCTAGAAATTTACCAACCTCAATGTTCGCGAAGTAAGATGGCTTGGGGATGTGATATGGCAGGTGCGAGCCAGCCCCTCGAAGCGGCGCGCTGTTCCCATAGCTTTGCCGATAAGTGACGCCAAGGCCCTTGTAGGCCATTCCGTTGTTGATCAGGCTGAAGTTGTGAGGCAGGGCGCCTCTCGAATTCATCAGCATGGTGGCCCGGGTATGATAAGCAGCCTGCTGAAGTGGGCTGACGTATTCACTGATGCTCCAGTCAAGCACGGTCATCCGGAGGCGGCGCCCTCTTTCTTTTATCTTTAGAGTTTCGTTGAGCTCGTCCATGAAGGCATCCAGGTCTACCTGTTCGGGGGACAGTTCGCCGATGTTCATTTGGACGGCAAAGTCGTCGAATTTCAGTGAGGCCGGATCTTTCATCCGATCCAGGTATGAGAGCACCTTGTCAAAGTTGAAGCCGCCGGCCGTGACTCTTGCCTCCGGCTGATAGAGCTTCACCCAGCGATAAAAGATATCGAGCATCTGAATATATTTTTCGGGGTCGATGCTTTGAGGGGAATCGTCAAGATCCGGGTTGTCCCAAAACGTCCATTCAGGGAAGCGGCCCTTGAACTCGCGTACCATCTCACGCACAAACTGGCTCCAATCGATAAGCCTGGCGGGCGTCTGAATCGTGTTGGGTATGTATCGCTGATACGTTGCGTTCGCCAGACCATCGACCGCATCGGGGCCGGACCAATCGGCTGAATATCCGACCACGGGAATGGCTGTGAACTGCCCGTTACTGGTGAGGTTCTTTATTTCATTTTCGTACCAATTGAACTGGTGAAGATTGGGCACAGGCTCAGAGTTATCGAAGTCGAGCAATATATTTTCGGTGGTCAACCCCAGCCCCTGCCGCAGTTTGACGGGATCAGATAAGCGCCCGAGTGGGTCTTCGCCGAAGTAATCCTGAAGTTTTAAGACCATGATGGTCGTTTCGATCGGTTCTTCGCTGATACCGGTCATGTGCAGGTCGTAGATGCCCGGTTTGAGGGCCGTGACGAGGGTAAACTGTTTTTTCTCTCCGGCGGGTATCTCCAATGAAAGTTCACCGGATTCAGCCTGGTAGCTCTGGTAACTGTTGAGTTCGAATTTCAGAGCCAGCTTCTTCGGGCTGGCGTCAAAATTTGTCACGCTGATCTGAAGCTGCGAGCCGGGTGGATGAATTCTGGATTCGTGCGGAAAGATTACCTCTGCCTGGGTGACACCCTCCGGATCGAGATGCGAGATGACTCTAATGTCGTCCAGGAATATGGAGGTGCCGATTTCATGGCCGGCCAGACGGGCCTCAAAAGCCAGGTCCAGGGGATACCACGGTTGGTTTAAGAAATAACGATTCTTGTCACCATGATGCGGGGGGATGGCCGGCGCTTGGATGACAACCTTCTTCCAGCCCTGCCAGTCGACCAGGATCTTTTCGGGCCAGAAAATATTGTAATCGCGAATCCAGATCCCGGTGTACCCACCGTCAATGAACCAAGGTTGAAGCTCCACTGGATTGGGCCCGCCCTTCACCATGAGCTCGACACGTTCTACCATGCCGGGCAGCGATGGATGAAGCAGTACGGATGCGGGGTCGTCTTTTTCTTCCAGTTTGGTTACAGGAAGTTCAAGATTGAATTTCGATCCTCCATAGCCGCCTTCAACGATGCGTGCCGGTGACGAGATGACTGTGGATGGCTTAAAACCGCTGAAGGACATCGGTTTCTCGAAATCGTGAACCATGCCTCCATGAACGGCCCTCTTAAGAGTTACACGATTGGAAATGCGCATGCCCGGCTTGGTGGGATCACTGAATGTGATATCCAGTTCGACTGGCCCGACGGGCAGATGTTCGGCGAGTTCTCTCATCGAAAAGCTCACGTTCTGGTATCCGTCCGCGGCCACCGCCATCTCCTTGTTAGCAGTCCATGCCGGTTTATTGAATGCGTCCATTGCAGAGATCATCACACGGCCTTTAGTGAGCTCTTCCGTGGAGCCATTCCCCACAGCGACATGCAGGGAAGCGTCTGGCAGGAGCCGTCCCAGAGCATCAGAGTACTCCACCTCCATCGAGAGGTATTTTTCAACATCGGCCTGCGTTTCGACACCGATGTCATCGATCCAGACGCTCAGGGGATCGCCTGCCGCGACGCCTTCAGGGCGCTGGCCCCCGACAATCGAGAAAGCAAGGATGGAGATGGGGGCATCAATTTTCGGTGTCGAGCCCTTCAGCCCTTCCTGTTGCAATCCTTCGCCAAGCACGGGCACTCGAAAGCGGCGCCAATCTGTAAAGTCGAGGGTGCATACGTCGGCCGCATCGAAATCCGCATATCGATACCAGGCCGGCAGCACGTGATTAATATGATCTTCAAACGTGACTACCAGCCGATCTCCGGAGCCATTGCCTTTCACCCAGAGGGTAAGGATGGTCGGCTTGCCGGGGAGAGTTTGCCTGCCCCAGAACCAGGTGGCGGCTCCGGCGCGATAATTCAACCGCAGAGATTGACGGCCACTCTTCTTATCCGTGGTGTCATAAGTGATCTCAGGATAATGACGCGGGAACTGATCGGTCAGGTGCGTTGAGTAATAGAGGTGCTGGCTGTTGGATCGACCCGGCACTCCTACCGGCCTGCCCGTCTGCTCCTGCATCTCGAACCACATACGCGGGTCCGCGTGTTCCATGCTGCTGACCGGGATATGGGCGTTCGCCAGAGCAAATTTCTTGGTCGTGTTGAAAAACAGACCAAAGCTGTCGCTCTCAAGATTGACGTCCAGCTCATAAGGCCCGAGCGATTTGGAAATATCCGGCGTCACATCGAATTCAAATGACTCGGCCTGCGCGGTCGGTTTAATGTCGTGCTGCCGGCTCAGGACTTCATTCTCTTCGCTGTCCCTGATAGTGAACGTGAGCGGGGCGTTTTTCGTCTCTTTGCCTTTGTATCCATCAAGAGCCAGCCGAAATCGGATGCGTTCATTGGGAAAAGTGCCCGAGTTCTGAAATCCAAAGAAGCGCAGCAGCCCCTTTGGTTTCGAGACAAAGAGGTCTTCCGAGTGGGTCACACCGAGGTCGGGGTCATTCACCCGAATACGTATCTGATGTTGTTTGCCCAGATCGAGTTCTAGTTTCCTGGGATTACGAGGATCGCGAACATTCATATTGAGTGGAAAAGATGATTGCAGTTCTGTGCCGCCCTGCGGTGTGAGCGTCAGAGTTGCAGACCAAATCACGGTTTCTTCAGAATTGAAAAGACTGAAAGGTACGCCGAGATGATTGATCTCTCCCGGCGAGATGAATTCAGTGACCATGGCTTTTCCGGACAAGAGCAGATGGGCCATTTCTTCCCTCCATTCGATATCCGTGCGAAACGATGGAAGGAAATATTTTGTCCCAAACGACTGCACGATATTCACGAGTGTGCCCTGCTCCTTGGTGCCAAGGGCCGCGGACAGTTTAAACGGCCCAACCTGATTGGAAGTGGCCGGGGACACATTGAACGTGATGTCCGTGAACTCTTTCGGCGGTTGAATTTCACTCTTCAATTCCGAGACTCTCGTTCCATCCTGCCCCGGCAACTCCACCTTCTTGTCTTTCTCATCCTGCATGCTCAACACGATGGGCAGAGGGTCGGTCACTTTGGGATTGGGAAAGAGACCAAGACGCAGGAGCACCCGGTGATTGGGGGCAGCGCCGAGATACTGCATCGAATACAACTGCAGGACGCCGGACGGCACCCTGTAAAAGAGGTCTTCTGTATATTGAAGTTTCAGGGCAGGTTCTCGAATGCGAAGTTGAACCTGATACACCCGGCCCGGATTGAGATTGAGCTGACGAGGTTTGTCCGGACTTCGGATGTCTAGATCGAGTGGAAATGATTGCTTCCAGGGCGAAGGCCCTTCCAGCGGCACCTTGAGATCCATACCCCACTGGAGACGATTCTGATCGTCAATCAGCTTGAACGGGACGGCGAGCTCCTTCAGCCCGTGACCCGGCTCGGCCGAAACGGTAAGGACGAGTTCGGGACGCTTTTCCGTCCAGTTGATCCAGGAGTGGATTGTCCCCGCGTTGAGGGCAGGAGAAATGATGAGCAGGAAACCGAAGAGGACTTTCATCTGAAGCTCGGGAAGAAAAGGATGACTAAGGATGGGTAAGGAGTATTGAGTATTTCTGAAGGATCAAATCATTCGTCCTGTAAACGATAGATTTATCCTGCCTTACTTAGGAGTCATGACTCCAACCGGGGAGGGATGGACGAACGGAATGCTGGATTGGTGGAGGTATGGTGTGAAGATAAGCAGGGCTGGCTCTAGCAGGTCAAAACGTCGGAGTTGGAAAACTTCTACACGTAGCGCGAATGATTTTCTAACTAAGCAGGAGGAACCAGGGGAAACGGAGAGATTTCTTGAAGGGTCATTTTCAGTCTTTGTTCCCGCCGCTTCCTCATGTTCAAAACATGGCTGCGGCCGAAGGCGGCCACCGGGAACGATTAAGCAATCGAACAGTCGAAAAGGAGAGCGGTGAAAATCGTCGCACTGGACGGAAATCCCATATCTCAATCGACCTTCAGCCAGTCTTTGGGCGCCAACCCTTGAACCCCGCCTATGTGTTTTTCGGGATCGAATGCAATCCATCGGTAGGTGTTCCAGTTGCCCGGCAGGCTGTCGCAGTGGTGTGGCTGCCTGGGCGGCGGCTCTACCTTCTTCTTTTTCCTCCCCATCTTCGATTCTGTCGGAGCCACATCTTTCATGAGCAGCTCGTACAACATCATCGAAACACTGGGGCTGTCGGGGATGGCGATCTCACTGAACTCCCAATAAGGCTCGTTTTCCGTACCCTCCTTCACCCCTTTCACCATGGTCATCCGGATCTGTTTTGTCGTCCTGATTTCGCCTTTGACGATTTCGTAAGCAATTTTGCAGCATGCAAGCTTCGGGTCTTCCCGGTCATCGAACCGGATGATGACGTAACGAAGTTGCTTGGAAGTCCAGTCCGGTGATGCCGAGTCATTTATGAGCTTCAGTGTTTTCTTCCGAATCAGTGCCCGATGGACTTCGAGCGGGTCTGAGGGACTGAAATCTACGAACTTGATGATTGCACAGGCGACGCCTGCTACGAGGAGCAGTGAGAATACACTTGTGAAGTTAATTCGTGAAAGGATGATTCGTCCTCCGCTGCCCTCATAGATTGTCGACCCTTTGAGCTGCAAAGTTTAGCGGGAAGACAAGAATCGTAAAGCGCTAAATTGAGGATACCGTTCGGGGTGTCTTGCTACCGAAGTTTCTGGCGGATACAAAACCTGAATTGACGGATTTATTACACTGAGTCCCACCGAAACAGGCAGGCACTTGCTTGAAGGTCAGGAAAACATGAGCGATGAAAGTAATTCACGACTTGTACAGGATCGACAGCTCCTGAACGAGGCGCGCAGCAAAGGAACAGGCGCGCAGATCGGCGCCTTCATAAAGTTGTCCGGACCCGGTTGGCTGCAGAGTGCGATTACTCTGGGCGGCGGCTCACTGGCTGGTAGCCTTTACCTCGGCATTATCGGCGGATACGAGATGATGTGGCTGCAACCGTTGATGATGATCTTTGGAGTCGTCATGCTGAGCGCTATCGGTTATGTGGCTTTGTCGACAGGTGAAAGGCCGTTCAGGTCACTCAACACACACGTCAATCCGGTCCTGGGCTGGGGGTGGGCCATCGCAACGCTAATGGCCAATCTGGTTTGGGCCATGCCTCAATTCTCGCTTGGCACGGCTGCTCTCAGACAGAACCTTGGAGTGCTTACGTTCGATGGCGGGGACTATGTAGCCTGCTTCTTATTGTTTGCGGTCGCCGGTACCGTCATCTGGTTTTACGACAGCGGCGGCAAAGGCATAAAGATTTTTGAAATTGTCTTAAAGGCGATGGTCGGGGTCGTGGTCCTCAGCTTCTTTGCAGTGGTGTTCGCCATGACTTGCAGTGAAGAAGGTCTTGCCTGGGGCAGTATCCTTGCCGGCTTCATCCCGAAGCCGGGACTGATCTTCGAGCCCGCGGAATCATTGCGCGGACTGATAGAAGGCTCTTCCGCCGCGGTCTACTGGAACGAAACCATTATCTCGGCACAGCGAGATCGCATGGTTGCGGCAGCGGCAACGGCGGTG
This sequence comes from Planctomycetota bacterium, assembly GCA_027625095.1. Taxonomy (GTDB): domain Bacteria; phylum Planctomycetota; class PUPC01; order JACPCR01; family JACPCR01; genus JAQBXN01. The sequence continues at coordinate 166,087 of JAQBXN010000001.1, read as the reverse complement.
GGTATCAACATGACCTTCCTGCTGCCTTACTCGATGCTCAAGCGGGGCTGGGACCGAGATTTCATCGGCCTCGCCGTGTTTGATCTGGCCACCGGGCTCTTCATTCCGTTCATGCTGGCTACGAGCTGCATAGTCATCGCTGCAGCATCCCAGTTTCATGCCAGGCCGGAACCAGGGCTCATTCAAGTTCATCAGCCAGACTCGGAAATCAAGGTCTCAGCAAAACTGAAGAGCGACTTTGAGGCGAAACTTACCAGGATGCTGACGGAAACAAATCAGGGGTTTGCCAGCCTCAGTGCTGAGAAGAAAACCGAAACCATGGCTGCGCTTCCGGAAGCCGACCGCATCCTTGCGGCGACGCTCATTGAAAGAGATGCTTTCGCCCTTGCCAACTCGCTTGAAAAGCTCGCCGGCAAAGGTATCGCCCAGTACGCTTTTGGCATCGGGGTCGTCGGAATGGCCATTTCCACCATCATTATTTTGATGCTGATCAATGGATTCACGATCTGCGAGATTCTCGATAAGCCATCGACCGGAATGTTGCACCGGCTGGGCTGCTACATGCCGGGCGTTTCCGGTGTGATTGGTGCGCTGTTCCTCTGGTCAGGCAAGGCAAAGTTCTACCTGGCCGTGCCTACCAGCCGCTTCGGGATGGTGCTGCTGCCCATCGCTTACATTGCTTTTTTCTGCATGATGAATAATCGCAAACTGTTGGGGGACGCAATGCCGAAGGGCGGCCGGCGAGTGGTCTGGAACGTCCTGATGGGGATTGGCGTCATACTGGCGATGATTGGTGCAACCATTTCCATCCTCAATGACAAGGCTCAGATTCCCGGTACCGGGATCATGGTCAAACACATTGCCCTCGCGCTGGTGGCCGCATTGGTGGTACTGGCTTTGGTGATCCAATTCACAAGAGGGCCGGTCAACTCTGGAGACAGCCAAAACCCCGGAGAAGCCTGAGAAGCAGGTGGATGAAGCAGCTCAAGGTGGCTGAAAGCAAACCTTTACTTTGATCGCCCAGCCGGTATGCTTTGCCGGTTTCCACCCGCCTCCACCAACGTGCTAAATTAACTATTATCTGAAGGGATTCTTGCATGGAAATCGTGGACGATCTGTTTGGTAGAACAATCACGCAGTTTGCTCTGTTTCTTGAAAACAGGGTTGGGAAACTGCTCAGCGTTGTAAATTTGCTGGCGAAGGATGACGCACACATTCTTGCTTTCAGCGTCAATGAATCCTCCGACCACGCGGTCATCAGAATTATTGTGGACAAGCCGGACACCGCTCGAGGTCTGATGATGGATGCCGGAGTTCCCATGGTGGAAACTGCGGTCATCGCGGTCGAACTCCCCGAGGACCGAACTGGTCTGGAAGAAGTTACTCGCCTCCTTCTTCAGGCGGAAGTAAACATCATGTATGCCTATCCCTTGCTGGTTCGCTCACGGCGGAGACCGGTGGTGGCACTTCACGTAGACAACGATGAATACGCGGTTCAGGTGCTTCACGAACAGGGAATGTATGTGCTCAATCAAGATGATATAGCCACTGGTATGGACTCGTGAAGAGTAGTGATTGATGAGGAAGTTTGAGAGTTGAGACCAGTGTCGTTTCTGCGGCGGAGTCAAGATCAATTGGGGTCGGTGCACTGAACCCTCTGCACCTTTTTGGGGAAATCGCGATTCGCGTTCACCGCACCGGGCATGAGTTCCCAACAGGCAATCCGGGATCGAAGTACCGCCTTTCGAGAAATTATTCGCCTCTCCACAGATACACCATCCGATGCTTCCACGCTCCCTGTGCCGGCCGATAGTTCTTTGCCATCGCTTCAAGCACCTCATCCGAAAAAGATAATCGCGTCCCGTGTTTCGGGTCTGAGGGCGAAGAGTTGAGGATAAGCACCGGGTATTCGTCCTTCCCAATCGATTCCAGAAATTTTGTCTGGTCGAACCGTCCTTCACGGGAAAGTTGTGCCACGTGAAATGGGCTGACCACTGAGTCGCGCCCGCTGAGCAAGGCATAGCACTGGTCCTCGGCAAGGATGTCCCCCTTGCCCTTAATAAATTCATAGAGGGCCGCTTCATGGTGTCGCAAACTTGCCAGATCGCTCATTACCTTGTCCGGAGAAAACTGAGGCTTTGCTGGAATGATCTGCACGAAGATAAATTGGCAGGCGAGCACAGCAGCCAACCCCAGCGCAGAGGCCGGCGAGAGCCCGGATTTCTTCTGGTTCCACAACAGTGGCAGGCCCACGGTTGTGGCCAGTATGGATGCAATGGCAGGTTCGAGAAGGTAATGCATCGAGGCCCCCGAGCGCGTGAGGAGCAGTACATGCAACAGACTTGTTGCAGCGTATATCAAGACAGGCGCTGCACGTTCGACTTTGAATTTAATCACCAGCGTGGCAGTGCATATCAGGAAAGGTGCCGACCCTTTTCCGAACTCGATGAGATGCCGAAGAAAGGAGCCCCAGTCGTAGCTCATCGCGTGGTAGAGCACGAGGTGTCTGAAAAATTCCTGACGCGTTTTGATGGTGAACAGCAGAAAGAGGGCCCCGCCCGAACTGACCAGGCGGATGAGAAGGTTTTTAGCGCGAACTCTGTCTTCTCGAAATAGAAACAAGAATGCCGCGGCGGGCCCGGCGATCATCGAATGTTTTGTGTAGAGCGATAACAGAAAACAGACAACCGCGGCCCAGTCGCCCTTCTCGGAATTGAGATGAACGAGAACGAAGAATCCTCCGAAGGACAGTGCTACCGCCAGGACGTCGACTCTGTAAAAACTGCACAGGTTGTAAAACAATGGCGACAAAAAAATCGAGAGCCCAGCACAGGCCCCCCACAGCTTCGACCGGGTTGTTCGGAAGCTCCAAATCCCAACCATGACGGCTATGGCTATTACCCCAACGAATGAGAGCAATCGACCTGACCACAAATTCAGGCCGAATATCTTTATGGCTACCGCATTCAGCGTAAGAAAGAACGGCGGGTAGTCGCCAGGCACATAAGGCGGCTCGTTCAATGGCCGGTAAATCGCTTTGCCGCGAGCGAGGTCGTATGAGAGTTGCAGCACCGCGCCTTCATTATGCTCAATGGAAAATGGAAATCGGATGAGAGCGATGTTCTGCCTCAGGGCACCTCCCAGAAAATGCAATGACAGCGCAACCAGCAGAGATGACAGAATGACCGTGGGCAAGACGGATGAACCGCCACCGGATTTTTCGTCCTGGTTGTCATTCTTGGGGGACATGTTGAGTGCAGGTGACATTGAATCGGGAGTCGATAATCCAGCATCGAGTATCCGGCATCCGGCATCCGGCATCCAGCAATCACCGGTTCCCCTGCATCTGAACTGCGAGGCTGACACATTCAGTTATAGTTCCCGCCTCTTATTACCCGCTGGAATGATTGGATGAGCCTGAAGGACAGAACGCTCCCTGAAGTGCGCCGAGGCAAGCTCAAGAAGCTGCTCAGTGAACACAAGGGGCTACGTATCATGGAGGCGCACAACGGCCTGTCAGCGCTGGTCGCGAGTGAAGTTTCCATCGAGCGTCAGAGCGGAAAAACGGTGGAATTCGATGGTTTGTGGCTATCCAGTCTGACGGATTCCGCATCCAAGGGTCATCCGGATACCGAGGTGATCGGTGTAGACAGCCGATTGATGACCATTCAGGAAGTTCTGACTGTCACTAACAAGCCTGTGATTGTAGACGGCGACACGGGCGGAGAAGCGCTTCATTTTGAATACCTCTGCAGCAAGCTCGAAGCGCTGGGCGTCTCCGCGGTCATCATCGAAGACAAACAATATCCGAAGCGTAACAGCCTTGAGCCAGGTGCGACCCAACTGCTCGAATCAGCGTCCGTGTTCGCTACTAAGTTGAAGAGGGGCCGGGAGGTGTTGCTTTCAGAAGATTTCATGATCATCGCCAGGCTCGAAAGTCTTATTGCCAACCAGGGCATCGAGGATGCCATCTCCCGTGCAGGTGAATACCTTGAGGCGGGCGTCGACGGCATCATGATCCATTCAAAAGAGAAGACACCGGACGAGATCCTCAGCTTCCTCAAACTTTACGAATCGCTCTGTAATGAGCTCGGCTACCGGCGTCCCGTGGTCTGCGTGCCCACCACCTATAACAGCATGACGGACGAACAGCTTTTTAATGAAGGCGCCAACATCGTCATCCATGCAAACCATCAATTGCGGGCAGCGCACCGTGCCATGGAGCAGGCATGCAAGACCATTCTTCAGAGCGACCGGAGCCTGGAGGCCGACGCCATGTGTTCCACCGTACGCACGATTTTCAAGGCTGTCGGATTCCTTGACGCAAAAGACAAAGATGCCCGTTACGACAAGTCTGCGATGCATGCGATCCTCGCCGCGGCAGGCCGCCCTCCGGAAAGTTTTATGGAGGCGTTCGGCGATATTCCGGTGAGTGAGTTAATCGTGGCTGGAAAATCCGTTCTCCAACGACAGGCCGAAGCTCTCAATCAGGCGGGTGTTTCCAACCTGGTGGCCGTCACCGGCTATGGCCGGGATCGGATTTCGTACCAGGAAGCGCAGTTCGTGCACAACACCAATTTCAGGGCGGGAAACAGCCTGCATTCCGTCTTCTGCGCCGAGACCTATATGGGTAGTGGTTTTCTGTTTGTCTACGGTGACATCCTCTTTCACGAGCGGTTGGTCAGCGACCTTATCTCCGTCAGGGAAGATATCACCCTGGTAATAGATCGCAGTCTGGACGCCCAGGTCAAGAGGTGGACGAAGCCGAACGTGGATCTGGTGGCAGCAAAGGCCGATTCCGGCGCTCGTTCGCTGAGTGTCGGCCCGATTCCGGTGAGCCAAATCGGCAGCCGGATCAGCCCCGGGGAAGTGACCCACGAATTTACGGGCCTGGCCATGTTTTCGGAGCGTGGCGCGGAGATTTTACGCACGGTGTATCACGATACGCGCCGGCGTTACGCTGCGAAACCGTTCCATGAAGCAGAGAACTTTCAATCCGCCGATATAAATGATCTGCTCCAGGAAATCATAGATCGCGGCTACCCCGTTTATGGCATCGAAGTAAACCGCGGCTGGATTGAGATCCGGGATATGGAAGATTATGAAGCAGCACAGGAAATGCTGAAGCATGGCAAGCCGTCAACTGCGGAAATCAGAAGCATTCAAGCCGAGAAAGTTCCATCGTGAGTGAAGTAAAGAGCCAAGCAAATAAGAGCGTCAACAAGGCTGTAAAAGCGATCAAGAAGCACCCGGAAGTGGTCGTCGTAGTGGCCGTTTTGTTGATCGTGCCGTTGATCTTCGGGCCCCGCTCGGCCGGAGTGTTAGACCCTAAACCTGAGTTGCCCGCGGATGAAGCGAACCGCGTCAAGCATTCGAAAGGCTTCTCAATCATCAAACCCAAAGGATGGGAATCCATAGAATTTGTTGATGATACAGAAAAGGGCAATGCCATCGTCATCCGGCCACGCAAGGTCGACGAATACTCTCCCAGCCTCGAGGTAACACTTTGCAAGGACCAGACAGAGATCGAAACATTGATGACACAGCGTCAATACTCGTTCAGCCAAGGCAGATACAAGGCGGTGATCTTTAATCCGATCAATGGCCCATTTCTCGAAATGGTGGTGGGCATCACCCGGGAAGGCCAGTGGTATAAGATGACACTTTCACTTCCGAACGGCTTAAAGAAATATCGGTATCGAGACGTTCCCCAATACTGGTGGGCGTTCCTGAACAGCTTCAAGGCATAGACAGATAATCGACGTTCGTGCGAATTCCCCTCATTACATCCACGGAAGGCTGGCATACGAAAGACCTGCAACGGGCGGCCGAAAACATCGGAGACGGGATCGAGATCGTCCCTTTCCGAAGGCTTCGTGCAGGGCTATGCGGGAGCGCGCCAACTCTGGTTGGCGATCAGATCTCTCTTCACGAATTTAAAGTCATTCTGGTGCGCAATGTTCCCGCCGGTTCGCTCGAACAAGTGGTGTATCGCATGGACGCGCTCCTTCAGCTCGAAGCATCCGGATGCCGCCTCCTCAATCGTCCTCGGGCGATCGAGTGCTGCGTGGATAAGTATCTGGCGGCTGCAAAAATGAAGATGGCCGGTATCCCCGTGCCCCGCACCATCGTCTGCGAATACGCGGAGGACGCGATGCAGGCATTCGAAGAACTCGGCGGTGACGTTGTGGTCAAACCTCTTTTCGGTTCGCTGGGTAAAGGCATGATTCGGGTGAGCGATCCAGAGCTGGCCTATCGTGCATTCAATTCGATTGAGCGGCTGGATTCGGTGCTCTACGTGCAGGAATTCATCGAGCACCCCGGCTGGGACATCCGTGCCTTTGTAGTCAACGATCAAGTGATCGCTGCGATGAGGCGGTTCAGTGGCGATGACTGGCGCGCCAATGTCGCCCTGGGAGCGCCGGCAGAATCATATGAACTTTCAGATGAAGAAAGACGGCTGGCCATTCAAGCCGCAATATCCGTAGGTGCAGAAGTCTGCGGAGTTGATCTGCTATCAGGTCCGGATGGAACAAAATACGTGATCGAGGCCAACTCGGTTCCTGGTTGGAGAAAGCTTACTGAAGTGACAGGTGTAGATGTGGCCGCGGCTGTTTTAGCCTACGCAAAAAAGGGCTTGTAGCCTTTCGTTGTGTATCGCCGCTTTCGCTTCTTCACACTCCTCAGAACCAGAAAAGTTCCGACAAGGTGGAGCAGGCCTTAGCCACCTCTATTCCCCGAAATCGTGCCCCAAAGTTCGCCACACTGCGTGGACATGGTTCGCGCTGGCCCCGTCCGGACTGCCTTGTGTATTGTAGAGGATGACCATGAAGTCTTCGCCCTGCACGGTGTAGCTGTAGGGCTCGCCCGGCTTTGTTGATCCGGCCCAGGCGAGATGGATCTGTTCGGCCGCCCGGACTTTCTTCAGCCAGGGATCGGCCACTTCTCCGGGCACGTTTTGGATGTATTCAGCCACAAGAGACATTAGTGCAGCAGCTTGTTCTGTGGTCATTTCGCTGACGGCAAGACCTCGCGCTTTGCCGGCCTTCGCTTGTGCCTTGCCGCCCTCCTGCATGTCCCTTGGGCTCTTGGCGGCTACAATGGCTTTTGCCAGTTGTTCCGTGTTGAAGGAGTGCAAAAGCTGAAAAGCCAGATCTTCCTCCTTGGCCAGGAATCGGCTTCCGACCTTTGGCCCGGCGCCGCGGTTATCCATGACTTTCGCCGGGTTCGTGGCAAAGAATGAGGGAGTAGCACAGACCAGGACACCGTCTTTGACTACGTAATTCAAAGATAGATGGTGGCCTTCGTAACTAAACGCCCAGGTACCCTTCTCTGAGGGCTCACCAAAGAAAGTGAGATAGTAACGAAGAGGATCACGTACCTGCCGATTCCCATCAAACTGATGCAAAGTGGTTTCAAGACTCATGATCCCCTTTGCCTTTTGCAGACCCTGTTCGCTGAGGCATGTGGCAACGAATTCCATGGCGAGCTCCTGCTGCTCATCATTCAACTCATGCAGTTGAAGGCCCTTACGTTTTGCTTTGGGGATGTAATCCCAGTTTGTTTTTTCCGGCGTGTCATAGCCCATCATGGCCTGCTTTTTCAGACTATCGGGGAGGGATGCCAATAGATTCTGAGCGGCTTTCGACATCCTGATGCCCGACGCAGTACCGGGGTAGATGAGACAGAGAGAGGTCGAAATGGCGAACGCAAAGATTCTTGTTTTCATGTATCCCGGTTGAGTTTTTTGGCTTGGAAACTGAGCCCACTTTGTAGGTGTTTCGGCCGGTATTTCAACCGTGTTTAAGGCTCAGGATGCCCGTATTGAAAGGGCTGAGGCGATTGCTATAATGCCCCGCCCTGCCAAGGCAGAGAAGCGGAAGACGCTCACTAGGACATTTAGACATAAAGGGTTAAGTGATGAAAACAATCACTGCGAAGAAGAATGAAGTGGAGCAGAAGTGGCTCGTTGTGGATGCGACGGATGTGTCGCTTGGGCGCATGTCCGCCAGGATTTCCAGAATTCTGCAGGGCAAGCACAAGCCCATTTACACCCCCCACGTAGACACCGGAGATTTTGTGATCGTGATCAATTGCAAAAAAGTGGGCATTCAGAAGAAAAAACTCACTCAAAAAATTTATCACCGATATACCGGTCACATAGGCGGTCTGCGCGAGGCCAATCTACAAGAGATGTTCGACAGGCACCCGGACGACGTCATCCGCCTTGCTGTCCGTGGCATGCTGCCCAAGACCAAGCTCGGTCGACAGATGTTGACCAAACTCAAAATCTACCCTGGGCCAGAGCATCCGCACGAAGCCCAACAACCTGAAACTCTCAAACTGTAAGGAGTAATGTGGCAGAGGAAGTAACCGAAAAGACCGCTGACGAAAAGAAATCAGTAGGAAAAACGAATTCCAAGGATCAACAGTTTTTCTGGGGAACTGGACGCCGTAAGACATCTGTTGCAAGGGTACGCCTGTTCACCAACGGCTCAGGCCGATTTATTGTGAACGGGAAAGACCTCACGGATTTTCTGCCGGTAGAGAGACTTCAGCACCTGGCATTATCGCCCTTGGGCGATAATGACAAGAGAATGGAGTATGACGTTCTGGCTCGAGTCAACGGCGGTGGTATCACCGGCCAGGCCGGGTCTCTTCGTCTCGGCATCGCTCGTGCACTTATCAATGCTGAGGGTGCACTGGAAGAAGCCTTGCGCCAACAAGGGCACCTGACTCGTGACAGTCGAATGGTCGAGCGTAAGCACTTCGGCCACCGCGGTGCACGCCGTAGTTTCCAATTCTCGAAACGTTAATCGACAGAAGAGACAAAAGCTCGCAGAGGCCCTTCATGGAGACATGGAGGGCTTTTTTTGATCTACTGTTCGGTTGGATGCAACTTCACCCCGGTCATTCCGCCCCGGCTCCCAAATTCGGCCTTAATTCCACGATTCTCAATCCGCCGGCGCCGACCTCACATTCTATAGTGCCGCCCTTCAGCTCGAGGCGATCATCGGGGAGCAATCGATCCACGGCCGATTTCACTGGCACGTGGCAGACTATCTGTACCTTCCGATTCTCACGAAAATCCGTTGGCGTGATGCCTTGCTGTGGCTTGTGTTGGCCGGCGGGATTTAGAAGCGTCACCATCCATCCGCGACTGTTGCGGTTGATGAGCCAGTTGACGTCCCCTTTGACTTCAATGGGCATCAGGCCTCTTGAAAGATGTGCGATAAGTTGTGGAACAGCCGGATGAATCTGGCGGCCGACCGTCAGTGCATAAGGAACGGAAAGATAAATCAGCCGCCCCTTGCCAACATCAAATGCAGCGCAGAAAGTCTGGCCACCTTCAGTCGTTGCGAGCGCCTCACCGCCCTTGATATTTCGAAGCCGAAACAGGCTGGATGACTGCATCTTCTCATTACCCATCCATGAATAGGATTTCGCTTCCGTCAGCGGGCCTGTTTCCGGCAGCCCCAATTCCTCGAGGCCCGGGCCGGAAAGATGCGCGTCCGCGACCACCAGTGTGCCTCCCTGTTGCATGTATTGCTTCAGCAACTGTCCTTCCGCACTGGTGAGTTCAATCTCGCCATTCGCAATGACTACCGGGTAACTGTCGAGCGTCGACCATTTCTTCGGATCGGGATACGCACAGATGACGTCGAAAATATCGCCGTAAACGCCCGGCAGGTAGACTTCATTTGTGCCGGACACGGGCCTTTCAGACTCTGGCCCGATTGGGTGGTAGGCGGCCCAGAAATACTGCTCAAGCATTTTTTCATGCAGGCCGAACAGCCATTTGTCCTGGTGGCCGTGCCAGTTCTTGAATGAATTGGGCCAATATCCGGCCGGCTCCCATCCGTGAGCGTGATCCACCAGAAATGCTATCGGAGTGTAGGGAGCGCCTCGGTCGAAATCATCAGCAGTGGTTCGCAGAAAACGATCGACTAGTTTGCCCTTCGGCGAGAGCTGGACGCCTTGTATGCCGGCCGCAGTCGTTCCGCCGGGTTTCCAGAATTCGTCGAAGCCCTGCTCGTGATAGAACATCGAAGAACCAGCCATGTACTGATACCAGATATCGAACTTGTACCACGTCATCCCGGCGCCGGAATAGACGCTGTAAAAGTTGTCCAGGATGTTCTTTGGCTGCGTATAGCTACTGACGACTGTAAACATGGTCGCCGAATCCCCAAAGTTGCAGCTCCGGTAGGTCGCCGTCATCTTGCTTCCCTGCCTGCCGAGCCCGCGCATGAAAGCCCAACGCATTCCAAGCACTGACGAGCAAGCAGCGAAAGATTCGTAGCCCAGCGTTCGGCTGCCCCAATCGTTCAGAAGCGGTGTAAAGACTATGTTGCCGACCGACAGGCATGAGATGACGTCTTCAAAAGGGTTGGCATCGAGGGAACGGCCGAACACCTGCTCATACTTCTCCCGGTTCAGTTGCAGCGTGTATGGGGTGAATGCACTTACCAGTTGCCGCCGCGTCTCGGCCTGGGCCGTCAGCCCCTGCATCTGCTTCGCATCGGGATAAAAATATCCAAGGCTTTCGCCGGCAATCGAGCCCACGTAGCGGTCACGATACTTCTTGAATAACCCCTGCCCCTTCGGACCGATCGGCTGTGGCGAGGCGTAATTCATCATCCCACCCCATTGGCGCTCTGGATAGTCGTCGAGCCATTTTGCGAATCGTTTTCCTGTCTCGGTGACCTCGCCCGTCTTGGGATCGGTCTTGAATATGATCGGGCCGACTCCGTGAAAAACCGGTGTTATTCTCTTATCTGCAAAGATCGGGATCTCGGATTCTTTGCCTTTGTATTTTTCTTCGAATTCTTTCAGAGCATCCGCGTCGCCGATTCGATAGGGAATCTTGATAGCGGGATCGTCCCCTAACCAGGAATCTTCCGGAGCCGGCCATCCGACGTTCCATAGGTAAAGGAATCCGCGATCCTTGAAGGAACGAATCTGCCATTCGGCAGGCAGTGAAAAGTCAGGCCGCGTCTTTGCGAGCGGTTTCAGATCGGGAATCCCCGGTCTGTAGGAATCAAGAATCTTCCATGCTTCATTGTTCGGATGTTCCTTGATGAACGGCCGATACTCCTTGTCAGTCGTCAAAACGATGACGTCTACCTGTCTGGGCTCTGGCGCTTTTTTCGATGAGATCAGTTTGAGCGTCGCGACACCCTTCTTGAGATTGGCCGTCTGCTTTGCCCAGACAAATGCCCATCCCCAATAGAGTTTCATGACGTTGTCTTCGTCAATCACCGGCGAGGCCCCATAGCTGCCTGTCCAGACCGGATCGTTGCCCTGTTGGATGCTTATCTCGAAAGGTTCAGGTTTTTCCCGCCAGTCCCCATACCGCACCCAGACCCCGTATTCGCCCTCTTCGGGGATTTCTATCACCTTGCTTGCTTCCGCTTTGTCGTCGGTAGCCCCCGTCGCAATAGAAAGGAATCCGCTCTCTCCGCCCTGATTCCATTCCGCCGCCCAGCCCGGCCCGGAGATACCCCAGTGACCATTCGTCTCGCGCATCTTGCGGTTGTCATCGCCCATGGGCCAGCAGTAGCCGCGGATGCCACTAAGGTGTTCGGCCTCGATCCAGAGGTATTCGGAGGACTGGAGAGAGGGAAGGAGCGTAACGGAAAGGAGGGCCAGACTCAGGGCAGTACACTGCATGTATAGTCTCGCGAAAAAACGGGGATTGGAAGGCTGGAGTAATGGATATCGGCGAAGTTCTGCGACACTATTCCAACACTCTAATACTCCATTCTTTTTCTAGCCGAGCACAGCTCGATTATAAGTCTGCAATGTGTGAGGGTACAGACGTTCGTACTCTTCCTGAATGGCCACGTCTGCGTTGAACAGGAACGAGATGAGCGCGGCACGGGTCCACATGCCATTCTCGGCCTGCTCGAAATACAACGCACGCGGGTCGTGGTCGATTTCGAACGGGATTTCAATTTCGGGGGGTACAGCGTTGTTTGACCAGCCGTATCGTGGGAAAGGATGAAGGATGGCAGCGTAATCGCGCATGCGACTCACTTTTTCAAGGTCGAGACAGAATCGATTGCGGAACTGTTCGATCGGGATGTCTTTGAGGAACTGCGCCACATCGCCAGTGTCGTGCTCACGCTGGATACGGGTCATATAAACGGCATCCACTTCTCCAATGACCTCGTTAATGTCATCGTGTTCTAAGACCTTGATGCCCTCCTGTTCCAGGAAGCGTCTCAGGTCTGATTGCAACTGAAGCACATGATGCTTCGGGGCGACGAAATGCATCTTGATGCCCTCATACAGACTCAAGAGCTGCGCAAGCGAGCGCACGGTGCGGCCGCGGCCGATATCTCCGACGAATGCGATGGATTTGCCATCGAGCCCTTTCTCCAGGTCGACGGAATTCTGCCGATATTTATCGCGCAGGCGAATAAAACGAGTGTCATCCGCGGAGTCGCCACGGCTGTCGGAAAAGTTGAAGATCCGGCGCAAGGTATAAATATCGAGGAGTGCCTGAGTCGGGTGTTCGTCTGCGCCCGAGCCCGCGTTAATGATTGGGACCTGGCGCTGCCGCTGCGACATCAGTTCGTTCATCAGATAAGCGCTGCGCTCGGATAGTTCCGGCTGTTTACTGCGGATGATGACCATGTCGAAGTAAGTGCTGAACATCCGGAGCGAATCCATCGGATGCTCACCTTTGATTTCCGATGAGAGGCCCGGATCACGGACATCGTTCCAGGTCATCCCCAGGATCTGGCATGCCGCCTGAAAAGAAAGAAACGTGCGGGTAGATGCTTGCGTGAAGTAGAGCATGGCCCGCTTATTACTCAGCAGACCGGAGAGGAAGGGGCCGGGCCGGTGCCCTCGCCTGGAATCGCCATGACTGGCCTCGGTGCGTGGCTTTTCAATCCGGGAAAGGGCTCGGATGCGATCCGCTGTGTCGCAGATCCTTTCGACGGTCCCACGGTCAAACTGCTGAGCAAAGATGACATGGATGGGTCTGCTGTTCCGCTCAAAGTCGGCCACCTTCTCAAGAATCGGCCGGTTCAGTTTGCCTTCATAGTTGTACATGGATCACCTCAGGTCAGTGTTTGGTACTGGATGACGAGGAGTATAGTGAACTGATTCTGGTTTGAAATAGATGGTGTCGTTGATTCTCGTTTTTCGACAACCCAAAGCGTCCCAATGTTCCGCATATGCATGGATAGCAACTGTTACGGATATGAAATCGGGTCTGCCTGATGTTTTTCCCGGGCATGCCAGCGTCCCGCTGGCATCGGGAGCGACCGAATGGTCTGGTAGCCGGCAAGACGCCGGCGTGCCCAGGAGGACAGTCGTTGCACTAAGCCATTTCCGTAACAGAAACTAACTATCTTCCGTCTTCACTTCGGCGCTTCCGCCTTATTCGCCTCGGGCGCGGCCTTGTCGCCAAAACCCGAAGCCTCGAGCTTTTCGATCCGCTTCAATGCCGTTGCCCTGTCTCTTTCATGGGGACTGAATTTCACTACCTGTTGGTATAACTCGTACGCCTTGCCCTGATTCTTCAGCTTCTTATCCGTGATCTCGGCAGCCTGATAGAGTGCATCGCGGTCTGTCTCTTTGTCATATTCGTAGCACTTGAGGAAGTACTCAACAGCGGCTTTGTATTCCCGGAGAGAGTTGTTCGCCTCTGCAATGAGGTAGGCGGCTTCGCTGCGATGAGGGCTGTCAGGGTATTGATTGATTAGCGTTTGGAGACGTTCAATTGCCAGGTTCAGTTTTTCTTTTCGGCTGAAGATGCTGGTAAGTCGGGAGGTGCTTTCCTTTATCAATTCGCCATTTTCGAGCAGCAGAAATTCTCTGGTTGGCTCCTGTTCGGCAGAGAGGGACAGGCCAACGCAAAGCATTGCAGCAATTAGATAACAGCCAGCGGATTTGAAATTTTGTTTAAGCTTGGGTAGTGCAATCATTCGTCGGGTTGCTCCTGGTAAATTTGTGTATAGTGGCTGGATGATACTCAAATCAGCGTAAGTGAGGGATATTCAGGATTAAATGGTTCGCAGATCTGAATCCATATCCAGTCGTGAGGACTGTCGGAGTTTGAATCCTGAAACTTGTATCCTGTAATCTCTTATCATCATTGAAGCAAAGGACAACACGACAGTGAAAATTACGGCCATCAAAACGCTCGTCTGCCATGCAAGGATGCGGAATTGGATTTTCGTAAAGGTTTTGACCGATGAGCCGGGGCTGTTCGGATGGGGCGAGGCCACGCTCGAATGGCACACGCGCAGCGTGGTGGGCGCGATAGAAGATATCTCCCAACTGTTGATCGGCGAAGATCCGACTCGCATCGAATACCTCTGGCAGATGATGTATCGGCAGCATTTCTGGCATGGAAACGGCATTGTCCGGGGTACGGCCATCAGTGGTATAGACATCGCGCTCTGGGATATCGCGGGCAAGATTCATGGCGTGCCGGTGCACAAACTTCTTGGTGGCCCTGTGAGAGACTATGTCCGCACCTACTGCCACCTCGGTGGTGGCAAGATGGAGGATTTTTACGAGACCTCGCCTGCCGATGCAAAACGCTTTGGCGAACTGGCTCAGGGAATGGTTGAAGAAGGCTTCACCGCTTTCAAATCCATGGCTGTTCCGGAAACCATGCCCATCGAAGGTCTCCGCCCCATCCGCTACGCGGAAGCGTGCGTCAAGGCCATGCGCGACGCGGTCGGCGAAGACATCGACATCATGGTCGATTGCCACGCCCGCCCGTCCCCTGCTATGGGGCTACGATTTGCTACCGCCCTCGAGCCGTACGGCCTCTACTTTTTCGAAGAGCCCTGCTGGCCCGAAAGCATGGAAGACATTGCCCGCATCCAGCGCGCCGTCTCGACCCCCATCGCTACCGGCGAACGGCTCGTCGGCCAGCACGCGTTCAAGGAGCTCGTGGAGAAGCGGGCCTGCAGCGTTATCCAGCCCGATCTTACTCACTGCGGCGGAATCAGTGAAGCCCGCCGTATTGCTGCCATGGCCGAGGCGTACCGGCTATCCATGGCCCCGCATAATCCCCAGGGGCCGGTCAGCACGGCTGCGTCACTCGAATTCGGGTTCGCTACGCCTTCCTACATCATCTGCGAGTCCGTGCACGAAGATGTGCCATGGCGTCAGGATGTAGTGAGCGAAGGATTCACTGTTGAAAAGGAAGGCCGCATCGTCCGCCCCAACCTGAAGCCGGGACTCGGCATCGAGATCGATGAAGACGAGGTCAGGAAACATCCGTTCGAGCAGGAGCTGCTGCAGCGATCTTTCTACTCTGACGGCGCGGTGGGCGATTGGTAACAGTCATGGAGACTTCTGAGGTTTCCTTCCAGGCTTTTGGTGTTTTGGGCCCGAGTCCAAGGGGCCGTATCTTTGGCAGTTTCCCCATAAACATTTCGTGTTCATTTTCTTAGTTGTTGAGGACGCTCCGGAGAGATCAAGCCTTCCGGACGAACCATCTCTGCTGTTGGGCGTCTGAGCCCATGCCGTGAACAAAAGTGACAAAAACGTTCGGCTTGTCTTCGGCCCGGGCGTTTAACCAGAGAATAGTTGAGAAGGCAATAACCAGAATTGATTTCATGTTTGCCCGAGAGGAGGTTAGAGAAGAGAGATTCAGAGGATAAAACCTGCTCGTGGTAATCCTCCCATTGCAGGCAGGCCTGCCTGCCGCCCACCACTCTAGAAATCCACTACTCCAATCACCATGCTTACACTCGAACACACACTCAGCTTTGAGAAAGACGGTTTCGTATTGATTGACGATTACTTCAGTCAGGAAGAAACGGCCCTGCTCCTGGCCGACCTTGAAAACAACTCACGTATTCAGGACAACAAATTTGACATGCCGGATGCGGACGGGCGTTCCAGCAAGCTCTCCCTGTGGGGAGGAATCTCCGATGACATTTTCGGAGTAGTCAGCCGCCTGCCGCGGATGGTTAACGGCGCCCGCGCCTTACTTCGCGAAGATGTCTATCATTGGCACAGCAAGCTCATGTTTAAGGAGCCGAAGATCGGCGGCGCCTGGGAATGGCATCAGGATTACGGCTACTGGTACAACGACAATTGTCCCTTTCCCCGGCTGGTTTCGGGCATGCTCGCACTGGATGACGCGACCCTGGCTAACGGCTGCCTGCAAGTCCTGGTGGGTTCGCATCTGGCCGGGCGACTGGAGCACGGGCGCAGTGGCAATCAGTCCGGAGCCAATCCAGATCGGGTAAATGCGTTGAAGGAACGACTGGCAGTCCGCCCGGTGGCGGCCAAAGCAGGCAGTATGCTTTTCTTTCACTGCAACCTGCTCCACAGTTCCGGGCCCAACAATTCAGATCTCCCGCGCCGCGCCTACATCTGCTGTTACAACGCCATGTCGAACGCCCCGTTCGGAGGCAAAGGCCATGGCAAGCCTACGCCGATCGACATGTCGACGGACGCGGATCTGAAGGGGAGTGAATGAGGAGGGGAAGAGGGGAAGAGGGAAGAAGGGAAGAAGGGAAGAAATGGAGTGTTGGAGTGTTGGAGTGTTGGAGTGTTGGAGTGTTGGAGTGTTGGAGTTCTGGAGTGTTGGAGTTCTGGAGTTCTGGAGTGCTCGTGAGTGTGGAGTGCTGCGACAAGCCGCATCATCCCATTCATCCATTCTTCCGCTCTTCCGCTCTTCCGCTCTTCCGCTCTTCCGCTCTTCCGCTCTTCCGCTCTTCCGCTCTTCCGCTCGTCCACTCTTCCATTCTTCCAACACTCCATCACTCCATTCTTCCATTCTTCCATCTCTTCTTCATTCCAACCACGATATCTCTACCGCGTCTTTGGGGCTCCACTCCAGGTCGAGATCGAACCACTTTGTTTCGCATCGGTAATGGGCGCGGACGAAATCCAGGTAATCCTTCATCTCCACTTCACCGATATACACGTTGTCAGCAACGATAACGGCATTGGAAGCGAGCGAGTCCTTGATCGCCAGGAAGCATGAGAAGTAATTGTCAAAGCCGCCGTCCAGGATCAGGAAATCCACCGGACCGTTGACCGATTTGCATAGCTCCCTTGCATCCCCGATCTGCCGTTGGACGCGATGCGAAAGGCCGGCCTCATCGAGATTGCGCCCCGCCTCGGCTGAACGATCGGGATCGATGTCCATGGTGATGAGTTGGCCGCCACCGATCTTGTCCAGAGCCTGGGCAATCCATAGGCCCGAATAGCCAATCGCTGTGCCGACCTCTACGACAAGCGCGGGACGGTGTTCCGCAATCAGTCTGGCAATTAATTCAGAGCGTTCCTGCCCCAGCATGGGAATACGCTGCTCGCGGCATTCACGGTCGACTCGGTTGATGACTTCTTCAATGGTTGACATGTGCTTTAAGAATGGAGTGATTTGAATAAAAGGAGACCAGAATGGCTTAGCGTGGCGTAATTTGATGTGCACTTCTGCGCGTCGCGCGTGTACGTTTTCTTACTCTTAATCTTGCTTCTAATCTCATCTCGTTTTGGCAAAGAAAGACAAGATGAAAAGCAAAGATTTCAGAATTCTTTCTAACTCTTGCGCGGGTGCACCCACTTTTCCAGCTCTTAATCTCAATCCGGGTTGAAGCAGAAAGAAAAGATTGGGAGCAAGATTAAAAGTGAGAGTTGAGGATCGCCATTTGGTTGCGGGTACCAGGCAGCGGTAGGACCCAAAAGATGAAGAAAGGATCCGGTTAACGTTCAATTCTTCCATCCGCCAGCTTCCATACGGGAACCGAATCATTCACTGCATGAACCCGGTCAATTGTCTCGGGATGGCAGGTGAAGAGGAGAATCTGGTGGGACTGGGCGAGTTCGAGAATAGCTTCGACGGCGGCCTTGGAGCGCGTCTGGTCGAAGTTGACCAGAATGTCATCGAAGATGAGGGGGAGCGGCTCAGACTTGTTCGCATATTCCTGAATGAATCCGAATCGGAGAGCGAGATAAAGCTGCTCGGCAGTTCCACGGCTCAGATCATTTACGTTGAGGACTTTCTGGTCGTTCCTTATTACCCGCACCCGGCTTTCGCCAATCGGGGCATTCAATTCGATGTAGCGGCCACCGGTATATTTCTTGAAGAATCTTTCTGCAACTTTAAGCACGGCTGGCCGGCGTTCCCTTTCGTGTTTTTCGCGAGCTTTGACAATCAGCCAAGAGGCCAGTTGGAGAACGCTCCACTCATGAGCTTTCGAATTCAACTCCGCTTTCAATGCCTCCCGCTGCATTCGGAGTTGGGATGCTTCCACAGAAGATTCGAGTCCCTTCAATTCCGCCTGAAGCCTTCCGACGACTCGATTCAATTCCCCGAGGTCATCTTCAGCCGAGTTGACTATCTCTTCAACAGTGCGGGACTCCTCTTTCAGAGCTTCTGGCGTGGCTTGAGAAAGCTCCTTCTTGAACGAGGCATGGGCATCCCCGGTTCCAGTCTGTTTCTCGAGACGGGAGTCGTGCTGTTTGATTGCCAGTTTCAGCCGGGCTCGTATCGCGAATGTCTCGCCTTTCCTGCGAAATTCTTCTTCATCTGTGGTTCCTGCCTCTTTGAGCAGGTCGCTAATTTCTTGTTCTCTGGCATCAAGCTCCTTCGTCAGCCTCCGGGAGTCGGCCTGGAGTTCTCCCACCGTTTCCATGAGAGCCTGCAAGCCTCTACTGTCCTCCAACGCGCCGATCAGGTCTTCCGACAAAGTGCTGGAAAAAACAGAGACATTTTCGAGAGTCGGAACTTGACGGCCGACGGCTTCTGCGATGGCGCTGACCCTCGTCTGGAATTTCAGAATGAAAGCCTTCGCCTGAACCAGTCGAGCCCTCTTCTCTCCTAGAGAAACCAGAAGTGATCTGCAGGATTCGAGCCGCTCGAAAAATTCGTGAGAGCCTTCGATTGCCAAAGTCTCGGGCAGTCCCAGTCGGCCTAACTCTTCCTTCCATTCGCCGGTCAGTTCCGCCTGTTTTTGTTCGGCTGTCTTTAGCTTTTCACCGGCCTGCCCGGCATCAGTCAGTCTCTTTGCCAACAGCTTTTGAGTTTCCTTAATTTTTCCCTGCGCGGCCTGCCAATTCTCCGCCATTTCGCTTTGTTTTTCAGACATCGAGACGAGGTGTCTGAAAATCTCCGGAATATTGTCGTCAGTCACTTCGCCGCCGCCTAACGCCTCGGAACACTGTTGAAGGTCTTCCCGGTAGGAGCGTATGGTCTTTCCGATGGTCTCGATGCGAACGCGCAGGTCGTTGATCCCGTGGAGTTTTTCTCTTGTGGCGGCCAGACCGGAAAATATGTCGAGGGCTTTTTCCGGGCTCAAGGACTGGCTCAGGCCGAAATTCTTGAGCCAGGAAGTCCAGCCATTCCGAGCCTGCTCCTCCTCTTTCCTGGCTGCTTCAAGGCCGGCTGAAGTCCGATCCACTTCGCTCCGTGCTTCAATAACGGCTCTTGCCATCTCCTCATGCCTTGCCCGTTCAAGTTTGATCTGCCCGAGACGATCTCCGAGCTCGGCCAATTTTTTCTCCGCATGTTCGATCGATGTGGCGTCGATTTCCCCAACCAGGCCGAGTTCCGCTGCGAACTTCGCCATTTCCTCTTTCTGATCACTCATGAAGCGGAGCGATTCCGCGAGTTTCTCCTCGATTTGTGCGAAGCGAGCATGGGCGCCAGCCCTATCCGGAGAAGATGAGCGAGACTTCAGAACAACAAAGAGCGCAAAGGTTCCTGCCATCACCAGGCCGCCGGTAACCCAGTCATCCTTGGTCAAGCCGATAAGCAGGCAGGCAATAATTCCAAGGGCCGGAATTACAAGAAGCTCTTTGCCGCCACCTGCACCACCTGAGGGCTGTTCGAGATCGACTTTACGCTCCTGAAGCTGAGCAATTTTTTCGGACAGTTTTTCCCTCTCTGCGAAACGAGACCGCATACTCCGGAGAGAATGTCGTTTCTGGTCGAGCGAGGCTTCGGTGAGCCGATCCCTTCCCGAATCCTGAAGTTGCAGTTCGGCCTCTTGAAGTTCGGAGGTGTTTTTTTTCAGCGCCGCCTGTTCTGAGAATTCCAGCTTCTCCAGCTCCTCGACTTTTCGAGAAGTGTCCGTGAGCGTTTTCAGGTGGGTTCGGATTTCCTCCCTGGCGGCGAGGGAAGCATTAAAACTTTGAAGCTTGTCCTCATCCCAGTCTGGGCCTATTTCCTGCAGGGAAGCTCTGAGTTGGTGCTCCTTGGCGTCCAGGTCGGATTTTCTAACCGGAAAATCGCGATCAGCCTGGCTGTATTGTTCGAAGCGAAGCTGGAGCTTGCGGATGCTGTCTTCATCAAAAGTATTGGCCGGACGGGGAAGAGCATCGAGGGCCTGAAGTTCGTTCTTTTCCTGCTCTCTCAGTTCTTGCAAGGTATCCTGAGCCGCGTCGCACTTTGCTCTGGTCGTCTTTATCGAGTCCTCCCCTACTCGTAAGCGTTCCTGAAAACTACGAACCCGTTCCCTCACGGCAATGCTGTTATCAAATGAACTTACTCGCCCTTCATCCCATCCAGGGCCTAATTCCCTGGCACTGGTCTCAAAGAGTTTGCCGATGCGCTCCAAGTCTGATTCAAGAGCGGGAAGTGACTGTAGTTCGCTCACGAAGGTCTCGCGGCTGCGTTCGACATCTCGAATGGGCTCGGCCTGTTCAATAAGTTTTTCATCGATGGCGATGCTGTTGCGGCGTGTCTCCTGGCCTTCCAGCTTTTGGGATACGGTATCGAATTGATCCTGCAGGCTTCGCCGGCCTTCGAGCATGAGCACCAATCGAGGGACGCCGTCGGGCGGGAACTCCTCGACCACATCCAAATCCTCCAAGTCGGAGGATGCCTGCTGCATGCTTATCCAGTCTTCCCAGCCCTTCTGGAGTTCGCGGACATGGTCCAAGCGACGCTTGTTCTGCTTCAGTTCGATTTCAAGTGCCCTTATTTCGGAGTCCCTCAGAGACAGTTCTTCGAGAAGCTGGGCATAACGTTCAGGCTCTCCCTCGCATTCCTGGATATCACGTTTGAGTTGTTCGATTTGCCCAAGCAGTTTCGGGATGTCGGCATTCTTTGCGGCCGGTTTAAAAATGTCGTCTCGTTTCTTGACGAGCTGACTCTGAGCATCGGTAATTCGACGGGCCCCCGTTCCCATGCCGGCGCTGTAGATCGCTTCTTTAACTTCGTCCCTTTCGAGGGACGAGATTTCCTGAAGCTCTGTGAGGCTGAATGCGAAGACACTCTGGAAGACCTCCCTTCCCGCAGAGCCGATCAAGTGGCGAAGCGCGCTTTCGCCTGCTTCGGTTCCGTCAGGCATCATGACCTTGACCTCTCCGCCACGGGTCCCGCCCCGGCGTTCAATGAGGTACCGCTCGCCACTCTTGGGAACGACTACCAGCCTCCCCCCTTTCTGTCCGCCGCGGAGTGGCTCGTAGAGGTTTTCTTTGGAGCGCTTATCCTGAAATCCAAAGAGAATGCTTCGGAGGAAAGAGAGCAGAGTGCTCTTGCCAGCTTCGTTTTCGCCAAGGATGACGGAGAAGCCGTCCGGAATGTCTTTGAATTCGAATTCGTGATAGATGCCATAGCCGTCGATGTGAATTTCCTGGATGCGCATTATTTGTCGCCCTCCGCCAACAGGTCCACGCAACGGGTCTCCGCCTCTTCGAGGAGTTTGAGGAGTGTGCCTTCGTCCGGCGAATCCAGCAGCTTCCCGGCTCGCGTGTGGCTGAAAAGCTCATTGAGCGGTTCCTTCAACTGATCGAGGCACTGCGGCGACGTACGGAACTCCTGGATCAGGTTGAGCAGGTCTCCCAGAAAGTCCGGAGACTCGCGGCGCTTTTCGATGTCTACCGCGGGGCGGGTCTGGATATCGAGTTTTTCGATCCAGACAAATGGAGATTCGGAAGCTCCGGAATCCCGCAGGCGTGAGAGGATTTCCTGGGCATCCGAAGAATTGGAAAGAGTGGAATGCATCGGACCTCTCCCAGAGAGCGTGACGCGTGCGATGCTGTTCCTGCCCTCAGCCAGTTCCTGGAGTTCGTCCACTTTCGATTCGAGGGCGATGGTCAGGTCGTCGACGGTTTCCATCGATGAAATATCTAACGCCCCTCTCAACCAACGAACCGCATCGGTAGCAACCAACTCCCGGTCACTGGTTTTTCCATCCTCGGAAACCGTAACGATGAAGCAGCCACGCCTGCCGGATTCGTTGATGTGCCGGCCCTGAGTGTTTCCCGGGTAACCGATGAAGGGATTCCTTTCTTTGAGAATTTTGTTTTCGTGGATATGGCCGAGCGCCCAGTAGTCAAGGCCACTCTCGGTGAGCTCTTCGACGGTGCGAGGGGCGTAGGGATCGTACCCTTCCTGTCCGCCGGCATTGCAGTGGAACAGCCCAATCTGGAAAGGTTCCGGGCCTTCTCGTTTGAACCCTTTTCCGAATGCTGGGCTGATATCCCGTTTCGGATAGCTGATGCCGTGAACGCGGGCCACAGACTCACCGTCTTTCTTATACGACTCCGAGCTTAGCTTCGACCCAAATACGGTCACCAGGTCAGGCATCTTCAGGTCGGAAATGCGGCCGTTGAGCGGGTCGTGATTCCCGTGGATGACAAATGTGTGAATACCAGCTTTGCTGAGACGCACCAGGCCTTCGCGGAAACTGAGCTGCGCTTTCAGGCTACGATCGGCTCCGTCATAGACATCACCGGCCACGAGGAGGAAGTCCACCTGCTTTTCGATGCAGAGCCTGATAACCGTATCGAACGCTCTGAACGTGGCCTCCCTGAGCGTCGACGCCACGTGTTCAAATCCTTCACCAAGTTGTTCCAGGCCGATGAAGGGGCTGTCGAGATGAAGGTCGGCCGCATGGATAAATCGGAGTAAAGGCATTGGGGATTTACGCGGTGAAAACAGCTCCAACAGAGCGATACGGTTTGGGGGCAGATTGATAACTATACCATCCGGGGCTCCTGCGGTGCAGTCGTTATAAGAAGCCAAAGGTTCACGCCATACTATGGGCTTTGGAAACCAACCTCTTCGAGGTAAAGCGGATTAACATCAGCGGCCGAAGGCCGCATTATAGAGTAAAAATCTGAGCTCATGAACACTTACGGTGGTCGAATGTGAAGGCGGGTATGTGGGCAACATCAAGAGAACAAACCATCCATTTGAATGAGCGTCCGCACATGGCAGGAGTTGCAGAATCCGCGAATCCCTGCTAAAGAATTCGCACACTCAAGCGCAGAAGTGTTCACTGAAATCACAGGAAATTATCGATGAGCAGTTGGAAAGAAAAACTGGCTGATGTTATGCCGGCTGGGCTGGCCCGCGAGATTGACATCTTTGAAGCCGAAATCGTTCGTCGGAAACAGGGACTGATTGACGAGAAAATCTTTGCCGAAACGCGCCTCCGGCGGGGCGTTTATGGCCAGCGCTACGACAATGGTCAGCGGCACGACGGTACTGGCCCACAATCACTTGAATTTCCATGCGGAGCTACCTTCAAGGGGCCGGATACGATCTGGGATGCGCCCGGTATGATGCGTATCAAGATCCCGTTTGGCGGGCTGAACCCGGACCAACTCGATACGCTGGCCGATTTGGCCGAAGAGTATTCGGACTACATCCTGCACATCACTACCCGGCAGGACATTCAGCTTCACTTCGTACATATAGAAGACACCCCGGACCTCATGCGCCGCCTGGCCGCGGTCGGGATCACTACACGCGAGGCATGCGGAAACTCGGTAAGAAACGTTACTGCCTGCCCGTTCGCCGGTGTGTGCAATACCGAACCGTTTGATGTCACGCCTTACGCCCAGGCATGCATGGAATTCATGCTCGGTCACCCGGATGCGCAGGATTTCGGCCGTAAATTCAAGATCGCCTTTTCCGGCTGCGAGGCCGAAGCCTGCGGCCTCACCACGATGCATGACATGGGTGCAATTGCGCAGGTGAAAGAAGTCGGCGGCGTAGAGAAACGCGGCTTCAAGCTCTTCGTGGGGGGAGGTCTAGGCGCGGTGCCTCACCAGGCGAAACTGTTCGAGGAGTTCGTGCCGGAGGAAGAACTGCTGCCCATTACTCAGGCTATAGCACGTGTGTTTGCCCGACTGGGCGAAAAGAACAACCGAGGTAAAGCGCGTATCAAATTCCTGGTCGCCAAACTTGGTCTGGAGGAATTCAAACGGCTGGTGATGGAAGAAAAGAAGACGATGCCGGAAGACGAGCGTTGGACGAGCTTCATTTCTGAAGTGCCGAATTACCGCGAGACAGCCCTTAAGGAAGGTCAGAAGCTTAATGGAGCAGCCAAACCTGAAGGCTACGAAAGGTGGGCAGCGACCAACGTTTATCATCAGCGCCAGGAAGGCTACGCCACCGCCATCGTATCCGCCCCGCTTGGTGACTTTACCTCCAGGCAGGCCCGACAACTCGCTGGTCTCGCCCGTAAATTCAACGGCGACAATATCCGCCTGACCGTTGAGCAAAACGTTGTCTTCCGTTGGGTAAGCGAAGCCGACCTTCCGGCGCTTTACACAGAGTTGAAGAAGATTGGTCTTGCTGAAGCCGGCGCCGGAACCATCATCGACATGACCGCCTGCCCGGGCACGGATACCTGCAAGCTTGGTATCGCCTCATCCCGCGGCCTTGCCCGCGAGCTGCGCAAAGGGTTGTCAGAAAACTTCTACAACCTGGATTCGGCCGTCCAAAATCTCAAGATCAAGATGAGCGGATGCTTCAATTCCTGCGGACAGCATCACGTTGCCGATATCGGGTTCTACGGAAACAGCCGCACGGTGAACGGCCGCAAAGTGCCTCACTTTCAGGTAATTCTGGGAGGCCAGTGGCAAGAGAATGCCGCATCTTACGGTCTGGCCATCGGGGCAGTGCCGTCCAAGCGAGTGCCGGATGTTGTTAACCACATCACAAAGCGCTTCGTTGAAGATCGTAAAGGAAACGAATCTTTCCAGAATTTCATCAAGCGCATCGGCAAGAAAGAATGCCGTGCCATGATCGAACCATTCATGGAAGTGCCATCTTACGAAGAGGACAGTTCCTTCTACTCCGATTGGGGCGATCCCCGCGAGTTCACCATGGGAGACATGGGGGTGGGCGAATGTGCCGGTGAAGTCGTCACACTCACTTCTTTCGAACTGTCCTCTGCCGAACGGATGAACTTCGAGGGCCAGGTCAGCCTGGAGGAAGGGGATTTCTTAAATGCCGATGAAATGGCCTACAGATCCATGATGGCCGCAGCCCGTACGCTGGTGAAGACCCAATGGCTCGACGTGCCGAACGACCGGGACGTTATCATCAAAGAATTTCGCGAGCGGATATTTGATACCAAGCTCTTCAACGATAAGTACGCTGGCGGGAAGTTTGCCGGCTACCTCTTCAACCGATACGAGGAGCCGCCGGCCCAGATAACAGCGGATCATGCCAAACGCATCATTGAAGAATCGCAGCTCTTTATCGAAGCCGCTCACTGGTGTGCCGACCGTCTCGCCGCCAAGAAGTCCGCAGAGATGAAGGCCGCAGGCGGGGATTTGGGACTCTTCGGTGGGGTTTCGTCTCTACCGAACAAATAGTGCGGATCGGATAACTGTCAAAATACATCAACTGAAGACTCACCCATGGACATTCAAAAGATAGGCATCAAGTTTTACCTTGAAGATTCGGAATCGGTCGAACAGAAGGATTTCATCCCGGTGTTTCATTCATGGATTCGGGAGAAGAGTGTCGATGGGCACCTGCTTATCGACATTCATGATTATTCACACGTGCCGGGGGGGCCGGGTATCTTGCTTGTGGCACATGAAGGTAATTTCTACATGGATGAAGAGGGAGGCACCGGGCTTCTCTACACCCGAAAGCAGTCGCAGGATGGTGACCTCGAAGCACGCGTAAGGGGCGTCGTAACAACGGCCCTTGATGCCTGCCGCCGCCTTGAATCCGATGAAAGTCTGAACCTGAAGTTCAAGACCGACCAGTTTGATGTCATCTCCAACGACCGTCTCTCACTGGATAACAGCGACGAAGCCGCCGCTCAGTTGGCCGCGGCTGTTCAAGCTGTCGCAGGAGCGGACGCAATAGTGGAAAAGAAACAAAACTGTCCGAAAGAAAGGCTGACGCTCACGGTCACCGGCGCCTCAGTGCTTGCTGCAAGTTTGAGTTAGTGCCTGTGGGCTGATTGATAAGAGCTGTAGTAGAACCATCCAATATGGATTTCTCCCAGCTTCCATCCTGGCTGCCAAGCCACCTCTACCTGCTCATCCTGGCTGTCGCCTGGCTATCGTGCATCGCCTGGATTTACCTCTTCTTTTTCAGAGGAGGTTTCTGGCGGACGGACATCCGCTTCGCCCTCTGCGATCCAGGTCTCTCTGCTTCGGATCTCGGAGACCCAGGGGAGTGGCCGGATGTCCGAATCATCATCCCCGCACGAAACGAAGAGGGCATTCTGGCCCGTACATTGCCGAGCGTCCTGGAGCAGGATTACCCCGGTGATTACGAAGTCGTGCTGATTGACGATCACAGTGAGGATGGCACGGCAGAAGTTGCCCGCCGAATAGCCGAAGAATGCGATAAGCCGGAACGGTTCCATCTCCTGGCTTCCAAGCCACTGTCCGGCGGCTGGACCGGCAAGCTCTGGGCCATGCAGCAGGGAGTCGAATTTGGAAATTCAGATCCCGCGGAAGTGGCCGGCGGCAACCCTGACCTTTTGCTCTTTACCGATGCTGACATCGCGCATCCACCGAATTCCCTCAAGGCTATGGTGGGGAAGATGAGGTCTGAGAGACAGGATCTAGTCTCTCTGATGGTGCATCTTCGGGTTGACAGTTTCTGGGAACGCCTGCTCATCCCTCCTTTTGTTTATTTTTTTGCCAAGCTCTATCCATTCAGATGGGTAAACGATCTGGATCATACTACCGCGGCAGCCGCGGGGGGCTGCATGCTGGTACGCAGAAGTGCACTTGCTAATGCGGGGGGGCTCGAACGTATTCGCGATCGAGTCATTGATGACGTCGCCTTTGGCCCATTGATTCAAAACGGTGGTACTGGAAAGAATCGAATCTGGCTGGGGCTCACTCAAGAGATTGTGAGCACGCGTCCGTATGAATCGCTGAAAGGGATCTGGGACATGGTCGCTCGCACCGCGTTCACCCAATTGAGACACTCGTCTCTGCTGCTGCTGGGTACGCTGCTTGGGATGCTGATGCTCTATTTGGGACCAGTGGTGTGCCTGGTGGCAGGGGCCTCCCTCTTTTGCAACGACATCAGTCTATTCCTGGCTGTGGTTCTTCCCGCCTTGGCCGCGTTTACGTTGATGGCCTGTTCACTCATTCCGATCGTGCGGTGGTATCGTGTCCCAATCTATTACTGCCTGACGTTGCCATTCGCAGGCTTCCTTTACACCTGCATGACTTTCGATTCTGCTTTACGACACTGGCGGCGATCCAAAGGCCAGTGGAAGGGCAGGAGCTATGGTGGGTGAAGGTTCGCCCGGGTATCAAATGCCCAGCTTTTCTTCCACGTCTCTGTGCAGCTTGTAGAGAAGTGGCTGTTTGGTCTTGTTCACCATCATCCAGCGTTCTACCTGGTTGTAACAGCGTACTGCCTGGTCTCGATTACCTGTCATCTCGTAAGCGATGGCGAGAAAGAGTCTGTAAATACAGTCTGTTTCGGTCTCAGGATCGCCAGGCCTTTCGAGGCGGGTGATTGCTTCCGAAGCGTGGCCTGCCCGGAGGGATGTCACCGCGCGAATCTGTTTCAGATTGTCATCGTCCGGTGCAAGACGTGTGGCGAGTTCGGCGAGTTCGATCGCCTGAGATGTACTATCAAGGTCCGGTTCGTTTTCGACTGCCAGGTGGTGGGCTTCGTCTGCGTAACTCCAGGCGACCTGGGAATTGGTGGCCGCATGCCAGAGTTTGATGTCGCCATCCCAGCTCACACTTGCCAGCATGCGACCTTTGGGATCGAACGACAGACAGTTCACCCACTCGTGATGACCGGTTAGTGTGAGAAGCTCCTGGCCGGTGAATATGTCCCAAAGTTTCACGGTCTTGTCTGCGGAGCCTGTGGCGATGGAAAGACCGTCCGGTGAGAAGGCAACGGTAGTAACACGATCACGATGACCGATGAGGATCACTGCTTCCTGCGGGCTGGATGGATTCGTGATGTCCCAGATGCGAGCCGTGCCGTCCGAACTGGCCGTCGCGATGAACTGGCCATTTTGCGAAAAGTCGAGCCACTCGAGTGAGCCCTTGTGACCTGCTATCACGGAGATCTGTTCTCCGGTGCCGGCATCCCAAAGCTTTGCCGCTGCGGGGCGGTTGATCCACCTGCCGCTGCCGGATGCGAGCAGGGAGGAATCTGGGGAAAATCTGACCACATTCACGCTGTCTGTGTGGCCTTCAATCACTTGAAGTGTCTCGTGAGTCTTGGAATCCCAAAGCCGGATTGTGTTGTCGCTGCTGGCGGAAGCGAACTGTCTGCCGTCCGGTGAAAAGTGCAGGCACGTGATGCGTTCCGTGTGCCCATTCAGAGAGGAGGCTGGTTCAGCCTGTCCACCTTTTAGGAGATTCCAGAGCCGAATTGTTTTGTCACTGCTACCGGTGACCAATGTCTTGCCGTCTGGTGAAAACGTGTGTGCATAGACCGCGCCTTTATGGCCTTCAAGTGAGGCGAACTCCTCGCCGGTTACAGGATTCCAAATCTTGACGGTTCGGTCACGGCTCGAAGTAACCAGCGATTCACCATCCGGAGAGTAAGAGGCAGAGAGTATGCTGTAGTTATGCCCTTCGAGTTCGCACAGAATTTTCTGTCTCGCCATTTCGATAATGGCAATACTGCTTGAATTCCCAACGGCGAGGAAGTGGCCCTCTACATCGAAATCCACAGCCTGCACCCAGTCCCTTCCGGTATCGAGATTGAAGAGGACGTCACCGGATTGGATATCCAGGTGGAGCACGGATTCATAGCTGCCGATGGCCAGCGTCTGCCCGTTGGGGGAATAGGCGAGCTTCATCAGCCCATGTTTGCTCGGCTGGTGGCTGGCTATTACTTCGTAATTGGAAGTGCTCCACAGTTTGAGCACCCCGTCGCGGCTGCCTGTAGCCAGTCTTCGGCCATCCGGCGAATACTTGAGCGATAGCACGGGGGAGTGGTGGCCTTCGAGTGTCCGCTTTTCCAGTGGGTGCTGATTCTGGACGTTGATTTCCCAGACCTTAATCTGCTTATCGAAGCTGGCGGTGGCCAGACGCGTTCCGTTGGGTGAAAAATCCAGAGAGGAGATAACGTCATGGTGCCCGCGAAGGCTGGCAATCTCCCCCCCGGTTTCCGTATCCCAGATTTTGACCGTGTTGTCCTGGCTGCCCGTGGCGAGCCATTTACCGTCGGGTGAAAACGAGACGCAGGTTATTTCTTTTACGTGCCCCGCGAGATTGAAAACTTCGACCTGAGATTCAACGTCCCAGACTCGGACGCTATTGTCCGCGCTTCCTGAAACGAGCAATGAGCTATCGGGTGAAAAGCAGACGCAGGTGACGAGGCGGGCGTGGCCTTTCAGGGAGCCGACTTCTTCCCATGTGCGACTGTTCCAGAGCCTGACCTTACGGTCCTGACCGCCTGAAGCGAGGAGCTTCCCATTGGGTGAGAAGGCAACGGCCCAGGCGCCGGCAGTATGTCCCTTGAGTTGCGGAGTGAGGCGTTGCTCGACCGCGATGTCCCACAGTTTCAGTGTCTTATCAAAACTGGCAGAGACGAGACGATTGCCATCGGGGAAAAATGCGAGCGAAAGAATGCCGTCCATGTGGCCTTTGAGGGTTGTCCGTTCTTTCCCATCGCTCACGTTCCAGACTTTGACGATACCGGCCATGTTTCGCTCGCCACTGCCGGACGCGAGCAGGTTGCCGTCCGGCGAAAAGGCCAGGCAGACGACGCCTTCGCTGTGTCCCTGAAAGGTCATCTGTTCCCGGCCGCTGAGGATATCCCATAGCTTGACCGTCTGATCCCAACTGCCGGATGCAAGGGTCTTGCCGTCCGGCGAAAAGGCCACGGTGTTTACCGACCCGAAGTGACCCTTGAGGATCGTCGGGCTCCGTTTGCCTTGCCGAATCTCACGAACATCCCACAGATAGATATCGCCCGGCTTATCCGGAATGCCGCCACCTGTCGCCAGCGTGGTACCGTCAGGTGAGAAAGCGCTGCCGCGCACCCGGTGCGGGTGATCGCCTACCCGGGTGATTTCTTTACCGTCAGTGGTGTCCCACAGGATGACGTTTCGATCGAATCCACCGGATGCGAGAATTTCCCCGTTCGGTGAATAGGCCAACGTGCTGACCGGCCTTTTATGTCCCTGGAATAGCGCCCACTGTGAGCCGGTATCCAGATCCCACAATCGCACCGTCAAATCCCCACTGCCCGATGCGAGGAATCGGCCGCATGGCGAGAAGGCAAGGCAGGTGATGACCCGAGTGTGGCCCGGCAGGGCGGTGATTTCCTTGCCCGTGCTTGAATCCCAGACCCTGATGGTTTTGTCTTCGCTTCCAGACGCAATGGATTTGCCATCGGGCGATACGGCTACCGCCCACACAGGTTCACGATGTCCACGCAGAGTATTTTTCTGACGGCTGTGGCAAAGCTGCCAGAGGTAGAACCATTCAAAGCCGCGGACGTCCCTGTGATCCTTTTGAGGAAGATGGGTTTCGAGCAGAGCGTGGGCACGGCTGATGTTGCCTACCTCCCATGCCTGCTTTGCCAGGTTCATGTGTGCCACGTAAAGATAGCGGCGCGCGGTCTGTTCACGCTCTTCCGCACGGATGCGTTTCTCCAGTTGCCCGGAGAGATAATACTGAACATCGCGGGCGAGTGAATCTGCATTGGCATAGCGATCCTTGGGGTAAGGCTGGAGGGCCTTTTCGCAGATGGCGGAGAGTTCGGGGGGCGCGTGAGGCTCGACTTCATTCACCGACAGGATGATCGCCTTACTCGCGGCGACGAGTGCCTCCGTTTTCGAATCGCTCTGGTAAGGGGACTGTCCTGTCAGAATCTCATACAACACCGCGCCCAGTGAAAAGACGTCGCTGCGTTCATCGATTTCTTCAATCATCCCACGAGCCTGTTCTGGCGGCATGTATTCGGGCGTTCCGATGACTTCACCAACCATGGTCCGGTAGCCCGGCTGCTTTTGTTCGCGGTGCTTGGCCAGCCCCCAGTCGAGAACTACGGTTTCACCGTAGTCTCCAATCATGATGTTCTTAGGTTTAATGTCTCGGTGGATGACGCCCTTCGAGTGCGCATACGCGATGGCATGACAGACATCGACAAAGTTTGACAGCAGTGGGAGTCGGCCCGCGAGATCCAGCGGGAGTGAATCCTCAGGGATTCGCAGTTTTGAGGAGGATATGGTGTTCGTCGAGGGCTGCTTTGAGCCAGATTTTCTTTTGAGCCGCTGGTGAAGAGTCTTGCCGCGAACGATCTTCATGGTGTAGTAAATACCGCCATCCTCGCGCTGGCCGATCTCGTAAACCGGCACGATACTCGGATGCTCCAGTTGGCCGGTGATTCGTGCCTCCGCCATGAATCGTGCAATGCGCGACTCTTTGAGCTGTCTCTCAAGGGTGGAGAGGCCCGGCATGGGGAGGAGCTCTTTCAAGGCTACCTCACGATTCATTTCCTTGTCGTCCGCCTTCAGGACGCGACCCAGACCGCCGCGGCCGATTTCGCCTATAACCTCGTAACGCTCCTCACTCACCACCTGAATGTGGCTGGAGCAATGGATGCACTGAATGTGGACGCTTCTCCCCCTCAGGCTGGTTGGATCAATCAATTCCGTGGCCGCGACGGCAGCCTCTGGGGCATACCGATTTCGCAGTTCGTGGGTGTGATCGAGCAGTGACTGGACGACCGGTTCATCCGAATTAACAAGCTCCGGAAACTCGCGGAGGTAGGCTTCGATGGAACGCCGGTCGCCGGCCTTCCAACGATGCTCCAGATCTACGAGAACCAGTTCGCGCAGGAGTGCAGGTAAGTGATCCTCGGGGACGTTTTCGATGAATCGATCGATCTCTGGTGGAACGTCGGATTGCCAGGCCGTTTCAAAATCGTCGATGATCGGATCCATCCATTCCAGGAGCGATTCGTAATCCTGTGAAAGCGGCTTTTTGAGCTCCCGTGTCTTTTCACCAGCGCCTGGTGGTACCTCTGGAGCGGTCTCACTTTCCATCCGCGTTCCCATCAGCGAATCCTCATGACGGAGTGAGGGCATTGATGCTGTCTGCAGCCTGTTCTTTCCACTTGTTGAGGATGATTCGCATCTTGCGCTCAACCGTGCGCTTGGAGCAATCCAACTCTTCACTTATCTCCAGGTTGCTGAAGCCAGCAAGATGGCGCTCGGCGATGAAGCGCAGATTGTCTGACAGGATGTCCAGATAATGCTGATAGCAGTCGTGGAGGATGGCCTCTTCTGCCGGAGTTGGCCCTTTGCCTTTTTGATGGTCCATTCCCACACGCTGGGAATCCGCCCCGGCAACATAACCGAGCACCGATTCGCCGCGCACCTGTCCGCCTCCACGTTTGAGCCGGCGTTCGTGTTGCATCTGGTTGATGGCTTTGCGCGCGGTGATGATGCCCAGAAGCGCATAGAGGTCGTGGCGGTTATTAAGCCGGGGAACTTCGCCGTCCTGGAGCATCTGGTAAAAGGCCCAGAATGCCTGGCCTGCAATATCCTCTTCATCCGCGGCACCACGCTGCGGGCCGCGTATTTTTTTTCGTGCCAGGTTCACCAGAAATGGCCAGTACCGATCATGGAGCTTGGCGAGGGCTGCATCTTCTCCGCCTTTGAGCTGTGAAATCCAAAGAGTTACTGATCCACCACTGATTGATGACATAGCGCTGCTACCACGAACAAGCTCAGTTAAAGAAACGACGTTCGTACTGATTCTAGATGTGAGCATACTCATGGCAAGGATGTTAGTGAATCGGGGGGAGCGGCCGAAGAATGAGCCAACCCTCGGCCAGGTCCGGTGACTGGAGCCGAGGGTCGGGAGCTTGAAGAGACCATCGATTGAAAAAGAGCATGAGAAGGGAATCTGAAACTGTGGGAGGAATCAAAAATCGATGGAATGGAGAAGGAGTGACTTGAGTCTTATTAGTTACATCAGGTTTCGTTTTGAAGTAGAGACATGTAAAAAATGTTTTGGTGCATAGGACTTCGCACGTTTTAAGGTTGGACGACACTGTTCCTACAACTTCACGCTCACATAGAAGAATTTATGAGTATCAAATACGGCATGATCGGAACCGGCATGGTGGGCGGTTGGTTGGTTAAAGGATTTCGGGGCTGCGAACGGTCTGAGCTCACTGCAGTGGCAAGCCGCAGTGAAGAAAAGGCTAAGGCGTTCGCTCAGCAGCATGGGATTACGACGGCATACGGATCCTATGAGGAAATGCTGAAGGACGAGTCCATCCAGGCGGTTGTCATTACCACGCCGAATACCCTGCATCGGGAATGGACGGAAAAGGCAGCGCACGCAGGCAAACATGTCCTGTGCGAAAAGCCGGCCGCGATGACCGCGGAAGACTCAGCGGCCATGATCGCCGCGTGTGAGTCAAACAGCGTGAAGTTCATGGAAGCGGCCATGTATCGATTTCAGCCACAGATAGCCCAGGTGCTTGAGCTAATCCAGGGTGGACGTATCGGTCAGACACGGCTGATACAGGGCGCGTTCTGCTTTCCATTCAAACAGGAAGGCAACATCCGCCTGAAGAAAAGTATGGGAGGCGGCTGCCTGTTTGACTTGGGATTTTATCCGATCAGCTTTGCTGTCCTGGTAGCTGGGCAGACGCCGTCCTTTGTATTCGGCGCCTCCTTGTATGCCGAGTCTGAGGTTGACCTTTCTAATTCCGCTACCCTCCAATTTGAGAACGGGATTTCTGCAGTCACTGAATGTGCGTTTTGCACGGACATTAAGATCCACGCTGAAATTACTGGTGAGGAAGGGCGCCTCAGACTGACTGACCCCTGGACCGCCAGGGGAACGAAGAAGGAAATCGAAATCTGGAAGAACAAAAAGCACATCGAGACAATCGAGCTTGAAGACCCAAATGCTTACACAACCGAGATCGATCATTTCTCCGATGTCATTGCCGGCGAGACCGAACAGCTCTGGACTCCAGACGACACCCTCCGAACTATTTCCACTCTCGAAGCCATCTGTAAGAGTGCGCGTATTGTTGAAGCGATGAAAGTCGTTGGCCCTTAAGTCCCGGCAGCGTTTAACGAACTCTGAAACTGGATTCACATTTCCATGGATTCTCTCAAGCGCGTTTTACTTCTCGGCGACAGCATTCGAATGGGTTACCAGGATGGGGTGAAAGCCAGGCTGAAAGGCAAGGCCGAGGTCATCTCGCCGGCGGCAAATTGCGGACACAGCCTGATGCTGCGCGAAAATCTTTCTGACTGGGCGATTCAACACCAGCCCGACATCATCCATTTCAATGCAGGCATCTGGGATCTCGGACGCATTCCCGGCAGCGGTGAGGGGGCCTCCAGATTCACTATAGCGGCCTATGCAAGAAATCTGAGACTCGTCCTGCGTCGACTGCAAAGGGAGACAGACGCAACGCTTATCTTCGCCACAACGACTCCGATTCTCGATGGCCCGCCGGGAGTGTTAAAGGGGAACTGTAGCCCATCGCCCTTGCCCGCTCGCTACAATACCGCGGCGATTGAGCTGATGAACAGGAATGGGGCCGGAATCAACGATCTTCATGCGGTCGTCATGAACACTGGTATTTATAGATGCCTTTGCGACGACCGCATTCACATGACGCGGACCGGGAACGCCGTCCTGTCCGCGGCAGTGGCGCTGGCTATTCTCGGATCGGAACGCTTCTCCCGCTCTTGACGAACTCGTCCAGCTTCGTCTTGAGTTCTTTGACGATTTCCGGATTCTCCAGGCATAGGTTCGTTCGCTCGCCCGGGTCCTCATCCAGGTTATAAAGCTGCCCCGGTGTGTTGGGCGCGGTATCTGGAATGGCGAATTGCCTCAGTTGTGGATGGTCGTAGCGGTTGCCCCCGGAGCCTTTGTGGTCGAGGTATTTCCAGGGGCCGCGGCGAATGGCGAGTGAGAGCGAGATGGTTTGATGCAATGTGTAACGACGCTCAGGTGTGTCTTCCGATCCGTTCAGCAATGTTTGAAGGATATTAACACTGTCTTCCGCCGAGTTGTTCGGTAAGGCTGCGCCAGTAATGGACGCACATGTCGCCATGATGTCTGTGAGACAAATGGTCTGTTCGGTAATGCTGCCGGGCTTTATCTTGCCTGGCCAGCTTGCAATAAATGGCACTCGATGCCCGCCTTCCCACTGGTCTCGTTTCATGCCACGCCATGGGCGTGCACCATCATGCTCGTAAGTCTTCCTCATGTTGATGACGGACGTCACCTCAGGCCCATTGTCACTGGTAACGATGACGAGGGTGTTGTCGGCGAAACCGTTTTGTTTGAGCGCATTCCTTAACTCGCCGACGATATGGTCGAATTCGAAGATGAAATCGCCATGAGGGCCTGCCTGGGTTTTTCCCTGGTAGTCACGCCCCGGAAAGGAAGGCAGGTGAACGGCCTGTGCTGAATGCAAGAGGAAGAACTGCTTGTCTGGTGAAGTCTTGGCATGGTTTTCCAGGAACTTTCTACTCTTGTCCAGGAACACCATATCCACCTCTTCAACATCAAAGTCGGGCGCAATCATTCCCTGCCGGTTATCGCGGGAGTAAGGATGTTTGGGCAAGTTTGACTTATCCAGAAGCTGAGTGGGGGGAACAGGGACGCGGTCTCCGTCGATGTAGGCGTAAAGCCAGTCGGTCGTCGGACAGCAGGCCGTGCCATAGAAATGATCAAACCCGCGGTGAATAGGCGAATCCGGAATCGGTCGTGAGTAGTCGATCTGCTTCACAGGTTCGAGTCCGCCCTGATTGATTGCTTTCCCTTCTTTGTCGAGAAACGTCAGCCCAATGTGCCACTTCCCGAACAGGGCAGTGGTGTAACCCTTCCCTTGAAGCATCCCGGGCAACGTGAGCCTTTCCTTCTCAATCATGCAGGGCCCGCCCGCGCCCGTAAAAACGCCGCGCAGCCCGTGACGGAACGCCATACGTCCGGTCATCAGGCTGTACCGGGTGGGTGTGCAAACCGTCGAAGGCGCGTGCGCGTCTTTGAACAGCATGCCTTCTCTGGCCAGTGCATCGATGTGCGGTGTCGGCACCTTCGATTCCGGGTTGTAGCAGGCGATGTCTCCGTAGCCCAGATCATCAGCAAGGATGATCAGGATGTTGGGTGGAGATTCAGCTTGGCTGGCGGGCATGGCGAAGAATGCGAGTGAGAGGAGAAGGTTCATGATGTCTTGGAGCTTTTGTGGCGCAGATTTTTAATCTGTTTCGACTGCAAACGAAATCTCCATCTCAATCTCGCTCATAATCTGCCATCTTCTCCATACCCATCACAGATCCAGATAAGGATTAAGAATCTGCAATCTTATAGAAACAGGCTTGCCGAATAGAATCGAGTTACAAGAAAATTGGACAGAGAGGATTAGAGATTAAGAGTGAGATTATGATGGAGGTTCCAGATACCCCTCTTGATGTGGGGTAACCCACAGGTTACCCTTTCACCATGTCGAGAAGAATTGAGTACTTCCGTACGAGGGAGGACGAATGCCCTCTCGAAGACTTTCCTGAATCTCTGTCGCCGAAAGACCAGCAGAAGATTTTCTGGGTGCTTAAGTTGATCGAGGATCTTGACCGAGTGCCTGCAGAATACCTCAAGAAACTGCACGGCACGGAGGAAATATGGGAATGCCGTATAAGAAGTGGATCGAATGCCTACAGGGTGTTCAGTTTTTTCTGCAGCGGGAACGTGATGGTCTTGACTAATGGTTACAGTAAGAAGAGTCAGAAGACCGATCCTCGCCAGATTCGAAGAGCCGAAAGTTACAGACGTGATTACCTGTCGCGTAAGAAAAGGAGATAAACCATGTCGAAGAAACAAAGCGATCTTGATCGTTCCATCCAGAATTGGAAAAAGAAGAACCCCGAACTCGCAGTTACTTTTGATGGCGGTTACGAGAGCTTCAAGATCGGTGTTCTCCTCAAGCAAGCACGCGAAGAAGCTGGCCTTTCTCAAACTGAATTGGCCGAGATGATTAAGACCAAGAGAACTGCGATCTCGCGATTGGAGAACCACGCAATGGACGTGAAGCTTTCGACCATCGACAAGGTCGCTCGAGCGCTTGGAAAACACCTCGAAGTCCACCTCGCATAGCTGACTCAGAGAAGTTTCCGAGTGGATCATTATTTGGAAAAGACGGCAGGTCAAAAAATTATCCCCTAATGATCCCAGACCCTGGGGTCCAGATCTTTCGACATGACATGCGCCTTTATTTCTGCGAACCGGCCGCTGAGCATCCCTTCAATGTATTCGACCGTCTTAGCGACTGCGGCTTCGCAGAACTTCTGACCTTTCTCTGCGGTGGCCAGCCTGGCTTCCGGATCTTCGATCGCATCTGTTCGGACATTTTCCGGGAAGAGATGGAGCGCCATCGAAGTTTCGTATTCGGTCGCGTGGCCGGGGACGCCGGTCTCACAGACTTCCTCGGCCTCTGCCCGTGACAAGTTCCAATAAGAATTGAACTGGAGATTCACGTCGGGCATCACGTTCTGAAAGTAGAGTTGCCACTGGCGTAGAATCCCGTAGACCGGCTGTTCGTGTCCGCCATGCCCGTTCAGGACCAGGATTTGGTTGCAACCGTGCCGTGCCATGCATTCGATGGCATCAAAAAGAATGGTCATCCATGAGCCGGGTTTCGCGGACAGCGTGCCCTTGTGAATCATGTGGTGTTCCGAGATGCCGATACTCATTGGCACAGCGACGATTGCCTGGGGATAGAGCTTCAGCGCTGCCTGCTGTGCTACCCAGGTGGAGGACCGGATGTCATGCTCCATGGCCAGGTGTTCGAGATGTTGCTCGATGGCGCCGGTTGGAATAATCGCCACCTTGAATTTGCCTTCTCCCATTGCCTCACGCACCTCGCGCCGGGTCATCTTCTGCACATTTACTTCTGGTTCCGACATGCTTGCTCCTTATTATTTTTCATGGGAAAGGGTGTTGAGTGCCTCAAGCAATGTATCGATTTCCTGCTCCAGAAGAAAGAAAGCAATACTTGTTCGAAGACACTCCATGCTGTCCGGGGCAGGATTCTTGATGATGATGTTCCACCGGTCTCGCAAAGCCTTCACGAGTTCTTTACCCTTCCAGCCGGCGAGCTCGAAGGTGACGAGGGCTGCTGAAAAATCAGGAGATTCCGGTGTGAGCAGCCGGGCGCCAGGAATGTTTTTCAAGCCATCCTTCAGCCGATTGCAAAGTGAAACGGTGCGCCTCCAGATGTTTTCAAGCCCGTATTCATCAAGATAGTCCAGTGCCCTAGCCCAGGCGTGGACCAGGGGCCAAGGCCAAGGGCCGTATTCGAAACGCTGCGCAGTCTCATGCATTTCATAGGTGTCGTGATCGAAGTCGAGTGACTTTTCAGAACGGCCTCCCGCGTAAGTGACCTGGATGTCATGCAGGCGTTCTTTTCTTATGAAGAGGACACCTGCTGAATAAGGTGCATACATCCACTTGTAGGAAAGGATGCCGGCGAAATCGCAGCCCAACTCGCGAAGGGGCATCGGATAAAGCCCTGCGGAATGTGCAAGGTCGAGGAAGGTCATGATGCCGGATTCTCGTGCGGCATCACAGAGTTCCTTCGCGGGAATGCGAAAACCGATGTCCGTGCCGACGTGACTGAGAGCGACGAGCTTCGTCCGTTCGGTCATGCAATTCTTGAGTGCCTCGACCTGTTGTTCGGTGTCGGGAATCAGTGGCATGCGAATCACTTCCACTCCGAACAGATCGCGTAGATGTAAGGCCGGGAGCAGGAGTGCAGCTTCTTCGTCCGCAGTGAGAATGATTTGATCCCCTGCCCGCCACTCCAATCCACGAAGTACGGTCTGGTACGCCTCACTGACACCGCGCATTAATGCAAGTTCGTCTTTTTCGACCGAAAAGAATCGGGCGATGCGTTCCATGCTTCGGGCACGCCGAGGCCACTCCATATCCGGATAAATGATGTGTACCGGGCCGTGTTCAAGCAGCTCCTGCATCAGGTCTGCATAGGCATCCGCAACTGGTCGTGGCGTAATGCTTACTCCACCGTTCTGAAACCAGGTGTATCGTTCAAGCGCGGGGAAATCTCTCCGAATCTTTTCAATATCCAGTCCAGACATTATTCTTCTACTCTGCAGTAGTGTGCAGCCGTCAGTGCGTAAACCTGTGCGGCGGATTTAAGACGCTTGATAGAGACTTTTTCAATATCCGCGTGAGCGGTCTCGTTGGATGGCCCGTAATAGATAGTGGGCACGCCGCTCCCATGCACGTAGAGATTTGCGTCCCCGACAATTCGCATCCCGATGTGCTCGGCTTCAGAACCGACGACCGTCTTGTGTGCGACCTCTGTTGCCTTCACAAGGGGATCGTCTGGCGCGGTTTCGAATGGCTCGCGCTGATGCTCCATGCTGACCGATAGCTTCATTCCACCTGCGTCAGCGAATGGTTGGGCCATCGCTCTCAACTCTTTCAGGATACTTTCTGCCGTCTTACCGGGCGTCCAGCGGCGAGTTCCCGTCAGAGTGCATCGTTGTGCTGTCCGGTTGAAATAGTCACCGGCTTGGGCGATGCCGATATCGATGCGTTCCGGACCGGCAAGTGGGTGCGCTTCCCCCGCATCGAGTTCCTCCTGCTTTTCAAGAATTCGTTGAATCAGATCGCTCATGTGCCGGATCGGATTTTCGGAGAACGGGACGAAATTTGTGTGCCTCCCGCCCCCCTCCAGGTCGAGATGAATCGTGAACACCATCGATCCCATGCTCATGACCCAGAGCTTGTCCGGGCCCTCAACAATCATGATCCGATCGCAAGGTGTTCGGCCGCTGTTGATGTCTTCGATTAAAGCCTTCGGCCCATCCTTCTCCGCTTCAGTTTCCTCATGCCCTACGACTGCCGTAATCCAAAGATCACCCTTGAGCTTCATCCCGGTTTCAAGGATTGCCTTCGCTGCCCCAAGAATCGCAGCCATACCGCCCTTCATGTCCGTTGTCCCACGACCAAATAGCAGGTCGCCGTCCCGGTAGCAGGGCTGATTGTTCTGATTCGGGATCGTATCGAGATGTCCATTCAACATGAGTGCCGGCCCTTCCCCGTGGCCGGCAATGCGTGCATAGAGATTGTTCCTTCCCGGCGTCACCTCTCGCGCATCCACATCGAGCCCGAGTTTGCCGAGCATTTGCTCGTACGCCGCGCAAACGGCCTCTTCATTCATCGTGACACTCGGAATCCTGACGAGTTCCTCCGTCCTGTCAGCAATCCAATCTCCATCGATGGCATTCAGAATGTCGTTGAACGTTGTCATGTGAATGTTTCTGCTCACCAGACTTGAACAATGTCGAAATAGTTTAGAGCTCCTCAATAGATGCCGGAGGCGCCTTTTTCCAACGGTTCGCCATCCGTCATTGCGCAGAGATTGGAGGCCGGAGTTGGAAA
Source organism: Planctomycetota bacterium (assembly GCA_027625095.1). Lineage (GTDB taxonomy): Bacteria > Planctomycetota > PUPC01 > JACPCR01 > JACPCR01 > JAQBXN01. The sequence goes on along the minus strand of JAQBXN010000001.1, from coordinate 125,497 downwards.
AGGGCTTCAGGCGGGATATGGAGGAGAGGCGACGAATCGTAGTCCTGGCCACCAGGTGAAGCCTCTTTAAGCCTGAGGCTTGGAGGTCGTATCCTCGGACGTGACGATGTCTTCCCGGTAGCTCGTGTGTTTGCATACGACAACGGTCCCGCCCATACCATCGGATTTGTGCCCGACACGTTTGTAGATATCGGTGATCGGTGGGAAGAGGTGATGGAGTGGAACGGTCGAATTGGGGCAGCGTTTCAGGGTAAGGAATACGACCCCAACGCTGAACACCACAATCAACGGCACAAAGAGATACTTGCTGCCTACCGTGGCCTGTCCTGTGGGAAGCAGTACGCCGAGGCCGTTTGGTCGGTAGGAAATCGAGCGACTGAGATTTTCTAATTTCCCGCCAATCCTGTCAGACCAGAGGATGAGGGCTTGGGTCGAATGAAGGGACATCCGGTGTGCCTCGCTCGATTTCACGACGAGTAACAGCATTCGTAGAATTTTTGAATACGTTCATCAAGATCTCCGCTCATTTGGATCGGAAAAACGTAATCATGGGCACTGATTCAGACCAGAGAAGTGGGGCATTGGCTGCGGATGCAAAGCCGCCGGCGAAGTTTTCAAATGGGTCGCTCACGACCGCCTCCCGGATGTGGATGCAACGTCGCGGCAGTACGGTCCGCTCCTTGCCGAGCTTAGCCAGACCACCAGGTGGAGAACACATCATGAGCCTTAAACATATTGCCTTCGCTTTCGCACTTTTCTTATTCGTTGAACTTCACGTGAGCGCAGAGCTTGTCATCGTCAAAGACGGCCAACCGCGTGCGGAGATCATCATCGATGAAAAGGCGCAACGCGCGACTCGGCTTGCAGCCCAGGAACTTCAGACTTACGTAAAAAAGATTACCGGCGCGGGGCTCAGCATTGGCGCCAAACCGACCGGTGATATGGCGGTCAAGATTTACATCGGTCAGAGCCCTCACACGGAGAAGCTCGGCATCACGGCCCGGGGGCTGGAACATGGCGCTTATCGCATCGTTTCAGGCGAAGATTTGAGCAATTGGCCCTTCTGGCAAAACGGAGAAGGGGCCTTCGCACGAGCCAGGGCTTACGTCGGTCTCAAAGCAGGAAAAAAGGCTGAGACGGATCTGCAGATGGCCCTTGCATACACCTCCGCAACTCGCCCCCGAATCAGCATTCTCGCCACGATGGCCGACAATCGTGAAATGAACCTGAAGGATGATGACGCAGCTCTCGAAGCCTACCGGCAAAACTTCGAGTCAAAGGAAACCATTGGAGCTGCGGATGAATTCCGGTCATTACAGGGAGCGGCGCGCATCCTGACGCGGCGGGGTAAGTTCGACGAGGCGCTCGCGGTGTTAAATCGTGCGGCCATCGAAAGTCAAAAAGGATATTGGCGTCATGCGATGCTGTTGTCCCTCGGCGAGACCCTGACCGCCGCCGGCCGAAAATCCGATGCTCTGAGGGCATACCGCAGCGTTCAGGAAGACGAGTCTGCCTTGAAGTCGCATCGTGACGCGGCCGCAAAGGCAATCAAGTTGGTGGAGTAGCGGCGTCCCACCGCCGGCTTTCTTACTTCTGCGGCGGGACTGCGTTTCTAATCGGGCCACGTTCAATCTATTCCGTGATCGCATCCCAGCGCAGCTCGATGGCGCGGAAGTTATGGCCCGCCACGTTCAGGCGCAGCACGTTGCCTTTCAGATTGACGTTGTAGAACTTGCCGCGTTCAGCCGGGAGTTTGTCTTCTTCTGAATCGGACAACCGGAAGCCGTCGCCTTCCGGTTTTGATATCTGGGTCTCCAGGTCGGCCTCGTCTTCTTCGCCTGCGTCTCCGGCCTCAGGGACTACCGGGAAGCCTCCCTTCTCCTTGATCTCGGTGAGCAAAGCGCCGGTGCGCGTGCGCGGGACGTCTGCCACGTGGAGGGTTTCAAGGTCGGTGCCAGGCGGCGGCAGCCAGTCGTCGATGTCGGTGGCCGCGAGGCGGGCCTGATCTGCTGGCGGAATGCCGAGTTCGTCCAGGTTCAGGGTTACCTTCGCATCGATGGAACGGCGAAGGAAATTCACGACCACCACCATGCCGCGGTTTCCTTTTCTGTAGAGCGTTGCCCGAAGCGGTCGCTTTGCCAGGGAACGGTGGAAGTTATCGCTGATGCGAGTCCACCATTTCCGAACGGGCAGGTCCCTGTCTTTTACAGGCTTTTTGAAGACTGGCTCGACCTGAACGAGATGCTCGTTGCGCCAGAAAGGGAAAACCTCAACGTCCTTGCCATAGTAGCGCTGGCCGACAGGGCCGGGTGGATTGGAGCTGTCGAACAGGAGGATCACTGCCTCCCGGGATCGCTGGGCGATGTATTGCCAGAGCGGCGGAGCAGTTGTCTGCCAGTTGTCGGGCACCTGAAGCCCGAAGTTGACGGTGATGAGGCCGGTGCGTTCAGCATTGCGAATGGTCATCAGGTAATCGAGGGGCCAGGCGTCGATGTAGGTCTTGTTCGCTCCGTGGCCGCGGGCGCCGTGCTCGCCGTCGTAGATGGCCGAGACAAAAGCATGCTCCGGCCAGAGGAGCGTATCCGTCATGTGGGTGGTGATGATGGGCCGTTTTCCGTGCGCGTGAAAGAGCGCGTAAAACCGCTTCAAAAATTCACGATAGTAGAAGTGGGATGCTCCGAGCTGTTTCTGCCCGTTCGGAAGGAGGTAGGAAGTGCCGAGTGGTTCGAGATTCCAATCACCGCCGGGGAAGATGTCGTCGATGTAGAACCCGTCGATGCCGTTGGTGATCCATTGGTTCATATACCAGACCAGGTGCTCCAATCGGGTCCATGAATAAGACCGCCAACGCCATTCCCATTGGAAGTAAGGCTTCATCTTTGGGTGTACGGGACACTTGTTGGCGTCCTGGTAGAGGATAAGGCTGGTGCCTTCCGGGTATTTGCCGTGAGGAATATCGCTCTTCCAGAGATTACGCTGCTCGTGCATGGCCATTCGGGCGAATTCCCAGTCGTCTCCGCGGGGCCAATAGTCGAACGCCTTTTCAACGAGGGGCACTTTGAACGGAGCGAAGGCATCGCAACTGGTGAGACGCCACGAGATGGGGCCGACCTCTTTGGGGTTGCCGCGATTCCACAAACGATAATCGTGAGGCAGCGGCTTCGGGGGCGTCGCCAGAATTCCGAAGGTGATCTGCAGCGGGCTTTTCAGGCTGAGTCGCTCGTTGATGAAATGCAGCCCGATCGTGACCACGCCATCCTTGCGGGTGATGGTCGCTGCGGGGCGTTCGTCGTTGGGCGTCCATCCTTTGTCGGTATCGGCGAACCAGACCAGGCCCCGAACCGGGCCGCCGAGCCAGAGCATGGAGGCGAAGTTGCCTTTCGCTCCAGTGGATACGGGATAGTCCTTTTTCCAGGTCTTGCTGTCCCAGAGCGGGCCGTCGCCCGGCGGCAGGAATCCGGCGGTGACGTAATCTCGGAAACTGCCTTCGGTGGGGAGCACGTGAATGAGCTGGCCGTATTCGGCCTTGAGCGGAATCTGCAAGGATAGGCGATCGACAACAACGTCCTGCGCCGGCTCGATGTCGAGTTGGTACTTTGCGGTGCCGTCGTATTCGAAATGGACTTTCGACCTGGCAGTGAGTCCTGGTGCGTTTGCTGAAGCCTGCCAGTTCGTTTCTACGGGCAGGGCGTGCTCAATCTTCGCGGGGGCCTGGCCTTTGAACACATTGACCTTTCCCCCACTCTCTACCTCCAACCGTATGGGCGATGCGAGTATCTCAACACCGATGACTTTGATGGAAGAGTAATTTCCGTCGCTTCCGACGACGTGTTCGCGCTGCACCGCCATGACGGTCTGGCCCTTCACTGTCACGGGTTCGAACGGCGGAGGCGGTGTCTCCGGCAGCCCGAGTTTGTTGTGGAGCCAGGGCAGCGGCATGCGGTGGAAGGCAGATTCGAAATCGGCGACCTTCTCGCCGGCCTTGTTGAACAGGGTGCCTTTCACGGGAAAGTTGCCTTCCGGCAACAGACCCACGTCCAGCACCACGCCACCCTTGCTGTCTTCGAAGACCTGGATTTGTCCTTTCAGCTTTTTCTCTGGTTGAGGGAGGTGAAACTCGATGTCAGCGGTTGCTGCGCTGCCGGGGTCATTCAACACTACTGCAACGATCATTTTTCCGATGGCCAATCGGTAAGCGAAGAACACTTTCACCGGCCCTCGAGTGACCGTGCCGCTGACCCAGTCCTCCATCCAGCCACCGGAGAACCGATTGATGAGAGGCATGACCGATTCGTTAACTTTGAAATTGCCTAAAGACCCGACCTGGTGAGTGACGGTGGCCAGGTCAAGCAGTTGGAGCGAATCTTTAGTGAAGGAAGCGCGGGCGTTGACGCGCTCGACGCCTTCAAACGGATAGGAGTAGAACCGCAGTTCGTCGTAAGAGGTTTCGTAACCGTTACCGAGGGTCACATACGCGGCCTGGTGAGTCTGCCAAGTCTCCTCTCCGGCAAGATTCACCGATGAGGGATACTCGGCATCCATTACGCATCCGTTCAGGTAAGAGAATTGTTTGCTCCGCGTGACCAGCACGTGAATCCATTTGTGCGGCACAATGGGGAGGAGCGGGCGAGCGAAGAATTTTTCGAATTCCGGTGCGACGGGTGGACGACCTTGGTCGCGCCGGATCGAGATGCTGACGAGCTGAGCCGGTTGGCCCGCTCCGTCTTTGGGCTGCCCCCAGAGCGTAATAAGGTGGGCGTATCGATTGTTGTAGCTCCAGTCAGCGTGGCTGCCGGGCGGGATTGACAGATTGTCCCAATTGCCGGGCTTGAACCAGAATTCGAGTGTCCCGTCCGAAAGGTCGACTCGCTCCGGCAGTTTGACGCGAGCTACGCCTCCACGGACGGCCAACGCCTTGCCCCACACGCCGGGGACTAATTCCAGAGGCGGAGTCTTTTCCTGCTGCTGCTCTCCTTCGATTAAATCCTCGACAAGGTCCTTTTCATCTTCGGTTTCGGGCGCGAGCTCGCCGGGTTCGAGCTGCGTAGACGAGGTCACACGAACTGCGGCGGGGGCAGTTGGCAAGAGCTGCGGTTGCGTCGGAGGAATGACCTTCTGAAGTGCGCCGGGTGCATCGAACGTTTCCGCGTAAACCTCAGCCGATGGCTCTCGGAAGTGCTTTTCAGAACGCTTGAGCGATTGCGCCGCTTCAGGCAATAGAAAATCCTGCCGGATGATTTCATAGAAACCGGCCGCTCCGCGGGAGATTCGAAACTCGTCCAGCCAGCCATCGAAGCTGGCGTCCTGCTTGAAGCTGTTGCCCACGCTCAATGGATTCGGCTCGGACGACAATGGCCGATACTGCGGCATCTTTGCCAGGATTTCGGTGGCGCCGTTCAGCAGTACTGCCATGCAGTTCTTGTCGATGTAAATGCCGTTAGGCTGAAGAAGCGCCTTGGGAAAGATGGCCACGTGAAACCATTCGTTGAGTGGCACTCGATTTTTCGATTCGGTCAATTTGAGGTCCGGGCCTCTTACGTGCAAGTGTCCTGCCGTGGTCAACTCCAGGCGCACTCCGAGCGCACCGGGGATCTCGAGCAGGCAGGCGTCCTTTCCAGCCGGGAAAGATTTCAGCTTGCACCAGAAGTCCACCATGACCACCGCCTCCTCGCCGGAACTGACCAGGTGCTGGATGGACACTTTCTCCGAGAGCAGCACTGACCCGCCTTGTAAACGGAGTCCCTTGCCGAATCGGCCTTCAGACGGATCGAACCTGCCACGAAGTTTGCCGTTGTTTCTGCCGATCGTGGCGTCGGTCGCTGTGCCGTTCTCGAAGCTCCAGAGAAGGAGGGTTGTTCCGTTGGGTGCCGGTGTTTGCAGCGGGTCGATGCGGTAGGGGATGTCTCGTGGCTTGGCTTGGAGGCAAGCTAATTGAGGCAAACCAATAAGAAGGAAAAGAATCATCGTGGTAAGGTCTTGAAGGAAACTCGATGGCGAGAGAGGTTGACCCATTCGAGTGCTTCAAGATTTGTGTGATCTAAGAGTTTCCTGAGCTGTAATTCGTAGGTAGATGGGCTCTCCGTCATGGCAGTAATTTCAAGGGCAGTGACCTCGTCCAGCAGCCTGAGAGAGACGTGGCCTGTCATCCTGTCGTCAACGATCCTTTTAACCTTCAAAGGGGACGCCCCCTTCCCGATCAATGCACCAATAAAATCTTCAAAACTCAGCGCCTGAATGTCAGATCCAACGTGTATAGGCACCTCTGCCTCCCCATTTCATCTTCATCAGTTTGCCTCAATTAGTTTGCCTGCTGTATTTCTCTTTCGACACAATCTCATCATCCAGCCAGTAGCGAGTGCGGGTCAGTTGGCCTTTCTCATCGTAGGCTTTTTCGATGCCGTGGAAACGGTCGTCCTGCGCTGGGAGTTCGCGTTTCAGCGTCCCGTTTTCATAAAATTCGCGCACGACTCCGTGAACTTTGCCGTTGCGGAAGGGAATGACTTTCTTTGACTGGTTCGTACCTGCGTAATACTCGACTACTTCGCCGTGGGGCCTGTCGTCTTTGTAAGGAGTGGTCTTGATAAGTCGGCCTGGCAGGTCGTAAGTCTTTTCCACCCCCTGCCTCTGGCCATCCTCGTAGGAAACCTCCATGTACAGTTTGTCGTTGGCCCGGTGGAAGACCTTCTTCACGCCATCGATTTTGCCATTCTTCCACGGGGTCTCGCTCACCACGCGGTGTTCGCGGCCAACCACCATATAAGACTTTTCCGTCCCCTCCTTTTGCCCGTTCCGGAAAGGCACGATTCGCTCCTCTACACCGAAATAGTGTGCGTTCCCGTCGGGTTTGCCCACAGGATTCAAAGGCACGAGTGAGATGAGACGCGGAATCGGTTTTCCTTCATCGTCAGACCAGGTGTATAGAACTTTGGGCTCGACTAGATAGTTCGCCGGTATTTCTTCGAGCATCTTCTTCACCTCCGGATGTTTGGTCAGGAATTCGAGATCCTTTTCGTCCTCCGCACGGATTCGAGTCTCCGCCACTGCCGCACTCATACAGAGGACGCATCCGGAAAGAAAAGCCAATTTCATCTTCATTAGTTTGCCTTATTCTTCAATACATGAACCCCATCCAGGACTCCCCCGACCCAGAGGTCCCCGTCTCGGGTCTCGAGGATGCAGCGCATGGGGAGCGGGCCGGGCAGGGCATCGTTCCATGATTTGCCGTCCCAGAATCGGAGCCCGCCGTGGGCCTGGTTGCTGATCCAGACGCGGCCGTCGGAAGTCGGCTCCATCAAATTGACGCCACGCTCCTTCTCCAAGTCGTTCACCCACTTCCCACCCTCCTGGCGCCACAGGCCGTGAGCGCTGGTCGCCACCCAGATATTGCCGGCGCTATCCTCGTCAATATCCAGGATCGCTGATTTTTCTTTGGGAAGGTGGCGAGTCCATTCCCCGTGATAAAAAACCTGAAGGCCGTATCCCCACGTCCCGCACCAGACGCGGCCCTGCTTGTCTTCCTGAAAGGTGGTGACCTCGCGGCCTTCCAGATGTCGGACAAATTTTTCGGGCGCAGCGATCGAACCAATCTCCAGGATTCCATTGCCTTCGACGGATATCCATATCGCACCATTCTTCGTGCGGAACATGTCCTTGACCGGCTCATCCTTGAGGGCTGCTATTTTTGACCATTCTTTCCCGTCGAACTCTGCGATAAAGCTGTCCTGCCCCTGGCCCTTTCCAATAGCCCAAATTTTTGCATCGCTCACCTGGATTAGCGGGGCGATGGAATAGTCCTTAAACGCGGGTTTATCTTCCTCCCCGGCGAGAAAGACACCACCCTGCGATCCCACCCAGTACTTGCCCCCGCTGGCCGGCATCACGTCCCAGACCCTTTGCTTCTCTACGAGGATGGTGCACTTTCCGTCTAACGAATAACCCAGGCCGGACAGAGTACCGATCCAGATAGCGCCGTCTGCTCGCTCTCGCAGGAATTGGATGTCATTGCCGGGCAGCCCGTTTTCGATGGTCAGGTGGTTCCATTGGAACTCGGCCGCCGAATCTGAACAGGAGAACAGGGATGCCAGAGTGGCCATACAGAAAATCGCTGGGTGTTTCATGATTCTCCTTCTAAGAATTGGCAAACTGATGAAGGCAAACCAATGAAGAATAGATCTGGTTTCTTTCAATTAGTTTGCCTCCATTAGTTTGCCTCTTTCCCCTTCACGCCTGGCATGGATTCTTTCCATCGTTCCCAAAGTGGCTTGGACATATCCTGCCGGGGCTCGCTCTTGCGGGGGAACAATTCTGAACTGCGTTTATTGCGTTGCCCGATATCGCTGCCGTCAAAGCCCGGGTCGTAGTGCCCGTAGAGCAGCCTGAAATCATGGTCGCGCACGTAGACCGGACCGTAGATTTCGTCGGGCACCTCTTTCCCTTCCTTGTATAGACTCTTCACTACCGTGCCCTGGGTCTCCGCGTCCTTCAGGCCGAGATACTGGCCATACGGGTATGCCGGTTCCAGGTAACCGAGGTCAAACGGAAGCTGGTAATTGCGGTGTTTGTGAATTTCGGTCATGAGGAGATTGTTCGGTCCTCCGAATATTCTTTCAGGTTTCATAAAATGCAGCCGGCCTCGCAGCGGCTCCCAGCCCTCGTTGACGATGACGAACAGCGCTTTGTAGCCCTGCTTGCCGTTCACTTGCTTGTAGGGTCGCCGATAGACCGATACGTGGACCTGGGCGAACGGGTCTTCAGCGGTGAGGTCGAAAGAGTCCCTGCCAAACTTTTCGCCGAAACGAAGGTATTCCCCGCTACGCCAGTAGGGGATGTATTCCGTGGTTTCTTCTTCGAAGACGCCAAACTCGGCCAGAGCGTTGAAGACGTTAGCGTAGTGCTCCATGTTGTTCCCGGTAATGCTGGCTCCGATATCGTGCGACAGCACCCGCCCGAGCCGTGCGCGGTCGAGCCGCGGGTTGTCCCCCGGATCGCTGTCCAGTCCGAACCGCGGCCCGTGATAAACGGTCAGCCCCTTGGATGTGCTGGAGGCAAATCTCCATCCGCTCAAAGGGAAGCGGGTAATGTGATCGATCTCGTAGGACTTGGTCTCGCCGGCCGCGCTTTCCGTCATCCAACTGCCCTGGACGTAGGATTCCATCGAGGTCGCCGAAGTCGCCCAGAGCGCGGTGAAGTTAGGCACGTTGTTCGTCTTGAATTCACGTGCCAACCGCTTGAGCATGTTCCGGACCTGAAATGAACCGAAGTTGGACTGGAATGGAAGTTCCTTGGCCCTCATTTTTTCGGGGTCACGAAAGTAGGCCATATCATTAGCCACACACATCCCCATCACGGGGACATGCAACTCGTCCCACCACCAGCCGGTCACCTTGCCCACGCGAATCTGCCGTGCGCAATGGTAGACATGATAATCTTCCCAGCTTTCCGAGCCCCACTGTGTGTGTGCCGTTCCGCCTTTCGTCCACGGCTGCCCGTAAGGCCCTTTGCCATCGATGACAGGGCTGTTCACGCGAGCGCTCGAATCTAACAACCATTCGCCAGTGTAGGCACGTTTTTGCAGTGCGGGGATACCTGCGTTGATCATGTTCTTCAATATGTAAAGTCGCGGCGCGCCGTTGGGGTAGAACTTTTTGAAGTGCTCGAAGGCGGTGTCCGATCCAGAAATTCCGCCTGGCCCGTCGTTGGGAAGTGCCGCGTGCGGGGGCGAGCCTTCATAATTGACCGGACGCCGGTGATACCAGGCGATTCGCCGGTATTGCGACTCCTTCGGCTTGGCCGGATGCGTCAGCAATGCAAAAGTCGTGGAGCGCTTTCCGGAAATCGTGGCCGGGTGATTGACGAGTTTCACCCGCACGGTGACTTCGCCTTGCTCGTTTCGTTCGAGCGTGATGCATGACCCGTCGCGGTCGAGCACCCAGCCTTTATCGCTGTCGCACATCCAGGTCCATCCACGATCGCCGCTGCCAAAGTACATCCAGGGAACGAAACACGAATAGTAAAGTTCGAACGGCTCCATGTCCTTGGCGCTGTCCCAGACTATTCCTTCGCCATCGGGGACGGTCATATCCCAACCAGATGCCGGCTCCATGCCGTATCCGCCGGCGACGCACATGTCCACCGGCCCGGCGATCTCCATGACGAGTTCCAGCGATTCGACTTCCACCGGTTGTTCGGCGCCGTAGGTCAAGTCAACGGTCAGCGACCCATCGCAGTCATATCGGGGCTGGAGGCTGACCTCGATGAGGCCGACCGAGACCGTCGAGCGGAATTCGACTTCACTCTTCCACGTGCGGACCGCCTGGGCCGGCTCTTTCGGCTCGGACCTTACCTTGTTCCCGTTCACGATCGCCTCGAACCGCATCGGTGCGCGCAACTGCGGCCCGCGTCCAAGTTCAACGAGTTTGCTGTCGCTGACTTTTTTCTTCTCGATGCGAGCTTCCAGCGGCAGGTCGCGATCGTCAGGTTTGATCGTGAGCTGTTCCGGTAAACCCGATGGCGACACCACAATGGAGTGTTTGTACATATTGAGCACGTTCCCTTGGACCGTGATAGGCGTGAACGGCTCCCAAACGACGTCGTCTCGGCCGAGCTGATTTTTTTCCCAGGGAAAGGCTCCGGGAAATGCTCCCTTGTAGAACGGCTCCAGACTCCGCTCACCCACGATTCGCTTGTTTTCATCGAACAAGAGCAATTCCACTTTGTAGTCCCCGGCCTTCAGCTTGGAGAGGTCGAAGTGAAATGTGGCAAATTCGCCGTGGAAGGTCGCCGCCTCGTCTGCGACCATCTCCCCTTCCTCAGTCGCTTCGAGGACCATCAGTCTGGCCTCATTAGCGCGCTTTACTTCCTCGCTGGCGCCGTGGATTCCGCGGTCCACAATGGCCGAAAGTTTCCCCTTATAAGGAGAATACTGGTACTGAAATGAGAAATCTCTTTTGGGCGGACGCATCTTTTCAAGGCTGCCCAATTTGTCCTCACGCCATCTCGAAAGATAGTGCGGCGGATCGACCGAATGGAATTTTGTAAGCCGGCACATGTAGAGCGCCTTTGCCGGCTGGCCCGCCTGCCGCACGTCAAACCAGAGGTAGTTCCCATCCTGTGCGATGCCTGGAAACTTCTTGTTCAGGCGGACCTCTTTCACTTCACCCGGCACCAGTTCGAGCATCCCGTCCTTCGTTTCGGCATCCTCGTAGCTGGAGTAAATCGCGCCCGCCGGATTTTCCACAAAGAAACCCAACTGCACTGTCTGGGATTGAGCGCTGTGATTCTTGAGCCGTACCTTGGCGTTAATGATGTCCTCCATGACCGGCCCAATCTCGTTGATCTGAACACCAATAGTGCCGGAGTCGAGCACGAGTTTTGTCTTCGTGGTATTCCAGACGTGCTGGTCGAAGAGTACCACGTACTGGCCAGCGCCTCCGATCCCGTTCTTGAACCAGGCGCGGTAAGTTGTGCCGTCCGGGGGCGGCAATTTAACGAGGTCCGTGCCGTCATTCGCCTTCCCGGTGTAGTCGCCTGTCTTCAGGCTTGTGAACGGAATTTTCATCTCGACCACCCATTGTCCCGGCGTGACGACAGTCTGGACCTCGGCGCCAGACTGCCAACTCCTTCCGAGCCCTTCGTTCGGGCTCCACATCTGGTCTGCGACATTGCCGATCGGATTCACGAACCATTTGAACATACCCATCTGGTAGCCGCGCCCCAGCTCGTGATAAGGGCGAATCTCCAGTTCAACGTGATCGTCCCGCATGAGCCCGTAAAGCGGATGGTTGTAGACATCCGGAAATCGTCCGAGCGCCTTGAGCCAGGCATTCTTCGGATACACCGAAACGACGTATGCGAGGTAAAGATGCTCCCTGTCATAGCCACCGTATATCCACGACTGAATCTGCTCGGGGGCCATGTGCTCGTAAACAGGACGCCGCAGCTCGCCGGTATCTGCATCGTTCGCGTTGGTCGACCAGAATCCCGTCAGCGCGGAGGAGTCTTCCCATTCCTCCAACGAAAACTGGCCATCGACCGCCGGCGTCTTGCGCATCAGCGGCAGGCGAAAGACGGGGGCATCGAGCTGCGAGACCGGCCCAGCCGAGGAGGGCGTATCAAGCGCATAAAGCGAAACCGGAGCGGCGAAAAAAAACATCACAGGGATGACGAGAAAAAATGTCTCCAGGCCTTTCGCGGTTCCCCTAAATCGATCTGTTGAAAACCGACTCCTAATCATGCTTTTCTCCGTTTGATTGAAGCGTGTCGTACCGCGGGTTTTATCGTAGATGATTCACTCATCCAACAGAAGCCACCCACAGCCCATCCTGCGAAGTGCCCTACGAGGTAGTTTTCACTCCGCATACAGTTCGCGCACCCAACTATGACCGCTCCCTCTACTCAAGCACGAACATTCTGGTCTGGGGTGGGGTGACACGTAATTCAATACTCTTCACACGGCCATAGAGTTTCCCGGTGATGGCGTCCGTAACACGGAAGGTGTGAGGCAGGCGGATCTTCCGTTTGCCGCCCTTCATGCTCGTGATTGAGACGAAGCTGTTGCTGGCGTAGATGACGTCTCCTTCTTCTGACCAGATGGTCGAGCCAGCGTAGCGCGCACATTCGCGAATTAGCTCGGCCGGCAGGGGCATGGCTACGGTCCAGAGCAGGGCATAGTCGCCCTTGCCACGCTTGCCCTTGGCGCCGCTCATGGCCGCGCCTTTTCCGAATTCATTCACGAGAAGGCCGCTGCGATTGAGAAAGTAGTTGGCGTTGGCGTGGCCGAGGGCGGTCGCCTGCTCCTTCTCAAAGGATTCCATCGACGGAATCAGGACTGGTCCATATGGCATGCTGTCACCGAAGGAGAATCCGGCGGGCAGGCGCCGGGTAATCCTGTGAGCGTGATTCTGAATAATCACGTTTCGAACGGGGGTGTAGTAATGCATCTCCATGTCCACATCTAGGAGCGCGCTGAGGCGTTCGGGGCCGATGTACTTGCCGTCGGTGATACCGGTCGACGGGCCGAGAATAGCGACGTTCCCGTCGCGGAAAACTTTTCGGTGCAGCAGCTCGAGAACTTTCTTGTCGATCTTGAAGAGATTCGGGAAGAACCATGTCTTGTAGCGTGGGAAGTTGTCGAGTTCCAAATCACTGAGCAGATAGATGCGGTATGGGACGCCGCAATGGGCAAGGCCATGGATACGCTGGATGATAGTGGCCAGGGTCTGATAGCCGGAGGTGAAGTTTTCATACAGCACGCTCGTATCGTCGATGACGAAAGCGATGGCGTCTTCGGTCTCTCGATGGGGCCCGTTGCCATGGCGGTCGAGCATGAGGCGAGTCTGCGCAATGGTCTTCTGCACAGTTTTGTCGTTGAAGTAAGAAGAGCCTACGTTGCACCAGTAACGGGCCAGCCCGCGTGAATAGGCATAGGCGACATTGCGCTTCAGTCCGGCATCCACCTCGGCTGGGTTCCGGAAAGCGCCAAGCTCTTTGATGCCAGCTCCGACATAAGTGCGGGCATCGTCCTCGACCATGCTGATCTTTCCACGTACGCACAGGCTGTCGGTCGCACCTTCACTTTCGAGAGCAAAGCCGAGTGGACGAGCGTAGTAATCCGTAGGGTTCCAGATGCCGTCAAAGTCCTTGTGGTTGTAGAGTTCCTTCACGTTCCAGGAGCCGGTGAGGAGGAACATGGGCGGGAAGCTCTGCCCGTCACCGATGCCATCAAAGGAGGACATGATCTGCCAGCCTAACTGCGGTTGCTTGGCCGTATCGAGTGCAATGAAGCGCTTGACCTTCAGTTTTTTGAAGATGGCTTTGAATGTGGAATAAATGTTGAGTGTCCAGCCCAAATACTGCTCCCGCATGTAGCGGCAGTAGTCGCGCTCCATTGGAACGTTGCCTTCTTCCACCCAGTGCATAAGGCCGCGCGCGGCTTCATGGCAGTTGCTGGGCATGGCGCTCAGATCGATCCGCTTGCCTCCGCAGGTGGGCTCGGTGGCCCGCATCCTCTCCAACACGTCTTTGTCACGGGGGACGCGAACATCGGCGAAACGAATGCTCACATCGCCCCATGCTTTGCGCAGTTTCGATTCGGTCTTGTAATTCGCTTTCACCCACTTCTTGAAACCTGTCTCATTGATTTCGGAACAGTCGAACATCTTTCCGGCGATGTTCAGGGGCATGATGCCCTCACCGATGGGCATGCCAAGATAGCCGGCAATGCGGTCAGCCCAGGGCTTCGATTCACACGCGCGGACCATCGTCTCCATGAAACGTTTCTGTTGTTTCCGGGTTTTCTCAGACGCAAAACTGACCTGGCGATATTGCCTGCCGTCCTCGTCCGTTTGCACATGGGCCGGGTTCTTCTGGTTGTAGGTGATTGGGGCGGCGGTCAGGAACTTGATGAAAAATATAGCCTCCGGTTCTTTGGACAGGATGGTTTCGGCCTGCCAGTCCAGATTGTGGTGGTAGCCGTCGTCATTGTCATGGAAGACACCGTCGTCCTCCCAATACGCCTGGTCGTAGAAATCCTTGCCCCGCTGCTGAGAGCCGTAGGCCACGCGAAGGTGGTAGACTTTTACCCCGTTGCGGATGAAGTCCAGGTTACGTTCTGGCCAATTCCCCCATGGAATGTAATCGCAATAACCGGATTGGGGGATGGACTTTCCGTCGTGGAGAATCACGGGGCGTCCGTCGAGCGTCTTAAGGACTGATGTGTCGCGTTTGCTGTTCATTTTGTGATTATTCATACCTTCGACCGGACGTTCTGAAAGTGCCTCGCATGGTAATTCATGGCTCAGGTGTCGTCGGAGAAATCTCTCAGGCCCGTAAGTCAGAGTCAGGCGATGTGCTTCAGAACAGTGGGCCCTCAGGGCGCGCGGCAGACCGTCGGATTCTATTGGCTCGCTGTTGGCTTTTTCGGTTTCTGCCACGGAATGACATTGGCCCGCTCGGCATACGCCTGCCACATAGCAGCGAGTTGTTGGGTAAGTTCTGGCTGCGCGTCGGTCAGGTTGCTCAACTCTGAACGGTCGGCCTCCATATCATAGAGTTCCCATTTGCCGTTGTGGCCTCGGGAGACCAGTTTCCATTTGCCAAGGCGAACGGCTCGATTGCCTTCGTGCTCCCAGTAGATGGCTTCCCGTTGAATCTTCTTTCCTTCGAATGCGGGTTTTAGACTTTTGCCTTCGAGCGGCTTGATCTTGTTGCCTTTGAATTCGGCGGGGTAGGTGATGCCGGAGATGTCGATGCAGGTGGCCATGATGTCGATTAGATGAACAGAAATTCCTACCGTTACTCCCGTTTTGGCCTACCCATTCGCCGGGATGGGCTCGTAGTGCGGAAAGACAAGCGGATATCGCTGGTGGGTCTTCACGTTATATGAATCCGAGTCGATAAATCCGATGCTGAACGCACGTCTTGGCCTGTCCGTTGTATTTACCAGGGATGAATGCAGTGTCTTGGCTTTGAACATCACGACCTCGCCCTTCTCCATCTCGAGGAAGTGGCGATTTTCCGGCGGCGCAAAGCGTGCGATGTCCTCCTCACTTTCCACGGTATGGACGGTGCATTCTCGATGTGAGTTTGGGACGATCTGGACACAACCGTTTGCCTTGGTGGCCTTGTCCAGCGCGGTGTAAATGGTCATCTCAGGGTATTTATTCAGATTCCAGGAGCGTCCGTCCTGATGCCAGACGAGTGGCACTCCGCCGTTGGCCGGTTTGTTAAAAAACATGGCGCGGAAGATGGAGATCCGCTCGCCGATAAGTTCGCGGGAGATGTGCCTGAACAGTGGATGTTGTATGTAGGCGAGGAACAACGGATCCATCTCCAGTTCCTGAATCTTTCGGAACTTCAGCGATCCCCTGGGTGGCTCTGTCGTAAAGGAAGTCCCATCTTTCTCGCCATACGCCGAAGGGCAGACCTGCATCTTCATGCCCTCGTAACTGATATTGCCGAGCATGATTTCGTCAATGCGATCACAAAGTTCGTCGATCTTTTCCTCGGGGTAAACAACACCAAGGCTGATGTAGCCCAGGTCGTGATATTGCTCCCATTCTTCCTTGGTCAGTGTGTTCGTGTTGCGCATGTTCTTGACAAGTTGACAATTAAACTGAAACTGTGGCATGTTTATCCTACATGCTCAGGAGGCAGATGATGAAAAGCTTGCCCGTCGGTGAATTCAAAGCAAATTTTTCCAGCGTAATCAAGGAAGTGCAGGGTGGGGAGCCAGTCACAATCACTTACGGAAAGAAAAAAGACAAACTCGCTGTTCTCGTTCCATATGAGAAATACGTGAAGCAAAGGCGCCGGAATCTGGGGCTTCTGGTGGGCAAGGCTACCTTCAAGATTAACGAGGATTGGAAGATGTCCGAGGAAGAATTGCTTGGATCATGAGCTATCTCTTGGACTCTCACACATTTCTATGGACGGCTATGAAGCCGTCAAACCTGAGCAGGAAAGCGAAGTCAATTATCGCAGACTCAGTCAACGACATCTGGATCAGCACCATTTCATTCTGGGAAATCAGTCTCAAATACAAGCTCGGGAAATTGGAATTGAACGGAGTTGCTCCAGAGTACTTGCCCGAACTGGCGGAAGAGATGGGGTTATCGATTCTGGAACTGGGAGCTATGGATTCATCTTCTTACCACCTGTTGCCAATCGAAGCACACAAGGATCCGTTTGATCGGATGCTGGTATGGCAGGCGATCAGAAATGGGCTCACTCTGGTATCTAAAGACCGTGAAATGGTCGACTACAGCAAGCATGGACTGAAACTGCTCTGGTAGCGCAGGTGGGCCTAGGGACTAGTTTTTACCCATTTTTTACACCTTCGGCGTCAAGAACAATCTGAGAATTGGATAAGGACCAGACCCAACCAAGAAGTGGGAAAAGGTCAGCGCATGACCCCGCTATCGTCTACCCGGCGGCCTGATTGTCCGTCTCGGATTTCGATAAGGCTGACATCGCGGCCACAACTATCAGGTTCAGGGCCAGTCCCCAGACGCCGGCGTGAATGCCCAGGGGAGTTGAGGATACCTGCATTCCGAAAACCGTATCGGGGCCCAGTTTCTCAAGGACCAGGTATCCGACAGTTACGGTTGTTCCGACTATCAAGCCCGCCATGACAGGCCTGGCTTTTAAGGATTTGAAATGGACACCAAGAAAGATTGCAGGGACGACTTGGCAGAGGAGTTCCAGCTTGATTTTGATCAAAGTCCAGATGGTTTCACCGATTACCAGGGAGAGGCCGGCCATTCCGGCCATGACGGCCCACGATATGATTTTGCCGGCAAACGTCAGACGCTCTTGAGGTGCATTCGGCTTCAATGGTCGATACAGGTCTTGAGCGACCATGGATGAAATCGACAGCAATGCGGAATCCACGGTCGACATGATGGCGGCGATCGCTGCCGCCAAAAACAGGATCAGCAGGAATTGGATTGCGGGGAAGCTCTGGGCGAGGTCGTTGAGAATGATAAGGGTGATCTTTTCGCTCTGGGACTTGTCGAGGCCCGGAAACTTTGCAGCGCCCACCAGGCCAACCACGATCATGAAGAAGGTCGTGCAGATCGGCATGAAGACCATGATCTGGAGCGAACGTTTCAGGGTGTTCTCACTTTTGGCTGCAAAGATTCGCTGCACAGCGTGTGGATAGATGGATATGCCAAGGGCAATCAATAGCAGGCGGCTCATCCAGTTCACCTTTTCCTCCGCTCCCGGCGGTTTCCAGAATTTTGGGTCTTGCATGAGTTGGTCTGCGGCGCCCGTCAGGCCGCCGTAATGCATCTCAATGACCACAAAGATGAGCACGCAACCGAAAAGCAGAAGGAGGCCCTGGATCATGTCCGTCCAGGCTACGCTGCGCATGCCGCCGAGTGTTTCGTAAACGACCATGATGAGCGATAAAGCGATGATGCCGGCCGCTGCAGAAACTTTGCCACCCGTGGCGCTTTCGACGATTGCACCGATGGCCTCGAGGTTGGTCAGAATGTAATTCGCCAGGGCAATGACAAACAGCAGCGTCGCCAGATTCGTCAGTGCGCGGCACCCGTAGCGATCCTGCAGAAAGTCACCGGGTGTAATGTAGTCACGTGATCGTGAGAGCTTGAACAGCTTGGGCGCGTAACAGAGGTACGCGGCGATCACGCCTATCATAAACGTCACGCTCACCAGAAATTTGTATCCGCCGCGATAGGTTTCTCCCGTGAACCCGATCAGAGTGTTGCCGCTGTATTGGGTCGCATATAGCGTCATCAGCAGCACAAACATCCCCATGTTGCGACCGCTCAGATAAAAGTCGGCGAGGGAGTTCTCCTCCCGTGCCATACGTCCAAGTATCCCGACAATGAGCAGTGACAGCAGGTAGACGCCGATGAAGACCACGCCACCTGTGCCAAGGAGGGCCTCGTCATTCATTCTGCTTCCTCATCATCCCCTGCGAGTAGCGGCCACCAGAATTGGATAGCGCACGCAATGAGAATCGCATAACCGATCGTCATCGCGAACGAATAAAACGCCCAGGGCGGGAAACCGAAGATCGCTTCGTATCTGGTCTCTGAGAAAAACCATGGAACGGTAAGTGCCGTCCAGAGGAAGAGGAGAGTGTAGATATAGGATCGTTTCACTTTGTTGGCAGGTCACACAAAAGGCTTAAACCTTTACCGCAGACGGCAAGATGTTCGATTAGCTTCCTTTGATTCGCAGTATAGGCGAACAGAGCGGTAAGCAAAGACATTATCTATTGGAGTTTTCAATGAAGTGCCTACTTCTCACTCAGCGCGCATCTGAAGCCTCGCGTTGCATCCTGGCTGGTTGCCGGCACGCTGAATTTGTGGCCCAGTGGATTATCCATCTTTGACGAATGTGACCACGAAAAGCCGCGCGCCAGGTAGTTGGCGATGCCGTCGCGGGTACTCGTCCATTCCTGAACGTTGCCTGCCATGTCAAAGACACCATAAAAGCTTCGGTCCAACTGTACGGTGCCGATTCCTTTAGGGGCCCCGGTCTGGAGCGGCATACCGATGGCCGAGTGGCTGGTGGTGGGTGATTCTTTACCCCATGGATAGCTGTTGCCATTTGGTCCGCGGGCTGCTTTCTCCCACTCCAGCGAAGTTGGCAGACGGCGTCCCGCCCAGGCCGCGTATGCCTTGGCATCGTCGAGCGAGACACCGACGACAGGCTGTCGGGGGCCATTGAAGCGTTCTTCTCCGATGTATTTCGGCTTCTGATACCCGGCTTCGGAAAAGAATTTCATGTATTGGGCATTCGTGACTTCGTACGCGTCCAAATAAAACTCGTCCAAGCGTTCCTTCGCGACTTTTCCCATTAAGTGCGAACTGCGAGTGCCCGGGATGAACTCACCCGCCGGAATTCGGACAAGCACAGCGCCATCTTTCTTGGAGAAGATCGCGCCGTCCTTCCTATAGAGACCGTCTGGCAGCGGGGGGGCAATCAGCGCGGTTTCCAGTTTGTCCACCACCTCCACGTCCGATTCCTTGACCCACCCAACCTTGGCCTGGCCATCAATGACGAGAGTGACCGCGTACCACTTATCCCGTTTCTCCATGCTGCGAAATTCGTGTCCGTTCTCGACGGTTCCGAGGACGCTGCTGCCGAGGTAGACACTGGCCGTCTCGGCTGTGACACGAACACGAGTGCCCTGGGCGAAGATGCTGAGGGAGAAGAGACAGAGGATGGGAAGGCAAAATGTCTTGATCTGTTTTTGGTTCATATTTCGTCTGGACAAATGTATTGCGATAGGGGCAAAGGCACTCATTTCACAAGCGAGGTTACCCATTCAGCGGCCTTGGCATCCAACGCCGGCTCTAACGGTTGGGCGTAGTCCAGAGTGTAATCGTAGCCGGCTCGATCGTACACCGTTTGAAAGACTTCCTGAAGATTGACAACAACATCCGGGTCCTCCCTGGCAAGCGGTATGGGGAGGGGCGGCAGGATGTGATTCAGATGCCATCCATAGACCTGGACTCTCGGATGCAGATGCGATTTCATGACGTAGGCGTAGTACTCGCCCGGCGGCAGGTTGCCACTGACAGGTAAACGATCTCCACCGCGCAGGAAATCGAGTTCGACAAGATTGGTTGAACTCCTTGCCACCTCCATTCTCTTTTTCAGGTATTCGCGCTGGCCATCAGAACCGGGACGTTTGTTTGCCGGCGAAAGCACTTCAATTACCGTGACCACTTCCATGCTTTCCCGTTCTTTGATGTAAAGAAAAGCCTCTCGCTGCTCCTCCGGCATCGGTATCGTGAGGGTTACCGGCTCGACCGTGGTTGCAATCGCAGCATTGGCCCCGAGGCCGTAATCCCCAAGATTCGAATCAAAGATGGATACATCCGGGCGGATATGCCGAGGGCCGCCACCCTCTTCCGGATACCGTTCCAGATAGACGCGGCGCTCGACTCGAGCGACGTATCGAGGGGCGATGTGTGACATCAGGGCATCCGAAAAGGCGGAGATAAACCTCGTATGAAAATCAGACCACTCCTGGGTCTCAATAAAAGGATTCATTCCGGGGAATGGGGATGGCATGCTTTCACCTTTGTCGTTCTTGGGTCGCGGCAGCAATTATCACAGATTAAAAGGGTCGATCAAAATTCTGTCGTTCGAGGGTGTTTCAAGAGTCGCAGCTTCTTGAAGGGAATCTTAAAGATTACGTGTCCCGGTGCTGCCCGGGTATTCAGACGCCACCAGAAACCTGCATAACAACCTTCGACCGGATGACCGAGTTCCTTTCCTTGATTCACAGCCGCCGCAAGATGGCCGACGGGCCAGGCGTATCGCTTTGAAATCCACCTGCTGCCTGGTTGCGAGGCTTCGAGCCAATCGGCTTCGTACGCTGCAAGAGCTGGAATCCATGGAATTTCCCAATCGATGCCAGCCTCGTTCAAGAACCGAGTGAAAGCGACAGCATCCGCTTCGTGTTTCTTGATACCGCACGGAACAAAGGCCTCGGAGAATTTCATAAACAAATCACCAAATCGAATGCCCATGGCCTTACGAGTGATGGGCAGCAATGAACGGACTGCTCCCAGACGTTTCCGGCGAAGCGAATCTGCGAAGAATTCTACCTGGTCACGATTTGCTGAGGCCAGCCCTAATGCCTCTTCTTCGTCGAGCCCGAGTGAACATCCCACAACCGCGGGCTCTGCGAAAAATTGTTCACGGAATTTGGTATCCGTGTAAAGACGGACGAGAGCCTTTTGTGTTTCCGCTAGTCCCATCTCTTGTGTCGCCTTCCGATTTCTCTGGCGCGAGCCAGTTCGTTTGAAAGTTCATCAAAGGGGGGAATATTTTCATCTCGCTCAAGGATTATTCCTTTGACCTGACAGCGCTCGACGACCTTGTCCATCAATTGCCAAACCTCTTCAGGTGTCGGTGATGAATGGCTGTCGACAAGCACTTTTCCACGCTGGTGTCCGCCGACGAAATGCAGTTGTACCACTCTCTCCAGAGGGATGTCGTCAAGAAAGGCGTACGGGTCGAAACCATGATTGACGCTGTTGGTATGGAGATTTGTCACGTCCAGCAAAAGTCCGCAGCCTGTTCGTTCGAGAAGGGTGTTCAGAAACTCCGCTTCGCTCATCTCCGCCCCCGGCATGTTTACGATGTAAGTGATGTTTTCGAGAACCAACGGGACGTCGATGACTTTGCGAACCTGTTCAACATTGTGGCAGAGGGCATCAAGGGCCTCATCCGAAAACGGCAGCGGCGCGAGATGTCCGATATCCACGCCGTCCGCGCTCGTGAAGGCGATGTGTTCGCTCCAGTAAGGTGGATTCACCCGGTGCACAAATTCCGCCACCTGATCGACATAGGCTTCGTTGAGACCTTCCGCACTGCCCAGCGATAGATTCAGTCCGTGCGGGATGAGCGTAAACAGATTCATAAGGCGTTGGAGATCTTCCTCTACCTTCGCGGGCTTCTCGAGAAAGTGCTCGATGGTGAGTTCGAGGAAGTCAACCTCGTCAGACCGGCTGAAGATGTCCTCTCGAAATGCCGGCCTGTAACCTATGCCAGCGCCGAGGGAAGGAATCTGGTCGAGCGTAGACATTATTCAAACCCTTTTCGTCAGGAAACCAGAATTCGGGATCAGAGGGTGCATTGCAGCTTAAAGATTGAAATCCTTACTCGGAATCTCTGCTGCTGCCCTTGTGGCTGTAACCAAAACCAGGAGAGTCCCAACGGATGGATTTGGTCCTGTTCTTTATCCGTTCTATCGGTTTGCCATCCGTTGGCGTCCTCAAGATTACACGCGCGACGCGCAAAATTTCACGAGCAAATCTCTGCTCTCACCTGCTCTGTCAGTGACAACACCACAGCTTCTTCAATGGCTGCCTCCTCCGGTCTGCACAGCCATGAATCGAAAAATTCACGCCTTGTTCCTTCTGGATAGAAACCAGGAGACTGCAGTTCCTACTCCAATGTTGACTAATAATGCGACGGGGCCGATCCATTGAAAGCTGACCGGCGCGTCCGCAGTGACCCACTCCCTGCCTGTCGCCTCGTCGAGCTTTGTGATGAGCTGGACGTTAAAGGTTGCCGGGTCGACGCCGAATTTTGAGAGGAATACAACCAGGGGGCCCGAAAATGAAATACATGCGGCCGTGATCGTCCCCAAAATGGTGCCCAGCCAAACGCCCAGCGGTTTAGCAAACGGTACAAACAGAGCGAAGAAGAACAGGCCGAAAATGGGAGTCGTCAGCAGATTCACCGTCCGGCCCGTCATGCCGGTGATGTTGCCTGGAATGAATTTCATGGACGTGCTGCCGAGCACCACAACGGTGCCGATCCCGAACGCAAGAAATCGTGCAAATCGGACGTGACCTTTCTCCGTCTTTGGTGCTTTTCCGAAC
Source organism: Planctomycetota bacterium (assembly GCA_027625095.1). Classification (GTDB taxonomy): domain Bacteria; phylum Planctomycetota; class PUPC01; order JACPCR01; family JACPCR01; genus JAQBXN01. The sequence goes on along the minus strand of JAQBXN010000001.1, from coordinate 102,620 downwards.
CGGTCGAGGAAATCGGTCATCACAACGGCGGTGATCGAATTCACACCGGAATCAATGCTGGACATGGCGGCTGCAAACATGGCCGACACTACCAGTCCTGAAACGCCAATCGGAAGGTGGTAAGCGATGTAGCGGGGGAAGAGGCTGTCCGCGCTTTTCTCGATACTCATCCCTTCAGGCAGTTTGTCCAGGTTTGCCTTGAAGTATCCAAGCAGGGCAAAGCCGACCAGGTAAAGCGTTACGCCTACCACTGCCGCCACGCATAACTGGGTGGCCAGTGCCCGGCGTGCCGCGTTCGCATCGGTGGTAGCCATGAACCGCTGCACCGATGTCTGATCCCCTCCGGAAGTGGCCACATACCAGGTAAGAACACTCAGGATGGTGCCGACGACCGTCACCCGAGTTTTAGGATCAAAGCTGAAGAACGGTTGTGTATCCCAGTTTTCCTGCCAGCTCGTGGGAAACCAACTCAGACCGCCCAGGCTCCAGGTGATACTGACAAGAACCAGCAACGCTCCGCCAAACAGCAGTATCGTCTGCATGAAATCGGTGATGACGACCGCGCGCAGGCCGCCAATGGACGTGTAGATGACCGAGACGATGCCTGTAACCAGAGCGATGATTGGAACCCATCTCTCTTCCACCCCCATCATCACGGTCATTGCCTTCGCTGCGAGGTAGACCAGCAGGGTCATCCACACCAGCCGGAGCGCCAGGAACATGGTCGCACCAAGAAGCCTGAGGCCCAGACCAAGGCGTTCTTCAAGCAGTTCGTAAGCGCTGGTCACCCGGTTCTTCATATAGACCGGCAGCAGGCCGTAAGCCACGATCCAGAACACAAGTGGAAGGGCGAGCATACCCAGAAGATTGACCGGCCCTTTTCCCGCGGACTCCCCAGGCATCGAGAGATAAGAAATCGTGCTGAGCAGCGTGGCGAACAGCGAGACCCCGACAAAGAAAGGGTTCATATTCCCGCCGCCAACGAAATACTCTTTAGTCGATTTCTGCTTTCGCCCGAAGTACACACCCAGCCCAATAGTCGAGAGCGCGTACATCGCGATAATAGTCCAGTCCAGCCAGTGCAGTCCCTTCATTGCCTCGCCTGTCATATCTCTTTCTCTCTGATTCCTGGCGTACGAAACATGCTTCGGTCGTCAAGCTTGTAGTGTTCCGTTTCAGTGGGTTCAAACCGGCCTGAAGAAACCCGGACTCTATCTGGAGCTGTCACTCGTGAATGATCGCTGAACTGAGAGACTTGCACGAGTCCTGGTTACCAGCTCACTGCAAGCTAGTAATCTCGCTTTGAAATTGCTCGGGAGCACTGCCGCCCTCACGGAAGGCATTGTATCGGGTCTCGAAGAGTCTTAGTTTCTTCTTTGCAAGATCAAGATTGTCGGCATCAAGCGTAATTCTGATTTCCGTAATTGTGGCGGCCGTAGGCGCTTCAATGCTGCTCATGTATTGCACTCTTCGCACTCGGGCATTAAGCGTGAAAACTCCAATTGAAATGAGGGCTGTTATTGCGGCGCCAAGGATAAATGCATCAAGAGTAGCCGTGTCTTTTTTGTATTTGTCCATCGCTGCTATCAATCCATCAAAGGAGATTGCGAATGCTCTACGCCGGATGGCAAATTTGTAGGGGCTGACTTCATAAAGCCAGAAACGAATCCCGTTAAGGCGGGTCACTACAAGCCGATCCACTTGGATTGTAAGCCGTACCGACAGAGTGTTGCCATCTAGATCCTGGAGTCTTGAGACGCCAGTTCCCAAGATCAGTTCATCGACTCGCTCGCCGGACGTATCGTAAATAATCGGTATTTGATTGGCTCAAATCGCTTTCAACAACGTCTGTTACATTGAGCGCAGAAGCAGTGACAGGGATCTGTTATGAAATGGCGACCGCATCGCAGGCTTGAGCTTACGGATGCCTTCCATGGCACTGTCTCCAGTGAATTTTGACTTCTTTCACTGAAGGACGTAGCGGGCTCTCAAGCCGGAGCTTGCAATCATTACAGAAGCGGTGACATCGGTCGGTGGTCATGACTTTGCCGCAACCCAGGCACTCTAGCTTTTTCCGCTCATGATCCAGTTCATACTGGCTTTGCAGTTCCGCACTTTCGAACCTCATCTGGATACTGTTCATCTCTTCTCTCCTATCGTTACGGGTACGATGTAGTCACGGACTCATTCCGTTCTTCACTTGTCCTGGCACTATTAAACCAAGCTGGAACCAGAAAACAGCAATTGAATTAAGGAAAAGGGTTTCCCTTATTGAGAGAGGGAGGCAAGGAGAGGAGGGGACAATAGGAGGGGGAAGCGAGGAGAGGGGAGCGGAACGGGCTGTCTGCCCGCTGCCTCATTCCTGATGTATCCAAGCTGCCGTTTCCGCCGGCATGGGCCAATCCAGCGCGACATGTTGCTCGCGCAGCCGCTGGCGGAGTTCCTCATGAGGTGTTTCGCAGACATCCAATCCGTTCGCTTTCGCAACGAAGGCTGCCGTGCCTGCGGCCTGGCCTAACTGCATCATGGTGCGTGACAGTCGGCAGCTCGAAGCAGCGATGGAGCTGAAGCTCGCGGCGCGACAGGCGATGAGCAGATTTCGGAAACCTTTCGGTATGAGGCAGCGGAATGGAACGCCGTAGGGCTCGGCCAATTCACCGCAACCCTGGCGGCCAGTGTCCCGGCCGTGAGTGTCCATCGCGTGATCGGCGATCGTGATGACGTCGGAATGCGTCTGACCGCTCAGTCCGGCGAGCAAATCGGACTGGGTGAGGACGTATTCGCCGATTATGCGGTTGGACTCGCGGACGCCCAAAGCAGGGGCAATCCAACTGATACGGTAGTTCTGAAATTCATCCATGGTCGTCTGTGCTCTGTGCCAATACGCATAAACGCGTCGCAGGCATTCTTCTCTGGCCTTCTGGTAACCGAGCTTCATGAATTCACCGCCTTCCAGGGTCGGCAACATGTTCATGTTGCGATCACCGTTCGGGTAATGGTTCATGCAGACCCAGGGGGTGTGATCGCTCCACCATATTTCATCGGGAATTCCGGTGGGGAGAGGGCAGAGGCCGGGCTTTTCTTTTTTCGTGATCCGAAAAATCAGGGTGACCCCGTTCACGTGCTGGTTCGCCTGTTCCGGTGCACCGGGTTCGTTGTAGGTCTCCCGGGACTCCTGTCCGAACACCGTCTTGACGCCAGCGGCTTTGCATACCAAGGCATCGGCGGTTCCATCGATGCAGGTATCAGCAGTGATCGTTTCGCCGTTGTCGAGCTGGATGGTTCGTACTCGGTTTTCCGTCGTATCGACATCAGTAAATGCAGTATTGAGCAGCGTCCGACAACGTCCGGTTTCGTTGAGCATATCGAGCATGACCTTCGCCATAATTTCCGGCTCGAACGGAACGCCATGCCAGTGTTTGCGGCAAAAAGGTTCGTCTTTGCCCATGCCCTCGCAACCATGGCGAAGGAGCGAGTCGGCATACTTCATCGATGGATCGATTACCTGTTCGCCGCCCAGAAGACGGTAACGTTCTTCTTCCCTGCGATACCAGGAACCGTGCCGTCCAAATGAGTAAATCCCGATCGATTCGGGAATCTGCTTCATACGTTTGTAGAGATCGAACGGAATGCCTGTGCCGCCCACTCCCATCTCCCAGCAGTTGACGCCTCCCCGCACCGCATTGCCGCCGAGTATTTCCCCTTTCTCAATCAGAATGACCGAGAGCCCGAGCCGGGCCCCGGCCAGTGCAGCCCCGTAACCTCCGCTCCCGCCGCCGATGACGGCAAGGTCGTAATGCTCATTCACTGCAATTCTTCCCTCTTATTGGGATTTACATATTCCCGTTTGCCATCGGGTCGCTGCGGAGCATGGGTGAACCATTCGAAGAACTCCTTCGTCCACACGCCGTCGTGAAGTGTGGCCCGTTTTTTATGCGGGGTGTAGCTGCCGATATGCCAGAGAGGATTCCGGTAAAGCATGAAGTCTCCGGCAGAAAGCCAGACCTGCTGAGCGCCCGGCATGCTCCGGCAGAAATCAAGGCAGGCCCATTCTGCCTCTTCAGTGTTCATCCCTTTGGTGTCAGGCGCCACGATGGGGCGATCAGGAAAGCGTGCCGCTTCTGACGGCAGGTCTCTTCTGAGGTGACTACCCGGGACGATCCAGAGGCAGTTGTCATCATAGAAGGGGGCGTTGACCTGATTGAAGAGGCGGATGTCGTTCTGCTTTTCTTCCCAGGTTTTCACGGAGATACCAGGCATGTTGTCACGCCAGTCACGATGCCAGAGAGTGCAGTACGGGCGCTCCCTGGGCTCGAACAGGATGCCGGCCCGTGAATCTTCCTTGTTCCCGTTTGGATAAGCGTACCAGGCGTCGTCTCCAATGATGGCTTTGATTGCCTTGTCGAGTTCGGGCAGGGCGGCGAGTTCGTGGTATGGAGTCAGGTCGAGTTCGAAATCCTTGATTGGTTGTAGCCGCTGGGCTTGAGGGCCACGTTTTTCGAAACAGATGCGACGGGCCTCTTCCGCCATGCGGCGGAGATCCGTCAACAGGGCCGGTGTCATGAGGTCTCGAAAGATCGTGTAACCCAGGCGGTGGTAATCGTCGATGTGCTGGTCGGTAAATTTAAAGGCCATGGGCAAGATGGTTGATGGTTGGAAGAGATGGTTGATGGATATTGGCCTCATTCCTGATTCCTAATTCCATTCCCTCCCATTAAGCTCCCGCCGTTAAACAGTCAACGGAGATTTCAAATGCCGGTAACCAGAGAAAACCTTCGAGCCACGGTCGAAGAGGTCGTCCAGGCCCAGCCGATTACTGATATTCACACTCATCTTTATGCGCCACCGTTTGGGGAGCTCCTGCTCTGGGGTGTGGACGAACTTATCACTTACCACTACCTGATCGCCGAGACATTCAGGAAGGCGGATATCTCTTACGAGGCTTACTGGGCCCTCTCCAAGACTGAGCAAGCCGATCTGATATGGCAAACCCTGTTCATTGAGAATTCGCCGATCAGCGAATCCTGCCGAGGTGTGGTGACCGCCCTGAATGATCTGGGACTCGACCTCAGCAACCGGGATTTGAATGAATATCGTCAATACTTCGCCCACCTGACCCCTGAAGAACACATCGACAAAGTCTTCAGCCTGGCGAATGTGAAGGAAGTGGTCATGACGAACGATCCTTTCGACGACCTCGAACGATCGGTATGGGATAACGGGACAGATTTCGACGAGCGGTTCAAGGCTGCCTTGCGCATTGACCCCCTTCTCAATGCTTACGTCGAAACTGGTAGAGAAAAACTGAGCGCAGGAGGCTACAACGTAGACGAAGAGCTTTCCGATACGGCCCTGGCAGAGATCCGCCGGTTTTTATCGGACTGGATCAAGAAGATGAGCCCGAAGTATATGGCCGTTTCTTTGCCACCTGAGTTTGCCTTCCCGGAAGACTCTGCCCGGGGAAAAATCCTGCGCGAATGCGTACTGCCGGTTTCGAGGGAATACAACGTGCCCTTCGCCATGATGATTGGCGTGACCCGCGCAGTGAATCCCCAACTGCGGCTGGCCGGAGACGGACTGGCAAAGGCGGATATGCGAAGTGTGGAGAACATCTGTCGCGAGAATCCCAACAATAAATTCTTCGTGACGGTCCTGTCCCGCGAGAATCAACACGAGCTCTGTGTCATCGGCAGAAAGTTTCCCAACCTGATGGTCTTCGGCTGCTGGTGGTTCATGAACAATCCCAGCATCATCGAAGAGATAACTCGTGAGCGAATCGAACTACTCGGCCTGAGCGTCATCCCGCAGCATTCAGACGCCCGCATCCTTGATCAACTCGTTTATAAGTGGAAACACTCGAAAGCGATCATCACAGACGTACTGGCAGACAAGTACGGTGACCTGCTGGATTCCGGATGGCGATTGGAACGGGAGGAGCTTGTGCGCGATGTGGCCGGATTGCTGGGTGAGAATTTCGATCGTTTCATTGAGGGATAAATTCGTGATTCTCGAAAGAAAAGCTAAAGGGACGCTGACTCCCTTCGAGCTCAATCACGGTGACAAGCTTCGCTTTGAGTTGAGCGATGGTGAGGTTTGCGAGATCGAACTCGTCTCAACCTCTGCACAGGTTCTTGAGCGTAACTACCCTTCGTACGGATATCTCGACCACGGCGACATTTCAGTCTACGCGTTCGAATGCGAATTACGCGTAAACGGAAAAGAGGTGCGTATCGAACGCTTCGTTGGCTCGCAGGAGAGCTTTTACGAACCTTTCGAACAGGACGGGATAAGGCTCTGGTTCGACGCAGTCACGGACATCTTTATCGAGAACGGCGGTTTCATGGATGAGAAGGACTGGCGAACCGGGCTGCTCTGCAAGCCTAATCGAAAGGCCCGATTTGCTATTCAGGACGCTTCGCTATCGGTTTGCCCGGAGCCGATTGGCATGTGGTGCGAGCTACCCGACGGCCGTGTGAATATGAAGGATTGCTACAATGGCGAAGATTGCTGGATGGGGCCATACGCAGGCGCGCACGCGCACTGCGGGCTCGACATAAACCATCCTGCCGGCACCCAGCTTTATGCCCCCATCTCATTTGATGACCATTATTACTTTCATTCAGTGGCAGCGGGTTTCAACAACAATCGCTGGCGAGGCATCCGCCGCTGGTCGGATGGTTCGGAGTGGTGGCTGCAGTCCCATCACTTGGTGGAACTGCTCGTTCCGGAGCGTCAGGCTCTCGAACGAGGTACGGCGTACGCGACGACCGCTGGAGTCTGGATCGGCGCGCATGAGCACACGCATTTTCTGTTCAGAGTCCTGGATCAGGGCGGGGACTATTTCCTCGATCCCTGGATTCTGTTTCGGGAAATGCTGGCACAAGCAACGACTAAACTGTAGCCGAAGTCGCCAGACTTTGGGCACTGGAGGCATAAAGATCCGAATTCTTGCGAATCTGGTTACCGGCATACTGTAAGTCTACACCCTCTGTTTGTAAGAAATGCGATTCATGGCAGGTTGAAAACCTGCTCCAGAACAGTCAGCCTGACGCCAACTGCAGTGCGATTACTCTCTGGATGCCGGCATAATCCTTGGTGACAGTACTCGTACAGTAGCCGCCCTGCTGATTCGCCAATTCCAGGATCTTCTGTGCCTGACCTTCACCGGCTTCCAGCAAGAGCCAGCCTCCGGGCTTCAGCCAAGTGGGAGACTCATCGATCAACCGGCGATAGAAGCTCAAACCATCCGCACCTGCAAGCAGAGCGTGGCTCGGTTCAAACTTGCGAACTTCCGGCATCAGCGATTCGTAGTCCGTTTCAGTGATATATGGCGGATTGGAAACGATGAAATCCAGGCTGCGCTGGAGGCCTTCGCTGAAACCGGCAAACAGATCCGATTCAAACCATTCGATGGCAGCGCGTGGTTCAATCGCCCTGCTGTTGGAGCGCGCGACCTCCAGAGCCTTTTCGCTGATATCTGAAGCCCAGAGACGGCACCCGGGAAGTTCGGATGCAAGAGTGATGGCGATGCAGCCGCTTCCGGTGCCGATATCTGCGATCGATAGATGCTTGTAGGCTGATGCTTCTTCCGGGTTTGCTTCTTCCGGGCTGGGCTCCCCTGGGTGATCCTCTCCGGAGGCAATCTCTTCCTCCTCGGGGAGACCTGCGGTTTCGTCCTCAAAATTGTCCGGCATCACAAGTTCATCGTATTCGATCACCTCTTCGCCGGTAGGGGCCGCTTTAAGACTGTGTGGTTCATCTACGAGCGCGATCACTCTTTCGACCAGAAGTTCCGTTTCGGGCCTGGGGATGAGAACGTGTTCGTTGACCTTGAAAGTGAGCGAATAGAACTCACGTTCGCCGAGGATGTAATGAACGGGCATCCGGCTGGCGCGCTTGCGGACAAGTTCCCGGTATTCGTCAAGCTCGGCTGTTTCCAGTGGCCTGTCGAATTGTGTGTAAAGGGCAATACGCCGGCATCCGCGGACGTGCGCGAGCAGGAGCTCGGCATCCAGGCGCGGGGAATCTATGCCGCGGTCTCGGAAGTATTTCTCGATGGTCTGCAGGAGTTCAAGGACGGTCCAGGTTCTGCCTTCATTCACGTCGCGGATTTAACTTCAAGACACGCTTAGCAGCGAATCGATGTTCTTCAGCTTCTCGATTCGTTCGTTCTCCAGCATGGCGGAAAAAATCTCATCGATTTCACCCATCAGAATCTTTGGGATTCCAAAGAAATTGTGGCCGATGCGGTGGTCCGTAACGCGATCCTGCGGGAAATTATAGGTGCGAACCTTGCCACTGCGGTCGCCAGTACCAACCATTGATCTACGGGACGCATCCCGCTCGTTCTGGATCTGCTGCTGCTGAACCTCAAAAACCTTGGCGCGCAGGACGCGCATGGCCTTGGCTTTGTTCTTGTGTTGCGAGCGTTCATCCTGGCAACTCACCACGATTCCAGTGGAGAGGTGAGTCAGTCGCACGGCCGAAGTGGTTTTATTGACGCTCTGTCCGCCTGGCCCGGAAGCACAGAAAAGGTCGAGTCGAATGTCTTCATCCTTAATCTCTACCTCGACCTCTTCCGCTTCAGGCAGTACGGCAACTGTGGCCAGGGAGGTGTGGATACGCCCGCTCGTCTCCGTGCTCGGCACACGCTGTACGCGGTGTCCGCCGCTTTCGTGCTTGAGGAATCGGTAGGCATCCTCCCCCTGAATACAAAAGACCGCCTGGCTGATCCCGCCGGCTTCGCTGGGAGAAATATCCATTTCTTCCACCTTCCACTTTCGTCGCTCTGCGTAGCGGCTGTACATCTTCAGAAGGTCCAAAGCGAATAATCCAGCTTCCTCCCCGCCCGTCCCAGCACGGATTTCGAGGATGGCGTTACGTGAGTCGGTGCCGTCGTCGTGGAGCAGCAGATTCTGGAGCTTTTCGCAGATGTCCTCCTGTTTTTGTTCAAGGTCTTCGATGTCCGCCGCGGCCAGTTCGGCCATTTCTTCGTCGTCGCTTTCTATCAGGGCCTGCGAATTCTCAATCTCCTTCATGACCTTCCTGAGCTGCACAATCAATTTCACCCGTTTGCCCAATGCGCCCTGTTCGCGGGTGACTGTTCTGTATAGACTCTGATTGGCGATGACAGCGGGATCAGCCATCTGTTGCATCAACTGCTCCTGGCGCATCGTCAATTCATCCAACTTCTTGAGGACTGCTGGATTAAGAATGGTCTCAGATGCGTTTTCGGACATGGTTAGAATTTACTCGTGAAAGATTGCGCCATGAACGTGTACCAGCGTAGCAGCAAGCCGCCGCATTCCTGCGTAAAAAAGTCCATTTCATCATCATTCCGCCCCGAAGGGGCCTGAACATAGCAGCCCAGGGCACCGCCCTGGGTACGGAGAAATGGTCGTCTTCAAGCCCTGTAAGGGCGAAACAAATGGTTGTGGCGAACTCACTTGTGACGCCCTTTCAGGGCTAAGATTGTTCTTCCTACATCTACCCAGGGCTTTGCCCTGGGCTACTATGTCTTCGCCTTTCAGGCCAGAAATCGCCTCGGACCGACTCATTACGAATGAATCTGCGAGCTTGTGGGCCAAGCATCTACGAAATAACCGCTTGCACATACGATCCTTGGGGACCGAAGGCGGCGATCCTCTTTAAACAAAACGTGCCACGAATGGCTCGCAACACTGAATCTTTATGTGTTGCAAGCGGTCCGTGGCATGAAATATCTGGCTGACAGGCAGCCCAAATTGTAAGAGCTAGCTTTCTGCTGCGGGGGCTGCTGCTTCTGTTGGAACTTCTTTGCCCTCGAGCTTGGCCTTACGAGCGGCCCAGTTGTAGCGCTGTTGGAATTTCTCAACGCGTCCGGCCGTATCAACAAATTTCTGTTTGCCGGTGTAGAACGGGTGCGAATACGAAGTGATGTCGCACTTGATAACGAAGTGCTCTACGCCGTCAATCTCGCGTGTTTCGCGACTTTTCATGGTTGAACGGCTGATAACTTCATCCGCAGTGGAGATATCAATAAAGACAACATGGTTGTACTCAGGATGGATGCCTGACTTCATAATTCTGACCTCTAAATTTCTGGTGCTTCCTGTAAGGGCGGCGGATTATAGCGGCGCGGTGTAGCCCTGCAACGGAATGGAGGAATGGAAGAGGGAGTAGCGGAGTAGTGGAGTGATGGAGTTTTGAATTACGTTGGCACCTTGACCTGCTTCATCAGCTCCACGCAGATATCCGTCTTTGCTGTTCCGGAGTATCTGGATTCGGAATTGAGGATCAGTCGATGCGAAAGCACATGCGGGGCAAGGCGTTGGACATCATCGGGGAGGACGAACTCCCGGCCTCCCAGCATGGCAGCGGCTTGAGAAGCCCTGAAGAGACCGAGTGAAGCCCGTGGACTGGCACCAAGTTTCAGACGCCCATCGTTGCGAGTACGTTCGACAATCTCGACGATGTACTGGCTGATTTTACGCTCTACGTGGACTTGTCTGACCTTCTTCTGAATTTGGGCGGCCTGCTCTCGGGACAAAACCGGCTCCAGTTGATCCAGGGGATGCTCTGCCGCCTGGGAATGCAGGATATCTATCTCAGTTTCCTTGTCCGGATAACCGAGACTAAGTTGGACAAGGAAACGATCCATCTGGGCCTCAGGCAGGGTGTACGTTCCGTGAAATTCAATGGGATTCTCTGTGGCTAGAACCATGAAGGGTAAGGGTAGCGGATGCCGCTGGCCTTCAATGGTAGCCTGCGATTCGCTCATGGCTTCGAGCAGGGCAGACTGAGTGCGTGGAGAGGCGCGATTGATTTCGTCGGCGAGCAGAATGTTGCAAAAGATTGGCCCTGCACGGAAATCGAATGTGCCATTGACCGGGTTGTAAACAGAACAGCCGAGAATATCGGCAGGCAGGAGATCCGGCGTAAACTGAATACGTTTGAAGTCAGATTCCAGCGAAACGGCAAGGGCTTTGGCAAGGGTTGTCTTGCCGACCCCAGGTACGTCTTCCAGCAATACTGAGCCGCCAGCTATCAGTGAAATGATCAGGATCTCGATCTGTTCTTCCTTGCCGCGAATGACAGAATTGAGATTCTCACGCAGAGCCTTCAGTTCTCCGAACATCCGTTCGCCTGCGGCCGAATCCGTCTCCTCATGTTTCCCGACCATCGCCTGCTCTTGGAGTTGCTCTGCGTTGCTCATACTGGAGAGATCTATCTGGGAGGCCACGCAGTGGCAAGGGAATCAAACTGCCCCGCAAGAGGCCGCCCGCAATGGGGCGGCCTTGCAATTTTCGAATCGCTTAACTCTTATTCTATTTCCAGGATTTCGACTTCCTGGAGGACCACGTCCTTTACTGGCCGATCACCAGGTTTTGCAGTCGCGGTTCGGCCGATTTTGTCGACCACTTCGTAATTTAGAACAACCTTTCCAAAGACCGAATGCTTGAAATCGAGCCAGGAGGTTGCCTTCACGGTGATGAAGAACTGGCTGCCGTTGGTGTTGGGGCCGGAATTGGCCATGGACAGAACACCGGGGCCGGAGTGCCTGAGCTCTTTGTGGAACTCATCCTTGAATTTATAGCCGGGGCTTCCAGTACCAGTGCCGAGGGGGCATCCGCCCTGAATCATGAAGTCTTTGATCACGCGATGAAAGATGAGCCCATTGTAAAATGGTTTCGAAACTCTTTCGCCGGTCTTGGGATCTACCCAGCTTTTCTCGCCTGTGGCCAGGCCGATAAAGTTATCAACCGTCATCGGCACCTTGTCTTTATAAAGCTGGACCACGAAGTCTCCCATGCTCGTATGGAAGACGGCGAACGTACCGGATAGACCTTTTTCCTTAAGTGCTTTTTCGCTTACCCCGTCACTCTCTGCTGAGCCCATCAGTAGAAGCGAGAAGCCGCAAGCGATAGTTATTCCCATTGATTTTCGAATCATTGTATCTCCCCTGAAAGTAGAAAATCGAAGTTGTTTGTTGGCCGTCATTCGGCGCTGAACCACTCAACGTCGACGAAATGAGCAGACAGAGTATTCACATCCTCGAAGACTTTCTAATCACTCTGTAGTCGTGCAGAAGCACCGCGGCGGCTCTGTAGTGGTGCTGACGCTCCGCGGCGGCTCTTTAGTGCTGCCACTCGTGACCGCAGGAATATCTTGCAGCGGAAACCCGAGACAAGTGCTGCTACTACGGCTGCTGAGCAATCGATACTCGACAACGCCATTACTGGCACGTATGAATTGAAATCCAAACCCGATGTTGGCAAGAACATCGGCCCCCTTTCCTTACTTATTATTCTCTTGAAAGTCCTTATCACCGGCGCCAGTGGCCGCCTCGGCAGTTACGTCGTTCGCGAGCTTGAAAGCGACCACGAGCTCGTCCTCGCTTCTCGCACCGAACCTCCAGAAGCAATCTCGCATCATCCCTGGGTGCGATGCGACGTTACGAGTTTTGAAGATTGCCAGAAAGCCGTGAAGGGCGTCGAAGCCGTACAGCACCTTGGCGCTCAGCCATGGCCGGTAGATCATCCGGGCATGCGCGCCAAGGCTGAAGAGGATGGCATCCCGTTCGATACCACTTTTAAATCGAACATGCTTGGCACGTATTACATGCTCATGGCTTCGGTCGAGGCCGGTGTGAAGACTTTTGTTTTCTGCGGCAGCAACTGTTCGCTTGGACACGGCTTTCGAATCAGCGATACACCATTTCCTATTGAGTCGCTGCCCATTGATGAGACCCATCCCTGCCTCCCGGAAGATTCATACAGCTATACCAAACGCGCGGGTGAAGACCTTTTGGCGAGCTTCAGTCGCGGCCACGGCATTCGAACGTACGCAACGCGGCCGGCGGGGATTACTCCGGCAGAAAGACGCGAAGCCATGAAGGCCAACGCCGGCCCGGCGAAAGGATGGAATCCGTGGCTGTGGTGCTGGGTCGGCAGCGAAGACGTTGCCAGCGCTCATCGAATCCTGATGGAGGCCGCAGGCGAGTTGCCGACGCACGATGTGTATTTTCTGAATGGAAACGATACGACCGCGCTTGAATCCTCAAGAGAACTTGTTGAAAAATTCAAACCTGAGCTGGCTGAAATCGCGGAGAGCATGGAAGGGCACCAGTCTTTCTTGAGCAATGCAAAACTCCGCGGGGCGACCGGCTGGGAACACAAAACATCATGGAGAGACGAAGATGAGTAAGCCTGTTCGCATGGGAGTTGTTGGGACGGGAAGTGTCGCCGTGCGCGGAATTCTACCGAACCTGATATGCGACGATATCCAGGACTCTGTGAACGTAGCCGCTGTATGTGATCTAGCACCAGGCCGAGCGAAGGCCGCGGCCGAGCGATTCGGCGCTCCGCACTATTTTGAGGACTACGATGCCCTACTGAAGTCCGGCACTGTAGATGCCGTCAGCCTTGCCACGCCCATCGGCCTGCATTACGAGCAGGGAAAGGCGGCCATCGAGAACGGGCTGCACGTCCATTTCAATAAGACGATGACCACCACCGCGGCAGAGGCTGATGAACTCATTGCGCTCGCGGCGGAAAAAGATGTGAGGCTCGTTGCTTCACCGGGGCAGATGTTGCGTCCAGTAAATCGGGCCATGCGCGATGCGGTAAAAGGTGGCAGCGTAGGCAAGGTGATCTGGGCGACTACTGGGGCGGCATTCGGCCGTTATCACGAGAATGAAAAGGTGAGAACCGGCAGCGACCCGCTCTCAAACATTAACCCGTCCTGGTATTACAAGAAGCCAGGGGGCGGGCCACTGTTCGATATGACCGTCTACGGCCTTCACACACTGACGGGCATCCTGGGGCCGGCCAGGAGTGTGACGGCGATGTCCGGCATCCGTCTTCCCGAGCGTGAGTTCATGGGCAAGATGTATCCGGTCGAGATGGACGACAATACCGTCATCCTGATCGATTTTGGCGATGCGCTTTTCGGCTTTGTCTACGGAGTCGTTGCCGGTAGTTTCCCGGTATTCGCCAGCGCGATCATTTACGGGACGGATGGCAAAATCGAGAACGGTAATCTGAACGGCAAGCCGATCGATTTTCCGGAAAGGGCCACCGAGGCAGAGTTCGGCTGGCAATCTTCATTGCCTCACGTTCACGGCGAGCATCTGAAACTCGACGAGCCGCATGTTTACGAGGACGTCATGCAACTCGTTGACTGGATTCGAGAAGACAAGCCAAGTGTTGCCACCGCCGAGCACGCCCGTCACGTAGTCGAAATCTTTGATGCCGCATATCGTTCGGCAAAGAGCGGTCAGGCTCAGGAACTTCGAACGACGTTTGAGGAGATTGATTAGTCATGAAAATCACACGCCTTGAAACCTTTCTCGTTAAGCCTCGCTGGTTGTTCCTCAAGATTCACACAGACGAAGGGATCGTCGGACTCGGCGAGCCCTATGTCGAGGGCCGAGCCCGTACCTGTGCCGAGGCGGTCAAGGAGTATGAACATCTGCTCATCGGCAAAGATCCACGGCGTGTTCAGCATCTATGGCAGTCCATGTATCGGCACACGTTTTACCGAGGCGGGCCTGTCCTGACGAGCGTCATCAGCGGGATCGAACAGGCGTTGTGGGACATCCTGGGCAAGTCTCTTGGCGTGCCTGTCTACCAACTGCTCGGTGGCGCATGCCGCGATCGGATTCGACTTTACAAGCACGCGGGTGGGGGGGATCCAGAATCTGCTGCCAGATCGGCGAAGGATGCGGTGAAGGCTGGCTTTACAGCGCTCAAAACCGGCGTGGCAAAGAAGGGCTCCATCTACACGCTCGATTCGCCGGCAACTGTGGAATATGCGGTCGAGGTATTTGCTGCGATGCGGAGGGCGGTCGGCAGTGAAGTTGACATTGGTATCGATTTTCACGGTGCGATCAGCCCGGCGATGGCCAAACAACTGATCAAGGGCTACGAGCCTTATTCGCCATTCTTTATCGAGGAACCCGTGCAGTGCCAGAATGTCGATGTCCTGGCTGAAATTGCACGCAGCACTCATCTGCCAATTGCTACCGGTGAGCGTGTATATACGAAATGGGGCTTTCGAGAGATTCTTGAAAAGCAGGCAGCGACAGTCCTGCAGCCCGATCTCAGTCACGCGGGTGGGATTATGGAATGCCGATTCATCGCGGCAATGGCCGAAACCTATTACGGAACGATCGCCCCGCATTGTCCTCTCGGCCCCATCGCCCTGGCTGCATGCCTGCAACTGGCGGCCTGCACCCCAAATCATCTGGCACAAGAGAATGTCACGCTCGGAGAAGGCTACTTGAAGGAGCCGTTCATCGTAAAAGATGGCTATGTGGATCTGCCGCAAGGACCTGGCCTCGGCATCGAACTCGATGAGGAGGCTCTCGCAGATAAGATCGGTCACGAATGGACTAATCCGGAAACTTATCACAAGGATGGATCGGTGGCCGACTGGTAGCTGATTGGTCAGATAGAACGCCGCAGGTTCTCACATTTCTATATCCGCTCTCAAAAGTGCCATGCAACTCGGATTCGTCAGCGCCATCCTTCCCGACCTTTCACTCCAGGAGGTCTTGTCATTCGCCGCAGACCAGCAATACGACTGCGTTGAAGTCATGTGCTGGCCAAAGGGTAAAGCGGAGCGACGCTATGCCGGCGTCACTCATATTGACGTTTCTTCGTTCAAGAAATCAGATGCGAAGAAAGTTATCGAACTGTGCGAAACCACGGGCGTGAGCATCAGCGGTCTTGGGTACTACCCAAACCCGCTTGCACCGGACAGGCAGGAAGCCGGGGTTTACTTAAGCCATCTGAAAAAAGTGATCACCGCGGCCGAAAGACTCGAGTTGAACCAGGTGAACACTTTTGTTGGTCGCGACTGGACTAAATCCACCGACGAAAACTGGCCACGGTTTCAGCAGGTGTGGAAACCGCTCGTCAAGTTCGCAGGGGTTCGTGGTGTCCGCATCGGTATCGAGAACTGCCCGATGCTGTTTAGCGGCGACGAGTGGCCTGGCGGAAAGAACCTGGCTGTCAGTCCTGCCGTCTGGCGGAGAATGTTTGAAGAGATTCCAGACGAGAATTTCGGGCTCAATTACGATCCTTCACACCTGGTCTGGCAGCAGATGGATTACATCCGGCCGCTCTGGGAGTTCGCAGCCCGAATCTCCCATGTTCATGCAAAAGATGTCCGCGTGGATCGTGAACGCCTGAACGAGGTGGGTATTCTTGCGACTCCACTCGAATACCATTCCCCAAAACTTCCGGGGCTCGGTGAGATCGACTGGGGACGTTTCTTCTCTGTGCTGGGCGACACCGGCTACTCGGGGCCGGTCTGTGTGGAAGTGGAAGACCGTGCGTACGAAGGGTCGCTGGAGGCGCGCAAACGATCTTTACGGCAGAGCGCGAAATACTTGAGGCAATTTATCGGTTGATGTCCGGCATCGAATATCCAGGCCAAGAATGACGAAACAAATCGCCGCGCCCATCCTGATGACTTCGTTCGCCCTGATCCTCATCTGTATCGCTGCCTGGTTGAAGCCGAATCCGATGGGGATGGGAACGCACGAGCAGCTTGGCCTGCCCTCCTGCAGCTTCCTGATCGATTATGGTAAACCATGTCCGTTCTGTGGGATGACGACCAGCTTCTCCCACATGGTTCGAGGCCAGATTCTTCATTCGTTCAAGGCGCAGCCGATGGGCGCATTGTTTGCGCTGGTGGCTCTGCTCGTGCCTGTTTATTCGGCCTTTGTCCTCAAGAAAATGAAACCGTTCTTTCCAAAATGGTATTACAGACATTGGCCCTGGCTCCTGCTGGTTTTGGGCGTCTTGTGCCTGCTGAGTTGGGTTTATAAAATTACCGCGTATTCGACGAGCTTGCCGTATACCATCTGAATTCCCAGCGCAGGCATTGCCCTGCATCGTCCCAAAGACAAAAGGCCATACATGGAGGATTCTCCCCGCGTCGTTTCGGTAAAAGAAATTAATGAGTCTGTGCAACTGACCTTTCAGCCAGGTGCGCTGGTGGCTCAGTATGTAGGGACGTTCGCGGCGCTCGTGCTCTGCTTGCTTTTCGGCGTTCCGAGCCTTTATTTTCTTCCGACTGGATTGCTTCTCTTAACGGTCGGCTTCGCCCTGGCCTATATTGTTCTGGGGGCCGCGATTCTGATCAGCTCGAGTATTCAGAGGCAACAGGGACCCATCGATTTGCGGCCGCTGCTTCAGTCCTTGAAAGCACGGCTTATTCGAAGTCTGCTCTATGGATTAGGCTGTGTGATTACCATCCTGCTCCTTGGAATCCCTCTCCTTACCCTGATTTTTATCGGGGACGTTGAAGCCGGCGGCCAGCTTTTGTTATCCATTTTCATGATCCCCCTGCTGGTGCTGATCATTGCGCAGGTGCTGATCGGCTTTTTCGGTCTGTTTGTGCTGCCGCAGTTTCTGGCGTCTGAATATGGACGCCGAGCGGACCAGTTTCAGGCTTTCAGGGAGATGCTCAGTGTCGGCTGGTATCACCTTTCAATCAGGCATGCGGTTTCGAGTATCCTTGCCTTGGCGCTGGCCCTGCCATTCTGGTTGATTGTGGATTTCAGCGTAAAGCTTCTTGGTTTTCTTACGGCATCAGCAATCAAAATTTCGCCTGAGCAACAAGTGCAGTTTGATCTTCTGCCTCCGGTGCTGCGACTCATTTTCGAGCATCTGACCCTCTTCCCGCACGTGTGGTTGAACTTTTCGATCAGCGCACAGGTGTTTGCGGTGCTGGCCGCGGCGTTTGTCTATGCGATTCCTCTGACGGTAGCGATTCTCTTTCAGAGCGCATCGGGATTGCAGGCATTGCGTGCGATTTCATTCGATCGTGAGTATTTTGATTATCCACCCACGGCATAAGTGGCCTGATGGGTTTCTTTCGATTCCTTGAGCGGAATTCACCATTTGCACGTCTAGGCCGCGATTCAGGGCAGCTCAATTGAACGCATGATCTCTTTGATTAGCTTTTGGTAAATGCGGTGGGCGCTCTCTTCGGGCGAATTGAGCATGAAACTGACCACGGTCAGTTCTTTATTTTTGTAGAGAAGCACGAAATGGTGTTCGCGAAACTCGGACTCGCCGGGAGCTTTCGGGAGAATGACCGGGTCGATCAGAGAGCCCTCGGCACCGGCGATCTCAAAATCCTGCCATTTAAGAGCTGGGGACTGAAATTCCTGGCTGATACGCTGTGCAAATGCAGATTTGGCCAGGTCGAAGGTGGCGGGCTGCTCCCCCTCGGGCAGGTGTACTTTGAAGATAAATTCCAGCTCCTTCCGACCAAAGTGACGAATCCCGTTAGCCTGGGAAGTCGCAGCATTTTCAACAATTTGCGGCCTGCCTACTGTCGGAAGACTTACCTTCAGTCTTCCCTTAAGGAAAGAAACTTTCTCTTTACTGAGCACTATATGTTCTGAAGGCTCTGCGAATGGCATGAATTCAACGGATTTGGCCATCGAGTTGATCGTCTTCAGCGCAAGCGACCCCTTACCTACCGCCCAGTAGGACAGAATCCAGAGGTGTCCCCGGGTTGCGACGACTCTGGTCTGCCTTGGCGTCATCATCTCAGTATGCCGCTGTGATCTCACTTCGATGGCAGGCAGGTTGCCCATGGTGACCTCTCTGTTGATCTCTCCGTCATGACTTTCAGCGACAGCCTTTGCATAGGCATAAGGAGAGAGCCCTTCGCGCAGTTCGGCGAGTTCCAGAACCACAACGTCCTTAGCCTTTGTTCCGGCATTGGTCAGTTTTGCCCACCGGGCGATCTGACCTCCAGAGCCCGGCTGAACACTCTCCCAACCCCGGGGAACTGTTACCCTGATCCCAAAGGCTGGAAATTCTTCTACGTCTGCGTGCAGTGAAGTAATAACAAGAATTGAGAGGCAGATTCTGGAAAGCATGGTTGATAGTCATCAGGGATGGAGATTTTGAAGAAAGAGGGCTGGAGTCTCTGTCTTTGTCTCATTCGGGTGGACTTTATTCTCACAGAACGCATCCAGAGAGCGGAAATCCTGATTCTTCAATGCCGCAGATGATGCCCGCGCCACCGTTCAAACTCAAAGTACATAAAAAAGGCGCGCCCATTCGGCCCGGTAAAGGTGAATGGACACGCCCTGTCTATGCAGCTTTAACTACAAGTTTCAGTTGCAGAGACAGGATAAAAGGCCGTACCCCCGTACACACTAAGTCGTGGACCTTTTATCCGATTGAATCCGGTCTGCCCCTGAAACAGACCGAATATTCTTAATTTCTGTTTTCAAAGTCGCGCCGTTTCGAGTCGATGGCCTTTGTATTGGCGCTACGGAGGACTTATATAGAACGCCGTGTTCCAAAAGCTTGGTTTTGGGGCGATTTTTTCAGATTTTTCTGATCCCTTTTGATTATTCAGCCAGTGATTAGACCTAATGCACTATTTCAAAATAGGTTAGGATTGAGTTGAAGTGCATCGTCTCTCAGCCAATTCAGGTCGATAAGTGACCTGTTTCAGAATTGTCCTCCCAACGTCGCGCCGAAACGGTACGGTTTGGTTTGTTATGGCTCCTGTGCTTTAATTCGCGACTGATTATCGGTGAACTGGCATATTTACTGGATATTCGCCACATGCCCTTCCTAAACATCATAGACGGACCGGGAGTTGGTAACTCTTTTGACCTGGGGACAGGTGAGCAGATTATTGGGCGGGAGCTGACATCGGATATCCCACTGAACAGCCTTATGGTCTCGAGGCGTCATGCAAGGGTGTATCAAAAGGAAAGTCAATCCTTTCTACAGGATCTGGGGAGCCAGAATGGGACATTTGTAAATGGCCTGCCCGTAGACCTTCATTCTCTGATGGCGAATGATGAGATTGTGATTGGCGAAGTGGTGCTCAGCTTTTCGGATTCTCTTATGTCCGGCACCGGAGTTCACAGCGTTCTGCCGTCCGCTTCTGATTCAGTGGTACTGTCGTTAACAGAGACGATACAGAGCCACCCAGAATACATCGGCAAGAATGTCGAGCCCGAGCAGCGCTGGCGCCGCCTGCCTAATGACATCCGAAGTCTGGCCGTTCTGAATGAGATTTCGCAGGTGGTGGCTAAGGCCCAGACGATGGAGCAGTTTCTCAATCGGATGCTTGAACATGTGATCAACGCAACTGAGGCAGACCGCGGTGCAGTGTTACTTTTGAATGCTCGTTCCAATCAACTCTCTGTCCGGGCCTCGCGCAATCGTGCCGGCCAGGCTGAGATTCCATACAGCAGGGCAATCATTCGGCACGTCCTTAAGAGTGGTGCCGGCATCCTTAGCCCAAGCCCGACCGAAGACGAGCGTTTCAATACCAGCGAAAGTGTCAGCGATCTGGGGCTGAGGGCGGTCATCTGTGTACCGATGCGAGTTAGGAACAGAATCATTGGCATCATCTCCCTGGACAGCTCTGAGGGTGATGATTTCCAGCAGCAGCACCTCTACATGCTTAATACTGTGGCCGCGCAGGCTGCTCTTTTCATCGATAACCTCAGGCTTCAGGAAAGTCAGAAGCGGTCCAGTCTGGGTGTTCGCCGCAGCCTGCAAAGTGAAAACCTGGTCATCGGTAAGAGCCGGAGGATCCGCGAGATTGTTGATGTCGTAAGAATCGTGGCGCCCACTGATTCGACGGTTCTGATCAGGGGAGAGAGCGGCACAGGCAAAGAGGTCATTGCCATCATTATCCACCGTCAAAGCAAGCGCAGGGATAAACCGATGGTGACGGTCAACTGCGGGGCCCTTTCGCCCACCGTTCTTGAGAGTGAACTTTTCGGTCACGAAAAAGGTGCATTTACCGGTGCGCTACAACAGCGTCTTGGCCGGTTCGAGCTGGCCGATGGCGGCACTCTTTTTCTTGATGAAATCAGTGAGCTGCCGATGGAACTGCAGGTGCGATTGCTGCGCGTGCTGCAGGAGAAGGAGTTCGAGAGGGTTGGCGGACAGAAGACGATCAAAGTGGATGTCCGCATCATCGCGGCGACAAATCGAGACCTCATCAAGGCGATCCGCAACGGCAGTTTTCGTGAAGACCTCTACTTCCGCCTGAAAGTTATCGAGATAGTGATGCCGCCCCTGCGTGAACGTATTGATGATATCCCTCTGCTGGCCCAGCACTTCCTTCAGAGCTATGCGGGCGAGATGGGGCGACCCACGCCGACGCTATCCAAGGAAGCACTGCAAGCCATGACGCGTTATCCCTGGCCGGGCAACATCCGCGAGCTCAAGAACGCGATAGAAAGAGCAGTAGTGCTTTCCCGGGATGAGGTGATTCAGGCCCAGGAGCTCCCTCTTACCAGCCAAATGGGCGAGGATCCCGATGATCCGGATGAGGATCATACCCTCGCCGCATCCGAAGAACGTCAGATAAGAAAAGTCCTCCGCATGACCGAATGGAATAAGACCCAGGCTTCGAAAATCCTTGGCGTCTCAAGAGCTCGCCTCGACCGTAAAATCAAAGATTACGATATTACCAAGGGCTCCATGATGAAAGACTCGTGATGCGCGCGCTGATCCTTGCCGCCGGTTATGCCACACGTATGTATCCGCTTACAAAGGATACGCCCAAGTCACTCCTGCCAGTGGCCGGGCGACCGGTCATTGACTACATCATTCCGAAGATTGAGGAGGTGGAAGGCGTTTCCGGGATCACCATCATCTCGAATGCGCGGTTTTATGAGCAGTTCGTTCAGTGGAACAGGATCTGCCGGTGCAAGTTGCCCATCGATGTCATCAACGACGGCTCGACCGATAACGATTCACGCCTGGGTGCCATCGGCGATCTGAATTTATTCCTCTCTGAACGGGGGACAGATGATGAGCTGCTGGTTCTCGCGGGCGACAACATCTTCGAATTCAGTCTCGTGGACTTTGTTGACTCTTTTCAAAATAGAGGAAGCACCGCGGCCATAACCATTCGAGAGCAAAATGATCCAGCAAGGCTCCGAAGGGCGGGAGTGGTGGAAGTGGATGATGAATGGCGCGTTCTCAGCTTCGAAGAGAAGCCCGAACGTCCTCGCTCGAACTATGCATCCCCAGCCTTCTACATTTACGGACGCGAGGCGCTGAGCAAGGTTTCAGATTACATCCAGCAGGGAAACAACCCCGATGCGCCCGGCAATTTCGTTGCCTGGCTTCATACGCGCCTGCCGGTATACGCGTTTCTCTTTCACGAAATGCGTTACGACATAGGCAACATGGAGTCCTACCAGGAAGTCGACCGGATTTATTCCGAACGATTGGGAAAACAGGCCACCGGATGGCGGCCCTTCTTTCAGTGAATTGAATAACCTGGAATGCGAAGGGAGATAGTTCTTACCTCGCTGCAGGAAACAGTAGAACTCGATGAGTGTGATTCCCAGTCCATCGATGTATTCCGAACAAGATCTGCAAGTCCTTTGGCGCCATCTGGTGCGCGACTCCAAAACTCTAATATGAGATCATTCCTTTCCTTGCTCCTGTTCCCTTGCGTAACGTCAATGGATGCAGGGGTGACGGGCCGTTATGTCCGGCTCGAAGCCCCTGTCTCGCAGCGAATGGAACTTCACGAAATTGAGGTTTACAGCCGCGGAACGAATATCGCCTTTACGAACAACATTGTCTTTGCCGGGGTCGGAGCGCGCGGCATTGATATCAACCATCGCAGGGCGAGCGTCAGACTCAATGACGGGCAGAAAGATACCAACAGCCGAGGGCTCCGCATCGAGACCGGCAAACACGTCAACCCCTGGCTTGAGGTCGATCTGGGTGCGTCTCACCCCATCGATGAGGTCATTATTTACAGGTCGAAAGAGCAGCAATACCACGATCGTCATCAGCGATTATTGACGATCCTCGATGCCCAACGCCGCATTGTTTCTTACATCAAATTCGATGTCCGGAATCAGGAATTCAAGGAAGGCATCATGAAGTTCGCTGCGGAGCCCACCAAGTCCGTCTTCGCCCAGTACAAGATTTCGGCGAATGCGAGTGAGTGGATCCCGCTTGGCGATTTCCTGGATGTCCTGCAGCCGCCAGAACTCCCGGACGCGGCGGATCGCAGGGCCGCATTCGAGGCGAGAAATTCTCCCGAGGCAGTGAATGATCTTGCCCATCGATTCTTTGCCCGGGTTGACCTGAAGCGTTCCCAACTGGCGGACGTCCGTGCCCGGTATGAAGCCGCTGATTATCCAGGCGCGCTGGATGCATTCCGAGACCACTTCTTCAAGAAAATTCAGGGACTGGAAAACCTCTCGGAGCATTCAAATCCCACATCGATGTATGCGTCGCAGGCCGAAGATCTCATGAATGGCATCGCGGTCGCCTTCGAACAGAGCCACAATTCCGCCAGTGTGCAGGCTTTCAAATTCGAGCCCGGCCTGATGCCCTGGGCCTCCATCCCCAAGAACGTGGAAGAGCAGGCCGACACTCTGACCATCGCCCGGACAAATGCCTACATCAACCATCTCCAGAGGCCTCTGCTCTGGGCGTACACCGATTCCGGGCAAAAAAAATACCTCGACCGATGGGCCGCAATTACGGACGACTGGGCGATGAACTTTGTCCGTGACGCCGACGCGGCCCTACACGACATCCGTCATTACTTTGTCAAAGAGGGTCTGCAGCAGTTTTCTTATTTCTGTTACGAACTCGACCAGATCGCGTCCAAGCACAAAAGACTGCAAAGTGACTTTCCATCAACAACGCTTGCCCGCCTGCTCATGCTGGTCGCTGAGGAGTATCCGCCGGCATATTGGAGGGTCTGCCGCAAGGCAGTCTTCAACCACACATACAACGCGCTGATCGCCGCGGTCCTTTGTGGGGACATCCTTGACGATCTTCACGCAGGACAGCGCCTGACCCGTGAAGCCCGGCAGCA
The DNA here is from genome assembly GCA_027625095.1 of Planctomycetota bacterium. Classification (GTDB taxonomy): domain Bacteria; phylum Planctomycetota; class PUPC01; order JACPCR01; family JACPCR01; genus JAQBXN01. Next base: position 78,776 of record JAQBXN010000001.1, on the reverse strand, counting down.
CATGGAACGCATATGGACCTACGGTATCAGCCGCGACGGGTCCATGATGGAAATCGGAGACGAAGGCCACCTGACCATGCACCTCCGTGTCGGCCGGATCTATCGCTGGCTACTCAAGAAGAACCCGCCCTGGCTGACCGAAGCTTTCAAAACAAGATTTGAGGACGGCTGGCGCACGACCTGCACCTATGTCATCCGGCACATCACCCCCAGTGGCCACGGTCATCGGTTCAGCGACAAAGATATGTTTTCAGACATCTGGTCGCTCACCAGAGATGAGAACTCCATCGGTGGTCAGAATGCACCATCAAAGACCTGGCACGATCCGACGATTTTTTCGCAACCAGAAGTCAGAGCGATTCTCGACACGGTTTATGGTCGCGGCCACAAACGTGAGGGATTGGTCGAAAGTCGTCAGACCGCCTGGGATGAAGTTACCGGCTACTACGGCAGTGATTACAAGGGGCCACCCAAAATGCTCTCCGACTGGCTGCCTTACGCGGGCCTGCACTATCTTCGCAGTGGTTGGGGGGCTGACGACTCGTTCCTCCATATGTTCGGACAGAAGGCGGGCTCGGAATCTTCAAATCCGTCGGAATGGAATACTGAGCTGAGATTCTGGTCCCATGGGAATCCACAGTTGAGATTCTCTGCCCTGACGATCGATGGTAAGAAGCAGCACCCCGATTACAGAAGGAAGTCACTTGCTCCGGGAAGCAAAACGTCACGGCTGACGCAAGCCCCTCAAACGCCGGTTACCGGGCGATGGTATTCCTCCGAGGACTTCGACTTTGCCGAGTCTTCTTACGACGGCGTCTATCAAAACCTGAGCGAGATCCGGTTCGGGCAACTTAATGAACAGAATCTTCCCACCGGCGAGGGTCAGGAAATCAAAGGGGCTCAAGCAGTTCGGCAGGTTCTTCAGCATCGACCTTCCAAACTTTTTATTGTCATAGATCGGGTGAAGTTTGATGATCCGGCCGTTGCCCACCGTGTGGGATGGACTTTGAATTCCTGGCTTCCAGAGAAACGCGATCCAGACAGCAGCGGGCTCAAACCTGACGAGCAGAAGCCTGGCATAAATTTCAGGCACTTATCCAGCGCCGAGATTGAACCGGCTGGCGACAATGGGCCAAGTGGCCATCTCAATTATTCGGCCCAGACAAAGGGTGAATTCCTGCTCGTCACAGTTCTACAATCCTCCCAGGGAAAGCCGCAGTCTTTCGAAGATCTGACAAACGAAGAAAAACTTGCCTTTACAATCCCTGCACCTGACGGCGGTGAGCTGAGTTTTTCCGCCGCCAAGAAGGTCGGCGATCTTAATAAGAACAATGATGCTGAGGTTCTCCTGAAGTGGAGAAAGCCAGAGGGCAAATTAAGTGGGATCTGGTTTGGGATGACCGGGAATGAAGATGAGTTCGGCTACGAGTTTTCTTCGCCAGGCCTTTTGACGCTGGGAGCGATTCGAAGGCCAATCGTGCCTGTTCAGATCGAGCCCGATACGCAGGTGTTTGCCGGGTCTTTGGAGGTGACTCTCCATACTCAGACCAGGGACACCGAGATACGATACACACTTGATGGCAGCGATCCGGTGCTTAACTCCGCGCTTTATGATGGCCCATTTTCAATCCGAAATGATACGCTCGTGAAGGCCCGCGCAATCCTGAATGGTGTTCAACAGATCCCTTTCACGATGGCGGGAACTAAGGTCAGTGCAATCAGCTACGCTGAATTCAAATTGCAGCAACCGGCTGGCGCGATGGCTGATGTATCCCCTGAAAAATTACAGCCCGGACTGCGATACGACTACTTAGAAGAAAACTGGTTCCGACTTTTCAGCTATGCCAATCTGCCGGGCGTCCTGCCGACGAAACTGACCGGCACTACTGAGAAGCTTCTGGACGTGTCCATGCGACAGACGGACGGGGCATTTGGCGTTCGTTATTCAGGGTACCTGCGTGTACCGACGACCGGCGTATACACCTTTCACGGGCCCGACGAATACGTTCAGAACATCTGTGAACCCGGATATGACCTGCGTGTCTATGTTGATGGCGAAGAGTGGTATCTAGGACAGTCGTGGCACGGACTCGGCCGATGGTCTGTGCCACTTGAGGAAGGTCTGCACCCATTCATGGTCACCTATGCGGATGCAAGGGCAAGGGATGTTTGGAAACAGAAGACCGATCTCTGGCGCGGCTATCCAACGCCCTGGGTTGTCTGGCAGGGGAAAGCCCCGGAATTGGAGGTCTCAGGGCCAGGATTGAAGAAACAGCCTGTCCCCGGGAATTGGCTCTGGTATGAGGCGGGGAAGTGAAGTGTGGGCGCAGGAGTCTCACTGCAATCGTCGTTGATGTGATGCTTATTGTGGGACAGCCGATCCAGATGTGAGAAAAGCTTTACAGCTGAGACGGTTCCACAATTTTGGTTGCGGCCAAAGGATCCGGTGAGACCCGTTACCCCTACATATCAATTTTGCATCCGCGTTTCTTGAACTCCTCGATGAGTTTGAGCGAATCAGGCGTCAGGTCTTTAAGTCCCGAAATTCCGAGATGCCTCAGGTTCATTCCTTTCAGGGGTGTCAAGTCTTTCACTTCAGTCCTGTGGATAGACAACGAATCGAGGGAGAGATTCTTCAGCGCTAAGAGGCTCTTGATATGGGTCTCGTTTGAGTTCAGATCTTTCAGTGTCTTCATATCCTCGAGGGGGGACAGATCTTCAACTGGAGCATTGTCCAGATACAGATAGGTCAGCGGCATTGCCTTCAAAGGCGTCAAATCACGGACTTGTGTCCCCCTGCAATCAAGCTCTTCAAGTTGCATTCCCTGTAAGGGGCTCAAATCAATAACCTGGCAGCCATAGAGGCTAAGTTTACGAAGCGGCATTCCCGCAAGAGGTGAAAGATCACGAACTGCACATGATGCCAAATTCAGATGATGCAATGGCATCCCGTTGAGAGGGGTAATATCTGCTACTGAATAGGCGTTAATTTGTAAAAATTCGAGCTGCAATCCACGCATCGGCGACAAGTCCCTGAGTGGATACCCCTGGGTGGAATAAACCAGTGATTTCAGAGGCATGCCTTCAATCCCTTCGAAAGATTTCAGTTTATTCATGGAAGCAAGTCGCAGAGATTCAAGGGGCATCCCCTTGAGGGGCCGAATGCTTTCAACAGCGGTTAATTCCAGACTCAGCACTTTCAGCCTAATGCCCTCTAACGGGCTGAGGTCCTTTACTTGCTTGCTGTTGGTCAGGTTGAGTGATTCCAGAGGCATTCCTTTCAAAGGTGAAAGATCTTCTACAGAAGTTGCCTGCAGGCCGAGCCCCTTGAGAGGCATGCCTCTCAAAGGCCCGAGATCCTTCAATTCCATGGCCCCGGTTATATCCAATCCTTTGAGTGGGACCCCTTTCAATGGCTGAAGATGCCTCAGCGTTCCAGGGAAGTGCGTGTAACGCATGAGAGTCTCCAAGGCTCCATCTTTGATTGCGAAATTCACGCCCGCCGGCCCCTTATGGATTTCAGTGAATTTGTCCAGCAGCCGCTTGGCCTGCTCCTCAGCACTGAGCGTCTTGACGGAATCCCACAGCCCTATGCATTTCACCGCAGCTTGCACAGATTCCAGACTTTCCTCGACCGGCTGACGAACTTCGGGGGGACGTCCGTGGCCAGGGTCATGAGTTTGAGAGCTCTCGCAAAGACCTTCTCAGCTTTGATGTAGTCACCTGCTTCTGTGAGTGTGTTTCCTGCATGGACCAGGCTGCGCCAGTCTTTGATCTCTTCAAGATTTCCTACCAGGGCGGCCGCTTCAGTCACTTTGCCCAAACTCGTCTTTATTGAAGCAAGAACAGTCGTTACTTTTTTAAGATCCTCAGGGAGGGTTCCCTCGATGATTCTGAGTCTCTTGACGGCATTTTCGAGATGTTCCTCCGCTTCAAGAAATTCTTTCTTATGCCAGAGGAGCATTCCTTCGGCATAAAACCCCCAAGGCCCGTCGGAAAGCACTCCTCTTGCAGCTTCTACACGAGTAATTGCCTCATCCCATCGGGACTGTTCCGCGGCCCGGACCGCCTGCTCCGCTGATTTTTTCGAGTAACTGAGAGCGGTCTGATACTGTTCCTCTCTCGCTTTTTGGGCACGCTCCTTCTGCCAGACTGCCTGATTCTTCTCTTTTGTGATCTTGGTGAATGCCAGGACCAGACCAATGGAAAAGATGATGGATGCTGCCCCGACAGCGATGCTGACTCCCCGGTTACGTTTGAAGAGTTTGACCAAGGTTTCCCAAAAGGTGTCTTCCTTCGCCGAGACGGCGCGGCCTTCGAGATAAAGATTAATATCCGATGCCACTTCTTTCGCGGATTGGTATCTACGATGGCGGTGTTTCTGCATTGCTTTGACGCAGATGGCGGAAAGCTCTTTTGGGATATGGCGTTCTGGAGCGCGCTTGTGCGGAGCAAGGATCTTTCCTTCGGTGACTTTCAGCAGGACTTCATGGACCGTCTTGCCCTGGACCGAACGTTTCAGGGTGAGAAGCTCATACAGGATGGCGCCGAGGGAGTAGAGATCGGAACGGTGGTCGATTTTTTCAATGTCTCCTTCAGCCTGCTCCGGTGGCATGTATTGGGGCGTGCCCTGGACTGCGCCCCCCATGGTCCGGGCAATATCCGAGTCAGAACGGATGCTGGATACCCGATACTCGATACTGGCAGTATCGGATTGTGGGAGTGATGCGGGATTCCCGATGCCCGAAGCCGAAACGGTGTCGGCCAGGCGGCCAGCTTCTTCATCGCTGACTTCCGATTCTTTTATTTCTTCCAATCTGCGGGACGGCGTCTGTGATATGCGATCCGGGCCGAGCACCTTCGCCAGGCCCCAATCCATCACAAGAACTTCACCGAAGTCGCCAACCATGATGTTGTCAGGCTTCAAGTCGCGGTGGATGACACCCTTTGAATGAGCGAAGGCAATTCCATCGCAGACTTTGAGGAAGACTTTGAGGAGTTCAGTTAGAGAGTGGCCCGCCAGGATATGACTGAGCTCGGATCCGCTTTGAAGCGCGGGGCCACTTTCAACGGCTTTCATCTCCTTCAAAATTTCTCCCAGCGACTTCCCTTTGACCAGCTTCATCGTGAAATACAGGTTGCCTTCGGCGTCCTGGCCCAGTTCGTGGATGGGGACGATGTTGGGGTGTTCGAGTTGACCGGTAATCTGGGCTTCTTCGAGAAACCGGACGCGTCCTTCCTTCGAATTGGACAGGCGCTCTCGCATCACTTTCATAGCGACCGGCCGGTTGATGGACTCGTCGATGCAGAGGTTGACGACGCCCATGCCGCCTTTGGCAATTTCGTGTCTGCTCCGGTAGCGTTGATGTGCGGGTTAGGTTTGGGTCAGCACATCGCTGAGTCTACGAAGGTTCATGCTGCTGCCTGTATCATTGGGAGCGATCGCGGTGGTAGACGCAGGAACGGATTCGCCTGTCCTAAGTCCTGGATTCTCTCGAATCGACTGGAGGCTGACCTGAATAGATTCAATGGCCGCTGCCAGGTCGGACGTCCAGTCGGGAAATCTGTCAGAGTAGTCCTCAGGATCGACGCGCTCGCCCTTTCTCAGACGTAATTCGATTTCCAGGTAGAGCAATTCTTTCAGGAGCCGTGAATGGGTTTTTCCGTTTAGACCACTCAGATAGTCCTCGATCCGCGGCTGCTCGCCGGTCTCACTACTATCCTGCCAAGCCTGCTCAAAGCGGTCTGCAGTGGCGTCAATCTGCTCACTTTCTCCCGACACAGAATCCGACACTTCCTGAACCATCGTTGCTTCATATCCAGTCCCTGAGCCCATTGCTGAATCGCGCGTATCTATGGGCGCCGTGGAAACGGTCTTGCACTTGGGACACCGTATCTTCTTCCCTGCCTGGTTCTCCCTGACCTTCAGCTTGGTGCGGCATTCAAAATTTGAGCAGAATAATTCGATGGGCATTTTTGCTCGGACGATAACAGGAGCTTTGAAGGCTTGAAAAAGCACTGACGGAGATCGGATGTGATGATGGTATGACATCATGTGCCACTCAAGTCGACCAAACATAACATGCTCAGCGCAGCTTCCATCTCGAAACACCGAGGCCCTAAGCTTGACTGATGGAGTTTAACGAGCATTGCTTACAGAATGCGGCCCTCATAGTTCGATCCATCCATCCTCAACGAATTCATGAAAACACATCAGATTAAGCCATTCTGTCTTGGAATCCTTTTCTTACTGCAAGCCCAATTCTCCTGGGCGGAGGATTCCACGTACTACCATTTGCGACAAGGCGTGACCCTGTACATTCCAAACCAGGATGGGCGCGCATTCGAAGTCGAACTTGATATCAAAGACATCAATACCTTCTGCCAGGGGGCTCAGACGGCACTGCTCAAGGCATACGATCCCGAGGGTGAAGTGTTGTTCGAAGAAGATGTGCCGGACGACGGGATCGTGGAAGGCGGGTACACGCAAGCATGGGCAGGGTGGGACCACGAGCTCTGGGCCAGAGGGGCCATCCGCGAGATTGGCGCCGAGCCCCTCTTCCGATGGGAGACTTTCAGCAATCCAAAAAAACTGGATCAGTTGAAGGGGACGCAACGAAAGATTTCTTTCACTGGCGGAAAGAAGGGAATCTATCAGGTGCAGCTCGCCGGTTGCGATGATCATTTCGTGAAGGTTTCGATCACTCCAGAGACGCGATTCGGCGTGTTGGGCCATCCGGATTTTATCGCTGGGCACGGCGACCAGTTTCGTGAGAGCTATCTCTACGTTCCAGAGCTCCCATTCTTTCTCACAAGCCGAAAGAATCTGGAAATCTTTCTGATAGAGCATGCGTTCCCCCGGACCAGGTCTGTACAGCTTTCCAGAGATGGAAAGCTGCTTGTGATAGAGAACCTGGCGACCAATGAAAAAAGCACATTTCTGAAACCAGGCCAGGCTCTCGGTCAAGGAAAGGTCAGCCTCGAAGGAATACCGGCCGGCTCAGTGCTCAAGATGGTGATACCGGGCAAAGGCGACTTTCTCGTCCGCATCTCAGGCATTCCCGCCATTCTTTGTCCCGATGAAGAGACTGCCAGACAGATCGCCGGTGGCCTCATCCCGATCCCAGCCGGCCCCACAGTCTCGTTTCCCTTTCAGAAGGAATTATGGGAGTCAATCAAGTACCTGAAGGGGGAGGACTTCATCGTCAAGGATTTTGTACCAGGTGAGTGGTACAAACCCTCGGCCGCAGACTTACGGGGCATCACTGCGATTCAGTGGGCAGGCAACTTGTCCCCTGGCACCATGGACACTCTAATCCCGAAAACCAACGCTCTGCTGCAGAAACTACAGCCTTTCGACGTTCATGAATTCTTCCTCCAGATGCCGGGGATCGATTTCTCAAACGTGGCCCTCTATTACCTCTACCCGTTCAAGGGCAACAAGCTCTACCATCATCCCGCGCTGAAGAATCTATTCACTTTGGCCATCATCAAGAGGTGGATGTATTACCGTGGCGGCGAAGTGATCTATGAAGCGCACGAACTCAACGTAGCATACGCCCAGGGCTTCCACTGGGATTTTTGGGAGCCCGTCTGGAATATGAAGGAGTCTCTTGACCCGGCCGTGTTGAAGGCATTTCAGAAAGGTGTTCGCCGAATCGCGCAGCGAATGTTTTATGCCAACGCCCTCGAACTCGTCATATCCAATGGCCGCACCACTATCCCACTGAACCTTTACCATGCCTACCTCATTACCGGCGACCCCAAACTCGAGGCTCTCTCCCTTCGTTACTTTCGGCGGATGATGACGGCCCTCGATGGGCCACACAGCGGCTGGTCAAAAACCGGTTACTTCCGCGAGCACTTCGGGCCTGATGGCGGTTACTGTACTTATCCGCTCTACCAACTGGGACGCCTCTACCAACTCTCGAAGCATCCCGAAGTGCTGGAATGTCTCGACCATCTGACCCGATGGATTTGCTACACGACGTTTCCCACCGAGGGCCGCCTGACCGGACCGACTTCGTGGAACTCCAGAATCGCCGTTGCAGCCATAGAGCACATCTGGGGATCGGGTTACAGATACTTCGCATCACAATCTGAGTGGGCGGCCAGAATTTACCGGAGGATAGAATCGGCGAAGACCAGCTACGATCTGCCCGACCCTTCCTTCGACCAGGGAGTGGCTCAGCCCGAAAAGCCAACGTTGCTTAACACCCACCTGGCTCGTGGAGTCTTGCCGGATAAACCGCTTCCAGCCGAATCGGAGGAATCATTCTTCACCGACGTGGGCGGAGGCAATGAACTGTTCGCCGTTCGCAGAGGCAAATATTACGCACTGCTGTTCGCCGGCAACCGGCCGGCCTTCTGGATGGATGTCTCCCTGGACGGCAACGCCTGCTACAACGGTGGCGGAATCACCGGCCTCTACCTTTCCGGAGGGCCGAAGACTATCCTCCTTGGGCGAGTCTCGAAGCAATATGGGTTTCCCATCGAAATGTGGGAAGAACAGACCGTGCCGGTGGCAACCGGACAGATCGCCGATGGCCGCTACTTCAACACCGGCGTCAGCCGCAACCAGGTATTCCCAGACCCTTCCACCTGGTCCATCAAGACCACCGGTGAGGCCATCTCCGCCCCGGTGAACTACGAACGGAGCTATCGCTTCGAGGAAGAGTCCATCAGCGCCCGCATCCTGTTGAAGAACGCGGACCTCCATCACGATGTCTTCCAGTACCGCAAACATTTCCGAAACCCGCATCACCAGATCACCCACGCCTGGGAACTCGTGCCGGTGTACATGGAGAAGACGACGACCATCATCGGCCTTGATGGCCAGGGCAAAGAACTGGGCGAAATCGGAGTTGATGGAAAAGAGGGCGTCGCCCAGATCGAAGTCAACAACGGCCGCGGCGGAATTCGTCTCAAGCTCGATACCCCACGATTCGTCAAACTGTCCAAACCACCCTCCGCCGGAGGAAACCTCAGCCGCTCGGTTCAGATACGAATCGCCCAGGAAGTAAAGGTCGATGCCGAAGCCGTCCTCGAATACGTCATTGAGCCGGTTACGAATTAGTTGACCATGAATTAACATTCATAAGTGTGGTTGGCAGCATTGGTTGCGGCCATGTGCCGCGGTAGGAACGAGAGCGGCAAACATCATGGAGGGCCTTTCCTCTCATTTCAGGGCCCGGCAGATCAGAACGGAAGATAAAGGGTGAGAAGAATTGATGCGCAAATTTTGTTTCCGGCCGTGATGCTCTCCCTCTGCTGTGCAGAGGAAACTTTTCAATTCCATATTGCTTCCAAAGAGCGAATCGGGCGTGAAACGTCCAATTCTGTGGTGAGCGGCTCTTCGGATGAGGTCATCATTCCCATAAATTCGCAGCAAGGCATTGGCTCAGCCATCATCAAACCCGTCACCCAATGGCCGAAGAGAGTCGAGCTTCACCTCCATCTAAAAGGCCTGGAGAGTATCGAAATTGATAACGGCAAGAGCGTCATTGCCAGCAGCTATTCGTTGCACCATCGGAGCACTTATGTTTCTCCATCTGGCACACCTGCTCGTCAAGATCCCAAGAACAAAGTTAAAGAGTCGCATCCATTTTCACTGCGGATTACACCCGTTTCTCGCCAGCCGGATAGCGGGCCGAGTATCCCCCTCGACGGATATTTCAAGATCGAGATTCCCGGCGAGTTTCTAAAGAACCGACCAGGTTCCTTCAAAGTCAACTGGATCGACTTTTATCGGTGAAGGCGCTCCGCCCAACCACGCAATACCGCCTTAGCCCCAATCCTGTTCAGCGCTCCCTCCAACGTCGCAAGCTCCGTGGGTCAAGTCATGCAAGAAACAAATTCGCCCGCGCACGCCGCGAGTCCTGTCGTTGGTGAGGTTGTTTGAGCGCCATGGCGCGGGTTAGGATGCCGGTATTGTCATCGCCTCTCCAGCAGTCATGGCCGTCAATACACTGGTGTCTCAGTACCCGTTGTTCAGCTTGGCTCCGGGCTTGGGAGTAAAAATCGTTGATGCACGCTTTCTCTTCAGAGGAGCGATTTGCTCGTTTGGCAGGTTTCCCTCGGCGGGCCGGGTTTCTGGCTTCCGAGGTTCGATTCCCTCCGGGCTGGCGAAGTGATTTTCAATCGTCCCCTATCGGAGGAGTTTCGTCATGTCGTTGAGCAAGAAGACGCGGAAGAATTGTTTGCCCCGGAAGAAGCGTCCGCAGCCGCAGAACGGCGCGCCGGATTTTGAGACGCTGACCCTAAAGAACCAGAACGCTGCGGGCATCGACTTGGGCTCGAAGAGCCACTTTGTGGCGGTCCCTTCAGGCCGCGACAAGGAAAACGTCAGAGAATTCGGCTGCTATTCCGCCAACCTTCGTGAAATGGGTGAATGGCTTCGGTCCTGCGGCATTGACACGGTCGCCATGGAATCCACGGGTGTGTATTGGGTTCCGGTGTTCGAGATTCTCGAGGGGGAGTTCGGCTTCCACGTCATCTTGGTGTCGCCCCGATACGCCAAGAATATCCCGGGGAAGAAGTCGGACGTGAAGGACTGCCAGTGGATCCGGACCCTGCATTCCTACGGACTCCTTCCCGCGTCGTTCCGTCCCGCGGACGAGATTTGCCAAGTCCGTAAGCACTGGCGTCACCGAGCCCGGCTTGTCGAGGACGCTTCTCAGCAAGTACTCCGCATGCAGAAAGAATTGGAGCAGATGAACGTTCACCTCCACAAGGTGGTCAGTGACATCACCGGAGAGACCGGGATGAAGATCCTGAAGGCGATTCTGGCCGGCGAGCGAGACCCGGTGAAACTGGCTCAGCTCAAGAACTACCGGGTCAAGAAGATTACGGATGAGATCGCCCTCTCCCTTTCCGGGAATTACCGTCCCGAGCATGTCGAGACACTCCGCGACGTGCTCGATACCTATGAGCACCTCCAGCGACAGATAGCGCGCGTCAATGCCCGCGTCGAAGAAGCCCTCAAGCCTTTGCACATGCGCATCGATCCCGAGCAGAAGCCTCTTCCCAAGCCGAAGAGCAAGCCCTCACGGAACCGGAATACGCCGAACTTCGATGTGCGTACGGAAATCTACCGGATCACCGGAGTGGACCTGACCGCCGTGCCGTCCCTTTCGCACGGTACCATCCTCACCGTAGTCACCGAGTGTGGCCTCAACATGAGTCCTTGGGCGACCGAAAACCACTTTACGTCCTGGATGGGGCTCCCTCCAGGTCTGCACAAGACCGGCGGCAAGACCCAAAGACGTCGCGGACCGAAGATTATCAACCGCGCCGCCACGGCCTTGCGCGTCGCCGCCATGTCTCTCGAGAAAAGCGACAGCTACCTGGGAGCTCAATACAGACGACTGAAGGGCCGGCTCGGGCCGCAAAAAGCCATCAGAGCCATGGCGCGGAAGCTGGCCATCATCATCTACCGAGCGCTCAAGTACCATCAGCAATATGAAGATCGGGGCGCCGACTACTACCAAATGCGGTTCCGGGAGAAGGCCACCAAGTTCCTCAAGAGCAAAGCACAGAAGCTAGGACTGCAAGTCATTGACCCTGCCAACATGACCGAACGCGACCTAGAGGACCTCGTGGTCGCCGTCGCAAAGGCTCGCGAAGCCGCGAACGTAACTCCCGCCGCAACGAGGCCTTAGCGGGACTGTTTCTTGGCAGCAAAAAAGCATCAGCGCTTTTCAGCCGTCGACTTTCCCACCGATGCTTCGTTGCCTCGCAACCTCAAACATCAAAGCGGTTGCCGCGGAGCCTACGTTGAGGGACTCACATCTGCCCGCCATGGGTATGGTGACTTCGCCATCAGCCAATTTCAGCTCAGAATCGCTGAGTCCGGAGCCCTCTGAACCGAGAAGCAATGCGGATGGGACGTTCCAATCGTGCTCCCAATAGCTCGATTGGGCTCTTGGCGAGGCTGCGTAGATTTGAATACCACGTTCGTGGCAGGCTGCGATGGCCTGGCTCAGGGAAGGGCCGAGCCAGATAGGCAAACGCAGTGCGGCACCCATGGATCCGCGGAGTCCTTTTGGACTGAACGGATCTGCGGCAAGCTGCGTGACGATGACTGCGTGTGCTCCTGCAGCCTCGGCAGAGCGGAGAATCGATCCCATATTGCCGGGGTCTTGAATCTGATGCGCGATCACAACGAAGGTGCAACCAGCAGGTAGAGCCCCGGAATCCGATTCGGCCCTTTCCGCCAGCACAATCAGGCCGGGCGGCGTTTTGACTACGGAGAGTTCTTCCATCAACCAATCCGGAATTTGGATGCCCTCCGCTCCTGCGGCTCCCAGCTCGCTGAAGATTTCTGATTCGCCTTTCTTCAGGAAGGAATCAGACACGATAAAACTATGAATCTTCAATCCACAACGCAGGGCCTCTTCTGCCAGTTTCGCTCCTTCCAGGAAAAGCGTGCCCGACAGCTTGTGGTCTCCTGCACGCCGAAACTGTTTGAGACGTTTATTTTGTCGACTACTGATGCGGAGATATGTCATTCGGGATTCAGGATTCAGGATTCAGGATTCAGCACCTCGCCACTTGCACCGCCCACTAAAAGTCCACTTTGCAGTTCGGACACACCACATCGTTTGCCAAGACTCTTTTGTCGCATTGATGGCATACACCAAAGAATCGCGACAACTGTTTTACTCTGCCTGCGGGCACCCATTCGCCATCTGTGTATGGTGGCTGGATGGCAGTTTCGCGACGGATTTTTTGGACTGCTATCAGTTGAGCCACGAGCTCGAGATTAAGGGGCCTCGTGAGTTCTCCGGCCGGCATGCGTGCTACCCAGAGGTCAGGGACGGTCGTAAGGGTTTTGGGTGTTGGAGTGCTCACGGCTCTGTAACGGCCGGCCACCGCGGCCGGTGACTTACTCGCGGCGCCGGGTGGCGAGGGGCTTCGCCGAACAGGGGCAGGCCCTGTTACGGGTGTCATCGTATTGGGTTGGCCAGGTGTGGGCTGCGTTCTTGGGCTGGACGGAGCAGTTGGTTGGGCCGGGGTATTCGCAGCTTTCCTTTTCATGGGCTGCGACAGGCTGTGCCTGCAGAATGGACAATATACGCTGGCCCGGGCGATCTCTTTTCTGCAGAAAGGGCAGAAATAGCCTGACTCCATTTCGATCTTATCAAGGTCAGGAAGAATGCCGGACTGCCCAACCGGCTTGGATGCGGGTATGTCTTCATCGTTGGCCACGAACGGCTTCGGTGTGCTCACTCCTGAACCCGCGCTCTTTCCCCCCAGCAGGGCGAACAGACGCGCCCGAAAGATCTGATCTACCTGCTCTGGAGCAACGAGCCGATTCTCTAGGGCCAATTGTTCGGGCCGGCGGTATTCCCGCGGAAGGCGCTGGTTCCGCTGGGCAGCGAAAATTGACTCCGCATTTTTCAGTTTAACGAAGCCGAGCCCGGTCGCGGCTTCGATAAACGCGGCTTCTTCTTTGGTTCGTTCCTTATCCAGGTGAGTTAAGAGAACCGTACGCGTCTCATCAGGATAGAGATACTCGCGCCCTTCCAGTTGATGCCAGGCGGCATCTGGTTTGCCGCTGATCTCGAGTTCTTTGAGTTTCCGCTGTAGCCATTCGATGCGCTCAGCTGGGAGCGTTCCCATTTCGGACAGCGCGTTGACAAAGGCCGAATCCACCGTCTGCCGGCGACTGCGGTGGATGGCCTTGAGCAGTTCCACCATCTGATGAGGCTTGATCCAGTCCTTGGCTACAAGGATTTCATGGATGCGTTCCTGCCGGTCGATTCCCTTGAGTTGCGCCTGGATTTGAATCGCTTCCTTCAGTTGAGCGTTGGGGACGATCCCCCATTGCATGACCCCGCGCAGCACATGCTGGTCATCAAGAAAACCAGGGTCAACGGGAGGGGCATAATAACTGAAACTAGAAGCCAGGGCGGGTTGACCGTTACCGAGTCGCTGCAAATCTTCATAAAAAGCCGCTGCATTTCCGTAACGGTCTTCAGGTCGCTTGGCGAGCGACTTCATGATGACTTCGGAGTAACCGGCCGGAAGCTCAGGCCGCAGCAGAAATGGCGGTAGCGGGTCTTCGGACTGGTGTTTCATCATCACTGCAACCGCGTTGTCCGCGGGGAAGCACATCCGACCGGTAACGAGCCGATAGAACGTACCTCCGAGACAGTATACGTCGGAGGCTTCATCTACCTTGCCGCCCGAGCACTGTTCAGGGCTCATGTAATTTGGTGTTCCCATCATTGAGCCTGACCAGGTGAGGTCACCGCTGGATGACTCGTAGTTGGTCTTTGCAAGACCGAAGTCCACCACTTTGACTATGCCGCTTTGCGAAACAAGAAGGTTTCCGGGCTTGATGTCGCGATGAAGGATGCCGGCTTCCTGTGCGTTGGCCGTGCCGGCCGCGGCCTGCGACATGTAGTTGAGGGCGCGATCCGGTTCGATGCGCCATTCTTTTTGTGCGATGTCTTCGAGGCTGCCGCCATCGACATATTCCATGACAAGATAGTGCAGCCCATCGTTGGATTCACCGAAATCGTAAACCTGAGCCACATTCTGATGATTGAGTCTGGCGACCGCGTGTGCCTCGCGCTCGAAGCGTTGGATCAGGTCGTGACGTCGGCTGAATTCGCGGCCGAGAAATTTGATGGCAACGACTCGTTTGAGCGAATGCTGCTGCGCACGAAAGACATCGCCCATAGCGCCCTGACCAAGGAAATCTGTGATCTTGCATCCACCAATGGTGCGTCCGATCATTTCTTTGAGTTGGGCAACGGGGGTTTTTTCTGCCATTTGGAGTCCAGATCAGGTGTCTCTGATCTGCGCGCTATTTTGTCACATGGAAAATGTTGGCAGGTAAAAGAGTGTGAAAGAAGTTTCACACCTGCCCCAACTGTTCCTTGAAGTACTGAATCGTTTTTAACAGTCCGTCCCGACGCTCGACTTGTGGTTCCCACCCGAGGATCTCCCGGGCACGAGTGATATCCGGCTTTCTGATTTTGGGGTCGTCTCCATAGCCTTCGGGCAGAGGCTGGAACGTTATCTTGCTCCGGCTACCGGTGAGTTTGACCACTTCCTTCGCAAATTCCGCTATGGTTATTTCAACCGGATTGCCCACGTTCACCGGCATGTTTTCATCGGATTCGAGAAGCGCTGCGATACCACGTGCGGTGTCTTTGACAAAGCAGAAACTGCGAGTTTGAGAGCCGTCGCCGTAAACGGTGATGTCCTGTCCGTGGAGGGCCTGATGGAGGAAGTTTGGCAGGGCCCTGCCGTCATCGAGTCTCATGCGCGGGCCGTAGGTATTAAAGATGCGAACGATTCGGGTCTGAATGCCGTGATGGCGGTGATAGGCCATGGTCATGGCTTCGGCGAATCGCTTGGCCTCGTCATAGCAACCGCGATGCCCCACCGGATTTACGTTGCCCCAGTAATCTTCCCGTTGAGGGTGGATGAGGGGATCGCCGTAGACCTCGGAAGTGGAGGCGATAAGGAAACGAGCCCCCTTGGCTTTGGCCAGTCCCAACGCTTTATGAGTTCCGAGCGAACCGACCTTCAGTGTCTGTATTGGATATTTGAGGTAATCGGTAGGACTGGCCGGTGATGCAAAGTGCAGGATGTTATCGACCGGGCCTTCAATGTAGATGTAGTTGGTTACGTCGTGATGGATGAAGGTGAAGTTATCCTTGCCTGCGTGGTGTGCGATGTTGTCCGTATTGCCGGTAAGCAGGTTGTCGATGCAAATGACTTCGTGCCCTTTTTCAAGAAATAAATCACAAAGGTGTGAGCCGAGGAATCCAGATCCTCCAGTGATGACTGTTCTTGGCATGAGTGTTTTCGAGCCCGTGATTATCGAATCAGATCGTGAACGCGGCTTGGTGTATAACTACCTTCTTGCACGATTGCGAGTGGAAACCGCCCAGTATAGCTCAGTGAAGATTTAGTTCGAAGGATGAAGCTCTGTGTGAGTGATCGGGTCTTCTTGAATCCCCATTTCAAAGAACATCAGTAGCGAATCAATCCATGCGACAAACGCCCGCCACCCCGCCACTGCCACCAGACAAAAGCCCTTACCAGGATATCGTTGCCGCGTTTCTGGACTATATGACTGTGGAGTGCGGCCTTGCAAGAAATACCATTTTTGCTTACGCCCGTGATTTGAAAAAGTTCTGTGCGTGTATGGATGAACAGGAGATCAGAAGTCCCCGGAGGATCACCACCCGTCACCTGATGAACTATCTGATGAGTCTGCGCGACGGAGGCCTGGCTGCAAACTCTTCAGCCCGCAATCTGGTGGCAGTGAGGATGTTTTTTAAGTTCATGATGGCAGAAGGCGAGATCACAGAAAACGTGGCTTCGGTCATTGAATCACCGAAGCTCTGGAAGCGGCTACCCAATTACCTCACCGAGGAGGAAATTGATCGCCTGCTGAACGCGCCCGATATCAACACTCCGATCGGGATTCGCGACAGGGCGATTCTGGAGACATTCTATGCCTGCGGCGCCAGGGTGTCAGAGGTCGCCTCGCTCACCGTGGACAGCGTCCAATTGGAGATGAGATACGTAAAGTGCTACGGCAAGGGATCAAAGGAACGCATCGTGCCACTCGGCCGTCCGGCCGCCCAATGGATACGATTTTATCTGGAAACTGTCCGGCCCGACCTGGCACGGGCCAGCGAAAGCAATCAACTCTTCCTGAACAAACGCGGGCGCGGCATGCACCGCAATACTCTGTGGGCATTGGTCAAACATTACGTCGAGGAGGCCCGTATTCGAAAGAATGTATCACCGCACACTTTAAGGCATTCTTTTGCTACGCATCTGCTGGAGAACGGGGCCGATCTTCGAGCGGTTCAGGAGTTATTAGGCCATGTAAGTATCGTTACGACTCAGATTTACACGCACGTGGAACGTGATCGACTGAAGGCCGTTCATAGGGAATTCCATCCACGGGGAAAGTAGGAAGGGACAACATCGAGAACGGTGCTGTCTGAACGCTGGTTTCTCTCGTGAGGGAGGGAGCGCTGGAATGGTGGAGCATTTGAAAACCGGAATGGCGGATCGGAAGCCTGAATTTGTGGAATTCTGGACAAGACTCTGACTGGTTGTGGGCTGGGGATGTTCGGGGTTGCCTCATTCCAACACTCCATTCTTCCTTTACCTGACATCCAGACAGACCATTTGGCCCTGATTCGTCTTGCAAAATATCCGCCCGTTGGCGAGCACTGGTACTACCCAGCAACGGCCGTTCAGCACGCGTTTGCGGGTGATGGGTTTGAACCCTTCAGGATTCGCTTCCGCTATGATGAGTTCACCGCGGTCGCTGAGAATGATGAGTTTGTCGTCGGCCAGCGTGAGCGTTCCCTCTCTCCCCGAAGAGCCGTCCTGCCAGAGCGTGTTGCCGGTTTTCATATCCAGGCAGATTAATCCGCCCTTGAGACTGATTCCATAGATGTAGCCATTATGCGAAACAGCGGTGTTCATCTTGGTCTGAAGATCATTGTTCCTCCAAAGCTGTTTCGGTACGGACGAGGTGATCTCATACAGGACACCACGGCCGGTTTCGTATCCCGCAGAGGCGAAGAACGTTTTTCCAAACACGATCGGTGTGGAGGCATTGACGTCATACTTGGTTTGAAAAGGAATCCGCCAGAGCTCACGCCCATTTGCAGTCGCGTAGGCCACAAGAGCTTTGGCCTTGAAGACGATGACTCCTTCGGTCTGGCCCTGCTTGAATGGAATCGGTGTCGCGTAACCTGCGGCCTCGCTCCCACTGCCCCAGACTTTTTTCCCAGAGCGCTTATCGAGAGCCAGGGTTGAGTTCGGGCCGCCGCCGATATCCAAAATGACGAAGTTGCCGAGCACCAGCGGCGAGCCCGCATATTTCCATTGAGACAGCTTGCCCCCGAATTCTGTGATTACGTTCTTCGTCCACACCGGTTTTCCATCAGCAAGCTTGAGGCACTGAGCCTGACCATCAAAGCTGAGATTGTAGACGTATTGTCCATCAATAGTCGGTGTCGAAGCAGTTCCGCCGTCGAACATTCGTTTATCAAATTTACAAGGATATTCGTACGTCCAGATTTCTTTGCCATCGTCTGCGTTGAAGCAGTACACAATATCCTTGTCCTGCTTATTTGCGGAGGTAAGGACCTTGTTGCCTGCAACAGTAAAACTCGATGCCCCGGCACCGATGTCTTTGCTCCATGCTTCTTTCAGGTTTTGTGGGTTCCACCCCGTCTCTTTCGAAGCACCGGTGAAAGAAGGCCCGCGGAAGAATGGCCAGTCATCGGCGGGCACATTCTGACTGCAAAGGGCTGTGAGGGCTGTTGCACAGAAGGCAATTCTTGAGGCGTGGTTCATCTTGATTCCTTTCTCAATTTGCAAGGGAGGCGACGGGGCTTGGCCACGGATAATATACCCAGCTTGGTTTCCATCAATGACGTTCACAAACATGCTCCTCACCATTCTACTCTTGCCTGTATTGGCGGAGCCCTTTGTTTTTATCGAAGAATTTTCACATGCGTCGGGCGCTGCCCGTTCGCAAGTGAATGGAGGTGATACAACCGCCACTGACGGGGAACTCCAGAGCTCTGGCTACACCTACGCCGGTCTTCCGGATCATGCCGGCGGCGAGCTCGTGATGGCCATTAAAGAAGAGGGTCAGGTGAAGGGGCCGGATGGCAAATGTGGTGTCTTCAGTTTTGAAATAATCAGCCGTTCGACTCATACGGACTACTTTGGATTTTCATATCTCGGCAGCCCGGTACCTGGCAGGATCAAGATGCCGGTCTGGGAACGCGGCAAAACGACCATGCAGGATATGGAACGTGCGTACATTTCTTTCAAATACAAGGCAGCAGAGGACAAGTCGCCAAGAAAGTCAGGACTGACTCTTAACTTTCGATTCGAGCCGGATGTGAAAGACAGTTGGCCTCGCCGGGCAGATTTCGGCAGGTTCACAGCGGAGAAGGAATGGCAGGTCTTCCGAAAACCGCTCTCGAAGGCTTCAAACGTTCAGGCGTTTGTGAACTGCATCAACAACGAAAACCCTGAGGCATTCAAATTCGTCTGGTCACACGCGGCGGGCATCGATCAATACAATGATGGCGACAAACTTCTCATCGATGATGTGGAGCTCAGGGTGTTGGGAAAGTAATGGAGCAACCCTTAAGAAGGGCAAGTTCTTACTTTTACCCTGAGCAATGAATTACTTTGGAAATTCTGCGCGTAGCGCGTGCACACTTGGTTAGGCCAACCTATGGCAAACCGATACGACGGATGAAGAACAGGATCTAAAATCCATCCGTTGGAACTATCCAGATTTTGGGTTGCGGCCATGTGCCGCGGCAGGATCGACAGACGCGATACGAGCACCCGACAAAACTTCATCTGCGAGCGACTTCGAATCATGCTGCCCGGATTTCCTGTAAGACTTCTCCGATGATTTCCTGCGAGCTTACGCCTTCGGCCTGTCCTTCAAAGTTCAGGAGCAGGCGATGATTTAATGCCTGGATCGCGACCTGATCGATGTGCTGGGGCTCCACAACAAATTTACCGTCCAGCAGTGCGCGGACCTTTCCTCCGAGGACCAGGGCCTGGACCCCACGAGGGCTGCTGCCGTAGCGGACAAATCTCTTCGCTGTGGAAGAGCCTTCTTCGCTTTCGGGATGAGTACCCATAACGATATTCACTGCATGCCTCTCGCTGGCCTCAGGAACTTCAACCTCTCGAACGGTTGTAATCAGTTCCGCGGCCTTGTCGCCGGTCAGTGCCTTCTGCAGTTCGGTTTTGTGACCACCGGTGGTCCTTTGTCCGATGGTCTGAAGAGCGTCCAGATCTGGCTTTGGCAGATTAAGCTTGAAGAAGAATCGGTCGAGCTGTGCTTCGGGCAGATGGTAGGTGCCCTCGCTTTCTTCTTCCTGGCTCATGGTAGCGATGACGAAATACGGATGGTCGAGCTTATATGAAGTGCCGCCGACGGAAACCATCCTTTCCTGCATCGCCTCGAGAAGCGCGGACTGAGTCTTTGGTGTGGATCGGGTAATTTCGTCTGCGAGGAGGATGTTGGTAAAGATCGGGCCGCGCTGAAAGTCAAAGTATCGTTTTCCGTCTTCCGTCTCAGAGACGATCGTTGTTCCGATGATATCGGATGGCATCAGGTCGGGCGTAAACTGAATTCGTTTGTGATCGAGTTCGAGAACTTCGGACAGAGTGCGTGCGATGAGCGTCTTGCCGAGTCCCGGCGCGCTTTCCAGCAGGCAGTTTCCGCCGGCAAAGAAACAAGTAAGCACGTCATCGATAATGGACTCATACCCGACGATGGATTTTTTCATCTCCTCGCGGATGGCGGCAAACGCTTCTTGAAATTCCTGGACCTTTGAGTTTGGCACTTTTGGCTCCCGTTTAAATCTCAGGGTTAATGGTACTAATGATTCAGCGTCGACGGAAATCGACCAGAGGTTACATGGAAATGATCAGAATGTTAAGTCCGCAATCTGAGTATTTTATTTTGAGCACCCAACCGGCCGGGCAGTTTATAGATGTCAGAAACTACGTGGTGCCCTCGCTCCGCGTGGGCTCTGAATACTCCCGCGGAGCGTGGAGACCAGATCGTTTCTGGGAAGTGAGTGTTATCCGTAGCAATTGGGTCAAGATTTCTGCGTCAGTCATAGAGCAGGAGGGCGTGCCTTCAAACTGGATCGCAGTGAGGCCGCGCAAAGCCTCTGGTAGAATCCGACACCCATTCGCACTCACCTGCCCAATTCAAACCGCATTAATCAGATAGCCATCGGAGGCATTTTGAGTTTTCGTTTAATATCGATTTTGACCTTGCTGCTCAGTTTTTCCGCACCCGGTTTCAGCGAGAGTGTACCTGGTGTTCGCCGTATCGGTGTTGGCCAGTACAAGCCGGGGCAACAGGCGGTCTCGCTGCATGAATACGTTCAACTGACAGAGGTGCAGGCTGCATTCAGGCTGGCTGTCACCGCTGATCCGGTCAGCGGCATCCTTCGCGTTCAGGGGCCGAAGGTTAATGCGGTGCTCTGTCCTGGGATGACCCGGTTTATGATCAATGGCACGTTCGAGGAATTCGATATTCCGGTCGTGCTTATGGACGGGCAAATAATGGTGCCCACCGATTTCGCCTCGTTGCTCCAAAGGCAGGTCCCGCTGCCGTCGGTGAAGAGCACAACACCACACACAACGGTAAAGAGGCTCGATCCAAAAGAGTTCCAGCCGCGAACAATCGTGCTGGACGCGGGGCACGGAGGTAAAGATCCGGGCGCAAGCGGGCCGACCGGACTGATGGAAAAGAATGTAGCGCTGGATGTGACTCAAAGACTCCAGAAACTGCTGCAACTCAAAGGTCACAAAGTCATTCTCACCCGCTCGGTGGACCAATATCCCTCGCTCGATCAACGCACCGATCTCGTCCAGAGAGTTCAGCCGCACCTGTTCCTGAGCATCCACGCCAATGCTGCCGCCGATACCACAGTCACCGGTATTGAGACATTTTTTGGAGAAAAACCGATGTCGCTTAACTCAGGCGTGGGCGCTGGGCCTCACCCTGGCGATCTGAGCAAACGCACCGATGAGAAAAAGAACCAGCCATCCAAGTGGACACGAGAATTTGTGTACGACCTCTACTTCAATGAGTTTCATTTAGAGAGCCAGCGCCTGGCGTACTGTATTCAGAACGCGTTGATGGAAGCCATTCCGACAGAGAAAAATCGCGGTGTTAAGCAGCGTCAATTTTTTGTAGTCCGGTGGTCGCAGTCCCCCTCCGCACTGGTCGAACTTGGCTTTCTTTCAAATCCCGGCACCGAAGGAAAGATGAAAATGGCGGCCTACCGGAATAAGCTGGCAGAGGCGATTTATGAGGGGCTGATGGATTATTTGTATTGATCCTACCCATTCATCGCCGCTCGCGGCAAAAGCTGCGGGATACGGGATTCAGGATACTGATGTTTTGAACTGTGAAGTGGTCATGTGAACTGACTATCCGCCACTCTGGAGGCAGGGCATTTGCCACCGCTTTCGCTTTCTTCACACGCTCGAGAACCAGAAAAGCTTCGACAATTTGGAGCACTCCAGGGACTGTCAAGAATTGCGTTAGAGGCAAGCCTGAATCCTGAATGGGGTTCAGCCACATTTTGGTCGTTTCGCCATTATTCTTTTTTCTCAAACACAGCGTCGAACAGGTAGCAGTGGTTGCCTCCAACCGTGTCCAGGGCGGTGTTTCCTGCGCCCTCATTGAAATTCAGCAGTAAGCTGGTCTTGTCGTCCTTCTCCGTTACCGGGGATGGCACAAACGTATTTTCATATCGTGCGACATTCGAAAAGCGAACGTCGTCGATCAGGACCCTGGAACTCTTCTCATTGCCATAACCAATTATGATCGGCGCGGTATGAGACTCGAAAACGCGCACCGGAAAACGGCCCTTCGCTGCCTCGGTGGCCACTCTTGGCAGGAACAACCTGCGGCCGTCAAGGTGGATGACGCCATACTCACCATCGAAACTGACTGCCAGATGCCTCCATCCAGGCCCCACCTCAACGAGTTCATGATCCTTTGTCGTGCCCAACTGAAAGGTGATAGTTGTTTCTTTATCCGAGATCGGCACCGCTCCCAGAATCAATCGTTCCTCATCTACACCAAGTGATAGCAGAGTCGCCGGTTCATCGGCTGCAAGAAGTTTAAAACGGAGCTCTATCGTAAACGGCGGTTTCACCAGTGATTGATCCGGCTGCGAGATAATCGCATAGCTGTCTTTACCATCGAACGAGAGGGCATAATCGGCTTTGAGAATGTTGTTCTTTGCTTTGAGCCGGGCCCCCAGAGAGGCTTTTTCCAGCTCGAGCCAATCGGGCGGGAGCTCCGTCAGGATACGCACCCCGGAGTACCGAGTCTGGTGGTCGCCCCAACCGAAAAAACCCAGACGAAGCCGTGAGCCCAGCCTTGGGCCGCTCCACTCTCTTCGCAGTGGCTGCGTAAGCCTTACTTTCAGTTTGTCCTGCTCCTTAGCACGAAATTCCATTTTTCTGCCATCCCCAACAACCTCGACGCTGTAGGTACTACGATCATCTATTTGATACATCTGCTCTTTAAGATCGGTCTTGGCCCAGGATCGAATCGCAGCCTTGTTCCCGCCGGCATGCCCGAGGCCGCAAACGAAACCAGTCCCCCGATCGGCAAACAGGCCGTTGCCTCCAAGTACACAGCTCAGATAAGTGAGGCCTCTGGCCTCGTAGTTGAATTTGACTTTTTTGGTGTGCGGATGCCTCCACCAGATCGCCTCGCTCTGGCCGCCTTCGAGGCGAGTCAGTCCTTTCGGCCCCGTTTGCCAGCGGCCACTGGTGATAATCCAGTCTTCGAGCTGCGACGGGTCGGTGAAGTCATACGAAACCTCAACGATGTTGTCTTCAAGCCTTTCGACTTTGCCTCTGAAGAATGTTTTCGGATCCACCGTCTCGGTCGCAGCCTTGATTTCAAGCTCAACGATACCGAGCTGGTTCTTTGTGACGACCTCTGCGTTCGGATAGAGCTTTTGCAGTCGCTGTAAGAGGTCAAGGGCTGACTTCCAGTCTTTGGACACACTGGCGGCCGCGGCCTGTTTCAAAAGACCGCCGGCCTCTTGTTCCTGCTGGATCTCTTCAGGGGTTGGGCCCGCTGGTTCTGCGGGCTTTTCAGGGGACTTGGCTGGGATGGGTGGAGATACAGCGACCATCTTCGGCGCTGGCTTCACCTCGGCGGGTATTCCTGCTTCATTCGGCGCTTTTGTATTCTCAGGCTTCTCATCAACCGCAGGTGGATTGGAGGCATTCAGCATGGCGTCGCGGAAATTATCGAGCTCTTGGTGGAACTCAACGGGCAGTTGGTTCCTCTGTTCCGCTATAGCCACGAAGACAGCCGATTTGTCGCCCTTGGCAATCACTTCCTTCCATTCAGCTTTTTGGGCATCCAGGTATCTGGACGCTGTGACCAAAACCTCGGATTCCAGGTCCTCACGTTCACTCTTTGAGAGTTCCATCTCTGGATCTCTGACGGTCTCAAGCGCAGCAAGGAAATTATCTGTAGTCAAGTGCGCAGCAGCGGCTTCTCGAAGGTTTTGAAATTCAGACGGCGCTCTCGATTTGGCAATCGTGGTGGCGGGCTCTGGCCTGATGCTTGTGGTCGTCGAGGTGGTCAAAGGGAGCTTTCCAATGGATGCATCTTCTGGCTTGGGCTTGACCATGCGGAACGAGGCAAACACCAGAAGCCCGGCAAGAGCGAGGCCTGCGGCCGCACTTAACAGCAGTGCGATAGCCGAACTTGACTGCGATTTTCGCGGTTCGGCAATCCCCGGCTCATCAGGGAACACTTTGCCCTCTTTTATTAAGAGGTGAATGTCGGCTACGAGCTGCGACGGAGTTTGATATCGCTCGTCCGCTGATTTGCGGGTCATACGCTCGATGATCTTGCAGATGCCATCCGAAAGATCAGGCCGCCTGGCCCTGATATCCGGGAACGGCTTTTCAAAAATCATGGCTGCCGTCGCAGTCGTTGTCTCCCCCCGAAAAGGCACTTCGCCGGTGAGGATGTAGTAGAGCGTTACTCCAAGCGAATACATGTCCGCCCTGGAATCCACCTCTTTTGCGCCCCGGAGTTGTTCGGGCGCGGCGTAGAGCACCGTTCCCAGAAGCTGGCCGTCCTGGGTGAGTTCCTGGTTGTCGTCATCAAATTTGGAAAGGCCGAAATCGAGAATCTTGACCACTCCATCGCTACGGAGGACAAGATTGCGCGGCTTGATGTCACGATGCACGAAGCCCTTGCCATGCGCGTATTCGAGAGCGTAGGCGATCTGCTCTATCCAGCCAAGGGCTTTCTCTTCTTCCAACCTTCTGTTCTTCTTGGCGAAAGCCTTGAGCGTGACGCCATCGACGTATTCCATCTCCAGGTAATACTGACCGTCAACATTTCCAAACTCGAAACCCTTCACGATGTTTGGATGATCCATCATGAAAAGGGCCCGGCGCTCGCGGCCGAGGCGTTCGATGATTTCCTGTTTTGCGGAAATCTCCTTGTGCAGAATTTTGAGCGCCACCAGATTCTGAATATCGCCTTTGTTGGCGAGGTAGACGTTCGCCATCCCGCCCGCTCCAAGATGAGCGACAAGCTCGTAGTTGCCAAAAGTCACCTTCTTCTCATTGCCCTCGCCGGATTCGACGGACTGTTCGATCCACGCGGCCCGGCCGGGGCTGAGATAACCGTACTGCATCAACAGCTCTTTCACGGAAGTCGGTTCACCCTCAGCGGCCATTTCCTGCGCGGTTCGCAGGCACTCTTCCACCTTGTTCCTGGAAACGAGCTTGCTCTTGATGACAAGCTTGGCGAATTGGCTGTCCGAATAAGTCACAGGCTGAAGAATCGGTTGTGCAGTTAGGGGGGCTGCAATTATGCCGGGCACACACCTGGAGGCGAATGAATGCCCCTGGATTTCACGAGTAAAGCATTCTGACCGCCCACTGAAATACCGGCCCGATCAGATAGCCAGCGAAATTCCAGGCGAGGATGAGTCCGATAATGGAAAGGAACGGCGATCTCATGAGGGCTTCTGTGTATCGCTCGGCCAACTCTTCTGGCAGAAAAAGAACCAGGATCGAACTGCCGTCGAGCGGGGGCACGGGAAGGAGATTAAAAAGGAACAGGATCAGATTGAGTGAGAACATCACACTTAACATCAGCCCTGCGGAAGCAGCCATGCCTGCACCGCCGGTCACCACAGTGGTGAGTGACATCTTGTTCGGCAAGAGAAAGAAACCGTTGCTCAAACCTACCTTCAACAAGACGAACGCAAAAATCGTGATCACCAGGTTCGAAGCCGGGCCTGCCGCAGCCATCCATGCAGCCCGCCTGGGATATCGCAGAGCCCAGTGGGGGTCATAGGGCGCGCTTGCCCAGCCCATCATGAATTGCCCCCCCTGCAGGATAAACGAAATGATCGGAAACCAAATCGTGCCGAAGGGCTCACGCTTCAGGTGCGGCCTGGGATCGAGTGAGACCTGCCCCCCTTCGTACGCGGTTGAATCACCAAGCAGGTGCGCAGCAAACGCATGTGCGGCCTCGTGCAGCGTGACCGCCAGAAGCAGATTGATGTACCAGACTAGCCCGTGGGTGATAAATTCCATTGGTTCAGGATTCAGGATTAAGGATTCAGGCGGCAGGCAGCCGTTACTCCAATATCTAATCGAAGCTCACTTTCGGGACTGTAACTTAACTTAGGAGGATCCAACACTCCGTCAGGTTCGCCGCTGGGAACACAGGTGCCCCGCTCGCCCTCAAGGCGAGCGATAGCTCACTCTAATGCCAGCGAGACGTGTGCCTTCCCAGAGGTATGGCCTCACTGAATCCTGAATCCTGCTCCCTGAATCTTGAGCCGGTTACGGTTCGGCAGCCTCGGCGGATTGCCCGGATGCTATCGAGTCGAACGAAAGCGGTAAAACAGTTGATGGCCTCTGTCAGCCCCTTTGTGGACTTCGGACGGAAAAGTAGAATCCCACCCCATGAAAAAAGGCTTCATTCCAATTCGGCCGGATGAATTCGCAGATTTCATCTTTGAGGAGTGTCCAGACCTGAACAGGGCGGAGATCGTGGAAGAGATCCTTTATGCCAAGAGCGAATACAAAAAAGGCAAGCGCTGCGATTGCGGTGAGGAAATATGGGTAGCAGGCGCAGCTCTGGCGGGGATCGCCTGTTTCAAATGCATCACCGGCCAGGATGAACCATACGAGGATTTCGAAATAGAAGGCTGTTGTGAGCCACCAGGTGGCGTGGGCGAGAAAAACAACAAGAAACAAGAACGACCCAATCGGCGACGTAGACCAAGGCGATGAGTAGGGAGTAAGGGTGCCGGTGTTGTTTGAAAGGCGGTGTGAACGAATTCTTTGTAGGACAGGCGTCCTGCCTTGTCATTACCCAGATCGCGTGCAGCGTCCGAGACCCCCTTTGAGCTTACTTACGGGTGAATGAGATCTCTAAGCTAAAAGCGCCCCCCAAATGAGATACAGCCCTTGTTTGCTGGCAGGGGTCGAATTCAACCGTTCCTGGCCTTCTAGCCAACAGATCTATGCTCTCCTGCCAGACGAGCTGGCAGGGGGAGCCTACGCGATCTGGGTAACGACAAGGCTGCCAGCAGCTTGCGGCTATGGCTGCGCTCAAGTCAGCGCTATTCATTCGTAGAATTTGCTTCCCAACCTGTTCAGGTGGAATCAATTGTTCACGCTGGAAGCCTGAATTACGAAATCCAGACCAAGCCCCAGCATGGAATTCCTAATCGCTGACACCTTCACCGATAGCCTCGCAAGGCTGACCAACGCTGAACAAAAGGTTGTGAAGACGACTGCCTTCGACCTCCAGGTGATTCCAGCCAATCCAGGGATTCAATTCCACAAGACTGAACGCGATAGAGACTCCAATTTCTGGTCGGCGCGGGTCATGACAGTACTGCCTCAAGACCCCAGTGATGAGCCCGCCTCCTCCTGCATGAATGGCAGTCAGGATAGGCAGAATCAGAGAGGAACCGGGTTGAACAGGCCACAATGAGCATCCTTTTCTGGTACCTAAGCCACAAGGATGGGCGCCGGTTGCAGAATCCAGGCAATTCGGGCCGTTTGATGTCATCAGACGCCAGTGAAGGCGATCTTTCCCAGAACAAACAACAGCCGCTGAAACGCCCTGTTTGGGCGCTTTCAGCGGCTTTTAGTGAAGTGGGCAGGGGCGGAATTGAACCGCCGACACGCGGATTTTCAGTCCGCTGCTCTACCGTCTGAGCTACCTGCCCTACCGTGTCTTTTCAAGCTTGAGGACCAGCCCCAAAATTGAAGGCGGGAATTATAACGGGGGTAGGTGGGTTGTCTACCCAAGGCTTCGGAAGCATAAGAATCCATCGAATTTAGAGAGCGAGCTTCTACACATCAGCGGTGGCAGTGGAACATTCAGGAACGATTAGAGGTACCTATTAAGCTTCAGGCTTCTTCTTTTCCTGCTTTGCCGGGGGTGGCTTTCGGGGCGCGGGCTCATCTTCGGGCAACTGAAACTGTTTACGCAGGCGTGCCAGTTCGGTTTCGAGGGACTTTTTCACCTCTGCATATTCGGGGTTGGCGTAAACGCTCATCAGCTCGTTTGGATCTTTTGACAGGTCAAACAGTTCCCACTCCTTCTTGTGATAAAAGTTTATGAGCTTGTGTTTGCCGTTGGTTACACCGTAGTGGCGGTTCACGTTGTGAGCGCCGGGGAATTCGTAGTAGTGGTAGTAGAAGCTTTCTCTCCAGTCGGCAGGCTTCTGTCCTTTCATCAACGGAACGATGCTTCGGCCCTGCATGTCCGATGGAATTTCTACACCGGCGAGGTCGAGGAAGGTCTCGGCAAAATCTAGATTGGAAACGATGCTCTCATTCACGGAACCCGGCTTAACGGCTTGGGGCCAGCGGATTATCAGAGGCATGATGAGTGATTCCTGGTACATCCAGCGCTTGTCGTACCAGCCGTGATCGCCGAGATACCAGCCCTGATCGGATGAGTAGATGACAACGGTATTTTTCGAGAGCCCGGTTTCATCGAGATAGTCGAGCACTCGTCCGAGGTTGTCATCGACGGATTGTATGCAGCGGAGGTAATCCTTGGCGTAGCGCTGATACTTCCAGCGGACAAGGTCGTCGCCTTCGAGCTTCGCTTCCTGGAAGGCTTTGTTCTTGGGGCCATATGCTGCATCCCAAAGCTTTTTCTGCTCGGGTGTAAGATTGCCCGGGCCGGCGTTCAGCTTCAGGTCATTGGGGCTGAGATGATTGCGGATGGTCATCGCCTGTTCAGAGGCGGAAGACGTTCGGCCCTTGTAATCATCCCAGAGTGTCGCCGGCTCAGGGATGGTTACGTCGTCGAACAGCGTCAGATATTGAGGGCCGGGCTGCCAATTTCGGTGTGGTGCTTTGTGCTGGTACATGAGCATGAACGGCTTGTTTGGGTCGCGCTGATCTTTGAGCCAGGCGAGCGTCTTATCAGTGATGACATCCGTCGTGTAGCCGGTGTTCTTTTGAACGACGACTTTGCCGTCCACGATGGTCTTCATTGGCGGGTTGTAGTAAGGGCCCTGGCCGATAAGAACATCGAAATAATCAAAACCGGTCGGAGTGCTCCCGAGATGCCACTTGCCGACGATGGCCGTCTGGTAACCAGCATTCCGAAGGAGCTTCGGGAAGGTCTGCTGTTCGCCATTGAAGGTATTTCCGTTGTGAATGAAACCGTTCAGATGGCTGTGCTTGCCCGTAAGGATGACCGCGCGGCTTGGGCCGCAGATAGAGTTGGTGACGTAGCAATTTCGGAAGAGCATGCCTTCATTCGCCAACCGGTCCATGTTGGGCGTCTTATTGACCTTTGAGCCGTAGGCACTGATGGCGTGGGCAGCGTGGTCGTCGGTAAAAACAAAGAGGATGTTTGGGCGTGGGGCTTCGGAAAAGATGGGTTCTCCACCGAGGTAAACAACAGTGAGGATAACGGTGAAAAGATAGGACCTGCGTTTCACAGGTGGCTCAGCGGAATGCGTGTTTGACTTGAGTTTCATAACAATTGTTGCAGACAGTAAATGAAAAAGTGGCTTCGATTCTCTCATTCATGTAATCCTCAAACTGCCGCCGTTCGGTATCCGAAACTACCTTTGAGCGCGAGCGACGGGCTTATAAAGACACCGAGGCGATCAGGCTTACCTGCGTTGTGGATACCCTCGATCACTAATCGATGAAACCATTTTGGTTCCTGCTATCAGGCAACATGAACCCGTGAGTCAAAACATTGCCCGTCGCCGCTCCTCTGCCAATTTGCTGATCACCTTTTCTGCTTCCTGATAGTGTGCGAAACGCTTTTCATCGGCCTTGAAAGCGGCCGTATGGGCGAATTTTTTTTCGCCTACGATTCGCAGGCCGTGTTTCTTGTGCAGGAGTTCGTGATACATCACAAACTCCACCGTGAATCGAGGCACGTCCGGATGGTCAAGCGTGGAAGAGAGCATGACCTCGTCTTTGATGAATGAGTAGTGACCGAATTTTCTGAAGGTCTCTTTCTGACTCCATCGCAGTCGCGGCCGTTCCATACTGCCGTTGAAATAGGTGTTGTTCACCGTTTCAAAAATCTCATCCATGTCGAATTCACGGCCCTTCGCATTCCCCTCTGAGGGCCCGAGAATCATCGCTAATTGAGAAAGGACGGCCTTGTAGCTTTCATGGATCTGGAAGTCATTGACTCGCCGTTTCACCTCACTGTCGCTTTGATGAATGCAGCGCATCAGGTCTCTGAGAACTTCATCGTCAGCACCAAGGAAACCCACGTCCATTTGATAGACACGTTTCCCTTTTCTTACCTCCGCCATGTAGAGATAGTTGAGATAGGAAAGCTCAATGAATGACTCACACTTCATCGGGGACAGCGATGAATCCTTGGTGAGCAGGTAGAAGCGATGAACTGTATCAATGTGGCAGCGCAGCCGGCCGTCCGTCGCAAGCAGCTTGAAGAAGGCATAGGCTCGGCCGGTACGGGCCTCGAGGTTATGCGGGCCTGCGTTGCGTCTATCCAGAATCGCCTCGAACTGTTCGACCCAGTTTTGCAGTTTCGGTTTGATCACATCGACCGCGCGGTCGACCGCGTTCAGCGCTACGTATTTGTTTACGAAATGGTGGAAGACCTTGAGGTTGTGCACTCCATTGCGGATCTTGAGTGTCTCCGGCTTCACCGGCGCCAGTCTCGTCGGTAAATTTTCGAAATCGATATCCTTAAGTCCGTAGTAAGCACGGCGGGAAGGCACAGGCAGGTGATCGGGTGTCAGGCCCCCTGACGAGCAAATGGTTTCGACTTGATGGACGGCATCCGCCACCCGCCGTCTGAATTCCTCGATACGGTTGTCCGGGATGCCCTGCTGGAGCTGTTCCTTCACCGTGCTGGCAAGACGTACGAGGCCTTTGATCTGGATGGTAGGCATGAACTTCTGAACCTCGAAAAATTAAAATTAACCGGCAGCCGCTTCCGCTCTCGCCTCTGCAACAAGTCTGCGCTTCTCTTCCACACGAAAACACTCGTACTGGTTTTCGCGCATGAAGCGTCCGGCAAGTGCGATGGCTTCTTTCTCGGTCAACAGGCATTCGTTGACCTCGCTCTCCAGGGCGTATGTGAGCCATTTGCGAGCCTGCCATGCGTATGCGATGGAAGAGGAGGGATGCCTCGTATCACCGCCGAATATAAGAAGTTTGTTGGACGGAACGGCGTGAATGAAACGGCGAACAAAATCAGATGATGAATATGGGTCAATGCTCCAGGCCCAACAGAGGTCGGGATAAACGTTCGGGTAATGCTTGGCAATAGCCACCAGTTCGTCGTTGTAGGGATACGAAATGTGCATCAGTACAAATCGGGCGTCGATGTACCTGGCGAGCAGCTTGCACATGTTGCCGCTTCGGATGTAGTCCACCGGCATGCGGCTGTGGCCGGCGTAATAGCCGGTGTGGATCTTGAAAGCAAGATCGTGATCGATGCCGAGTTCGATCCCACGGGCCCAGCACCAATCGCCAAGACAGAGCCGGTCTTCTTCACTCTGCTCACCGGGATTAGATAGATATGTATTCAGCGCGCTTTCGGCCTGAGTGTCGCTGCGTTCATGCCACTGGAGCGTTCGGTTGTACGCATGCTGTGACTTGATGGCGATGGCGCAGTCCGCGTATTTGTCGAAGAGAACGCCCATCGCGTCTCTCAGCGTTTTCAGATCGGCCACTTCGATCCCGGTCTCACCGGCCAGGGCTTTGAAATCAGGTTTTCCTCCACAGAACGACGCCCATGACAGGTCATAGAAAAAGAACTCAGGCCCGGATTCATCAGGCAAGCATGGCCAGCAAAAGTCATCCGTCTGCACATGATCCAGGTTGCCCATCTCGCGCAGGATGCTGTACCGCTTCCCTTCTCCAAGCCATTGCTGGTGGAGTTTCTGCGCTGCCTCGAGGGAGTCCGGCGTTATCTCGTCCATCTGATAGAGATGGCTGGCTATATATCGCACTGCTTCGCCGTAGCCGGTGTGTTTGGACGCTTCCCACGCTTTTCGAACCCCTTCGAAGCGTGTCCTGATATCCGGATCCTTCGAATTAGTCAGTGCGTTCACCGCCTCGGGCTTTGCGCCACCGACGACCAGATCAGCCGTGACGTAGTTAGCGAAAAGGTTCTGCAGAATATCCGGTGGGTTGTCGAGATAATCCTGCTCCTTGCCAAGGTGTTCGTGGGAATCGACGAGCGGAGTCTGTTGGATGAATCGGGCGAGTTCGCTGGACATTGGCCAAAAGAGTGAAGGTGTGAGATGAGAGTGAAGACGCGTATTTTTCGATAGGGGTACGAAGATTGGATGAATCGGCACTGCCTGTCAAGGCAGGGAAGTGTTACCCACCCACAGGTACGTGGTAGCGTTCAGTTAAGACTCAGGCGGGGAGCATGACGGTATGACCGGCAGCAGGATTCGCGACGGGTGTTCCGATTGGTGAAGTATCGTGTGGTGTGCGACTCGCTTCTCGTGGTCTTCGGACGGATTGCGCCCGGTGTGTGTGTTCACGTCGAAGTGCGGGAAGCTGCTTCCAGTGATATCGACGCGCAGGCGATGCCCCTTCTTGAATAGATTTGAGAGTGGCCGCATCTCAATCCTCAGTTGATAAATCTGTCCAGGGGTCAGAAGTGATGGGCTCTCAAATCCGTCACGGAATTTTGCTCGTTGAATGCCTTCCGAAACGGCGAGGGCAAAACCGTCCGGGTCAGCGGCAGACGGTGGATACACATCCACAAGCTTGGCGACAAAATCAGCATCGGCTGCGTCCGTCGAGAACCATAATTCCACAACAGGATGGCCGGTGATTTCCATGTCTTCCAGAAGCGGCTCCGTTTGGAACACGACAATGTCCTGGCGTGCCATCAGGGGAAGTTTTGGATCCTTCGCTGCCCAGAGATGGGTTCCCTCACGCTGGTCCCAGGCTCCGTTGGTGTTGATGCGCTTTGTTCCGCCTCCCGCAAGACGAGTTACTGTGTAACAGACGCCAGTGCTGCTCGGGGCCGGGTCAGCGGGATCGCACCGGAAGGTCGTCGCGGCCTGGCCAAGGTGAGGTACCTCCGTTGAAAGCAGAATCTGCGCGTGGAGATAGTAAGGCACTGTCTCGACTTCTTCCGGCGGCCAGGCTTGGCTCGTTCTCCATTGGCCACCATGCTGAAGAAGACCGTCGGAGTCTCTGGATCCGTCTCCGCCGCCCATAATGAAATACTTTGCCGGAGTTGCGAAGACACCCTCGTCGTCGATTCCTTTGAACCAGCGGTCGAACCAGCGGAGTTCGTAATCAGGGAGAACTGCATCTCTTGTGGATGATTCCCCGAACGTCGTCTCGCCGATCTTCTTTCCCACGTCTCCATGAGTCCAGGGGCCGAAGACAACAAAGTGATTGGGGTGGCCAAGCCGGGTAAGGCGTGAGAAAGCGAGTGTATCCGGGTGGCAGTAAGGGTAGTGGTCGAGCCACCCGCAGACCCAGAGCGCAGGCACATCGGGCCAGAGTTCCAGATGCTCGGCCGGGCTCATTCCCGGCTGGCGCCAGAAATCGTCGAGGCATTCGTGGCGCAGAAAATTGAAAAAAGCGCGTTCGTAGGACGGCGCAAGTGCGAGCGGTGACTGTCCCTGGCGAATGGGCCATCGGTGAAGCCACTCCTCGAAACGCATCTGCAACAATGCTTCCCTCACCGCCGGATCCTTCTGCGCTTCTTTGCCATCCGCGGCCATCATGACGAAGTAGGACAACCAGAACAGATCGAGTGCTCCTCCCTGCCGTGCAGTGTGGTAACCGTGCGGATAGCCAAAATAGTGACACATGGCAGCAAGGTGCGGCGGCATCTGAGTTGCGGCGGCTCCCTGGGCGTAGGCGATGTACGAACCGCCCATAGTTCCTACACGCCCGTCGCACTCCGGCTGGGCGGCCAGCCATTCGATCGCGTCGTAGCCATCTTCGGCTTCCTGAGCGATCGGGTTAAACTCGCCGTCTGATTCGTACCTCCCGCGCACGTCCTGCGTGGCCACCATGTAACCGTGTCTTGCCAGCCGCATGGCCGAAACCGAATTGCCTGGCTGTTTGTTGTAGGGCGTCCGAAGCAGTAGCGACGGCGTGGGTACATCCAACACTTTTCCCCCGCTCGCCGGCAGGTAGATGTCCGTGGCCAGCTCAACACCATCGCGCATGATGACACGCACCCCGGGCCGCACGAGGACTTCTTCAAATCCGGGTTCTCGCTTCGGCAAATCTGCTGGTGAGTTCATGGCATACTTGTTTGTTCGGTTGCCCTACTTGCCTATTCCAAGCCTTTGAACGAGGGCGCCTAACTCGCCAACGTTTTTTTCGAGATGCTGGCGGGCTTTGCCGCCCCGGTAATGGTGGTGGGCCACCAGCCGTTCTATTTCTGTGTTGGGGGCCTTTGACAACCATTCAGTCATGGACTCGTGAGTTGCTTTGGCGATGGCGTGGGATTGTGGAGTCAGCCTGGAGGTCACTTGCCGCAGATTTTTGTTGGCGCCACCCCAATAGCCGTCGGCGGCTGATTTTGCCAGGCATTTGCACAGGCCGGAAACGAGGCCGGGAGTCTCCTCGATTTCAGCAGACCAGTGGTGTTCCAGAATCGGAGCTGCGTATTCGATTACGTGCATGGATAACCAGCCGCGCCTGTCGTGAGCTACTTCGTCCAGAACTTTGGCGATAACCGGGATGGCCTCTTTGGCCTCTTGAAGCTTCTTGTGACGATCAATCGTTTCCCAGGCCAGATGCCAGTGACGCGAGGTGTTGGTCTTCGTGTTGGACGCAACAAGAGTGGCAATCTTTACAGCCTGAGCGGGATCTTGCAGTCGGTCAGCCCAGACGGCGGACACGGCGACGTTGCGTTTGACGGGGTCGTCACTGCGGGCAAGTTCTTCGAGTTCCTGGTAGTCATTTTTTCCGTCCAGATTTTCGAGCGCGTCGGCCCAGGCTTCGAGTTCTTTGATGTCGTCCTCGACGATCTCTCTGGGCGCATTGGCGAGGAAACTTACTTCCTGCTCTGTGGCGGCATTGAGCCAGGCGCGTTGGCCTGCGGCCACCCGGCGCAACTCCGGTGCGGCCGCAGGGCTCAGTTTGTAGAGCACATGTTTGAGCTTGTAGCGGGCGATCCACCAACCGGTCCAGTCGATCTTCGGGCCTTTGATGTAGCACTTGCTGATGCCGGAGATGAGGCCGGGCGTTTTCTCGAGTTCCGCATCGATGTGGTAATCGATGACCGGGATGGCGCCGTCCATAACTCCGTTTGAAAACATCCCGCGCAGGCCGTGCGAAACTTGGTCCAGCACCAGTGCGATCACCGGGGCGGCGGCGCGGGCCTCGGCCGTTTCCTTATGATTTCTGAGGATGCTCCATGGAGTGCCCCAGTAGCCGGCATCTGCGCCCTCAATGGCCCCGGCGACAGCCGTGGCGACTTTGACCGCGACAGCCGGGTCGCTGTTTTTCAGTTTGCCCGATCTTGGTTCGAACAGGTTGAGTGCCTTGAGGCGTGTGCCGGGATCCTTGCTGTGGGCCATGCTGACCAGCACTTTGTGCACGTCTGCATTCTCAGCCTCAAACGTCTCGATGGCTCGGATGAGGGATTGCTGAACCCATGAGTCCTCCTCACTCGCGCGATCTCCGGCGACCTTCAGGAACGCCTCCTGATCTTTAATGTTGGCGAGGTCTCCCTGTTTGTGCAAAGCCACGACCGCGTCCCAGGCGCCAGTGCGGATACCCGGGTGGGTATCGTTCACCAACTGCTTGAGGAGAGGGATGGCCTCTTTGCCCTTCGATGCCAGTTCAGTTGCAGTGGCATCACAGACCCCACAATCGGGTGAAGCCAGAAAGCGCGCAATTTCTCGTGGTGACTTATCTTTGAATGACCATGAAGTATTTCTGGCCACGCGATCTCTCGAAGGCCCCCAGCCGTTGGTGTAACCAGGAGGGGAAAACGAAGGCGAATAGTCACGCAATGATTTCTTATCACGTGCCCCGGGGCCTGCGGCTACCTCGAACAGAATCTCGCCACCCCGGAAGATGCGGGCGGCGATGGTGTTGGAACCGACTACAAGCAGTTCGCCGCCCTTCTCACCGAGATCGAGTGTGCGACGACCACCGGATTTTGCAGAACCGAACAGGGCCACGCGTTTGCCGTTCACATAGATCTCTCCTTCCAGTCCCTCCTCCGTGGTGATCCGCAATGATGTATAGAAATCGTCCATCTCGAATGTCCGCCGAATGAGATGTTGCTTCCTGCCATCTGCCCGCTGGCTGCCGCTTCTGAGTTTCATGCCCCTGGGCGAGAGGTTGCTTCCTGAATACCATGCTCCCAGAGAGGCGACCTCCTCATCCGTAAACTCGCCATGAAGGTATTCGTCCCGTGCATCGTTCCCCGCGTTCAGGAGGATGTCCCATTTCTCCGGGAGATTGAGCGACACTTTTTTTTGCGTCACGAATGCCTGTTGTGCTGGAGGCTGCGGCTGGACTTGCTGAGTCTTTTCAATTTGCGAGGCCAGAGCTTTCCATTCGGAGCGTTCCCCTCCCACCAGAATCCTGAGCGCAGCGAGCTGCCTTTCCGCTGTGTCTTTATCTTTCTTTTCGATGGCAGCGCGAATCAGGTCGAGAGTAGCAGTGGCGTTGGTCTCGGTTTCCTGATAGGCGGCGAGCAGTGCGCGAGCGTAAGCGGTGTTCGGCTGGCCTGGTTTGGCCAGGAACTCTTCCACGGATTTCTTGAATTCAGGCCAGTTCTTGTCCGCATAAAGTTGTCTCACCTGTTTCAATTCTTCCGGCGGCGGCGTAGCAAAGACACTTTTCTCCGCGCCGAGCACGCGGAGTTTTTTGCGCGGCAGCGTCAAGTTCAAGGCAATCGCTCCTGTGCCGGGACACCATCCACCAGCGAGGGGCGTCATCGATCCATTGCGCTGCCGTGCCAGCTCGAAATACCAGATGAGGTTGTTCATGAACATGTGGAACTCTTCCTTCGGCGCCAACGCCGCCCCCGCCGGGCCCCAACCGATGGTGAAGATTCTGGCCGCGTGCCCGGAGAGGCGGGTGCGATACTGATAACACGGCTGCCTGGCAGTCCGGCGTGCCAGGTCGGGCGCGCCGAGGAGATAGAAGTCCAGTGCGCTCATGGATGACGAACCGTTGTCGCTGGCCGGCAGATACCTCCACAGGCGGGGCGAGAAATAGGTGTGGTCACCGTAAGGCGTGAAGGTTCCGATACCGCGACCAAAGAAGCGGATGGAACGCAGCATTACCTCAGATTCCACCTCAATACCGGCTTCACGAGCAAGCACAAGACCCATGAAGCAGACCAGCCCGACGTTGTTCACCGCTCCGTAACCGCCGGGCGGACACGAGTGGCTCCAGCTTCCGCAGGACATCTGGCCATCGGAAAGGACTTTGACCAGCTTCTTGATCGGCGGGACGACCGCAGAATCGCCGGTCAGGAGGTAATACTCGGAAAGGGACACCAACGAGTACCCGTTCCCCCAGGAATTCAGTCCTCCAAATCCGAGGTTCTCCTGATCGATCATTTTGTAGAGGCGGCGGCGAACGGCCTCCAGCGCATCAGGACGGCCCGTCCCAAGAAGGAATAACGTGTCGTAGAACACGTCCAGCCTTTCGGCTTCGATGTTGTTCAGAATGTAGCTTGCGGCCGCATCGGCAACAGCGCTGGATTTGTTGCAGTCGTAAGGCCAGGTAGAGCTGTAATTGCCCTGCACGCCCACTTTGATTTTGGCCTCGATCAGTTTGCCCGAGCGAACCGTATTAAGAGTCAGTATGCCGTTCCTCGTCTCGGTCTGTGCATCCGCAAGCGCGTAGCCCAGCGGGATTCGAGGATCGTCGTCGTCCGGAAAAAAGTGGCCGTAAGCACCGATGATGATGTCGCCCACCTCCAACGCGCCGGCTGCCGGAGATTCCGCTTCAATTGTTTCTACTGTGGTTGCGCTCTCCCCACGCATCTCCCTCAAGTGAGCGCCAGTAATTCCCAGGGGAAAGGTCGCCCGGCCGGAACGAGTGGGAAGGTGGAAAGTCACATACCCAAATTGGTCAAGCACTCGCTTCTTCTCCGCATCACTCAGCGAGCGCGGCGCTTCGCCCATGAATTGCTTTCGAAAATCCACCTGCGTTTCCGCCTGTTCGGCCGGGCTGGGAAGTGTGCCGAGGACACTCGATGAATTCTCCATGAAATGCCCGCTCCGAACCTGACGCAATGCCTCGAGTTCGGCCTGGAGTTGTTGTTCAGTGAGCGGCCCAGCCACGCTGCGTGACTGGTGAACGCTCAACACAAGCAGAAGTAAGGAGAGAATCGCAGTAGAGGATCTGTGTGCTGAGTCGCTAATCATCGTTGTGTTTTCTTTCAGTCCGGTGCAGAGAGAGCATCACCAAAATGCTGCTGAAGACATATCCCCTGGTGAGCAGTATCGCGAGTGCTTTATCTTCAGGCATGACTCCTGAAACGTCCACCCCGATGAAAGTCCGAAAGCCCCAGGCAAACTGGCCTCTTGTGATGATTCCGCATGCTGCTCTTCTTAGCCTGGGAGATCTGATTCACCTGCCAGCAAGCTGGCGAGGGGTCTCTTTCGTGCTGGTTGGACTTCTTTAGCGTCGGAGATCTGGTTCACTGGCCGGCAAGCTGGCGGTGGCAAGCCACCGCTCTCCAAAGGTGCGTACTTTGGAGTGCTCCGACTTGTCTGAATGCTGTTCAGTTAAGCCACT
This sequence comes from Planctomycetota bacterium, assembly GCA_027625095.1. Lineage (GTDB taxonomy): Bacteria > Planctomycetota > PUPC01 > JACPCR01 > JACPCR01 > JAQBXN01. Next base: position 39,968 of record JAQBXN010000001.1, on the reverse strand, counting down.
CCACAGTTGGGCAGGATGTTGAAGTCAGGCCTTCAGGCCTTCCGAGGCAAGCGCTGGTGCGCTCACTCCAACATCGCCCGAACAGTTCCGACAGGGTTAACCGAACAGTATTGGGGGCTAGCAGACGAGAGGCGGTAACTGACTCTATAAGACCGCATTCTGATCCACTTCCGGGAACAGTTCGGCGATGTAGGTAGAGAGCTTTTCATTGGTGGGGCCGTAACGGTCTCGATACATGTAGAGTTCGAGCGCTTTGCCCATTTCACCGGCTCGCTGGAAACGGTCTCCCTGGCCCATGTTGAGGGCCTTCATGCAGATAGCGCCCAATTCTTCGGGCATGTCCGGCCGGAGGGCTCGGACGTCTTTGATACGGTAGTTGAACATCCGATCCATGAGTTCCTCGCGCGACTCTACGTTGTAGACGCGTGTGCCGGTGAGGATTTCATACATGACCAACCCGAGAGTAAAGATGTCCGAGCGGCCATCAGTGCCTTCGAATTTCACCTGCTCGGGTGACATGTATGGCCACTTCCCCATGAGCACTTCGCTCTCATCAGGGGTAGCCATGGAGATGGCCTTGGCGATACCGAAGTCCATCAACTTAACCACGCCACCCCAGTCAATAATAACGTTGGAAGGGGTGACGTCGCGGTGAACGATACCGAGTGGCTTGCCGGTACGGTCTCTCTTGTGGTGGGCGTATTCGAGTGCCCGGCAGACGCGGCTCATCATGAATGCAGCCATGTCAGGGTCCATGATGGCCCCACGTTTTTTCTGCCGCTGGAGGAACTGTGCGAGATTCTTTCCGTTCACATACTCCATCACGATGAAGTACTGGCCTTTGTAACGCTCGAGCTGGTAGACCTGCAGAATGTTCTCGTGAATGAGGTCGGCAACGAGCTTGGCTTCACCGATGAAGAGGTCAAGGTTGCGTTTCTTCTGCAGAAGATCCGGCTTCAACATCTTGATAGCGACGGTTTTGTTGAACGCGTCAGCGCCGAGTTGCTCGGCCAGATAGACCGTTCCCATGCCTCCGGTGGCAATTTTTTTCAGAATGCGGCAACGGCTGATGTATTCAAACTCGACGACTTTACTGCTTTGCAGCGTAGCTGTTTCACTGGCCACCGTGAATCTCCTTATGTTGCTTCTTCCTCGGTTTCTTCCAATTCTTCATGAGGTGCCCTGGCAACCGATACGAGCCTGTCCCCCTCTTTCAGTCGTATCAGGCGGACACCCTGAGTGTTACGGCCAATGGTGCTGATGCCGCTGATGGGAGAGCGAACGATCATACCGGTGTGGGTAATCATCATCAAATCTTCGTCTTCCGACACGGACATCATGCCGACGATCTTGCCATTGCGTTCAGAGGTCTTCATATTGATGACGCCAAGGCCTCCCCGGGCTTTGACCGGGAACTCGCTGAACGAAGTTTTCTTGCCGTAACCATTTTCGCTCAAGGTCAACACGGTGTGAGCTTCGTCCACAACTAGCAGGGCGATAACTTTGTCTCCCTTGTCACGCAGGCGCACGCCGCGCACCCCTCGGGCCGAGCGGCCCATGCTGCGAATGTCGAGTTCGTTGAAACGAATAGATCGGCCGTTGGCCTTTGCGAGCATGACCTCGTTATCACCAGATGTGAGCTCGACACCGATGAGGGTGTCGTTTTCTTCCAGAGTGAGGGCACGGATGCCTCGTTTCATGGGCCGACTGAAACTTTCAAGCGGGGTTCGTTTCACTTTGCCGTTGGCCGTGGCAAAAAAAACATTCCGATCGTCAAAATTATTCACCCGCAGCATGGAGGTAAAGTTTTCATCGGGCTCAAGCTCAATAAGATTGGGCAGGGCCCGGCCCCGGGCGGTCCGGCTCATCTGAGGGATGTCGTAGACCTTGAGCCAGTAGACCTTGCCCTTGTCTGAGAAGAACAAGATGTAATCGTGCGTGGATGCGACGAAAAAGTTGCTTACAAAATCGTCGTCCTTCATATCCCCACCGGTCACTCCGACGCCGCCGCGGTGCTGCTGGCGGTAGGTGTTGAGAAGCATGCGCTTTATGTAGCCCTGGTTGGAGATGACGACGGCAACGTCTTCGTCCGGGATCAGATCTTCAGGCAGGAACTGGGCATATTCCCCGGAGATTTCAGTCCGGCGAGCATCGCCGTATTTTTCCCGCAGGCTGGCGAGGTCTTCCTTGATCATATTGAGCACGAGCCGAGGATTTTCGAGAATAGATTTCAGCCCTGCTATGGTCTCTATGAGCTGGCGATATTCCTGCTCGAGCTTCTCGACTTCGAGATTCGTCAATTGCTGCAGACGCATGCCAAGGATGGCCACTGCCTGTTTTTCTGACAGCTCGAAACGAGACTTGAGAGTGACCTTTGCCGAGTCTGGGCTCTCGGAATTACGGATGGTTTTTATGACTTCATCGAGGTTAGCCAGTGCGATGCGCAAACCTTCCAACTCGTGTGCCCGCTCTTCAGCCTTACGCAACTGAAAAATGGTGCGGCGTCGAATGACGTCGATGCGGTGGTCGCGAAAGTGCTCAAGAAATTGCTTGATGTTCAGGGTCATCGGCCGGCCGTGGACCAGCGCGATCATGATGATGCTGAACGTGCTTTGGAGTGGTGTGAACTGGTAGAGGTTGTTAAGAACCACATCCGCATTTTCACCTCGCTTGAGCTCGACCACCAGACGCTGGCCATCTCGGCCTGATTCGTCTCGAACATCCGAGATGCCCTTTAATGTGCCGTCATTCACCAGGCGGGCGATGCTTTCTTTGACGGTATCGCGGCGTACCTGAAACGGAAGCTCGGTAAAGACAAGCCATTCCTTGTTCTTATTTTCCTCAATGTGATACCTGGCCTGAATAACTGCGGTCCCGCGGCCTTCGAGGTAGCCTCTGGTCAGGCTTTCTGATGCGAGCAGCTTGCCCCCGGTGGGGAAATCGGGCCCTTGAATAATGGTCAGCAGCTCGGCTGGGGAGACCTCCGGCTCGTCGATTACCTTGAATAGCGCGTCGACGACTTCGCAAAGGTTGTGCGGCGGGATGCTGCAGGCCATGCCAACGGCGATGCCGAGCGAACCATTGCAAAGGAGATTGGGGAAACGGCTCGGGAGGACGGACGGCTCGCTGTTCTTGCCATCGTAGTTGTCCTTGAAATCAACTGTGTCCTGGCGAATATCCGCCAGCATGTCGACGGTGACCTGTGTGCTGCGCGCCTCGGTGTAACGCATGGCCGCCGGCCGGTCCCCATCCATCGATCCAAAATTGCCCTGGCCCTGAACGAGCGTGTATCGCAGGTTCCAGTCACGGGCCATGCGGACAAGAGTGTCATAGATCGCGGAGTCGCCGTGCGGATGATAATGGCCCATGCAATGCCCAACGATACGGGCAGTTTTGATGTAACTGCCGGTAGGGGTGAGGTTGAGATCCTGCATGGTGTAAATGATGCGCCGCTGGACCGGCTTTAGCCCATCGCGTACATCTGGCAAGGCCCGGTCGGTGATGACGCTCATGGCATATTGGAGGTAGGAGTCTTTGACCCCTTCCTCAATCAACATGTCTTTAATGTTTTCTTTATGTTCGGACATCTAGGTAATTGGATGGAATACTGGAGTGAATGAATGTTGGAGTTGCGGACTTAGCGCTTGATGTTGGTCTCCCTCTTCTTCGTCTTTGGCTTCTGCTTTATCTTCTCTTCTGCGGCCTTGGATTTTGGTTTCCTGCTGGTTCCTTCAAATTCACCGCCAAGCAGTGCTTTAATTTCCAGGGCGGTCACTTCGCGATATTGTCCGACGCCGAGGTTCCTGTCGGTCAACTGGCCGATGCGGACTCGTTTCAGGCGTTTCACACGGTAATTCAGTGCAGCAAGCATGCGGCGGATTTCACGATTGCGGCCCTCACGAAGCGTAATCTGAATAGCAGTCTCGGAATATGAGATCCGGACGATCCGAGCATTTTCTGCCTTCATCTTGCCATCGGAGAAGTACATGCCCTTGGTCATGAGCGCCATGTCGGATGGTTTAACAATGCCTTTGACAAGAACGATGTAAGTCTTGGGAACGCCAAATCGAGGGTGCGTCATCCGGTTGGTAAACTCGCCATCGTTAGTGAACAGGATCAGGCCCTGTGATTCTTTGTCCAACCTTCCGACCGGATAAACTTTTTCCTTTACCCCTCCGAGCAGGTCGACGGCTCGCCTGCGGCCGAATTCATCCGCCTGGCTGCAGATATAATCGCGGGGCTTATTCAATAGATAGTAAACCTTGTGTCTTGCCATCTTTATACGCGCACCATCCACGCGGATGACGTCTGTGCCGGCATCGACCTGAACACCCATTTCAGTGACCTGGCTGTCGTTCACAGTCACACGGCCCTCAGCGATAATTCGCTCGCATTGCCGGCGTGAACCAATCCCGGCTTGAGCAAGAGTTTTTTGGAGGCGTTCCATGGCTTATTCGATATTCAGGCACTGCTCACGAAGACGATCCACCAACCCTTTCATATCGAGTACAAGAGCAGCGATGGAAGAGTCGTTGGATTTTGACCCCATGGTATTGACCTCGCGGTGCATCTCCTGAACGATAAATTCGAGACGGCGGCCTACGGATTCACCTCGCCCACAGGTCTCGCGGAACTGAACAAGATGGCTGCGCAGACGCTGCAGCTCTTCGGCCACATCGCTACGTTCGGCAAAGACGGAGACTTCCCGGAGTAAGGCATCCTCGGCCAGGTTGGCGCCACTATCCTGCAGGAGCTCCTGGACGCGGCTGAACAGGCGGTCCCGATAATCCTTCAACAATTCAGGGCGGCGTGCCTCGACCCTGGAAGCGTTTTCTTCAAGGACATCAAGGATTCCACTTAATTCGCCGAAGAGGGCTTCCCCTTCTTTGATGCGCATTTCAGTGAGTTGATCGAGAGCCTCGCTAACAGTAGCTGCTGCCAGATCGCGAAGCCGGGCCCCCAGTTCTTCGTCGTCAACGCTGATGGAACCCTCGACCGATCCAGGCAAGGATAAAAGCAGGTGCAGATTTATCTCACCCGCAACTCCGGTTTTTTCTTTCAGGGCTTCGAGCTGCGTGATGTAGCTCTCGACCACACTTTCCCGGATGTTGTAGTTGCTTCCCCCCTCGTTGCGCTGCAGCTTGAGGGTGATATCGACAGTGCCGCGGCTGATCCTGGCCTTGATGAGGTCCTCGAACAGCATTTTGTTACGGCTGAGGGCTTCAGGCGCTTTAAGGCCGACCTTCAAAAACTTGTTGTTGACTGATCGCAGATCCACATCGACGACATAATCGTCATCGGTGCGACGATGCGATCCAAACCCGGTCATACTCTTTATCATGCTTGTCTCTTATCTTTCGGTCGGTTCTGCAGCAGGCTTTTCAGCGCCTCCAGCACCATCTGCGGGCGCTTCTTTGGCGTCATCTTCGGGTGCTTCCTTCTTTTCATTCGGCAGCGTTTCTGTTTGTTCTTCGGGGTCGTTCGGTTCTTCCACTTCACCATCATTTGCCGGGTTGGGCTCAAGCTTGAGGCCCCCTCCCCCTTCCTTACCGCTGCCACCGGGGAACAGTTTGCCGCCGATTCCACCCTCTTCTCCATCCTTGCCGGCAGGGGTATTCAGGTCAACGGCCTTAGGTTGCACGGACGGCAGATCCTGCGTCAGGTCGGAGCTGCGGTGGCTTTCGAGATAGGCGATGAGGCAGCAGCTCACGAAGAAGGCGACTGCTGCTCCGGTAGTCCAATGCTGAAGGGTCTGACTGCCGCGGCCTCCGAGAAGTGACTCTTCGCCCCCCCCGCCAAACGCGCTGGCCAGGCCGCCGCCGCTGCCTGATTGCACAAGCACCAGCAGGATCAGCATGAAACATGCAAGAATCAGGATGAAGTAAACTAATCCGATGATGAAACCCATTGTTCGAGCCTCTCTAAAGGGTCAATAGTGAAAGATTGGAATACTGAAGAGCGGTGTGTTGCTACGCACAGCCCTCAATGATTTCAAGAAATGAATCAGCTTTCAGACTGGCGCCTCCGACGAGGGCGCCGTCAATTTCCGATTGGGCTATCAGGCCTGCGATGTTGTCCGGCTTCACGCTTCCCCCGTAGATGATTCGCATACCATTGGAGATGGAGGTGTCGTATCTATCTTGAAGTATGGATCGAATGAGCCCGTGCACCTCATTCGCCTGGTCCGGCCTGGCGACCTCTCCCGTGCCTATGGCCCAGACCGGCTCGTAAGCAATGATCAGATTGAGAACGTCGTCGGCATCCAGATCCTCGAGACCGGCCTCCACTTGACGGGTGATTACTTTATCAGTCTGCTTTGCCTGTCTCTCTTCCAGAAGCTCTCCGACACAGAGAATTGGGGTGAGATCGTTCTGCTGGGCGGCTTTGACCTTCCAGTTCACTTCTTCGTCCGTCTCACCAAAAAGATGGCGGCGTTCGGAATGCCCAACGATGCTGTATGAACACCCCATACCCCGGACCATCGGAGCGGAGATTTCGCCGGTGTAGGCGCCCTCAGGCTGCCAGAAAACATCCTGGGAACCGACACCGATCAGCGTGTCTTCAACAATTTTGCACACGGCATCCAGATAAACTGCGGGCGGGCAGAGGAGGACGTCCACGCGCTGTGAATCGGAGGCTTGCTCCTTGATGGCCTGCGCGAGGGCGATGGCCTCGTCGCGGCTTAAATTCATTTTCCAGTTGCCTGCTGCAAGTGGTATTCGCATCTATTTCTCCTGTCTAAATATCTTGTTTAATCTCGGCCAGGACACCCCGGCTTTCGGCTGTTGGAAATGAGCCAAGGACGCGGAGGTAACTCGCCTGCCTGGTCAATACCTGGAGCGCCTCGTTCACCTTGGGGTCATCTTTATGCCCTTCAACATCGAGGAAGAAGACGTACTCCCATTGATGTTCTTTTGATGGTCTGTAATCCAGCCAGAGGATGTTGAGACCTCGTTCCTTGAGCGGCAGCAGCATGTCGCAGAGCGCGCCCGGCTCATTATGAGCTACAAAAAGGATGGCCGTCTTGTCCTTCCCACTCGGCCGGGTCTGATCGTTTCCGAGGACCACAAAACGGGTGAGATTAATCGGCCCGTCTTCGATGGCATGCTCGACCACCTGCAATCCGTAAATGCGGGCGGCCATTTTATTTGCGACCGCGGCGGCACCTTCTTCAGAAGCTGCTCGCTGTGCTGCCCTGGCAGTGCTCGCTTCATCCACGAGCTCGGCGTTTGGCAGATTCTCACGCAGAAAACGCCTGCACTGTGCCAATGCCTGGGGCTTGGAGTAAACGCGTCGGATCTCTTCACGGGGATAATTCGATAACAGGCACTGACTGATCGGCAGATTCAGTTCGGAAATGATGGTGATATCCACTTCGACAAAGCAATCGAGGGAATCGGTAATGCCTCCATCCAGTGCATTCTGGACCGGTACGACACCGTAGTCCGTATTGCCCTTGGCTACCGACATGAAAACGGAGCGGATATCCGATTCGGTAATGTACTCCACGCTCGAACCAAAATTGGCATGCGCCGCCAAATGAGAAAAGGTGCCCTCGGGGCCGAGGTATGAGACCCTGAACTTGCGTTCGAGCTCGTATGAACCGGAAATAATCTCACGGTAAACGGCCACCAGGCAGGTGTCGGTGATCGGGCCCGAGTTGAGCTCTTTCAATCGATCAAAGATATGACGCTCTCGGGCTGGATCGAATACTTTCTGATTGTGCGCGCGCTTGTAATCTCCTACCTGCTGAACTACTTTTGCCCGCTCATTCAGCAGCCGGATGATTTCCCGGTCATGGGAGTCGATTTGGGCACGAAATTCATCTAGTGACATACGTCTGTGTGGCTGCGATTCTCACCCCGCAGGGCCAGTTATTCATAAAACAGGGACGGCGAACTTTCGCAGCCAACCCGCATCGAATGTTAGTCGTCCCTGAACCTCTCGGTCTGCACCGAAATTCTGTGATTTCAATGGTTTACGGCAATCTCCGCGCAAGAAGGGCGGTATTGTAACACTGGGTACCGGGTAAGCAACGCAGGGGTGTTTTGAGGGATAGCAAGGGGATTGGAGTGGTGGAGAAATGGAGAAATGGAAGAGTGGAGTTTCGATCTCCTCGATCTTAAACATTCCAATACTCCAGCACTCCACTCTTCCACCACCCATCCTTGCTCTGCGCCCCGGTAGCATGGTAGGATGCGATTGAACTTCTCAAGAGAGGATTGAAATGAACCTGTCAGCAGTAGAACAACAGCGCCACTGGGATGAAAAAGGCTACATCGTGATTGAAGATGCGGTCACGGGCGACCTCCTCAAGAGGGTACAGGCCGCACATGAATACTGGTCCGAACAATGCAAAGGTGATTGGCTGGAACAAGTTGAGGCCGCGGCTACTTCAGCGACCTATTTCGATGTTCCCGATCCTTTCGGGAAGGACCTCGTTTTTGCCGAGCTCGTGGCTCACCCGAGTTGGTACGATCTGATGAAGACGTTCATGGAAGACCCGGTCTTCCTTGGCCCTCAGGTTCGGACGGTTCCGAACTGGCCTGTCAGCTATACAAGCTGGCACCCGGATACCAGCCCCGAAAGGCCCCTTCACGTGAAAGTGCAGATCTATGTCAATGACGTGGATGACGGCGCGTTCGGATTTATCCCAGGCAGCCATAAACCGAAGCATTATTCCATGCCCTATGTTCACCGGCTTCGGAGCATGCCGGGCCACAAGGCTCTTGCGGGAAAAGCAGGCACGGCTGTGATGTTCAATGCGCTCGGATGGCACGCCGCCATGGAAAACATTTCCGGCACACCGAGGCGCTCGATTATTCTCATTTATGAGAATCGAAACCAAGCGCTGGAACCATCCGATCGGTTTGAAGCCGCCGCGTCTGTCTGCAAAACCCCTGAGAGCAGACGTCTTTTCAATCTTAGAGCTTAGACCTTAGACTGAAGACTGAAGATGGAAGAAAAAGAAAGAAAGAAGACCGGACTTCGGGTCAATGCTGCAGACCCGGCAGAGGTCTGCAGAAGATCTCCTTCGTGCGCGGATTCCTACCTACCTGAATCTACACTCCAACCCAACGAACCCTGATGAAACAAATCAACCTCTTTGCCATCGCACTTTCATGCTCCCTGCTCAGCCGGACAACAGCAGAGACATGGTCAAGCTTCCGTGGCCCGCTCGGTACCGGCCTCTCCTCACAGAGCCTGCCCACCAAGTGGAACGAAAAATCCATTGCATGGAGAGCCGAGATTGAGGGATCGGGACAATCCTCCGCGGTGAATTGGGGCAACAAGATTTTTCTTACGAGTGCGAAAGACAACGGCCTGACGCGGCTTGTCCTGTGTCTCGATGCCAGCAACGGGAAGGTTTTGTGGAAGAAAACCATCGAAGTAGATGCCCCGGAACAGTCGCACAAAATGAATAGCTGGGCCACCCCTTCCTGTGCGACAGATGGTGAACGCGTGGTGGCTTTCTTCGGAAAGGGTGGCCTTCACTGTTTTGATCTCGATGGCAAACCGCTTTGGTCACGTATCGATCTGGGTTCATTCCCAGGCAATTGGGGAATCGCCGCGTCTCCGCTGATTCTGGATGGAAAAGTAATCCAGAACTGCGATGCGGAGGGCAATTCGTATCTGCTCGCAGTCGATAAAAAGACTGGAGAGACTGTTTGGATTACGCCACGTAAATCAACCCCAAAAGGAGGATGGAGCACTCCCATACTTATAGATACCGGCAAACGAAAGGAACTCGTTCTGAACGGTGAGTTCGGCGTGCAGGCATACGATCCCGAGACCGGTAAAGACTACTGGTTCTGCAAGTCTTTCAATGGCCGCGGCTCGCCCGTCCCATTCTTCGCCAACAACCTGGTTTACGTAGTCAACGGCCAGCCCGGCGATCTTTATGTAGTCAAGCCCGGCGGGGAGGGTGACGTCACTGACACCCACATGGCCTATCATGCCAAGCGCGTTGGCGGCCGTGATCTGCCGTCGCCGGTTGTAGTGGGCAATTACTTGTTCGTCGTCAGCCTGAGCGGTATAGCCACTACCTACAACGCGCTCGATGGCGAGATTTATTATTCTGAGAGGTTGGGAGGTAGTTTTTCCGCATCCCCGATGGTCGCAAACGGATTGGCCTATCTGCTTTCCGAGGCAGGCGAAACGGTAGTGGTCCGTCCGGGCAAAACACTGGACATCGTCTCACGTAACAACCTGGGATTAAGCTCGGAAGAGACTTTCCGGGCGGCGATTTCGCCGATCGATGGACGTTTATTTCTGAGATCGAGTAAAGCGCTCTACTGCATCATGCAATAACGCTCTCCACGTCGTGACGAAGGCTTACAAGGAAATCCACTCCTGCCTGGAGGCCGGAGCTACAACGGCGCAAGAGGAGTTATTCCAGCGTGAGCTACTTCCTGAGTTTTAGTAGCCCAACACCTGTAATTGTTCTTTATAGAACGCCGCTGACTTATTGAGCTCAGTCCGGGATTCCTCGTCGAGTTCAATTTCGTAAATCTCCTCAACACCTCCTGCACCGAGCTTTATGGGTACGCCGATATAAAGATCGTCAAGTCCGTACTGACCTGTCAGCAGAGCGGAAGCCGGAAGAATGCGTTTCTGATCCCGCACGATAGCCTCTGCCATCTTGGCGAGCGATGCACCTGCCGCGTAATAACCGCTGACGCCCATCAGGTTTACAATCTCAGCTCCACCATCGCGAGTTCGCTGAGAGATCTCATCAATTTTTTCTTTAGGCAGAAGCTGTGTCACGGGAATTCCGCTCACGGTGGTGTACTGCGGTACCGGCACCATCGTGTCACCGTGTCCGCCGAGTACCATGGCCGTGACATCAGCCGGCGATACGCCGAGAGCCTCGGCAACGAAATAGCTGAATCGCGCTGAATCAAGCACCCCGGACTGGCCCACCACACGGTTCGCCGGAAAGCCTGAGACCTTCCATGCCTGATAGGTCATGAGATCGAGAGGATTGGTAAGCATGAGCAGGATGCAATCCGGTGCCTGCGACACGACGGACTCTGTGACCGATTTTACGATGCCCGCGTTGGTCTTGAGCAAATCCTCGCGGGTCATGCCCGGTTTACGGGGAAGGCCGGAGGTAATGATGACCACGTCGGAACCCGCTACCGGCGAATAATCCTTCGTCGATCCGGTGACACTTACACTAAACGACTGAACCGGTGCAGCTTGAACCATATCGAGCGCTTTGCCGGCCGGAAGGCCATCCACAATGTCCACCAAAATGATGTCCGCAACATCTCGCTGAGCGAGAAAAAGTGCCGCTGAAGCACCGACATTACCGGCGCCAATTATGCTTACTTTGGCCATGAGATCTGTCTCCTTGAATAAATTGAGTAAGTTTTTTGTCTGCCCGCGAGGGAGACGGGATTCTATGTGGCCGTTTCCGGGTAATCAAAAGGGCGGAAGTAAATTGTCCGGTTTAGCCCCAATGCAGCTGCCAATGACGAAGGCTGCGGGATACCGTGAAAGGATCCCATGCTTGGTTATCTCAGGATCGACAGTTAGGCCGTGGATTTTGTGCTTCCTGAGGTAATTAGACCTTGAGACCCTGGATGAAATGGTTCAAGACCTCCGGAAACGGTTTTCCATCAAACGGCGCATCTGGGTCTCGGACGCGGGTCTCCTCAGCGATGAGAATCTGGAGTTCCTCGAGGCCAGCCGCTACGAATACATCCTCGGCATGGCGCGGGGCGGCAATCGCAAAGACTTACAAGAAGCGTTCCGCAAGACCCGGGAACTGGAGCAGAAAGAATTCAAGCAGACCCGCTTCTTGGAAGTCGCGCTCTTATTTAAGTCATTTAAAAACAGAAAGATAACCTTCCTAACGGTTGAACCTTGGCTGGCATTCGAGAGACACTTCGGTTGAACTGACCTAGCTCTACCTAAGTGCAATATGCGTTGCTGCAACACCTTGCACAAATCCATTCAAAAGTTGAGTGGTAGAGAAATGAAAGGTTTGAAATGCCGGAGAGCTATCCACTGTTTTGAGTCTCTGGCTCAGGTCTCAAATCATCCCTCGGCTCGGCGGCAGGCATCATCTCCGATAACCGTCTGCACTCGGAGAATGGCCCGAATCCTTCTAAGCAGAGTGCAGACTCCTACGGAAGGGCGCTCCGCCGAGCCGGCGAAGGATTGACTTTAAAAAGATGACTGCCCTTGCGGCAGGCTTTGTAGTTATGCTAAGTACAACGCCATAACGCCAAAGGTGTGCCAAATCTCAATAGCTCGAAAACGGCTGTTTCAGAGCGTCAAAAAGGCGTATTGAGAATTCAAATGGCCGCAAAGGGCGTGAGTCTGGCGGGTTAGTCTGACGCCGATAGACAACGTTCGATGGCATGGATCAGAAGGGTGTCGTCAAGAATCGGTTTGGTCAGATAGGCAGCAAAACCGGCCGCCAGCAGGCGGTCTTCTTCTCCCTTCATGGCGTGGGCCGTAAGGGCGATAGCTGGGGTGAAAACCTTCCGTTGACGCAGGCCCTGCAGCACTTGGTCGCCCTCGATATCCGGCAGACCGATATCCATGATAATCAGATCGGGCTGATCTCGTGAGATACCACCAAGTGCGTCTTGGCCACAGACGTAAGTACAGACTTCGTAATTGCCTTCGAGCATCCCTTCGAGGACTTCGAGGTTGTCGACATAGTCTTCTACGATGGCGATCTTCTTCATTGCAATCCAGTAGTATCTCAGGAGGATGTTCGGGAGAGATAACAATATGGAAGACTCTTTTCAAGATTGCCCATGCCATCACAACACGAGAAACAGTTCGTCCACGCCATCTTGTCCGAAGTGGCCCACGACCTGAAGAACCCGTTAAACGTCCTCGGTATGAAGGTATCCATGTTAAGGAGAAGCCTGGCGAAGGAGGAGGACGATTATGAAGAAGAATTCTCATCCATTCTGCGGCAGCTTGAGCGAATGAATGAAATTCTGTCGGGCTATGTTGAGCGGTCCGCACCAAAGGTGAGAGCAGGGCCTGAGAATTTTGATCGAATGATCTCTGAAATTGTGAATGAGTTTGTTGAGGACGTGAAAGTGGGTGTCGAGTGCGATGGTGCGCACATTGGATCGGTCACTCTTGACCGTCAGCACACAACATTGGCTGTGAAATCGTTCCTGCAATGGTTGGCGTGTCTGCCCGATGGGAAAGGCCCGATTTCTCTTACTGCCGAACGATCCTCCAAACTTCGGATCTCGATGTCACGTAAAGGTGCTCATTTCACGAGTGACATTTTGCATCCCCTTTCAAAGGCCAGCCAGTCCTTTCTACCAATGCTTGCCAGGAACCTGATCAGTCGGCAGGGAGGACGCGTCGCCATCGAAAGTGGAGACAGCCGCAGCATCCTGGTGATAGAAATGCTGATGGAGACTGTTGCCCTGGGAAGAACAGTTGGTTGAGACTGTCACGCGTTAACAATCAATCTTCAGAACCGGATTTATCGTGCGCATCATTCAATACTCCATACATCGCGAAGAAGATTTAGCCTTTGTTCGACTGTACATCCGAGAGTTGGCGCAATTGGCAGGTATCCCGGAACAGGGCCAGCTCAGTCTTTCGACAGCCACATCAGAGATTGCGAGGAATAGTCTGATCCATGCAGATGGGGGCGAAATGGACGTAAGTGTTGTAAAGCATGAAACGACACAGTTTCTCCGGGTGGTTGTTCGAGACAGCGGCCCGGGAATTCCGAATCTGCAGCAGCTCTTGGCTCCCCCCCGAAAGGGAAGGACGAGTTCACACGGTCTACGCGCCGTTAGAAAACTTGTAGACAAGTTCCATATCTCGACCGGGCCAGGCCAGGGTACAGAAGTGAGACTTGAGAAGGCCATCCCATCCGAGACGGGGGAAGTAACAGGCGAGGTGGCAGAGGCATGGGCGGGAGTGCTCAACCAGTCAGCCCCCAAGTCCGCGCTCGAAGAACTTCAGCGACAAAACAAGGAACTCGCAAAGACTCTCGCGGCCCTTACCCGAGCACGAGAAGAGGCCGAGCACGCCAGCCAGGCCAAGAGCGAATTTCTCGCAAAGATGAGCCACGAGCTCCGCACACCACTGAACGCGATCTCAGGCTTCACTATCCTGATGCAGAAAAACAAGCAGGAGAATCTTTTGGAACGGGATCTTCATTCGCTTCAGCGAATCCGGGAGAATTGCAAGCACCTGTTGGAACTCATCAACGACATCCTCGACCTGTCAAAAATTGAGGCGGGAAGACTTGAACTTGACAGTGAAACCTTCGATATCGTTGCACTGATCAAAGGAACCCTCGAACAGATTGAAGGCAGCAAGAATCCAGACGTCGAGATCCTCTGCGAGTTACCTGATTCCCCGGTTCCGATCGAATCCGACCCGTCTAAATTGAAACAGGTAATCATCAACCTGGTCGGCAACGCACTGAAATTCACCGAAAAAGGTTTGGTCAGGATTTCGTTGCTCAGGGGGGACGATGGGAAACCTGAGTCCATCGATGTGGAAGACACCGGTATCGGCATACCCAAGGAGATGCTCGACGCCATATTCGAGGCATTTCAACAGGCGGACCTCGCCACGACTAACAAATTCGGCGGAACTGGCCTCGGCCTCGCCATCTCGAAGTCACTATGTCAATTACTGGGCTTTGAACTTGATGTGCAGAGTCAAGTGGGAAAGGGGTCAAAATTCCGCGTTCTGATAAAGGGCAGGGAACTGCGGCAGGAACTCGATACCAAAACTTGAAGGCTCTGCTCTCACTACCTCAGCCGCCCTCCTGAGGCAACCTCACAGGCTGCAACAAGTTCTCCATCTTGATCTCACTCGGGTGCACGAACTGTTTGCGGGGCAAAGATGCAAGCTTTTTGACCCTGCAAACAGTTCGCGCGCCTGACTCACCCCTAATCTGTCATCCTCGCCATCATCTCCTCAATTCCAGATTGGGATTCGCGTAGCTGGCATCGAATCTTGTCACAGATTCAGAGGGAAAAATTTGAAAATTGCACCCGATTTTAGGCTAAACACCTCATCACAGGCTGCGGAGCCATCCTGAGGGGATTCTTTTCAAGATTCAGGATCGCCGGGCAACGCGTCGAACAGACTCAGGATGCCCAGTAACTGATTGCCGGATTGCACAATCAGGCATTGGATCTGATTCTCCTTCATTGTCCGGACAGCCTCATTCAGCGATGCCTCAGGGCCTATATGAACGACTCTCGAATCGATGAAGTCTTTGACTTCCAGCAATTCTGTGAATTCCACAAGAGCTCCATTTTCATTCAGGAGCGTTCCAACAACCGATTTGGCCAGGGTGCCTGCGAGTTGACCGTCTTCTGTTTTGACGATCATGAAGGCAAGGTTTTCCCTCTGCATACGACGGTAAACTTTGGCTACAAGATCATCGGCATTGGCAGTTCGGGAGGGTCGCATATGCTGCGCTACCGTATGCTTCTCTTCCGTAACCATTCTGGCCTCCGTGCTTAATTTTGGGATGAGATGCTGTCCACACTATAACGCGGCGCTTCATAGAACTGACTTCTTCGATTCCGTCTAGTGCAGATGCGACAGAATCGGTGACAGCGATCGGTCCTAATAATCTTGCCGCAGCCCAGGCATTGCATCTCCTTCCGTTCGAGATTCAGGTTTCGAGCCGTAGCAGCATCGGCCCTGAGTTCTTCTTGAATTTTCATTTGAGCTTTCCTCCCCTGGTGTGCAAGAGTCACGAAGTTAAGTTCGGGAAGCATTAGTTGTACCGTTTCACCGAAATGAGGCTGTTTCCCCTTTTTTCTCAAGTTATCCGTCTGGCTTTTTGAAATTTGCAGTCATCCTGCTGCGTCACATTGGCGCGTTAGTGAAGGCTAGAGCCGCAAATTTGGCCATAGATTCAGGCCATCATGGCGTGCTTGTATGTAGCAAAGGAATGGCACCAGCATTGCTCAGCTCAGGACTCGTAACTGAGGATGACTCCAAATACCTGATCCGTCATTCCAGGTTCCGTTTGATCCCATTCCACACCCGATTTGGAAAGAAGACGATGGTAAAGCGAATCCTTGTGGGGCTCGGAGGGACGCCCTTTTCGTATACGGCCACGAGGCGAGCTATCAAGCTGGCCCTGGCTCATAAGGCGGAAATTACTGCAGTTTCAGTGCTCAGCGAGGAAGATATTGAGAAAGTCGGCTCACGTTTCTATAGATCGAGTCATCAATTGGCGGTGCACGATCAGATTCAGAGCGGTGAAGCAAGCGAGCGGCTGGAACGTACGGTTAAAGACTTTGAGCTAACCTGCACCGAGGCGAACATCCCATTCCGCATCCTGCGCGAGAAAGGCAGCCCATTCCGCAGGCTGATTTCAGAAGCCCACTACCACGACCTTACGGTAGTTGGCCTGCGTGCCATCTTTGATTACGAGCTGGTGGAAGAGCCCGAAGAAGAATTCGCCCGTCTCGTCCGTGCTGGCGTAAGCCCGATACTCGCCGTATCGGAGCAGTATCGAACGGTCGAGCGAGCCATGATGCTGTTCAACGGATCTGTAGATTCCGCCTCTACCCTCCGCAAACTCGTCTCTTTGCAGATGTGGCCGGATATGAAGCTCAAAATTGTGGCTTTCCAGATGCCAGAGAAAGAAGCCAAAGAATCATTAAGCGATACCGTCAGATATTGCAGGTCGCACGGTTATGAGCCGGAAGTCGAATACGTCCACAGAATGGCCTCCAACAGCCTGGTAGCCCTGGCACAAGCCTGGAATGCTGACCTCATCGCGCTCGGCAACAACGCCGAAAGCACTTGGACCAGGCGCATTCTCGGTGAGAGCGTGCTCCACGTGGTTCGTGAAGCGGACCGGCCGGTGTTTCTAGCCTAAGTGACATACTGCCAGGGAATGGACCAAAGCGGATATCTGGGAGAATCCTTTTACGTGCGGCCTCGTCACGCCAAATTGACGCAACAACGCTCTGCGACACTCGCAGGTGCGCCTATCTGACACTGCCGACTGCCCTTGATGTCCCCTTTAACGGATTTTCCGCGTTTGGCACTATCCATGCTTAATCTTGCGTGGTTCGTATCAGAGCTTTCTGTGAACGGCATTTAAGGCCGATTGTTAACGCCAACCGTTCCGTTCGGCGAGCCCACCTGTCAGTGAGATAAAGTGAGATGGGTCACACCTTCAGAGACCGATCAGTGTTGGATGACACCAAAGGCATAAAATTGCGCGACCAACGCTCGCAGGGACGAAAGCCTAGCACGAAGGAATTACTGGGATGGCTGGACGACCTCGATATGGATGACGCGAGCGACGCGCCCCATCCTCCCCAGGTTCGCACCAGAAAGACAAATACCGTAAAACAAGATTAGAGTTCACCGGCTTATAGCCACTTATCGGCTCTGGGCTCAACTATTTCATATTTACCTACCTCTGGCCGAAGGGATTGCCGCGCCCCAAGGTCATAGAGAAGATAACATGTCTATGCCCCTATTTGAGATCCAGGTTGGCAACAGCCCAATCATCGCCGCTGCCATCCATGATGGACACGATGTTCGCCCAGAACTCGAACTGCTCTTCAAGCTGGGCAGCGACAGCCGCCTCATTGAAGAAGACCCTCACACAGCCTACTGGGCAAGCGTTTCTGACAACCGAATAATCGGACTGCGCTCGCGTTTCGAGGTTGATCTGAACCGTCCCAGAGACAAAGCGGTTTATCGTAAGCCCGAAGACGCGTGGGGTCTGGATGTCTGGAGCGAACTCCCAGCACATGCGGTGGAGGAATCGCTAAGTGAATACGACCGCTTTTACGCCATAGTAAAGGCCCTGCTGAAGGACACCGTGAGCCGGCACGGTTACTTCGTAGTCCTCGACCTTCATACCTACAACCACCGGCGAGCAGGCCCCAACGCCGAGCCGGCCGATCCCGATACTCATCCAGAGGTCAACCTCGGCACCGAATCCATAGACAAATCTGTCTGGAGCGGTCTGGTGCAGCGTTTCAGAAGCGATCTGAGCGGCTTTGACTTTAACGGACGACACCTCGACGTGCGTGAAAACGTGAAATTCAAGGGAGGGAATTTTTCACGCTGGATTCACGAAACTTTTCCAGGCAAAGGCTGTTCACTCGCCGTCGAGTTCAAGAAGTTTTTCATGGACGAGTGGACTGGCGAAAAAAATACTGAGCAGGTAAACCTTATTTGGAAAGCCTTGAGATCGACGTTACCCGGCCTGATGGAAGGGCTTGGAACTCTGAAAGGCGGAGGCTGAAGATAGCGGACGTGAATGGTGGATGCCGCGGCCATCAACGATTCATCCGAACATATCGTCCTTATCGAAGGACTTCAGTGGCGAAAGGTGCTAAAGGCCGCACCTCTTCGTCCGCTTTATTTTGATAGGCCTGAAACACTAAAGCGACTGGAACGCGTTCGAAACGGCTTCAGCCTGCTTTACCTCATCGAAAAGATCAACAAATGAAAATTGGACTAGTAGTAAATGACATCAACACCGAGGAGACCGGCTACACCACCACCCGTCTGGCCATGGCTGCCATTAATCTTGGACACGAAGCGTGGGTGATTGGTGCCGGTGACTTCGCCTACGACCCCGACGAAAAAATAAAGGCACGTGCCCGGCACGCACCCAAGGCCAGTTACAAGTCATCCGAAACCTACCTGAAAGAGCTAAAGGGCAAGGGCGCCAAAGTGGAACGCATCACCGTCGATGACCTCGATGTACTGATGTTGCGAAACGATCCTTCTTCGGATGCTGCGAATCGCACCTGGGCTCAGGGCGCCGGTATCATCTTTGGCCGCACCGCCATGCGTCACGGCGTCATCGTGCTGAACGACCCGAACGGCTTGGCGAAAGCCCAGAACAAGATGTATTTCCAGCACTTTCCAGAGGAAGTGCGTCCAAACACGCTTATTACCCGCGACCGTGAAGAAATAAAATCGTTTGCCCGCGAATACCAGAACATCGTCATCAAGCCGCTCCAGGGCTCTGGCGGCGAAAGCGTCTTTATGGTGCGTCCAGAAGACATTCCCAATCTCAACCAGATGATCGATGCCGTCAGCCGAAGTGGTTACGTCATTTGCCAGGAATACCTGAAAGATGCAGAGAAAGGCGACACTCGTCTGTTTGTGATGAACGGTATGCCACTCCGTTATAAAGGTAAGTATGCGGCGTTCCGCCGTATTCGGCGTGAGGCGATATGCGCAGTAATATTCATGCAGGCGGCTCGCTGGCAAAGGCGGAAATCGGAGAGGTCGAATTACGTCTCGCAGAAATCGTACGTCCCAAACTTGTCGAGGATGGCATGTTCCTCGTTGGCCTGGACATAGTCGGCGATAAACTGATGGAAATAAATGTCTTCAGCCCCGGCGGACTAGGTAGCGCACAGAAGTTTGAGAAGGTCAATTTCACGCACGCCGTTATCCAGGCGATGGAAGCGAAGACCCGATACATGAGCTACTACGACAGGAGCTTCAACAACGTAGATATGGCGATGTTGTGAGACTATGGACTAAAGACCACAGAATGCTCGACTTGCAGTCCATCACTTGCCGTCTCCAGAAGAACAAACTGGTTCGCCGCAGTTTGCGGCCCTGGGGGCGGCTGCACATAGACCGCCAGTTGCCATTCCTTGTGGTCTATCGGCGACCTGCCGATAGAGAAGACCCGCAGGCTGATCGGCTTATCGTTGGTGAAGCTTCGTACCTCAAGGCATTGGCGGATCAACATCAACAGACGATCGAAATCGTCGAAGCGGCGCGCTCCACACTGCAGCCGGCATTTGGGGCCTTTCTGATTGTGGAGGTCTGGACATCCAAAGACACCTCCACTAGCCGATCTGCAGCAGCCCGGCCGGTGTTTCGGATTCACCATACGCCGGAAACTCCGCCGTCGCTGCTCCAGGTACTGAAGGAAAAGCTGGGCGAGATACGCGTTCTGCAAAAGAGTGCACGGGTTCGGCATTTGAAGACGGCGCAGCCCTGGCCGATGGGGCTGCCTGCACTCACGGAGCATTCAGACTCGACACTTTGCATCGGGATCGAGGTCGCTCCGATTTTTCGTAACCTGAAGACAGGCAAGCAATTTCCCGACGTCAGGCGTGCTGTTCATCGGGGCCTCTCGCTTGCCTTACGCCAAACTTTCTTCGAGTTTGCCTCACACCACACGACGGATAAGCCGCCACATTTCCACACCCTTGGTCGCCAGGCCATCGTGCGCGCGGTGAAAGATGTAGACCGCAGGTTTTCACAGGTCGTTAGTCTTCTCAATTTCATGCTGCTCGTCACGCCGGCCAATCCAGGCCGGGCGTGGAGCAAATTCAAGGCTGCAGGATTTCGAGGCGAACCGGAGTTCTTGTATCGCCCCATCCCTGAGCGCCCGGCGGACCTGAAACGCAAACTCTACGAGATCCCCGTCCACCGAATTGAAGACCCGACACTTTCCGACCTTTACGAGGGGAAACGCATCGCAACGGATCGCAGAATCACGATGCTCCAGGATCGGAGCACACCCAACTTTCTCTACGAAAGCATTCAGCTCTTCGGACTGGTAGAGGACGATCTGCTTAACACCGCTGTAAGTCTGCTTGCAAGCATTCCCAAAGAATCCCGGGATGACGGCCCCCGGCTCGGAGCCATCGCCCTGGCCAAACGCGCAAGAGCTGAAATCGCCCGTTACTCTTCCATCTATCCCGGATTCACACCCAAGGTTCGAATACGCAAAGACCTCAACGGTCTCATCGTCTCCGGCGGAAATCTGCTCATAGGCAGAAACATAGAGGTGCCGTCCTCTCGGGTCGAGGCGCTATTCCAGCATGAAATCGGCACACACCTGATCATCCACTACAACAGTCTCACACAGCCACTCAATCTGGTCCGCAGCGGCATGTCCGGATACGAAGAGACCCAGGAGGGGATGGCGGTCCTTGCCGAATACCTGTCTGGCGGCCTGAGCCTGTCGCGAATGCGGGTACTGGCTGCGAGAGTCCTGGCGGTCCGCCGGCTCACCGAGCATGCATCCTTTGAGGACATTTTCGGAGAGTTGATAGATGAATGGAAATTCAAACCTTACAGCGCTTTCACTATCACCATGCGCGTCTGGCGAGGGGGTGGCATGACCAAAGACGCCACCTATCTCAAGGGCCTGATCTCAATTTTGAAGTACCTCAAAGACGACGGCGATCTCGATCCGCTCTACTCCGGCCGCATTGCTCTCGACCAGGCCCCCATTATCGAAGAACTCATCTGGAGAGGCGTTATCAAGCGCCCGCCGCTCAAGCCGCGCTATCTGGAAACAGCTCCTGACAAACTAAAAGAACTTCGGGATGGATTGACGGTGCTCGACTTGATTTGAGGACGCCGGCCAAACCAGCAAGCCAGGAACATGAATTTTGCATCCAATCCGAGCATTAGAAATTCAGCGACTCCATCTTCCATATTAGATACCTCAACCACTCAATCCCTTCTGTACCCATGAGACTAGGCATCGTTGTCAACACCGCTTTAGTCGAGCAAACCGGCCAGACCACCTACCGCCTGGCGGCCGAGGCCACCACCCGTGGGCACGAAGTCTTCATTATCCCTTCTAACGATTTTTCGTATGAAGACGACGATAAAGTCAGGGCTCTGGCTTGCTTTGTGCCCCAGGGAAACTACCCGACCTCGGAGGCGTACCTTGCGGCTTTGAAGGAGACTAAGGCCAGCGCACAATGGATTGCACTTGAAGATCTGGATGTGCTGCTCCTGCGCAATAACCCGTCCGTGCAAAGTCCATGGACGCAATGGGCAGGGATCAATTTCGGACGAATCGCCACCCGGCACGGCGTTATCGTGTTAAACGATCCCAACGGTTTATCAAAGGCCATGAACAAGCTGTACCTTCAGACATTTCCTAAAGATGTCCGGCCTCGAACAGTTATCTCGCGCAGTGAGAACCGAGTACGAGAGTTTTATGAAAAGGAGGGCACCATTGTTATCAAACCGTTGCAGGGATCGGGGGGCAAGAACGTATTCATAATCCGGCCCGAAGACGATCGCCATTTCGAGGCAATGTTCAGGGCCGTTTCGGCAGACGGATTCGTCATCGCGCAGGAGTACCTGCCGGCGGCGGCCGAAGGAGACACCCGATTCTTCATCATGAACGGCCGGCCTCTGCAATATAAAGGAAAATACTGTGCGTTCCGTCGGGTCCGCGTAGGTGGTGACATGCGAAGCAACGTACATGCGGGCGGCAAGCTTCGCCGCGCCAAACTTGGTGAAATCCACTTCAAACTCGCCGAGATAGTGCGGCCACGGCTGGTCGAAGACGGAATGTTCCTGGTAGGACTCGATATCGTTGGCGACAAATTAATGGAAATAAACGTCTTCAGCCCCGGCGGATTCGGGAGCGCCCAGATGTTCGAGAAGGTCAACTTCAACCGAGCCGTTCTTGACGCGCTCGAACGCAAAGTGCATATGATGCGTGCCTACAAAAGGCGTTTCAGTAATGTGGAGATGGCGTGCTTGTAGTTTGATGATATTGACCCAATGGACGCTCCGACCTGAGGCAGGCTCCTGGTGCTTATCTAGTACTACAGCGCCAGCTTTTCTCATAACTACCCTGTAAGGAGAGACATATGACCAGCGATGGCGTCTGGGAGTGTTGGAGTTCTGGAGTTCTGGAGTTCTGGGGGCCGTCAAATACGGCGAGAGGCCGCCATTCCGCAGTATTCCAACACTCCAACACTCCAACACTCCGGCCCGTAGCGACGAAGAAAGTGGCCAAACCCACCCCTGCTAAAGCAAAATCTAACGCTGTAGAACTAGGAATTTGGAACTTTGGCCTCTATAAGTTTGAATTCCCAATCTTCTCTCCTACCGAGCCACTGAGTTATGCCCGATCCAAAGCACATTTTAACTTCCGCTGTCCGTGAGACGCTGGATGTGGCTTATTCCAGAACGATAGGTCACATCCCCGGCCTGTTGCGCGAAGTCACCGGTTTTTTAAATACCGAGCTCGTCCCAAAGAAGTCACACAAAGTCGGCAAGTTGCCTGGCGAAGTCGTCTATACCGGCAAACGCAGGATCGAAACTGTTACGGTCGAGGTCATTGATTACGCCGCCGAGGTGCTGACTGAAAAGGCCATAAAAAACATTGATGAATGCTTCCCGCTCAGGGATTCAACCACTGTTACGTGGATCAACGTGGAAGGACTTCACGATACCGATCTGGTGAAGCAGCTTGGCGAGCACTTCGGCCTGCACCCTCTGGTCATGGAGGATATTGTCAGCACGGGTCAGCGGCCCAAGACAGAAGATCATGAAGGGCACATTTATATTGTGCTCCAGATGCTGAATTATGATGAAAAGGCGCAGGTCATCGTTCGCGAACAGGTGAGCCTCATCCTCGGCCACAACTTCCTGTTAACCTTTCAGGAAGGAGTTGAAGGAGACCTCTTTGACGTCATTCGTGAGAGAATCCGTAACGGCGCCGGCCGCATCCGAAACCGTGGGGCGGATTACCTCGCGTATTCCCTCATTGATACCGTTGTAGACTACTACTTCATCATCCTTGAGAAATTCGGCGAGGCCATTGAACAAATAGAAGCCGATTTGCTGGAGAATCCTTCGACGAAACTCGTTGCCCAACTGCACCTTATGAAACGAGAGATGGCCATCCTCCGCCGTTCCGTATACCCGCTGCGAGAGGTCGTCGGATCACTGGAACGCAGCGAGTCGAAGCTCATTCTCAAAGATACCCGTCGCTACATTCGCGACGCGTATGACCACACGATTGAAGTCATAGAGACCCTCGAAACGTTCCGCGACATGTTGTCTGGTATGTTCGACCTCTACTTGTCCTCCATCAGCAATCGCATGAATTCCGTCATGCAGGTTTTAGCACTGGTGGGCACAATTTTTATTCCGCTCACCTTCATCGCAGGTATCTATGGGATGAATTTTAAGTACATGCCAGAGCTTGAATTGGAAAACGGCTACTACATCACGCTCGCTGTGATGGCTACCTTTGGCATTGGTCTGACGGTGTATTTCAAGAAGAAGAAGTGGTGGTAGCCGTCGGGAATAGCAAGGCGCGGTCATTAATCTGAGCATTACCCACATTCTTTCGCCCCGGAGGGGCATGGGTAAACAGCCGGTGGTTTCAGCAATCAGATCAGGAAGAGAAAACTTCATTAGTCTCCGCGGCAGCGAACAGACGACAGGGCATCTTTAGCCCCATCAAGGCTCCCAAGAGCAGCAAAAGGCGAGACGAATTGATATAAACTCTTTCCCAAAAATCACTTATAAGCAATTGCTTACATCAAACCGATGCTCATGTTAATTGTGATTCGAACGGGTTGAGCTCCGGAGTTCTGCTTCGGGGCAAAGATACAAGCATTAAGACCCCGCCAACGGTTCGCGCACCCGACTTTATCTTGTTCGCTGCCAGACAAGAAATTCGAAGATCTTCTGCCGGTCATTCGCGCCGATTTCGTTGAAGTACAGTCCCATGGCGCATTGATTGCCTTCCTCCTCCACCTCTTCCACCCAGCGGACCGCGGCCAGAGCTTTGACTACCGTTCGTGGTCTCGGGATCGCAATCTCAATAGTAAGGAGTACCTTTTGGGTCAACAGGGGAACAACAAGGTCGAGTGAAGGCAGGCTGCCTCTGAGAAGAATACCACGGGGATTTATGTCCTCGGTCACGCCCTGGAGCGACTCATCGGCGACCCCTAATTCGGAAACACTTTCAAGTCTGTAATGCACGGTAAGAGCGCCTCTGACACGCTCAAAATCTCGCCTTTCGTGCTCCGTTTTTCCCATGTAAATATCCCTTTGGCCAAGTGAGTCCGCAGCTCTGTCAGGCTGAAAATCTAACGAGTTGGTAGCTGAGCGTCAAGGATAAGGGCGTAGCACCAGCGATGAAGAATGATGTAAGCAACGGAGAGTTGAGGCGGCCGCCGTTCTTTCTCTTTGTCGGGCATGGCTCATGCAAGCCCGCCAGCCTGGACGTTGAACTAAATCAATTCGAGTGAGTTCTTGTTGGCCGCTGCAACGGCAAGCAACTGTGCCTGATGTTTTTTGGCCTGGGAGTCTCTTCGAGTCGGTGAGTTCGTTATAGCGAGCAGGATCTGGACGTTGTTTTCTACGAGGCCGAAGATGGGATCTTCGTAGCGTGAAACTTTCTATCCAGGGATTTGCATTCTTGTACGAATTCTGCTCAAGGGTTTATCGAGGCGAGCGAGTGCTTGAGCGTTTTCGGACGTTGATCGTCTAGCTTATCTGGCTCTTGAAGCAGAAAGGAGAACTGCCATGACACTGTTACGGAGAAGATTCATTGAGGACATGACCCTCGGGCTCACCGCTATCCTGCACGTTTGGGATCAGCGGAACAACACTCATTTCAATGCACACTGCCTTCCCGAATGCCACTCCATTCTGCCCCGACGCGGCATCCCTGCCTGAATAGAATCCCCATAGTTTTGGGGTCATGGTCGAAGTGACTTGGTTCCAGCGAATGAATTTTGGATCCTGTTCTTTATCCGTTGGCCCGACCATGAGTACATGCGCTACGCGCAAACTTTCACGAGTAAATGGTGGCATCTTGCCACAACCAAACGCGGCTAGAGGCTGCCAACGCTGATATAAAAATTTGACGCGCCATCTGGGTGGTCATCTGCTGGGTTTTGCTCCATTGATTACTATCGTCGCGACCGGTTACCTTTGCCCGGCTGGTCTTCATCTGTCCGCCGTGGGCCTCGCTCTCGCCACACTGCTGAGTCTGGGAGCACGATTCATCGGGACACGCCAGTCCTACACGCATTAACAGAACTGCCACCCCAAAGAGCAGCAAATGTTCTGATTGCCCCGTCAATATGGCGCGCCAGTCGAGCGCTGTTCAGGCGGCCATCTGGCCTGATTGCAGCATATATGGCCTGAATCAGCCGAAATCCGCATTTGGGAGGACATTTTCACTAAGGCACCAAACGTGCGATCAGGGGGCGGCCTGATATTTGACGGAGCCATTTCGGGATGTGCCGTTTATGGCGGTGGATTCTTTTTCATCTTGGAGGACGCCTGACATCTGTACCAATCTTCATGAGCAGATCCTCCGGCGCGCCGTCAATCAAAAGAACGCCTGAGGTTGCCACTCCACTGGACTTGAAACCTGATTCATAATGAATACCACCGCATTAATCGAAATTCTTGGAAAGTCGATGGAATCCCTGAAGCTGAAAGCGCTCGAAGGGCTGCCCAACGTGATCATCGCGATCGTCTTGTTACTTGTGGGACTGGTTGTCGCCCGATTGATGAAGTCGCTTGTCTCCAGACTCGTGAAGGGGCTGGATCGGATGGTAACCCATAAAGGCGTCCAGGCAGAACTTCGGCGGGCAAGGATGAGTACGCCCGCGGCAGAATTGATCAGTTCGATCGCCTTCTGGATTCTAATTCTGTTTTTTGTAACCGCGGCGACAGAAGCGCTTGGTCTACCGGTCATCAGCGCCTGGCTCAGTGGCCTGACGGTCTACCTGCCGAAGTTGCTGGCCGCAGTACTGATTGGTTTCGCCGGTCTCGTCACCGGGCGGCTGGCAAAAGAGGCTGTCAGAACCGCAGCCGAAGCGGCGGAATTCTCCTACGCCGAGGCCATGGGGCGTTTGAGCCAGGTTCTAATCTGGGTGGTATCAGGCGTTGTTGGTATTCATCAGATCGGCGTCGACGTCTCGTTCCTCACCAACCTAACAATGGTTGTCCTGGCTGCAGCACTCGGGGGCGCCGCACTGGCCTTTGGGATAGGTTCGCGCAGCACAGTGGCTAATATCCTGGCCTGCCACTACATCCAAAAAGTCTATCGAGTCGGACAGACGATTCGTGTAGACGGGCAGGAAGGCACCATCGCAAGTATCACGCCGACTGCGGTGGTGGTCGAGAATGGTCAGGGATGGTTTCACGTCCCGGCTCAGAAGTTCAGTGAAGAAACTTCCATGCTGATAGAAACGACTGGAGTTGGGGGGACCGATGACCCAAAATAATGATACCGCCAGCGAACTGACTTACCGATTCCTGGAAGCCCATCCCGAGGACGCAGCCAGAGTTCTCGAAAATTTGGATGCCACAGTTGTGGCCGAATATCTGGGTGGCGCCCCGGTAAAAGCAGCCGGTGAGGTGCTTCGCCGATTGACGGGGGCATTCGCGTCAAAGGTCCTCGAGAATATGCAACCGGATCATGCGGCACTGGCCCTCTCCCAGATTCCCCTGGATGCTTCAGCGGGACTGATTCGGCGGTTGCAGGAACAAACACGTAAAGCGGTCTTGAACGCATTTGCCAAAGAAGACAACGAACCGCTCAGAAGTCTGTTACGATATTCTAAAGACTCGGCCGGAGCACTGATGGACCCACTTGTCCTCGCATTGCCTCACGACCTCACCGTCGTCGCCTCTCTGGAACAAATCCGGAACTCGCCGAAGCACACCACCTCCTATCTTTACGTCGTTGACCGGGAACAGAAGCTGATCGGTGTCTTAAACGTCCGCGAGCTGATGCTCGCAGATCCTGCCGCCCTGCTCTCCTCCATCATGCGGCCGAATATGCGCAGCCTTTCTGCCCACGCACCTCGTGCTGCCATCTTGAATCACCCCGCCTGGAAGAGGTTTCACACCATGCCCGTTGTGGACAACGGTGGCGTCTTCCTCGGCGCGGTCCGTTACGAAACGCTCCGCAACCTTGAGGAAAACTCCGGGACACAAGCCATTTCTGATGGTGCTGGAGCTGCCCTCGGAGAACTCTATTGGGTCGGCCTGACCGGCCTGGTCGAGGGCCTGGCAGCATCCATTACGAAGAGAAACTTAGACCTCTGACCTTAGACCTCAGACCAACCCTCCAACACTTCCAATGACTGCCACCTCTGCGCTTCTTCAGGGATTCCTTGAGCTTCATCCGATTGATTCCGCTCGCGCTCTTGAAGCACTGCCGCCGGAAGAGTCGGCCGGCATCCTTTCGGGAGAGTCGGCAGTGCGATCCGCAAAGGTCTTTGGGTGGCTCGATCCGGATTATTCGGCAAGCGTCATCAGACGAATGAAGACCGACGCAGTCTCCCAAATCCTCCCGGCCCTCGAACCGGTCTGCGCTACCTCTATTCTCGCGCGCCTGAGTGAAGAGGAGCAGAATGGATTGCTCGACAATCTGCCGGCCACTTCAGCCAAGGAACTACGTGACCTGATGAAGTATCCTCCGGATACCGCCGGCTACATGATGGATCCAAGGGTGACCTTCTTCCGCAGTAACGAAACAGTGGGGGAAGCACTGGAGAAAATCCGGACGTACCCTGGCCGAAAGCTCCTCGATGCCTACCTGACGGACGATGAGGGGAAGCTCCTCAGCACCGTCTCCCTGCGCGAGCTTGCCCTGGCTGAGCCCCACGAGCTCCTCGGCTCACTGCCCAAGAGCCAACTCTTCAGCGTCCAGGCCCTCGCACCACGACAAGAAGTGGTCCACCTCCTCGAACAGCACAAGCTCGCCACCATCCCCGTCGCCGATTTTCACGGCAGACTGCTTGGAGTCTTGCGCTACGACTCACTCGTCTCTGCTGCCCAGTACGACGCCACCGCCGACATTCAGTCGATGGTCGGCGTAAGCCCCGAAGAGCGTGCTCTTTCCAGCGTGTCCTTTGCAGTCAGCAAACGGCTCCCCTGGCTGAATATCAATCTTCTTACCGCTTTTTTGGCCGCGGCTGTAGTGGGGTTGTTTGAGGAGACCATCGCAAAGTTCCCTGTCCTTGCGGTACTGCTGCCGGTCGTGGCCGGCCAGTCCGGCAACACCGGAGCGCAGGCCCTGGCCGTAACCATCCGCGGGCTGGCACTGCGCGAGATCTATATTCGCGACTGGTATCGCGTGGTGTGGAAGGAACTCGCAGTCGGATGCCTCAACGGCATTGCCATTGCCACCGTCACATTCATCGGCGTCTATTTCTGGAGCGGCTCAGTGGGGCTCGCATCGGTCATTGGCATCGCCATGATCATTTCCCTGATCGCCGCCAGTTTCTCCGGAGCTATCATCCCCGTCCTGCTGACATCCTGCGACCAGGACCCCGCCCAATCGTCGTCCATCATTCTGACTACTGTGACAGATGTTGCGGGCTTTACGGCCTTTCTCGGTCTGGCTACTTTGATGTCAGGTATGTTACCGGCAGGTTGATTAGACCAGGCTGCGGAAATGGCCCGCCTCTGAGCGGCCGGAAGAGCCCAAGACTTGGGGAACTGAGTAATGAGAAACAAGGAGAGGGATCATTCAGCGAGAAAGCTCTGAAAGAACAATGGGGCTCTGGGGCGCGACTGGTGTCGGGGTAGGCGCCATAGTCGGCGGCGGGATACTGGCGCTGGCGGGTGTTGCCTACGCGGCGACCGGGCCAGGCGCCATAGTTGCCTTCGCGCTTAATGGCGTGATCGCAGTGCTGACTGCACTGAGCTTTGCGGAGATGTCGGCAGCGTTTCCAGAGTCGGGAGGCACTTATACTTTTGCGAAAAAAGTATTGAACGTGCGGGCAGCCTTCACGATCGGGTGGATCGTATGGTTCGCTTCGATTGTGGCAGCGGTGCTCTATTCGGTCGGTTTTGCCACATTTGCAGTGGAGATTCTGTCGCAGTTCCGAGGGGGCAGCGAGCCTCTTCACCCGGCGTACATCACGCTGCTGGCCATGGGCGCTACCGCCTTCTACTCAATCGGGCTGATGCGAAAAGCGGGCGGAGGCGGGGAGTTCGTCACGATAGGCAAAGTGGTGGTCTTTTGCGTGCTGATCCTTGGGGGGGCCTGGTCGCTTTCTCGACAGCCACTCTCAGCCACGACCGCGTATCTGAGCCCTTTCTTCAGTGGCGGCGTTTCCGGCCTGTTCCAGGCGATGGGATACACCTTCATTGCTCTCCAGGGCTTCGATCTGATTGCTGCCGTGGCCGGTGAAGTGCGCGATCCTGAAAAGAATATCCCGCGTTCGATGCTTTTGTCTCTCGCTATCGCATTGGCCATTTACCTTCCGCTGCTTTTCCTTATTGCGACCGTCGGTGTGCCTGCGGGGAAGTCCGTTGCCACATTGAGCGCAGAGAATCCGGAGACCATCGTGGCCGTAGCCGCGGGGCACTACCTGGGCAGGGCTGGTTTCTGGCTGGTGATGGTCGCCGCCGTGCTCTCGATGCTCTCAGCGCTCCAGGCGAATCTGATGGCCGCGTCGCGAGTCGCTCAGGCCATGGCTCGCGACCGCACACTGCCTAGCATGCTGGAACAGGTTCACGAGGTCCGCCGGACACCCATCGCAGCCATCGTGGCCAGCTCGGTCGCGGTGCTGCTGCTGCTGCTGCTGATCCGAAATGTTGCGGTTGCCGGGGCCGTCTCCAGTCTGATCTTCCTCGTGTTGTTTGCCCTGGCGCACTGGACCGGATACCTGGCCCGCAAGCGGAGCAGCGAATCTCCAAAGCATTTCCGGACTCCACTATTCCCTCTCGTGCCAATCCTGGGCGGGGCAGCCTGCCTGGCTCTGGCCCTCTTCCAGGGCATTGCAGTGCCGAAGGCAGGTATCATCGGCGCCATCTGGATATTCATTGGGCTCATACTCTACCTGCGGTTCCTTTCACTACGGGCCAGCATGTTCGATGCGTCGGCTGAGGCACGCGATCCGTCACTGGTTCAGCTCCGCGGCCGAAGCCCGCTTGTTCTCGTCCCGGTCGCGAATCCTTCAAATGTTGGGGCGATGGTTACCTTCGCTCATGCGATGGCCCCACCTGCGGTAGGCCGCGTACTTTTGCTGAATGTCGTGAAGGCTCCTACTGAAGCATTGGAAGGAGACGACCCGCCGCCTCAACTCGTCGCTTCACAGGAGGTGCTGCGTGAGGCGTTGACCGTTTCGTTCCATGAAGGATTTGCTCCCGAAGCCCTGACCACTATCGCCCCCCGGCCCTGGGAGGAGATTATCCGGGTGGCCCGCATCCACCGTTGCGAAAGCCTGCTGCTTGGCTTCAGCAACCTGACAGAGAAAATGCTGGCCACGGATTTGGAACACCTGATCAGCGGAGTGAAAAGCGACGTGGCTGTGCTGCGTGCCCGCCCGGGTTGGAAGCTCTCGAACGTGGAAAAAATACTTGTGCCGGTTGGTGGTGCGTCCGGCCACCACATTCTCCGTGCCCGTCTGCTCGGCAGCCTCTGGCGCGGCGGCCCGAAGCAAGTCACCTTCATGCGCATCCTGCCGGAAGATGCTTCCGATGAAGCCTACGGGCAGGCTCGCAACCGTTTGCTGATCCTGGCTCGCAACGAGGCTCACGGAGAAACCGAAATCCGCCTGATTCGCAGTTCCGAGCCTGCCATTGAAGTCGTCAAAGCCGCCGCCGAAACAGATCTGATCATTCTGGGTATCCAGCAGCTCGCGCAGAAACGTAAAGTATTCGGCAGCTTTGCTCTGCACATCGCGCGAGAGACGGACTGCCCGCTCTTGATGATAGGAAGCAGGGGGTAGAATCCTGCTCTGCGAGAATCTCCATTCCACGCCGCTGCCTTCTCATGCCACAAGAAAGCGCAGAAAGGGAGATTAGAGTCAAGATTAAAAGTAAGAAAGATTCGGCCCTGAACAGTTACTTAAATTCTTTGGTTGCGGCCGGAAGACGGTCACCGGAATATCAGCCAAATGCCGTAGAGCAGATTGGCTCCGAGGCTGATATCGGTAATTGCTAATCTCGCGAGTGTGGAAGCAGAAAACTGGGATTGGAATCCACCCGTATCTTCGAATTCAAGCCGGCTGACGATACCGCCCAGGTAACGGGCTTTGTGAGGCCGATTGCCGGGATAAATCAGATCAACGCAATCGCCGGGTTTCGGCTCTGACAGGAGGGATGAGGTGTCCTGACCGGAACAAGTGTTTCCGTCGGCATCTTCGAATTCAAACTTTACGAACCAGGTGTCCGGGCTACCCGCATTCGTCGAGCGAGCGACAATTGCCTGGATGATTTTGCCCTCGACGAGCTGGCCGCGCTTTAGATACAGGACTGCCTTTACACCACGGTAGACGAGCGCCAGCATCAAGAGGAAGGCGACCGCGGGTATCGCACTCAGCCATACCACCCGGCGATCCATCATGCCGCGGCGTGTACCGACGATCCTGGCCGTCTGTGGTTTCGTCGGCAGGTATTCGATCTCGACCTTTCCCTCCTCATGCTGCTGGCCGGTGGTGTATGAAATCGTTTCATACTGCCTGTTGCCCACCTCGTATGAAAATCGATATCGGTATATTTGCGTACCACCTTCCTTCACTCTGCCACCTACCGACCAGCCCATATCTTTGACTGGTGGCAGGATTCGGCCCTGCACTTTTGAAGCGGCCTTGTCGAGTGCTGAGTCTTCAATCGGTGATGTCTTCAGGACGAACAACCAGACGAGTGCCATTCCCAATCCAAGAACTACGGCAATGAACGTCACAGACCATGGCAAGAGCAGATCGATAACGGCTCGTGCCGGAAGCCTAAACCCATGTGAATTTTCTTGGCTCATCACGCCAGCTTCACTTCTTCACCCTTTGCCGCGGACCGATAAATGGCATCCGAGATTCGGACGGTGTTGAGGGCAATTTCCCCGGTCGGGATCTTGGGAAGCTTTCCAAGCAACGAATACACCCAGTGATGGTGCGGGGATGCGTAGCCCTTGCGATTCTCGTCGTACTGATTCAGATGATATTCGGCCAGTCCCAGTTCAAAGGTCGTGTTAGATTCGATACCGAACATGTCTGAGTGAAACGAAAGCGGATCTACTTTGAGTCCGCCTTTAGAGCCCAGGATTACATCTCCTCCGGATTGGTTCATGTGTGCGGACCACGCGTCCTCAACAAACAAGACCAGGCCGGTATCAAACCGGATCAGGCCCACGGCCATCTCTTCCACATCGATATCGTCCCTGCGTCCTTCGTAAACATCCATCTCCTGAAATGCAGCCCCGCTGACCGTGACCGGCTGCGGATTATTCATCAGCCAGAGGAAGCGATTGAAGTGATAAACGCCCGTGTCGATGAGGGTGCCGCCCCCGGCCTTTTCCTTCGACACAAAATGAGGTGTGCCGTAGCCATCGACCCACGGCCGGCCCTTGCGACGGTAGTTCGAGAGCTTGGCAAAATAAATGTGGCCAAGCCCTCCCGCATCAATGATTCGCTTGGCCCCGCGTGCATCGGCGTTGAATATCGTCCCCACCTGGACGCCAAGTTCACGGTCGTTGGCTCTCGCCGCATCCATCATGGCGGATGCTTCCTCGTAATTTCGAGCCATCGGCTTTTCGCAGAAGACGTGCTTACCGGCATTGAGCGCTTCCACAGAAACCGGGCTGTGCAGAAAATTCGGCAGGCAGACGTCGACGCTCTCGATCTCATCGATGGCCAGCAATTCCTTATAGTCGGCAAGAACTTTAGGAACTCCGAATTCCTCACCGACCTTCTTCGCTTCCTCTTCGTTCACATCAGCGATTGCAATGACTTCGGCCTCATCAATCTTCGAATAGGCCCTGAGGTGTGCTTTGCCTATCATACCGCAGCCGATAATCCCGATTTTCAATTTGTCTGACATGGGTGTTTCTCAATGGTTGGTGATAACTGAATGTCCGCGCATGATAGCGGAAGGCTTCTTTGAATGAAAAGGGTAACTGTTCAGGGAAGGCAGAAACTGAGTCGGAGTAACTGCTTTATCGTGATGCCCTCGCTGCGCGAGGGTACTGGCTTTTGGTTGGGGTAACGAAAGACCAGTCCAGCACTATTTCGTCTGTAGAGCCAGTTTTCAAACGCCAATCCAGGGAATATCGTAGCCACATGCTCCCAGTTGGAGGGCGACGTAGCACTGGCCTCCAGGCCGGAGTTTCATTCTTCGCGCTTTCGGCTTTCGAATACGTTGGCCTGAAGGGCAGCGCTGTGCTGGCCTGCAAGCTGGCACTGGTGGCTACGATTCGGTTTGGAAACATGTTGCATTCCTTCGCCACGCTAATGAATACACGCTACCCCGAACTTGGTTTAGACCTCAGCTATCATCCCGTCCGGTGTGATTCGCCAAACGCGTTCACATTGGAGCAGATTGCCCAATTCAATGCCGAGGGCTATCTGACAAACCTTGACCTGTTCAGCGAAGATGAAGCTGCCGCACTTTCCAGGCGCTTTGACCAGTGCGGCGGAGAGGGTGCAAAACTGAATCCCCATACTCGCATTGATTGGGTTTGGGAGATTGCGGAAAACGAGCGGGTACTGGCCTGCCTGCAGGATCTTCTCGGCGAGAATATCGTCTGTTTCATCAGTCAGTTCATCGACAAAAAGCCCGGAAGCAAGACTTCCGTTGAGGGCCACCAGGATTCGAGCTACTTCGCCGTTGACGCGGGCTCGGTCAACCTCTGGATCGCGCTCGGGGAAGCGGATGAAGAGAACGGCTGCTTGTGGTTTGTGCCAGGCTCGCATCTGCTGGGCGGCCTTCCGGTCCGCAATCCGGCCGGCGATCTGAATGTGGTTGAGAGCGAGTTGGAAGCTGCAGTGAATCGCCTGGGCAAGATCCCCATTCCCTTGAAAGCCGGCCGGATGGTCATTTTCTCAGATCTGCTTCTTCACATCTCACCACCCAATAAGTCTGCCAATCGCAATCGTCCGGCCCTGACGCTGACTTACGCATCAGCCCAAAAGCGTCCCCACGACCATCCCAAGGCAAGACACGAGCCGGTGCTCTGCTGCGGGGGAGACGTGTCAGGCCATTGGAAACTACTGCCGCCGCCGACAGCGGTTTTGTAAGACGATCTGACTTCGTTTCCCAAAACTCCACGTCCATTCTTCTTCACCACCCGCGAAACTTCGCCGCCGATCAAGGAGATCTTCAGGAGATGCGGCCCGAGAGGGACATTTTCTGCTTGAAGAAATGTGAGCAGGTAGAGAGTCAGAAACGGACAGAAGTCAGAATCATGGAATTACCACCAATCGTTCTTTTCGCGTCTCACCTCGAAATCACCGAATTCCCTGAGCTGGTTCGTCAGTTCATCGGGGTCACCGACGACGATGATGCTCAGTTCTTCCACGTTTATGGTTCTGCGGAGCGCATCATTTACTTCATCCAGCGTGATTTTCGCGATGCGTTCTCTTGTTTCATAGGTATAGCTCAAGGGCCTGCCGAAGAATAAATCATTCACTGCGCCGCCTACCCAACTCCCCGGATTCTCGAAGCGTAATGGGAATTGGCCGATGCGCGCGGTCTTTGCCTTTGCTAGTTCGTCCTGGGTGAGGCCATCCTTTACTGCATCACCGATGACCTCAAGCATAATGTTGATAGTCTCCTTCACATTGTTATTGCGGGTGAAGGTTTGGGCTACAAATGTGCCCACACCGCGGCTGCTGATATTACTGCTGTGGACTCCGTAGGTCTTGCCTTCTTCGCTCCTGACCGCGTTCATCAATCGAGAAGAAAAGCCGCTCGCCCCGAGAATGTGATTGGCCAGGCCGAACGATTCTGACAGCTCCGAATTTGCCGGAACGCCGCGGCCTCCGATAAGAATGGTCGCCTGGGTCTTGTCCCTCTTGATCGCCAGACGTCTTCCCTTTGGGTAGGAAAAATTGTCCGGAAGGCCACTGGCTTGCGAAACTTCACCTTTTTCCCAGCCGCCGAAAGTCTCCTTCAACTTTGCGAGCATTTCCGGTGGATCGAAATCCCCCAACACACAGAGAATGGCGCCTTTGGGTTGAAAGTGACGGTGGTAGAAACTGGTTACGTTTCCACGTGCTATTTTTGAAATCGTCTCTTCTGTGGGAAAACGGCCGAAAGCAGATTGGCCGTAGAGCAGTGCAGACAAGTGCCGTGAGCCGATGAAATCCTGGTCGACGTAGCTGGCAACCAGCATCGTCTTATTCTGCTGCTTTATCCTTCTCAGGGAGTTGTTGGGGAAAGTCGGCCGGAGCGCCATCTCGGCCAGCAGTTCCAGTGCCCGATCCGCATTCCTTGAAAGTGTCTGGCCGGATAGCACGGTCGTTTCTCGTCCAGCCGATGCTCCGAGGCTACCGCCAAGTTCATCGAGGGCTCTGGCGAGTGCGCTTGAATCGTAATTTTCGGTTCCCTCCTGCATCATGTCGGCCATGACGCCGGCCAGCCCTTTCATTTCCTCCGGCTCATTGAGAGCTCCGGCCCTGACCAGCAGCGAGAAGAAGATCACCGGCTGCTCCGTGTGTCTGGCAGCCAACAGAGTGAGCCCGTTTGGGATCTCTTCCTTTTGAAATTCGGGGAGGTCTACGGAGGGCAATTCGGCGACTGCTGTCTGCGTCATAAGATGAAGGGCAAGATGAAGTAATGAGAGCATCGCGGTTGAAGCTGCTCAGAGGGTCAAAAGGAATTCCGGCCCGTCTCCCCGATCGCCACCTTTCAAAGCGCTTCGAGCAACCCTTGAATTGCGCGGCCTACCTATCCGGATAATTGATGCCTGCGCATTTCGAGCGTCATACCAGGCGATAACGATAGCTCCGGTTGAGGAATCGACGGCAAGTCGGCCATGAAACTGCAAATTGCTGCCGGCATCGTTTACCTGAACCGCATCTGACCAGGCTGCGCCTGTATTCGCAGAGGAGCGAATGAGGATGTCGGTATCATTACTTTCGTCTGTCCGATCATCGGTGTAAACGACGTAGACGTGGCCGGCATTCGGCCCGTTCCGGATGGCTCTCTTCAGCATAGATTCTGCCTAGAGTTGGAATGAGAAACCAAAGAAGAGAGTAAATGCCGCGGCGTCCTTGGTGATGCCGGGCCCGGCCCCCAATTCGAAGGACACGCTGTCCCATGGTGCCCAGCGGGCGCCGAGGGTGAGGCTGACTGGGATTCCGTCCATGCCTTCGAGGTTAGCTGGTGTGGCCCGGTATGGATTCAGGTAACCAAAGAGCTGGGCGCCAATGGAAAGCTCGTCTTCGATGACCTCGAACATATACCCCACTCCCACGCTTAAGGTGTCTTCAAGTTCAATTCTCGCCTCAGGTCTGAATGCACTTACGGAACCGATATGCGTGTAGTCCAGATTGAAGTGCCAGACACCCCAGTCCAGCTCGGTTGTCGAAAGAACTCCGAAGCCAAAATCGAGCCCGCCGCTGGAATGAAGGTCCCTTTCATCTCCAAGGGGCAGCTTCACCTGTAATCTGAGCGCCATCCCGGAGCCGGATTGATCCCCACCCCATAACTGAAATTTTGTCGAAATAATCGGGTCGCCGATCTCATTATCAATGGAGATATTGTTAGCCCCCTGCTGAAGCGCAAACAGAGATTCACCATTTACAATCGCCAGCGGGGAGCCTCCGAACGAGGTAAAGGGGATCTCCACCTGCAAATCGAGGAAATCTGCGAGACCGTATGCGAAGTAGGCATTGAACTCGGTGGCCCCGCCTGAGAAATCAATCTGTGAGCCGGTGGACTGATCGGTCGCATTGTTTTCCACAAATTCAATGGACAGTTTTGTTCGGAACTCGCCCTTGCCCATAGTGATGGCGGACTCCATCTTTGGAATGAGAGTCAGGATGTTTAAAACATCGTTGCCGCCATATCGAAACGGCTCGAGCAATCGATCCTTTTTCGATGCCTGGGCAAGGAGGCCAGAAGTGACTAACGCTGAAAAGGCAAATGACATCACCAATGCGCGACAGACCCTCTTGTACATTCGATCTCCTGTTGTTGTGTTTCTGTGACGGTACCGGCTGCTCTTAATTTCAGGCCATTCTGCAAATGGAGGCCACCAAATGCAATAGCTCTTCCATACTTGGAGCCATGAGCCGGAACAGGGCTCAATCCGGCCCTTCCAATCCTGAGTACTGATTACCTTCTACCAATAATCCATTTGTCTCCGCGGCCGTTACGATGGCTTTCACCTTTGCGCCTTTGCGAGTCTCTTCGAACTGATTGTCTTTGAGAGTAATGTCGTCCGTAGGTCCAGCTATATAAATGACGCAGCCATCCTCTGGTGCACCACAGTCCCTGAACTGGTTCCTTTCTATGCGGCATCGGTGGCCATTGCGGTCATAGGATTCCTTTCGGAACAGTAAACCGTGCTTGCTGCTGCCACTGATGACATTTTCACGTACGACGTTATCCGTGTCTCGGTGACCGATGGATACGCCGACGTCGCAGTCGCGAATCTTGTTCTGTTCTGCAATTCCATGTTTCACGCCCCAGCAAAAGAAGATACCGAGGTGGCACCGCTCGATCTGATTACCTCTCATCTGCGGACGCTGACTTCCGCTGCCGGGATGCAGACCAAGCCCGGCGTTGTTGATACTGCGTGTATTTGTGACTGAGAGGTCGTGAACGATCTGCCAACTGATGCCGTCGCCGTTGTAATTCTGCACTGCAATGGAATCGATGTTTATGCGGTCACAGTTCTGCATGAAGATGCCACCGGCATAGTTGCCGTTGATGTTTTCGTTTTCTTCCCTGTTTCCTTCGATTACCAGGTCCCGAATTTCGATATCCGTCACCTTTTCGCCGCAGATGACTGGAAACAGAGAAGCGCAGGTGGCCTCCTGGCCGACCCAGAAGTTGTCCACGAGTTGTTTGTCCAGAAACAGGGTCTGCCCATCGATTCCGATGATCGTGAAACGGCGGCACTGAAAGTTGCTGTTCGGAGGCTTCGCCTGCAGGACAAGCCCATCGCCGATTGCAAAGGTCTCGGGTGACTCCACCTTTACCGATTGATAATACCAGTCTGAGTCCTCAGCCAGCTTTGTCCGGACGCTTGGACCCTTTTTCAGCACCGTTGCATCGCCTGCACCGACAATACGGATTTTGCTCTGAAGGTGGATGCTGTTCCGCATCGTATAGACACCCGGCCCGATCTTGAGCGTGCCCCCGCCGAGGCGGGCCAGGTAGTCCAGCCCTGCCTGGAGTGCCCGGTCGGTCTTGCCGCAGATGGTTTCGTCATGCTGTCCAACGTGCACGGTCAGGTCCTCAGGGATTCCATCCCTGATTTGCGATATCAATCTCATTGTTGGGTCTTTGTCGTTAAGGTATGCGATCAAAAATCACTGATGCCCCAGGCATCCTTTCCGTCGCCTGGCGGTGGCTTTCTGGGCGTCACAACCTTGTTGAGGCTGTGTTGGTCGGGAGAGAAATCGGGAGGCCATTTTGTATCCGCTGAGTAATTCGCTCCCTCCAATTTCGCATTCTGTAATTTGGCGTTGCTAAGGTCTGCGCCGACAAACGTAGCCCCGCTTAAATCGCACTCACGAAGGTCTGCTTCCTGCAGGTTTGCGCCGGTAAAATCGGCTGCCACTAATATAGAGTTACTCAAATCCGCATGCTGCAGATTGGCTTTTTCGAATCCCACAGCATTCATGCTGGCATTAGTGAGATTGGCTCCTTCCAGCCTTGCGCCGCTCAGGTCAGCGCTATCAAGCTTGGCATCTACCAGCCGGACATGAACCATGGAGGCGTCTCTGAGCGAGGCGTTGATTAAATTCGCCCGCGTGAGATCAGCAAAGTCCAACCTGGACGAGTTCAGGCTGGCCGCGCACAGATCGGCATCTGACATGTTGGCTTTGGTGAAATCAGCCTCCGTCGCCTCAATACCCCGCATGTTCGCACTATCCAGATCTGCTTCAGTCAGGGTCGCGCGATTCAGCTTGGCCCCTGCAATGGTAGCGCTGGAGAGCGAGGCCCTGCTGAGGTTCTTTTCATCGAGCTCGGCGTCTTCGAGTGAGTCAGCATCCACTTTGGCGAGGACAGCCCCCACACTCCACCAGGAGGTATTCTTCTTAATGATTTTGACCATTTTCAGGTTTCAAGTTTCAGGATTCAGAGGTCTACAATCGTGGTCTCCACGCTCCGCGGGGAGTCTTCTTTCTTCGGTCTAAGGTCTTCCTACAGGCTTCAGGATTCAGGGGCAGGGGTCAAGGGTGGCCCGTTTGAACACTGAAACCTGAATATCTCTAGTGGTCTTTCCAGCCTAAAATTATAGGTCGATATAACCCCGTGAGGCGAAAACCCTGGTCTTTACC
>JAQBXN010000105.1 GCA_027625095.1 Planctomycetota bacterium | reverse complement strand
CGGAGCGAGGGCACCACTGTCTTCTTCAGAGCCCTCGCGGAGCGAGGGCACCACTGTCTTTCCAGAGTCTTTGCGGAGCGCGATGTACGTAATCGATTTTTTAGGCGGCTAATTGCGTTAAGCTATTTTGGTCAAATCCTGCCCCGCGATCACTAAATCATGCGAGTTCCCGAAACGGCGAAATGAGATCATGAGATGAAGGAAGCAAACGACTCAGGGGACGACTCCGGCTCGGATGTTGCCCCGGCCCCCCATGTAATGGAGGTGCCGGGCGAACTGGAGCGCATGATCGAACACGCGGCCCACCTGCTTCCAACCCAGGGGCCGATCACCGAGTTCGTGCATCACAACACGCTTCATGCTTTCGAAGACCTTTGCTTTGAAGAGGCGGTCAAAGTTGCGGCAGACAAGTTCGGCTGCGAGCCCTACCTGACCGAGGAAACGTTTCGACAGTTGGTAATTAAAGGGCGAATCCTTCCCAAGGATATTTCAGAAACTCTGCTGGAAGATCTGGGTGAATACGGAGACGTTTTACTCGGATTTCTCGGGACTCGTTTTCACCTTCGAGAGGTGATGCTGAATCACTGGCCGAAGACGGGGCCGGCTGCGGAATTGGAATGGCTGGTGGCGGAAACCGACGCTCTTCGGAAGTTTCAAGCAGACGTCCCCGAATCGGTGAAGGACCAGACGGTGGGGCTTACCCGGCACTGGGTTATGCGCGACGTTCGCAATGGCGGGGGCCGACCGGCGGCGTTGGAAGGCCCGATCGGAGGCATCTTTACCGGCCTGTTCCAATCGTTCGACGCATCGGTGATCGAAGAATGGACGGACGAAACGTGGGAATCTTTCTGCCTCCACCTTCTTTGGAAAGTGTGTCTTATCGGGGCAGGTCATGCAGACGCCCAAGCGGTTGAGACGCCACTTCTGCGGCATCGGGACGCCCTCCTTAAAACCACCGGACGGGACAGCGACCTCCTGGTAGACGACGTTATGACCCGTTACTGCGCTGCTTTCGCCGATCAGGGCATTGCCCACTGGCCACTGCCAAATCGCGAGCAGGGCTTCTATCAGGCATTTTTATTCCTTTACAGCCAGCCGGCTTTTCCGACCCCTCGATGGCTGCGTGGATTTCCCGCAGAACTCAGGAGATTGGAGGAGGCTGGCCTCTCCCCTCTCGAATCCATTGCTGAATCTTTGGGAGTCCTTGGAGTCACTGGTGACCAGAGAGAACCGTTCCTATCTTCCAGCCTCCTGAGCCTCCGGGGGTGGGCCGGTATGCTCCGTCAACTGGAGAACCGGCAGGGCCGCGGGGCCGATCTCGTCCCGAAGGGAACGCTCACCGAATTCCTCGCTGTTCGATTCCTGCTTGAGCGCTGGGCGTTGACGGACGCGGCGAGGGAAGGAATGAATTATTCCGGGACACTCGAATCCCTCAGACAGGCAGCGGCAAACCAGTTCAAACGGGACGATTCCGACGTGCTGGACGGACGCGCCTTCCAGATCTTTCAACTTTCTCAGTGGCTCGGATGGGATCCCCGCACCCTTTACAACCAGTCGATGTCCAGTTGGAAAATCTTGTTACGCGAGATTGAAGCCTTCCCGGAACACGAGAGACGACGAATTTTTCACCTGGCCTACGAGCGCCATTACAGAGAGCGAGTCCTGGGCGAGCTCACAGCTTTCTGCGA
The DNA here is from genome assembly GCA_027625095.1 of Planctomycetota bacterium. Lineage (GTDB taxonomy): Bacteria > Planctomycetota > PUPC01 > JACPCR01 > JACPCR01 > JAQBXN01. Next base: position 30,022 of record JAQBXN010000105.1, on the reverse strand, counting down.
AATAAACAACGGGGATTCAACAGACCCGCAGCAGAAGATGGCGGCAGGCTTGCAGCAGGCCGAGACAGAGGAGACCGTTCCGGCATTTCAGGTCGTCTGCTGCATTGACGAGCGAGAGGAGTCCTTCCGCCGCCACCTGGAAGAAATCGCTCCGGAATGCGAAACATTCGGAAGTCCCGGATTCTTTGGCGTCCCGATGTTTTATCGCGGAGCCGCGGACGCCCACTATGTGCCTTTGTGCCCGATAGTCATTCTGCCCTGACATTATGTTCAAGAAGAAGTCGTACCTGACTTTGAGGATTCAGATCGCCGCCGACGGGCGCGTCGCCAGGCACTGGGCCGCGCTACACACCGAGCTCACACCGGCAGCAGGACTCTTACAGGAGGGTGGCTGACTGCCCTGATGGGCTCTCTCGCCGCAATCCCACTGGTTACCCGAATCCTCTTTCCCCGAACGACGGCTCGGTTTCGACAACTCTTCGGCAATATCGTCCGCACTCCACCTGTTACGCGCCTTGTACTCGAAAGAACCCAGGACCCACCTGGCCCTGCGGGCGACCAGGTAGGTTTCAAAGTGGAGGAGATGGCGGACATGGTGGAGCGCTTGCTGAAGGAAACGGGAATCGCGCTGAACTTTTCTCGACTGGTAGTGCTGGTAGGCCACGGCTCGAGTTCCCTGAACAATCCCCACGGGTCGGCCTATGACTGCGGTGCCTGTGCTGGAGCGCCGGGAGGGCCCAACGCCCGCGCCTTTGCTCTGATGGCCAATGATCCCCGAGTGAAGGAGCTTTTGAAGGGGCGTTCGCTCGAACTGCCCCAGCAGACGGTATTTGTAGGCGCGTGTCATGACACCTGCAACGACAGCGTGGTGTACTACGACCTGAACCTTCTACCACCATCGCACCAGCAGGACTTCGAACGGGCCCGCCAATCTATCGAAGAAACCCGTGAGAGGAACGCACACGAACGCTGCCGTCGTTTCGAATCCGCGCCGCTCACGCTTCGGTCTCAGGCTGCTCTGAGACATGTTGAGGGGCGTTCGGAAGACCTCTCCCAAGTACGCCCTGAGGCCGGCCATGCCACCAACAGCATCTGCATCGTGGGAGACCGCGCCTGGAGCCGGGGACTCTTCCTCGACAGGAGAGCCTTTCTCTGCTCTTACGACCACCGATGCGATGATGAAATGCAAACGGTTCTGTCACGTATCCTGCAGGCGGTCATTCCAGTCTGTGCCGGCATCAATCTTGAATACTACTTCTCGTTCGTCGACCCCATCGGTTATGGCTGCAGCACCAAGCTTCCGCATAACATTGTCTCCCTGCTCGGCGTGATGAACGGCACTTCCGGCGACCTCATTCCCGGCCTCCCCTGGCAGATGGTCGAGATTCATGAACCGGTGCGACTCCTCCTGCTCGTTGAGACTTCCCCTGAAGTTCTGCAACGAGTCGTGGAACAGCACGAGTCCCTTTATCGGCTCTGCCATGGGGAATGGATTCAACTGGCCACCATTGATCCTGAGACGTCCAGAATTCATTTGCTGCGTGATGGCAGTTTTGAGTCGTTCAAATCTCAAGTCACTTCTCTTCCAACCGCCAAGTCATCCGCTGACTGGTATCGCGGCTGGAGAGACCACCTTGGCTTCGCCAGCATCAGGAAGGAGTAGCGCCGGTGTGGGAGATCGAAAGGCTTTTTCAAGTCCTGGGAATGATCGTGCTGGTTTGCCCGGCTTTGTTGCTGGCGGCTATCGGTCTGTTTTCGCTGCTGGACCGGCCCCTTGGTGAAAGGTATACCGGCCGATTGACCTCAGCTACGCTCTCCATTGGCCTGCTTGCCGCACTTGGCATCCTGGCCCTCATGCTTTTCCACGGGCCACGACGGGTGCCTGTTGCGCTTCCCGATTGGGTGAGCGTGCCTATAGCGAATGTTCACTTCCAACTGAGGTTCGATTTCGATCGCCTGTCAGTACCGCTGGTGATTTTAAGCTTGGTCTTCTGCGGCACCATCGGGGCCTTTGCCAGCCGCTACCTGCATCGTGAACCAGGCTTCAACCGTTTCTTTATACTCTTTGCTGTTTTCACTTTCGGGATGGTCCTCACCTCAGTCGCGGCAACTATCGAACTCCTTTTCATCGGATGGGAGTTGGTCGGCCTTTCCTCTGCCCTGCTGATAGGCTTTTTCCACGAACGAGCAGCACCTGTTCAAAACGGGCTGCGCGTATGGGCAATTTATCGAATCTCCGACGCTGCCTTCCTCGCGGCTGCGATCGCGCTTCACTACTTTTCCGGACACGGAGATTTCGACTCCCTGATGGGGATCGGTCCGTGGCCCGAAGGAGTGGCGACGCTTACCTCAGACCAGGCTCTGGTCGTTGGGCTGCTCCTGCTGGTGGCCGCCGCTGGCAAGTCTGGACTGGTGCCGTTCTCCGGTTGGTTGCCACGTGCCATGGAAGGGCCGACACCTTCCAGTGCCGTCTTTTATGGTTCTCTTTCGGTTCACCTCGGGGCCTTCCTCCTGTTACGGGTGAGCCCAATACTTGACCGCTCCCTCTGGCTCAGCGGCGCCGTGGTCTTTCTGGGTCTGGCCACCGCGCTCACTGCGGCGACAAGTGCACGCGCACAGACGGATATCAAGTGCGCCCTGGCCTTCTCATCGTTGACTCAGGTCGGCATCATCATCGCCGAAATCGGCTTCGGACTGCGATACGTCGCCCTAATCCATATCCTCGGCCACGCATGCATGCGGACCCTCCAACTCCTCCGCGCCCCGTCGCTGCTCCATGATTACCACTCTCTCGAAAACGCCATCGGCGGGCACCTCCCCCACGGCCTAAATGGCAACGGAGGGACAAGATCCAAAAGGTACCCGTGGCTATACATTTTCGCTTTTGAACGCGGGTTTCTGGATTCCTTGCTGGACAATTTCCTGGTCTACCCGTTCCAGAAGCTGTTCCAAATGTGCGACGATGTTGAACGCAGATGGATCGCCTTCCTTTCCGGTAACGGCAGGTCAAGCCCCCCGGTAACCGATGAGGAGGCCCAGCCATGACTCAGTTGCACCTGCCCTGGCTGGAATTGGCGATCCTCATCCCTGTAATAGGCGGTGTAGTGGTGGCCCGGCTGCGCGACGCGGAGAAGCAGCGCAGATTCAGTCTGCAGATCTCCTCGCTGGTATTCCTCTGCACGATCGCAGCCTGGGTAAATCTGGCTCTTTCGGGTTCGGCAGAAGCCGTCGGTCGATGGGGCCTTGTGGGAACAATCCTCGGCCGGGATGCCATCGTCATCGACTGGCTGAATTCGCCTCTGATCTGCCTCGGCGCACTGCTGCACCTGCTGACGATTCTCGCCACGCTCCGAACGAAGGTACGACGCTTCCCATTTTCCTTTGCCCTGATTTCCGAAGGCATCCTTCTTGCCATTTTCTCTTGCAGGCAGCCTGGGCTGATCATTCTGCTGCTGGCTCTGCAGTGTGCGCCGATGGTTTTCGAACTTCGGGCAAGGGGAAACTCTGCCCGGGTCTTCGTCCTTCACATGAGTCTTTTCATAGTTCTGGCGGCCGCCGGATGCTGGATCAGGCACGCCACGGATCCCGGCTCTGTATCGAGCGCCTGGGCTTCAGGACTATTGGCCGTAGCAATCCTTATTCGCTGCGGGACCTTCCCCCTGCACTCCTGGTTAATCGATTTTTTCGAAAACGCAACGCTCGGGGCCGCCCTGCCCTTCGCCGCACCTTTGGCCGGCGCTTATGCATTCGTGAGGCTGGTTATGCCTTTCGCTCCGGATTGGATGCTACACGCAATGGCCTGGGTGGCAGTTTGGACCGCCGTTTACTCGGCATGCCTTTGTCTGACGCAAAAAGATGGACGCCGCTTCTTCGGCTACCTGTTCGTGAGCCAGTCGTCACTTGTCATGGCTGGCCTGGCACTAGCGACACTTCCTGGGCTGGCCGGTGCGCTTTGCGTCTGGATTTCCGCATCCCTTTCGCTTACAGGATTTGGCCTGACGCTTCGATCCCTGGAAGCTCGAAACGGGCCGTTGAGGCTTGACCGCTACCACGGCCTTTACGATCACGTACCCACCCTTGCAGCTTTTTTCCTGATCACCGGCCTGGCCTGTATCGGCTTCCCGGGCACTCTCGGATTCGTCGGAGCCGGGATAATTGTTGAGGCAGCCGTAAAGAATAATCCACTTCTCGGACTTGGAATGATTCTCGCCACGGCACTTAACAGCATCGCCGTCCTGCAGGCGTACTTCCGATTCTTCACCGGCCGCCATCCCCAAGTGTCGATTTCACTTCGCATCCGCATTCCCGAAAGAATCGCAGCTCTGGTCTTGACCGCTCTGCTGCTTGGGGGCGGACTGTTTCCCAACTGGAGTGTCGCTTCCAGGTTTCGCGCTGCAACAATCTTTCTCTCGTCCGCCAGGGTAGTACCAGCTCATACTGAAGCGCCTGGAGAATGAGCCATTGAATCCGATGCTGTTCCCGGCCCGTATCGTCCTGATCGAGGTAGTTCGTTATTATCTGAGTAAGAACCACTCTCCAGACCAAGGACTTCAGGTCGTGCCTTCAGCTACACGGAAAATCGGTCACCGCTGCTGTTCGTAACCGCATGCGTCATTCTATATGCACCAGGTAATCCAGAATATTCTTGATAAGGCGATTTCGCGACTGCTTGTGCGTCGCATATCTTTTGCGATTTGGAAAGGCGGGCTGATTGCGGCGGTTGTGGGTGTTTCGTTTCTTATTCTGTTGAAAGTTGGTGAGGGTCCCAGGGATGTGTCGAAGTGGTCTCTTGCTATCTGGGTGCTTGGAATTGGTTCTGGACTCTTGCTGGGATGCAGGAAAACGTTGCATCCGTATGAAGCCGCCAAATTTGTTGATAATGCAGCGGGATTGCAGGATCGCCTCTCCTCTGCCTATGGCCTCATACAATCTGGCAAGTCCGGCGGCATGGTGGATCTTGCTGTCCAAGACGCGGTAGCCGCAGCCAAAACAATTCGACTTTCCGCTGTAATGCCATCGCCCGCGTGGGGCAGACTTCTTCTGAGCACAATAGCGTTCCCTCTCCTTCTCCTGGCCGTACAGCGGCAGCTTTTTCCACCGCCGATAATTCAAAAGGCTGAGACGTTTTCTGAAACGGAACTCGGGGCAGCTTTGAGCGCGCTCGACATGGCCATTGACGATCCACAGGCATTTCAAAAACTCCAGGAGGAACTCAAGAAGCTGGGGGTAGGTGAGACAACCGAAAAAAGCGAACTCCTCGCCAGGCTCAATCGCACCATAGCTGAATTGAAAGAGCAGGCTGAGACAGACGACGGCGTTCTCAACACCCTCGCTCAAATGGAAAAACTAAAGTCCAAACTCGGCCTGGCAGAACTACAGATGCGGGCGGATGCAGAATTGAGGCAAGTGGAAAATCTTGTCACTGATGAAGGTGTCCAGGCCGAAACGATCATGGTCGACCGGCTCGTAGACCCAACGAATGCCAGGAAGATCGCCAAAGGGCTCAAAGAGGTTGCAGGAGAGCAACTTGCAGCTTCGGACGGCAGTGCGCAAGGTGTGGACGCTGAAGGGTCAGAAACCACTACCCCCGAAGGACAGACAACTGACGGTAGCCCGAAGAAGCGTACCGATGAAACAAAGGAATCAAAAAAGGAGGAATTGTTAGCCGTGCAGGCCATCAGCGATCATGCGATTCGGAAACGAATACTAGAAGTCGCCCGGACAGCAGATCGCACTTCCAAGGATTACAACGTCGTTTACAAGAATTATCGTCGCGCCTTTCTTGCTGAGCTGTTCCGAACAGATCTCGGCAGCGGACGGCGTGAGTATCTGGAACGTTACTTTCATACCATCAGGCCGGAGTAATCTATCGTGGCCACAAGCCGCCAGCTTGTGGACGACACCAAGAACACAAGCTGCCGGCTTGTGACTTCGCTCATGCCAAACCAACTCCTCCCCAGCAGCTTTCTCAAGCAACTTGAAAACCACCACCTTGTGTCCCGGTGCAAGAGCCAGCTCGCCGGTGAACGGTTGAGCCGGCAGAAAGGCGGAGGCATGGAGTTTGTCGAGCACAAGGGTTACTCGGCTGGCGATGACCTCCGCTACCTTGACTGGAATGTCTATGCCCGAAACGACCAGTTGACCATCAAGCAGTTTGAAACCTCGGAGAACATCGCCACTTACGTCCTGCTTGATACTTCAGATTCCATGAACTTCGGAGAGCCATCCAAGCTGCTCTGGGGCAAACAGATTGCCGCAGCCATCGGTTACCTGGCGATGTGCCGTGATGACCGGTTCGGCATCTATCCTTTCGCCGACGAACTCGAAACAGGCATGCTCTCGCTTAGAGGGCGAGGACAGGTTAATCAGGTCTTCGATTTCATCGACGGGCTCCAGCCCGGCGGGAAGACAAACATCGGTACCTCTGTTCAACGATTTGCTGCTGAATCCGGCACGGGCGGCCTGCTTTTTATTATCAGCGATTTCTGGGATGCGGAGGGCCTTCAGCGGTGCCTGCCTTACCTGCTCCACAACAATTTTAAAATCCACGCACTCCAGATTCTCACACCAGAAGAAGTCGATCCCGGCTACAGCGGTGAGCTTGACCTTACTGACACTGAAAGCGGCGAGCGCGTGCTGCTCACCATCCGCAAAGGGACATTGGACCAGTATCGCCGTGAGCTGCAGGCGTCCTTCAGGAAACTCGAATCGATTCTGAGCATTCCTGCGACTCTATATCTTCGCTTCATGACAGGCGATGCAGTCGAAAATGCCGTCCTCCGTCGCTTCAGGCACGAGGGGCTGCTCGAATGATTTTCCTGCAACCTGCCGCGTTCGCGCTGCTCCTTGGAGCGGCGGTCATCGTGATTCTCTACCTCTTGCGCTCGCCGAGGCAGGAGCGCCAGATTCCGACTTCGGCGCTGTGGTTGCGGCTCAAAGACGTTTCAAAAATTACTGATCGACGAAGGCGGACGATTATCAGCCTTCTGCTGCAGCTTTTAATTTTTCTACTGTTAGTGGCTGCAGCGGTTCGACCATACCTGATTGAAGCAGGAGATTCACGAACCCAAACCATCGCTCTGGTCATTGATCATTCGGCCTCGATGCAGATAGACGACGTTGTCATCGATGGGACTCATGATGAAACGACCTCCAGGCTTGACTCAGCCAAAGCCAAAGCACAGCAGATGATTAACCGGATGCGTAAACGCGGCACAAGCGGCGAGAACGATCGGGCTCTGGTTATTCAGGCCGGCGCCCAACCGCGCATTCTGCAGAATGTCACGGACAATACCGACGACCTGAAACGAGCCATCCAACAGATCAAACCTTCAAGCGAAGTTGCCAACTTCGCAGAAGCAGCACGGCTGCTGGAACAATTAGCCCGGGCCTGGCCAGACCTCAAGATCTATATTCTGTCAGACGGACAGCTCTCGGAAGAATCGCGTAAGGCCTGGGAAAATGTTGGATTACCGGAAGCCGGAGTTGGCGTTACTCCAACTCCGACCTCCAAAATCCGCATCACCTACCTGCCGATCGGCGGACGGTCCCCGAACGTAGGCATCGTCAATTTCGCGGCCCGGCGTAATCTCGATGCCATCAGCGATTTTGAAGTCGTCGCCGAAGTTCAAAACTTCGGCCCGGAACCAGTCGAGTGTCACCTGGAGCTTCGCATGAGCACGGCGAAAGAGGAGTTTGATGCGAAGCTGAAACAGGATGAAAAAACCGGCAGGGAACTTGGGGTCTTAATGGATGTCTTTGCACTGAAGCTCGAACCCGGTGAACGACAGAAACGAATTCTCCGCAAAGGTAACGTGCCCCTCGAAGGTATTGTAAAAGCAGCCCTGACCAAGATTTCCGGCGGCAACAAACTACTTCTCGATGACACAGCAGCGCAGCTCGTTCCGCGAACCCGTCGTGCCAAGACGGTCTTATTTGCGGACGAAAAAGAAAGTTTCCTGCTGGGCGTCATGCGGGCCAACATCGGGATTCAGGCCTACCGATTACCCATCGACAACTACCGCCCCAACCTGCCGGTAGACGCCTATATTTTCGTCAATCATCTGCCAGAAAAACTGCCGTCCAAGAACGTCCTTCTCATTAATTCAGAAGGCAAGGTTACTCTGGACGGAAAAGGGAATGCCGCCGATCCAGAAATTGCACTTCTCGCAGGCGAATCCATGGACGAACCCAAAGTTCGCGGGTGGAACAAACACCACCCGGTTATGAACCGCGTAAGTTTCCAAAATCTGCTCCTCGGTAAAGCATTCAAGGTAACCTCCAGGACCGGCGCCGAAACGGTGGCACGTACAGAGTCCGGCCCACTGGTGCTGACTCTTGAACGAGGGAAGCAGAAACTGATCTACATCGGTTTCAATCCACAGGATTCTGACCTCGTGTTCCGGACGGCATTCCCACTGATAATCGACAACTGCGTTCGCTGGTTCATGCAGGATGAGAGCGCAGCCTACGAACACATGACCCGACCCGGCGAGTCCAAGACAATTTCCCTCGAATCCGACGCGAAAAACATTCAGGTCTTTATGGACATGGAAAAACCCACGATCATTCCCGCCGTGGATGGCCGGGCGACCTTGGACGTCGTACCTGAAACCGGCATCTATCTCTATCGTGATGCAAAACGGCTGCGTGCCTTTGCAGTCAACCTTTCGAGCGCGCAAGAGTCTGACGTTTCAGTCAAGGAGTTACTGGATATCGGAGAAGTAAATGAAGAGGCCCCAAAAGGCACCGCCGGAATCGCCGACCGAAGGCTCTGGCCTTACCTGGCGTTCTTCATTCCGTTTCTACTGATGATTGAAAGTTATCTCTATCACCGTCGGATAGCCTTCTGAAAGGGCTTCCAACGAATGAAAGGAAACAACGAATGAGGAAATGAAAATCTAAATGAATCTCTTCTCTTCATGGGTACCTTCTCTTCCCCTTCGTTGTTTCCTTGAATTCGTTGGAAGCGTTTTCTTCTTTCCCCATTCGTTGTTTCCTTTCATTCGTTGGAAGCGTTTTCTTCTTTCCCCATTCGTTGTTTCCTTTCATTCGTTGGAAGCGTTTTCTTCTTTCCCCATTCGTTGTTTCCTTTCATTCGTTGGAAGCGTTTTCTTCTTTCCCCATTCGTTGTTTCCTTAAATTCGTTGGAAGCATTTTCTTCATAATCCCTCGCCTGCATTCGTTGTGTCCCTGCAACTCAACAACCCATTCGGCCTGATTCTGCTTCTCGCGATTCCGGTCGCCCTCTTCTACGGGCTTACGAGCTTTGATACCGCTCGGGGGTTCCGTAAGCAGTTGATGCTTGGACTCCGCGCGGTGGTGATCGTTGCAGTGGTTTTGGATTTCGCAGATTTACGGATCATCCTGCCAAGCCACGAAGATCGAATCTGCACTTACTATCTCGTAGATGTTTCAGAAAGTCTGTCAGATAAGAACATCAGCGAAGCAGTCGCGTACATTAGAAAGGCGCAGGACAGTTTCGATGATGGCAATCTGGCCGGACTGATCACCTTTTCCGGCGCGCCTGTCCTGGAATTGCGTGCCGATGACGAAATTACCGCGGACTCGCTAGTCGAACAAATCCAGGGAGCACGTAAGCGTCGCGTGCGAGGCGCGGAGGGCCGAACCAATACGAATATCGAGGCCGCCATCGATCTGGCGATCGCGGCCTTCCCTGAAGGGACGGCACGCCGCATCGTTCTTCTTTCCGATCTGAACGAAACTTCGGGACAGGCGAAAACCGCCGTTCAGCGCGCCGCTGAAGCACACATCGAGGTGGACATCATCACCCTTAATCGCAGCACCGAGCCGGAAGCCCTGCTTTACGCACTCGAAGTTCCCAGCGAGGTAAAGCTTGGTGAGTCCTTTAATATCCAGGTTCGCGTGAGTGCCAGCCAGCCCTGTGCGGTGACGATCCATCTCTACCGCAACGGCTACCTTGTCGGCCGAAAGGGTACGGATGCCGAGCCGCTTCAGCTCCCGGCCGGACTGACCAGGGTCACATTTCGTCAGTCCCTCGACGCCGGAGGACGCTTTCTTTACGGCGCCCGGCTCGAGATGGCTGATCCCGAACAGCCTGACAATCCCGACAACAATTCGGTCTATGCCTTCACTGAGGTCAAAAGCAAGCCCAGGTTACTGCTTCTGGCTGAAGCAGCGGACGAATTGGGTGCTCTTGCCGACGCGCTTCGCGGTTCAAGTTATGAGGTTGAAGTCCGGGATGCTCATGGTGTTCCGCAAACGCTGTTGGACCTCCAGAACTACGACGCGGTCGTCATGGGTAACATTCCTGCGAATCGCCTGCACGAGAACCAGTTCAAGCTGATCCACGATTACGTTCATGATTTCGGCGGCGGGTTCGTAATGTTCGGGGGCAAGAACAGCTTCGGGCCGGGTGGCTATGGCGGTACGCCAGTCGAGGCCCTGCTGCCGGTGAAAGTTCGGCTCACGGAACAGCAGGCCCCATCGCTTGGAATCGTCATCATCGCCGATACTTCAAAGAGCATGCTCTATCTCCCTGACGCGAAGGCGGAAGTCAGCCGCATCGATGCGGAAAATACACTCAAGCAGATCACAGACGGCCGGGTCCGTGGAGCCTTAACCAATTTTTTGCAGACCCATCCTGCCAACACTTTTGCCGGAAGTGATGTGCTGCGTGTTTACCACAATCTCGAATCACTTAGAGGCGATGACGGACTGAAAGCACTTCCAGACCGCCTGAAAATAGCTTCGCTCGGGGGGATTGATAAACCGGCCATCGTTCGAACCGCAGTTTCTCTGGTCATCGACCGCCTGACGGAAAAAGATTACATCGGTCTCGTGACGCTCGGCTCCTATGACCTCGCGCCGAAGTGGGTTATCCCGCTGCAGAAGGCTCTAGACAAAGAGACGCTGAAAAAAGAGGGTTTGAGAATCCCCTTCAACACGTTCTCGCACGCGCTCGGCCCGTTCCAAATGGCTCAAAGCGGACTCGCCCGAGTAGAAGCTGCTTACCGGCATATTGTCCTTATCAGTGACGGCTACCTGCCTACCACGAACGACTTTGCGGCCTACGCTGCCCAGCTCGCGGCAGACGGCCTGACGGTGAGCACAGTCGGGGTGGGCGAAGGTTGCAACGAACGCTATCTCCAGAAAATTGCCCGCTGGGGTAACGGCCGTTTCTATTGGATTAAAGAGGAGGAAGACGTCGGTGGCGCGTTTTCTCGTGAACTTGATGAGTTTCAAAAAGAAGTCGTTGTCGAGGGACCGGTCAAGGCCGAAAAAATTCTTGACCACGATGCACTGCAGGGCGTCAACATCGATCTGTCTCCATATCTCTTCGGCTATGTCCGCACCCAGGCGAGGCTGGACGCAAGAGTTCCACTCGCTATCCCGCCGGAGATGGATCCGCTGCTCGCCTTTACCAATTTTGGCTCTGGCCGGACCGCAGCCTTCACCAGCGATGCCAGCTACAAATGGGCTGAAGGCTGGATCAAGGACTGGCCTCGAGGCTTTGCCATGCTTTGGAGCCAGACCATTGGCTCCGTGATCCGAGAATCCAGTGGCAGCCAGCTTATCCCCGACATAGGCATCAAAGGCCGCAAATTGACGATCGCCCTGGACGCAGTCGACGAGGATGACCGTTTCATGAACGACCTGGAAGCACAATGCGAGTTGTTTTATCTGGGCCGCAAGGGGCGTGTGTTCAGTTCAAGCTCAAGAACAGTTTTAAGGTTGCCGCTGATCGCGCCCGGAAGGTTTTCGGCTGAAACGTCCGTAGATAAGGACGGGGTGTACCTGGCCCGAATGGTTGCGAAGAATAAGGAAGCGAAGGGGAAGGAAAATGTGGCTGCCGAATCAGATGCCTCCAAAGAGCTGGTCCGCACGGTCGGCATAGTCGTTTCATCGAGTCTCGAATTCGCGAGACTAAGCACCGACCAGGCCCTCGCCGAGTCCATCACAATAGCCACCGGCGGCGACATCAATCCAGGACCAGAATCCGTATTCCGCGCATCCGAAAAATCAATCCGTCTCAAGGACTACGGAGTTTGGTTCTTAATTCTGGCGGCCTTGTTATTCGTCGGCGATTGCCTTGCCCGCAGGTGGCCCGCAGTAAGTCTGTTTTGGGAAGGGAGGAAGTCATGAGGGAAGATCTCGTAGTAACAGCCGCCAGGGTTGGAGTAACGGCTTTTGCCGGGTCTTCTTCTTCAGTCCCGAAGGGACGGAAGCATCTCTCGCTCCGGGGCTGCAGAACACGGCTGGGGCCGTTACTCCAACTCCGGCTTCCAATACTCCCACACTCCCACACTCCCACACTCTCATTCTTCTTCTTCCTCTTCTTCCTCCTCCCCCTCCCCTCTTCCCTTTTCGCCGAGCCCGCGGGCGGCCTCAAGAAAGACGACCTTGACGAGCTATTCGAAGAAGACGAGATCAAGGACGTCGAATTCCGATTCCGCACTCTCTTCCCTAAGACCATAAAGCCAAAAGATGAACAGTTGGTTCTCTACTGTTACAAGATCAAGCCGGAAGAGGCGCCTACCATTGATGGCAGGATTGGGGTGACCGAGGTCTGGTCCAAAAACAACATCGATCATCCGGAACTGCCTCCCGGAGAGGTGCGCGTCGATCGCACGAAGGAGGGTTGGGTGCAGTGCATCACGGGCGTCCAGAACCGGCGGCAGACCGTGACTTACATGTGCTACGACGATGAAAAGCTTTACGTTTGCTTCGTCGCTGAGGAACCAGATCCGCGCAAGACGCGCATGGAGGTTCGGCCCGCGCATGATGTCTGGTGGGACGACTGCGTCGAGGCGTTTTTTGAAATCGGGGATGTCAACGGCGGCGGCCAGCGGTTCCAGTTCCTGGCGAATGTTGCGGACCGGAATCAGTTCTCCAACAACAACTCCTGGAGCATGACCGACTACGACTGGAAGGGCGAGTGGGGCGCGAAGCGCTGGATCATCGAGTTGGCGATCCCGTTCCGAAATTTCCAGAGCGGTGAGTTCCAATACAAGGGCCCTCCGGCTCGCGGAGAACTCTGGGGCCTCAAGCTCTGCCGGGAAGGCTCGCCCATTGTGGCCGGGGGCGAAGAGCGCATGTTTTCCGTCTGGCAATACATCCCGATTATCAACTTCACTTTGCCTGAGTATTCGGGGATGTTGATCTTCGACGACCGCAATGCGATCCGCAACGAAGACCTTTCAATAGACAACAACAAAGACCAAATCCCTGATGGCTGGGAACTCATCAAGTCCGAACCTCAGATCCAGGCCGAATTCAAGATCAAAGAGGGCGAACCCCGCTTTACATACGAAGTCCGGGAACAGGTCGAAGCGGTGCAGGTCCGCCAGAAGTTTTTCACCCGCTCCGAGACTTTCTATGAAGTGCAGACATCATTGAAGGTCGCCAGACTGGACGGCGAAGCGTTCCTTGAGATTTATGAAAAGGGGTTCGAGCCTCTCCGGAAGGTACGTATCACCGGCCAGACGCAGCAATCGCACAAGTTTCAGTTCCGTGCGGATCGTGACAAGGATCTCTACTTTGCGATCGCTTCACGGGGCGGTCGGGGCGACGTCACCATCGAACGCGTCCGCATCGAGCAACAGCTTTTTACTGTGCCCGAAGGCGTTCTCTGCCTCACCAACAATTCTGCCCGCAATGATTTTCGATACGCCGAAGTCATCAAGAAGCAGAACGAGCAGAATAAATTGAACGGGCAGCCGCCGGTCGCCTACGAAGAGGGCGCTTATACCTATCGGCTGCGGGACACGGATCAGGAATATTTTCCGAACGAACTGCCCCGCCGCCCCATCCCCGTCGACGCCAAAGGGAAGGGCAAGCCGGAAAAGGAAGTCCAGACCGGCTGGGTTCCATTCAGCAAGGGCTCTCTGACTGAAGGGCGCGGCAAAGACGACATAAACGAAATCTCTTATTGCACCTCCAAGATGGGGCAGGAATTGCCGGAAGGCATCGACATCGTATTCGATTTCAAGAAAAACTATTTCATCGAGATGCTTGAACTCTTTCCTATGACCTCCGGCCTGAGCGGGATCGACATTTACGTGCGGCCCGAAGGGGCGAATAAGGATTATCTCATCTGGAAGATGAACGGAGCGGGCGTGCTCAATCCCGTGCGGGAAATGATGGTCGCCAAGGTGCGCGGGCTCGATTCTGTCGGCCGTTACGTCCGCCTTACGGTCGGCAATAACGAGAAGCTGAACGTGAAAGAAATTCGCATTTGGGGCCGGCCCCAGGGCTCGCACAAAGACACGGAGATTCGTCACTTCCGCTGGAAGGACGGCATCGTCATGGCGAAGAAAGAGTTCACGCAGATGAAGCGAACGGAAAAGCCGTTCATCCTCCCGCTGCCCCGCGAACTCGAATTCGAGGAGGGCAAGTTCGAGTTCAAGACCGACCAGCCCATCGTCCATGCAGACAACGATCAGGACCGCCGCACCGCCGAGATTCTGGCCAAAGACCTCCTTCCCTACGGCATCAAGCCGCAGTTGTTTGCGGACAACAAATCCACCGGCGCACCTGAAGGCGTCATCTGGATCGGTACTTCGCCGACGAGCAAACTTATTGCAGCGGAGTTGGAGAACTTCGCAGTCAAGGTCACTCCCGAGACCCCCGGCCCGGAAGGCTACGCGCTCGTAGTACGGCCAGGTGTTGCCATCCTCGCCGGCTCTGATCCCGCCGGAACGGTCTACGCCAGAGATTCCTTCATGCAGCTTCTGGAAGGCTCGAGAAGCTCGGGAATTGAGGTGCCCGCCATCACGATCCGGGACTGGCCCAATGTGCGCATTCGTTCGCTCAACATGCTTTACGTGGGTGGCCTACAAACTGGCAAGGAAACCGACGAATCCATCGAGCGATTCATCCGCATTCTCTGCCGTTATAGATACAACACTATTTATCTGTCAGGAATTCCTGCTCCCGGCCGGCGGCGACTGGCGGCCGACTTCAACATCACGATTGTTTCCGGCGCGGGCTCCGGCGGAGGCGGTGGAGCGGCCGCGGAATTCGCCACCGACGAAACCTACGCACACGTCACTTCAGAGAAATTCGATTTCGGCAGCCGTGTGAACGCCAACCCTGCTCACCCCGTGATCTACTACAATTTTCAAAACAGTATTTACGACCTTACGCAGAATCCGCTGTCTCGTTTCAATCACATCGGCCACGATGAAATGACCTGGGTCACGTCCGGCTCACGCTGGAACGAATCCCGCCTTTCCCAGCTCCGCAACATGTCCGGCGGCGACCTGTTTGCCGAAATGATCCTGCGCGAGCATGACATGCTCAAGCGGGTGCGCCGCGACACCATCACCCTCAATACCGTCCTTACCACCCACGGCGCAACAGACCAAGACGAATACGCCCAGATGAACCGCGCCTACCCGCTCATCGCACGGGACATCGCAATCGACAATTACCATTCCGGTTCCGGTAAATTCAGCGATCCGTTTTACAGCAACACGGCCGGGTTCGAACGCACCATTTATATATGGCGCAGGCCCAAGCCCGGCGAGCTCTGGAACAATCCGGGCGTCACTGGTTACTGGATGGCGAACTGGGGCGCATTTTCACTTGACGAACTCATCCGGGAGTTCTACGGAAACTCCTCTTATTGGGCGTCGCGAGGCGTAGTGGAATCGCAACTGTCATGGAATCCCTACGACGACCTGGTCAAAGCACAGCCCGACCGGGCCGACCTGAAGATCGGCGACCACGATGACCTCATTGCCTTGAGCAGCATCCGCACCACGGAACTGCTAGCAGGTTACCGTTACCCCGTATGGCGAAAGGAAACCAAGAAAAACTACCGCACGCTCGACCTGCGCAGTCTCGCCAACTGGTCGCACATTGATGAAAAACTTCTCGACGGCCGCGGCTGGGTCGACAAAGGAACTAACTACGACCTCAGCCGCCTGCCTACTGGCAGGGTCGAATTCTGCCAAGTGCCGTTTGAGATTCTTTCTCCGAAAACCAACAACGGAAATTCAGTCGTCCTGTTACAGAACCGCCGGGAAGCTGATGGTGGCTGGCCCGGCGCGCTCCAGAAGGTCACGATTCCGGTCGGGGCATCCGTTGGGAGCCTTACTATTATCCGCACCACCATGGAAGGCGGCGGCCCGCCTCCGAAATACGAAGCCACCTACGAGGACGGCGGATACACCCCCATCCCGATGGTATACCTCGGCTGGAACGGTGGCGGCAAACTGCGCTCAGCAACACGCCAGAGCGTCTGGCCCGCCTGGATCGGCGATGCGCCCTGCGGCGATCCACTCATCCTCTACGCCTGCGAATGGGTGAACCCGCACCCCGAGAAAGCGGTCAGGGAAATCACCATCCGCTTTTCAGAGCCCGGCAGCCACCGTTACAGCGAAGCAGTCTTTTCCATAACCGCACTGGAGACCACGCCCACCGACATCATCGAGTGGGAAAGCAAACCTGGCCGTCCACCAATCCTCACCCTTGCCCGCCCCTACATCGACGACCTGCCAAGCTTCGATGAAAAAGTAGCCTACGGCCAGAGCTTCTCCTTCCCCCACGGCAAACCAATCATCAAGACTTTAAGCGGCCGGAGCGATATAGAGTCCACCTCGGCCCGCGCCTTCAATCCCGCCGATGGGAAGCTGAGCAAGCCGACGGAGGACGGTTACGTGGTCTCGATCTACAGCCGCTGGCAAGACCCGTTTCTCGACCAAGCACAAGGCCGATTCCCGGTCGGCAACGGAGGCACCTTCGAGGTTCGGCTGTCCAGCGCCATCCAGGCGAGCGCCTTTTCTGTTTCCGCCGAAGGCACCTACCACCTGGAACTCCAGGTCAGCGCTGACGGAACTCAATGGAAAAAATTCGGCGCCGGCTGGGGCAGCGATCAATCCGGTTCTCAGGGCCTCATATTCGGAAAGAAGGAAAGCATCGCAGCCTTCAGAATTACGTTTAAGACCGACAGGCCAGTCGCCCAGTCGAAGTTGTACGGATTTAGATTTCATGAGTGAGAGGCGCTGATTTTGTGCGAATCCTTGATGGACGGGTACACACGAGATAGTCTTATTTTTCATGGAAAACCAGGCAGGGAGACTCGAAATGCTTGATAAAACCAAACGCCAACGATTCCAATATTTGCGCGAACGCGAAGAGAAAGAGTGCCTGGCCGAAGATGAACGAAAGGACCTGGCAGGCCTGATCGAGGAAATTGAACAGGCCGAAGCGGCTTACCTGGAGCCGGCAATAGGACGTATGCGTAAGGAGAATGAGAAGGCGGAATCGAGACTCCGTGCTCTTGAAGATTTGGCTCGAAGAAAGGAAGAATTATTAAAGCGCATGAAGGCACTGCAGGCCGAGCGTTCGGCTATACAGGAAGAGACCGAACGTCTCCTGGGCCAAAAGTCGGGAGTGGAAACCGCAGTCTGAGTCTATGAATCTCCAACAACGGCGGGCTTTACGAGAGCGCTTCGACTTCAAGTGCGGCTACTGCGGTGTCGGTGAAACAGATATCGGGGCAGAGATGACGGTGGACCATTTCCGGCCCAGTTCCAAGGGCGGAGCGGACGATCCCGGTAATTGAGTGTACTGCTGTCATGCGTGCAACGAATTCAAAAGCAACTACTGGAATCCCGACTCGGTAGAACGAGTTCTCAATCCATTAGTTGACAAGTTGGGAACTCACATCGAGGAAAGAGACGGGCTGTTACAAGGGCTGACACAAACGGGCGCATTCTTTATCGAGAGATTGCAACTCAACAGACCAAGACTTATTGCCCATCGCCTTGAACGTGCCAGACGAGAGTTGATAGCCGAAAGACAGATGAAGATTGAGAAGAATATTTCAGCAATGGAAGCGCTTTTGGCAGAGATTTACGAGTCTCTTATCGAGAACGAAGAAACTGAATAAGTTCGCATGAGTGTGAAGCACAACCATCGTAGCCACAGGTCCGCGGAATCTGGTTGGGACTGCCCAGCTTGCGGGCTCCCAAACGGCCTTCGGCCGTTGACGACAAGCAAGGCTGCTTGTCTCTACGGCGTGATCTACATACTCCTCTCGAGTTCCCCAACCCTAGCGGAAGAACCCCTTCCACCCACACCCAAAACCGTCACTGGGCTCCCATTTGAAGCCGACGCTCAAGTCGCGCGGTACATGAATCTTCTGATTCAGGATCCTCGAAATGACTTCCTGTTCGGTGAAGTTTTTCGAATCTACAAGATACACAAGGCTGAATATCGGCTGCTGAGTTTTCTCAAAGGGTCAATCAAGGCGAAACCGGACGAAAAGAATCTCTGGATACTGCTGGGACTGGCGTATAGCGAATTCCGTGATCTCTTCCTCGCTCGAAAGTATTTCAACAAGGCCATCGAGATCGACCCGAAGGACTACTTTCCACGCTTCCTGACAGCTCAGGTGGTTCTGCGGGAAGGAAACCTCGAAGAGGCCATCACCGGTTTCCGCACTGCTGCAGATATCGCCGCTGATCCGGAAGACAAGCTTCGCTCTCGCGAAGCATTGGCGAGGGCCTTCCTTTCGCAGTCCGAAACTGAGAATATCGCTAAGGCGACTGCCGAACTCGACACGATCCTGGGGGAGCGGGAGTTTGATACCGAAGTCCATTGGCGGGTGGCGCGCATCTACGAAGACCACGGGTTGAACGAACGAGCCATCAGCGGCTTCCAGAAAATTGTCCAGCTCGCCGACGAGGACGACCCGGAACTTGCTTGTCGGGCGTGGATGAGGATAGCGGGGATTTGGGAAGATGAAGACCCAAGAACAGACCCGCCTGAAGGCGTTACTCCAACTCCGGCTGCCGCTTCTCGAAATTCAAGGCAGGAAGCCATCGCCGCTTATCTGAAAGCACGGGAACTCATCGATGATCAACACTGGCTGAGCGAAAAGATCAATTCTCGAATCCTTGAACTCTATCGAGCTACCGGCCAGACCGTCGCCTGGCTCAATGCACTTCAATCCCTCATTGAGAAGCGGCCGAGGGATGTCGAACTTCGCAAGGAAACGGCACGCGTCCTGGCTGCTGCCGGCAAGATGAAAGAGGCTAACGAGCAATTACTCGCTGCGACCAAAGTTGCACCGGAAGACGTTTCGGTTCTCGAAGAAATTATTCGGTTCAAAATTTCCCAGGCGGAGAAATCCGAAACCGAAACCGGCCGGCAACAACTCTTCGCCGAGTTGCCGTCCGTCTATGCCCGACTGCGGGAAATCAATAACGAAAATCTGGATTACATCGTGCGCGAAGGCGAAGCGTGGTGGAAAGCCGGTGACGAGCAGAAGGCGCTCGAAATCTGGAATGGAATTATCAGCGAAGAGGAAATCGAGATTCGCCGCTATGAACTTTTCGGCGACACGCTGCTCCGGCAGAAGCGCTATGACGATGCCATTGCCGCATTCCACAAGGGCATCGAGCTGGACACCGCACGTGACGATCTCAGGATGCAGATTGGCGAAGTGCTCCTGCAACAGAACAAAGTCGAGGAAGCGCAGAAGGAATTTCAAGCCATCATCGAACGGGGCACAGCGACCGAAATCACCTACCTTCGCATCGCCAGCCTCTACGAAGAGATCAATCTTCAAGACCGAGTCCTCGCCACGATGAAAGAGGCGGCGAAAGTTTTTCCGAACAGCTACGACGTTCAGCTACGGCTGGGTTCGCTTTACCTCGATGCGGCGCCGAGCATGGACAACCCAGAGGCTCGTGAGGCGCTCTGGAATGCCTTCCTGACCGGCCCCACGCCCCGGGCCCGGCTGGTGGCCAATCTGAAGCTTATGAAGACCTACAGTAACAGAGAAGAATTGAAAGCCAGGATGCAAAAGCATATTGCTGAAAATCCCAGCGACCTCACCGCACTCATGGCGCTTGGCGACATCGCCACCGGGTACGAAGGCAGCGCGGCGGGCCGTAAGGTCGAGATTACCGGTGGCGGCAATGTGGGTCAGGGGCAGTTGGCATACAAGGCTGTCCAGGCCAGAGACCCGCTCTATCTTGCCGCCTATGAACACAATGCTTCGCTGCTCATCGCCGCAGATCGCTTTGAGGACGCAGTGCTTGAATACCGCAAGATGGTGGTGGTCAACCCGGTCAACAAGTGGGCTTACTGGCTGCGCATCGGCGATCTTTTTGCCGACCAGGGGCAGATGCGTGAAGCCGGCGTTTACTGGGATTTCATTCAGGAACGCAACATCTCAGACCCGCAGATTCTCTATCAGCTCGGTGCAAGGATGCTGCGTGCCGAACGGTATGCGGATGCGCTGAAGCTCATCGAAATCGCGGCCCGGATCCATCCCAACGATTACCGGTTGCAGCTTTCGCTCGGCCACCTCTACGAACACTTCCACAACTACGAAAAATCTGTCCGGGCATACACACGTTCCATTCAACTGGCCACGAGCGACCTCGTACTGCCCGTCCGCATCCACCTGGGCCGCATCCAGAGGCTTTACGGTGAACAACTCTGGTCTCTCGGCAGAACCCACGAGGCGCTCGAAATTTTCCAGAGTTCGCAGGCGTTCCTCGAAAAGCTCAAAGAAATTACCGGGGAAACGCCCCCCGAATATCCGAACGTCATGGTGCAGATAGCCCGTTGTCTGGAAGCGCTCGACAGAAAAGCCGAAGCCGCCAAAGCCTACCAGGCCGCGGCCGAAGGGTTTCCGAAGACATGGGTGTGGGTGAATAGTCGAACCGAAATGTGGCTGCCTTTTTTTGAACAACTCCGCTCCAAGGACAAGCATCATTTCCGCCGCAAAGAACCGGAGCTGCATGAGCAAGTCAGCAACAAAGTCACTGCCAAGCTTGTTGCTGATGTCTGGCCTGTCTCGCAACTCATCGCCGCGCATGCCGAGCCGAGCAAGATCCATCTTGTCGGCATGGACAGCCAGATAACCCTCAACACTTCCGACCTCACCTGGAAACGACAGCCGCTGCCGTTGAAATACGAGCAGCGATTGAAGACCAGTCTTTTCCCGCCATTTCTCATGTTCCTGCCGTTGGGGAAAGCGGGAGCGAACGAGCTATGGAATCCCAGTTACAACAAACTCTACGATAGCTCGACCGGAGCGCACGACATCTACGCCCTCGACAGCCTGAAGAAAGTGGCCTCCATCCCGTTCAGTAAAGACCTCAGCGCCTGGCCCGCGCAGTCAGGTAACCGTATATACTTCCAGAGCGAAAATGCGGTCTACGGCTACGACCTTTCCACAGGCAAAGCCCTCTGGGAGCAGAAGGACGCATACAAATCAGGAAACATACGAATCCTTTCCAGTTCGCCCCGCTACCTTTCGGTGACTGAGTCGACGGACGAGGTCGTCCGCTTCCAGGTGCTGGACGCCACGACTGGCAGAACCATCGTGATCATCGATCCCGGCACCTTTCATTTCTGGCGCACTCCGCTCATCCTCGGCGATACCTTCTTCAGTTACGATGACTTCGACGGCATGCTGGTGGCCTGGAAACTCCCCGACGGCCGCCCGCTCTACCGCGCCAGATTCGGTGGCCAGCTCGCAGCAGAATTGCAAAGCCCCGATGGCAAAACGCTCCTCATCCACAGCCGCAAACTGAAAGAACGCAAGATCATTCTCAGCTCAATTGACGCGGCAAACGGCCAGGTCAGGTGGCAGACCCACCTCAAGCTGGAAAGTATCGACCGAGGCCCAGTCATCGCCGACAACCACATCCTATACGTTTACCGCTATCGCCCTGAAAAAGTCGACGAACCGGCCTACGACAAACCCGGCCCCTTTTACAAAGCCAATCGGGGTATCCTCGTGGTCGACCGCACCACCGGCGAACTCCTCTCCGACATTGACCTCACCACGCTTATGTCAGAAAGAAGCATCCAGGACATCCGCGAAGCCTTCTACGACAACCTCCACCTTTTCCTCATCACCCACGACGCGAAGACATTCAAGTTGAAGTTGTCGGAAGAGTAACAGTGCGGTTTTGCATAATCGAAGCAGGAGTTGGAGGAACGCAGAAGAGCAGGCCGACTCAAGGAAGGCGGGACTACGAGCAAGGAGGCCGAATCGCTCAAGCTCATCGAGAAGCAGGGAAAGTTTATCAACGCGCTCAGACCCGGCTAAAGCACGCTGCGCATGCGAATGCGCTGAAGCCGTTACTCCAACTCCTGCTCATGTCCCTCGATGCGGCACGCGTTTGGCGCGTGAATCGGAATGCACCTCGGCGAAGAAGAGACGCTGATTTTCGGTCATCCCTTCCATGGCTTCTTTCGTCGGAAAGCCGGGGCGGAACTTCATGCCGACGTGGCTGTATTTGTAGAAGATGGTGATCCGGTCCTTATCGCTGTTCCATGGTCCGGCGCCGTGGCAGAGGGCTTCCGGAAATATCACCACTGATCCCTTTTTGCAGGGAACCAACTTAACCAGTGAATGGTCTATTCCGTCCTGCTCAATGTTTTTAACATCTTCGGGAACAGAAAAATTGGCCTTGTGACTGCCCGGGATGCACGCGAAGCCGCCCTCTAAATCATTTTCATCCGTCAGGCAGAAGGCCACGACGGTATTAGCGCTGAAGATTTTTCCATTGAAATGCCGATACATCAGATTGTAGTCCTGCCCATTCGCATCCCAGTGCCCTCCTCCGTGCAAGTTCAGGCCCCGATATCCTTTGTGCCGGATGAAACAGTAAGCAGATTCCAGCCGGATTTCGTGGTGAATGATTTCATGAAGAATCTCAATCACCGGGGGCAGGTCTATCAAGTCTGTAAATGGCAGCCCGGCGTTCCAGAGACTGCCCACGTGTGACTCGAAGCTCTCTGCCTTGTGGCCGTAGCCAAGTCCACGTGGCAGGTCTGCTTTCGGGGTGACCATGATTCTGTGCAACGCCTCTATCAAACCGGTGCATTGCCCGGCTTTCAAGACCTCCTCAAGAACAAGGAAACCACTGGTATCGAAAAGGAATTTTTGGCGATCAGTCAATGGTAGGTCCCCGGAGTGATGCGTAGCCTCGGTCTGCCAGGATATGCTATAAGAAAATATATCCAGCCTGCCTGCAGCCACAATTGGTCACTCACATGCTTACTTTTCTTCTCTTCCTGCTCGGCTGCCCCCTGAACGCCCAGGAGCTTCCCATCTGGACAACAGAGGGCGCTCACTTTAATCGAGAGGGTCAGCCACGGCTGCTGCTTGTGGTTGGCGACCTTGAGCTGACTCCATCCACTCTTGCCGCATATCGCGAGGCGGGGCTCGATGCCGTCTGGGTGCGTTCACTGTTGAACGATACACCGGAAGGCATTCGAGAGACTTTCGAAATTGCGCGGAGCGCCTCGATGCCGCTGATTGGCGGGATGCCAATCCCGAATCTGAAACACTTCCAGGTGGAGCGAATTCGCCAGTATGCAAAGGAACCTGCCGTTGCCGCATGGTACTTGCTCTCTTCAGATGCGGAGATTCTTAAGGCTGCGTTGAATGCTGATCCGGATACATTCTTTTTGGTTCCTTCCGACATCCGGGAGGAGTTGCCTGAACGAACCGGGATTCTTCAGCATTCCTACCGCCCGGTCGCAGGCGCGGATAAAATCCCGCCAGCCATTCTATATACGGATATCAACAAGACTTCAGATGCTACTGCTCTTGGGTTCATGGCCCGGCTGGCAGGCAGGGCCGATGGCTTGGTTTTCAACCTCAATTACAAGGGCGACTCGATTGGGCAAACCCGCCTTGAGTGGTTGAAGCCGAGAATTCCAGTGCTGCGGGCGCTTCACCGCGAGCTGCTGAAGCGTCCGTGGGAATGGCGCACAAGTGTTACGGCAGGCAGCATCGTCTCACTCGCAGAAACGGCAGCAGGGAGTTTTGCGTACTGCAGTTCTGAGAAAGCGAGCACTGTCACATTTGAGAAAGACCTGGATGAATATGTTGTTTATCAGGCTTCTGATGGCGTCACCTGGAAGAAGAGGGATGTAACTTTCAGCAAGAACGGGGAAATCTGGCTGGGTCCAAAAACGTGGCACGACCGGATGACAAAGTTGTCAAAGAGCCCCTCTGCCCAGACCGCGAAGGACAATTTGTCTGAAGCTGAGGCCGGGCTTGTAACCATCCAATCTCGCATGGAGCAAGGATTCGAGTTCTGTGCGTCCGTGCTCGGCCGGCTCACCAAGGCACAATTGGAGCGGCACTTTCCCGCTCTGCTTCCGAAGTTCAAGAATTACTACGGTGAGCAGATAACGCCTCTGACGAATCTGAAATCCGCGGATGGCAAATCCCTTGATATCGGCGACCTGGCGATAGGCGCCGAGGCCGAGGGCATCACCAAAACGAAGAGAGAGAACGATAGCCTGGGTACGCAGGCATTGACGGGCAAGAGCGATCTGCAGCTTCTGCAAAGGATCAGGAAATACCGGGAGAAGAGCGACGGGGCGAGTGAGTTGGAGCCGCTGCTCCAAGACCTGCGGACCCTTGAGGATGATTTCCAATCCGCATGTTTGCGATGGGAGAGCGCAGACGGCAGGGACGGAGACCATCTTCTGCAGCCCATCGGCGAATCCGACCTGGCTGGAGGGGTAATGCTGCTGAACTTTTCCAGGGAACCGGTCGAGATGCTGCTCGCCGACGGGGCCATGAAAATGGAACTATGGACCAGCGCACTCTTCACGCCGGATTCGAAAGCAGCATCAAACCCGGCCATCCGGAAGCTGACCGAAAAGAATTCCGGCGTTCGACCCTTCGGAAAAACCCAGGCGGTGAATTACTCCCAAGGCTATACGGTGGTAATTCCGCCCGGGGCACAACGGGAGTTCATGGTATCCAAAGATACCAAAGGGCAGTTCTACTACGTTCCACTCAACCGGAATTCGAAGTGGGCCAGTCAACCCTACAGCCGCGGGGAAACGAAAGAAGAACAGCAAACCTTACCCGGTACTGGTACGAAGTTTTTCATTGAGCAGAAGTTGCCATCACCACCGGTCATCTGGTCAGGAGAGCTGTGGCGTCCTCTCGATACGCTTTCTTCTCCGCCGGAAAAGCCGAAGCCACTCCGCGAACTGAAGACACACCTCTACAGGGGAGAATGGGAAACAGTTGGTTTTTCGATTCACAATCCCAACGACGTGCCGATGGCTTTGCTTGCGTCGCCTGAACTGGATGTCGAATGCACCATGATGGCCTTTGCTTATACGAGGGCACAGATATGGACGCTCTACCACGGAAAAGACGTGATGCTCGATCTGCGGTATTCCCCACCAGACCGCCCCATTCCGGAAGGACCTGTTAATGGCAATCTCATTTACCTGAATTCGATGGGCGAGTTTTGGGTGCCGCCGCATGAGACTCGCCAGGTCTTTCTTATTTTCAAGACTGATGCAAACACCCCGTCCGGTGACCATAGAGGGCAATTGCATCTCATCGATCCTTTTGATTCTCACAAGCTCGAGCCGATTGCCCTGGAAGTCAAAGTCTGGCCCATCTCCCTGCCGCCGAAATCAAGCTTCAAAGGGACAGGCTTCACGATCGGTTCAGCCATCTTCAGACCCCAAAACGCGCAGGACGCTTACGACCACTACTTCAATCACCTGGTAACAACAACGGTCAACCCAGCGGTAAGTATCGACTGGGAGAAGGAGGAGTTCACAGTCGGCAACGTCCCTGAGAAAGCAAAAGAGGAAACTGACTTCAAGAGTTGCCTGAGATTGGCGCCTGAGGGATTCACCTTCTTTCTCAGCGGATGGGGCGCGACAGGAATGGATATGAAATACGGAGGGATCGGCGGCTTCATCGATCAATCCATTCGCGAGCAGAAGGCCGCCGCCGAAAACGAGGATGCAAAATCCGCCCTCACTAAGCTGGGAACCGATCTGAAGGACATCAAAACAGCAGAGAAGGAAGACAATGAATTTGAAGACGAGATAGAGGATGAAGAAAAAGAGAAACCGAAGAGTCCTGCTGATTTATTGCGTGAGAAGGCAGATCGAATCAAAAAGAAATACTGGCCGGGAACGCCAGGTTACGAAAAGCTATCTCAGGAGGTTTACAAAAAGGCCATCGATTTCTATCTCGAACAGGGCTTCAAGCCGGAGCATCTTCTATCGTACGTCTGGGATGAAGCGCCCCGCTCTCATTTCCCTTCAGTGATTCGGATGGCGGAACTGATGAAGGAGGTCCATCCAAACATTCGAACCTACGTCACGTGCCTCGAAAACCTTTCGGATTTCAAATCCAACCACGCCATCGATATTTATACGCCGCACATGGGTCATGTATACGACGTAGGGGCCGAGACGGATGCTGTCGGGCATTCAATCGCGAATGAAGGCCGCAATGCTTCCAACCTGAAACGGTATCAGGAAACTGGCCGTGAACTCTGGATTTACATGCAGCACGGCGGCTACATTCAGGGCAAGCATGCAGTGGACTATCCCATGGGACTCCTCTGGCGGGCCTGGCAGATGGACCTCAAGGGCGTCGGAATTTTTTCGATTCGCCTCTGCCGCGGCGACCTCGGCTACTATCCGACCAAATGCTACGAAGCCTTTCGCGAAGGCGTTGAAGACTTCCTCGCCATGCGCGCCCTGGAAGCAGAAATCATTAACGCCCGAAAGGGAGGTGTCGACAATACCCTCATCGAAGAAGCCGAACGAACCCTCCGGGAACGATCACAGGAAGTACTCGGTATGCAATGGTGGTGGTCCGACATGGCCCGCCGCTACCGCCTGATCCGCGCCGCACGGCAGGCCTTTGCTGAGGCCCATGTAAAACTCATCGAGCGTCGAAATTGACCGAACGCTCGAGTCTTGGCCGTTCGGCCGGTTTAGTCCCGAAAACGCCATTTCCTGCAACTCTCGTTATGGTAGAAGTCTGCCGGAAATGCGGAGTTGATTGCAGGTGAGTTCTTCAGTCCCGGACGGACTGAAGAACGATTACCAATTCGCACTTGTACTTGGATTGGATCTACTCCGGTCAAACCATCCACCAGTTTCCAGGCCGAAGATCTTCCTTACCGAAAGCTCGATGTTCTTCGGACAGGGACGCCAAAAGCTCCTGGGCTTTTCGGCCGATGGATTCAACACACAGCTCCACGTTACGTTCGCCGACGGCGGTGGAAGCATGTTTGCGAGGGTCGAGGCCACCGATTCCGTGGGGCGGCTTCATGTCGAGATTTATCGGCCCGTCTCCGAGAGCAGAGATATCGACCAGGTGATCGTAAAAGAACATCATGTTCGAGGTCTCCCATTTGGCCGCGTGGTCGGATGAAGATTCTTCTCCCCGGCTAAGCGACATTTCCCAGAGCCCGATCCCGGTAGCAGTGCCATCAGCGACCACCGGCTCGAGAGCCTGGTTGATCATGTCGATCTGCTCCGGAACGTTGTGGCCGGACACTCCAATAATCACGCGAAATCCGGATTCTTTGAGCCGTTTAAAGAGGTGAGTGATAACCGGGAACAGATGCTCGTTCGGAAATCCATTGTGAAAATAAACGGGTGGATAAACGACGCCGCCGAATTCCTCAGCGCACTTTACAAGGATGCCGTGCGCTTTCAGCGAATCCACTCCAAGCGGCAGATGAAGCCCGTGCCATTCCACGCATCCAAAGGGAACATAGACTACAGGGAAGTCCCTGCCCGCTGCTTCAACCTGCTGGGGTCGCATGAGCTGCATTTGGACCTGATCGGATAAGGTATTGTTCATTCAAACAATCTCCTTTTATAAGGAATCGAAGGGGAGCTTTAGATAGCACTATTGACAAGAGTGTAATAAACACCTTCGTCAGATTCTGTACCGCTTTCCCGCGGTGCCCAAATTTCGTGGCCGGAGTTTGATCACGGCCACAGGTTCAAAGGAGGAATGAACGATGATCGTCGACACCCATGTGCATGTCTGGGAGATTTCCGAACGCTACCCTGTTGGCCCCACCGCACCCAATTGGTCATCTCTGCCAGACGAGCCGGGGACTGCGGAGGAACTGCTCGCCGAAATGGACGAGCAAAAGGTTGACCGGACAGTATTGGTGCAGACCAGTTGGTCGACCTGGGACAATGGTTACATCGCGGATTCGGCGGCCCGCTGGCCGGATCGCTTCATTGGCCACGGCCTGATCGATCCTCAGGACCCCGACAACGCCGACCATGTTCGCTACTGGATGGAGGAACGGGGACTGGCAGGCTTTCGCTTCCACCCCATGTATTACCCGGACGAAAAGGTTCTTCTAACGCCTCAGAACGAGGCTCTCTGGGAGACCATCGCTGAACTGGACGCCGTCATCCAGTTTCATCTGAGCGCAGACTTCGCCGACCAGGTAGCCACCATCGCGCAACGCTACCCGGACCTGCGGCTATTGCTCGACCACCTGGGCTATCCTCGCCTCGAAGCACCGTCCGAGGCTTTCGATCCCATCGTTGAGTTATCCCGGTTTCCCAATGTATGTGTAAAGGTCTCGGATGTTAAGGGCCGTTCAAAGCAGGGCTTTCCATATAGCGACGTGCATCCCTATATCCGACGTATCCACGAGGCGTTCGGTGCAGAGCGTCTGTTGTGGGGCACAGGCTATCCCGGGCATCACCGTACAAAGCACAACTGGCCAACTCTGGAGGAGGAACTTGCCCTCATCCGGGAGGGCCTGGACTTTCTGGATGAACGCGAGAAAGCGATGATCCTGGGTGGTACCGCGGCGCGGGTTTGGCGGCTGGAAGACAGCGCGTAAAAATCCGGCGGCCCCCGGTGGGTGCCAAGCGCAGTGCACACCACTATTCAACCTGCATCACTCTGGTAATGGCGGTCCGCATGATCGCTTCGGACTTACCCGACACAAATGCATCAGTCGGCTCGTAACCGCCCTCCTCGAATGAGCATTCCATGGTGATGTAACCTGTTCCCAGATCGCCATAACCAGCGACAGCGATGAAGGCATCGGGCCGGCTTTCCTGGGCGTGAACCTGATACTCGATAAACGTCTCGCCCGGCAGATGCACGATCCCTAAATCATCGTTGATGTGCAGACAGGTAATCGGAATCGGGACTTCATGACGAAGCAGATATGCCAGCATGATGGCGGCCTTGCTTTTGGTTTTGACGTTCGTGTTATTCCTGGCGAGTATCGCCCGCAGATCCGGTTCGTTCATATCTTCGCGTGGCGGCAAGTGAACTAGATCGATCTCCCACCTCATCTTCTCAAGCGGACGGCGAACCGAGGCGGCTTCCGCCCCCAGCATCGCGTCGTGAATCCGGGTGGTGAACAGTTCACGATTGTCTGCCACACCGTCGTTATATTTGCCGGCAGTAATGTTTCCCGCACAACCGGTGAAGTAAATGTGGGTGACGCCCTCGTCTTCCTGGCTTCGTCGATTCCTGGCGAGCCCGACGAACTCTGGCGTCACTTCACCCGTACCATCCCTGGCCGTCGGATGCACCGTGTAATAGTGCAGGCAGGCGACACGCTTATCCTCATTCCAGAAACCTATGGCCTTGAGCATGGGATCGATCAGACCCTCCGGTGCAGCGCGGAGTTCAGGGTCACGAGTCTTAGTCCATCGAACCCCTCTCACCTTCCCATCCTCGCCCATGACACGACGGTTTGAAGCGATCCGATCGACCTTCGCTTCCCCCGTACTGATTCCCGTGCACGGCTGAAGTCTCTTCATAGCCTCTGCCGCCGCTTCTGCTGTTTGGGCTCGCACGCGTTCCGACCAGTCTCCATTCATGATGACATCGGGGTGGCCGCACTCATCAAGAAGGTTCTGAGCATCACGGTCTGGCCAGGGCGTGTCATGTGCGTGGATACAGTGGACAGCTACCCTGTCGGCATGTGTACCCACCGCAGCAGCCAAATCTTCGCGCCACCGCAAATAATCGAGGTTGCTGAGTTCCGACCAATCAAGCGCACACAACACGATGGGCTGAGCGCCGTCAGGTATCAGAATGATTCCAAGAGCGGAGAGCGGGTCTCTGATAGCCGATGCAGGGGGATACCATCCAGCGCATAGCGGATGTCCGAGGGGCGGAGTTATGTCTGATTCGAAGCAGGTGATCTGAAACATGAATTTGAGCCTTGGTTATGTGGATGCCATGACGTGACAAGGTACTTACAGATAC
>JAQBXN010000229.1 GCA_027625095.1 Planctomycetota bacterium | reverse complement strand
CGTCGGCAAACACTTCAACATCTTGGACGGTTACTTCGGGAAGGGTTGGTGCTTCGAGCGCAGACATGGGTGCTCCTTGGAATGGGGTATTTTTGGTAATAGAGATATACGGTTACTGGTCAGCCCTTCGCCGGGCCCTTGGGATACTTCCTGGCATAGAACTGGAAATGCTTCAATTGAGGGGTGAAGTAAGTGCCAGTATCGCCCAGGTAGTCAGGGTCCTGCAGCCAGGGATTATGTGGTAAACCCCAGCGTTGACAGAAATAGGTATCGATATTGGCCGGGATGCGATAGCCGCCATGGAGAGTCATGCGTTTCCACTCGGGTCGATAAACAGCAGCGTGCCAGAGGAATGGATTATAAAGCAGACAATCCCCCGCCCCGAGTTTTGCATTAAATGCCCCAGGCATCCCCGAGGGGGCCGAAGGTTCAGCAGCCATGACCTTGTCCCAATCATCAATGAACTGAAGCTCATTCAATTTCCCGGCGTATTCGGATTCCGCCGGCTTGGTCCTCCGACAGTGGCTGCCTGGAATGATCCACAGGCATTCATCGGGATAAACCGCGCAATTGAGCTGGATGCAACAGTTCGGACTGCCCAGTAGCTCGATCAATTCTGGATCCGTATCGGGAAAGTCTCGGTGCCACTTGCAGAGCGAGTGATGCCGGTTCCCCAGCAAACAGGCAAGTCCGGGAAACGCCAGGTCGTCGCATGCAAGAATTTCCATTGCCGTCTCATTCAATTCCGGCAAGTTGAGAAAAGCGAGGTAGGAAGGATGAAACACGTCCGGCTTCAGCACGGTCTGATGCCGGGCGGCCTGATTCTTGCCTTCCTCAATTTCTCGAAAGAGAATTTCACCTGCCTCGCGTAATCCAGCGAGCAGACTTTCGGGTAGGGCGGCGGGCAAAAGGACGTATCCGGTTTCTGCAAATTGCTGATAGTAATTCATCGTTTTCGCGACTTGCCGGGTGGAGAACTGATTCCTGGTTATATGAGCTCTTTGCGAGATCGAACGGAAAAACCGGGGAGAACCGAATGATACAGATTCTTCTCTGTTACTTTGGCGCCCTCCTGCTCAAAATCGTGATGGCATTTTCCTGTATACTTTCAAACAGATCCTGAAGGTGTCTATTTATGTGCGTTACCAGCGGAGACTTTCACAGGTATATTGTTAGTCCCCCTCTCCTGTGGCGATCTTCTACCGCAACTAAAGGCAGCTACAATCTACCAGTGGCAGCCCTTTGACGGAATGCTGGCAGCTTGCTGCTACCCTAGCATGTAAAAGATTTCCTGGCCAAACCGTCCCAGCCGGATGAAGTCTCAGCGGTCGTCCGATTAATTCTTGGAAGCTGAATATGCTCGAGTCCAGAGAAGCGCTTGATGTCATGTGGATGCTGGGCTGCACGGCCCTCGTTCTGCTCATGCAGGTTGGTTTTACCTGCGTTGAGTCCGGGCTCGTCCGGGCCCAAGGCTGCATCAACGTGGCGGTCTTGAAAATTGTGGGTTTCTGCGTGTCCTCCGCAATTTTCTGGTTGTTTGGGTTTTCGGTCATGTTCGGGGCGTCTTGGGAAGGGCTCATCGGCGCGGACCGTTTCCTTTTTGGCAGTTCCGCAAGCGGTCGGCAGATCACTTTCTTTTTCTTCCAACTTGTTGTGTGCGGTACGGTAACCACGATCGTGTCGGTCGCCTTGGCTGAACGTCTGAGATTTAACGGATATCTGGTGGTGACTATCCTCACCTCCAGTCTCATTTTCCCTGTGTTCGGACACTGGGTTTGGGCCGGAATCGATGAAGCACACAGAACAGGATGGCTGGGCAGGCTTGGGTTCATCGATTACGCGGGTGCGACGGTCGTTCATTCTGTCAGCGGCTGGGTCGCCCTGGCGGTACTTCTGCACGTTGGGCCTCGGGATGTTCGTTTTGGTACAGACTCGACTACGCTGGGCAGGCAGAATATTCCCTTAATCTCGGTGGGTATCCTCCTTCTGTTAGTCGGTTGGTTCGGACTCAATGGAGGGCAGGCTCCCGGGGTCACCTACGGGCTGCCCGGGATTATTTTGAATACAGCTCTGGGCGGCACGTTTGGCTGCCTGGCCGGGCTGCTGTTCTCCTTCATTTCAGGCCGGCAGGCGGCTCCCCATCTCATCATTATCGGTCTGCTTGCCGGATTGGTCAGCACCTCTGCTTCCTGCGATCTGGTTACCCCGCTGTTGACGATACTTATCGGGATGGTGGCCGGGGGATTGGCGGCCGGATCAGCACTGCTGCTTGAAAAACTTCAAATTGATGATGTCGCCGGTGTGATACCGGTTCACCTGGTGGGTGGTATCTGGGGTACTTTGTCGGTGTCGCTCTTTGGCGATTCGGCATTGTGGCAGAGCAATCACAGCGTCTCTTATCAACTCCTGATTCAGTGCCTTGGAGTCCTGGCCTGCTTTTTCTGGGCTTTCGGGCTCAGCTTTGCGCTGATCAAGATTTCCAGCCTCGTGATGAATCTGCGAGCTCCGGCGGAACAACGGGAGACAGAATTCAGCGCAGTCGGAACCGGACAAAACACCGAGATGCTCGACCTGATCAGCGAAATGGAGAAACAGCAGCGGTCCGGCGACTTCTCGAATCGAGTTGCACTGGATCTCAAAAGCGATATCGGCCTGATCGCCAACCAATACAATCGGGTTCTTGACACTGTGAATTCCCGAACAGGCGAACTACAGGCCATCAGTTCACTGCTTAAGTCAAGCGAGGGACGCACTCGAGCTATTCTCGAAACGGCAGCGGATGGTATTCTGACCGTGGACGAGCACGGTATTGTTCAGTCGATCAATCCCGCCGCGGAACTGATCTTCAAGTGCCGGGCAGAACATGTCATCGGCCGCAATCTTTCCAAACTTGTCAGTTCGGCTGATGGACAGGAAGACGAAGATGCTTTCGTCTTCCTCTTGCTGGGCCACGCGGAAGACGGCGCTGAACCGCAGGAGGTTCTCGGAACTCGCCGCAATGGAGAAATCTTCCCTATGGACCTCACCATAAGTCAGTCCAAAGAGGAAGCAGCAAACCTCTATATCATCATTGTTCGCGACATCACCGAACGGAAACAGGCGCTCTCAGAGCTTCAGTCCGCTAAGACCTCGGCAGAGATGGCCAACCGGGCGAAGAGCGATTTCCTCGCCAGTATGAGTCACGAGATCCGAACTCCTCTGAACGGGATTCTTGGAATGACTCAACTCGCGCTTGATACCGAATTGTCTTTGGAACAGCGCGAGTATCTTGACGCGGTCCAAGACTCAGCAGATTCGTTGATGAGAATCGTCAACGACATCCTCGATCTCTCGAAGATAGAGGCTGGCAAACTGGAGCTTGAACAACTCGACTTTCAGCTCAGAGACGTCCTCGGCAACACACTGACCGCGCTGGCATTCAGAGCCCACAGGAATGGTCTCGAACTCCCGTACCGCGTTTCTCCCAATGTACCCGACTCATTGATCGGCGACCCCAGTCGCCTGCGTCAGGTGATCGTCAATCTGGTAGGCAACGCGATCAAATTCACAAAAGAGGGAGAAGTCGTCCTTGATGTAAATGTGGAAAAGCTACAGACGAATAAAATCTGCCTTCATTTTACGTGCTCGGATACCGGCATCGGTATGCCGAAGGAAAAGCAGGCAAAGGTCTTTGAATCCTTCTCACAAGCGGATAGCTCGACATCCAGGCAATTTGGCGGTACCGGACTGGGGCTGCCGATCTCCGCAGAACTTGTCAGCATGATGGGTGGCAACATGTGGGTGGACAGCCCTTCCACCTACCATGAGGGCGGCGTTGGGAGCACGTTTCATTTTCTCGCCTGGTTCAAACGGCAGCCTGATGCACTTGACTACGCGCTCGGTGATTCGGCACGCGTACTGCGCGGTAAGGCGGTGCTCATCGTGGACGACAACGAGACCAGCCGTCTCATTCTGAAGGAGATGGCGGAAAATTGGTACATGCGGCCCGTCTTGGCCAATAGCAGCAGGTCCGCATTGGAACTGTTGGAGGAGGCACGACTCGCTGGTGACCCGTTTCAGCTTGCGGTCATCGATGCTGTGATGCCCGATGTAGATGGAGTCTCACTCGCGGAGCAGACCCGAAGCAACCCCGATACGCATGATCTCAAAATGCTGATCCTGACCTCCACCGGGGGGCCCGCGGATACCGCGTTGCGTTCGAGGCTTGATGGCTTTGCATCCCTTCCCAAGCCGGTCCGCCCGAACAACCTTGCCGATGCACTCGCCAGCCTTCTTGGAGGAGAGCCCGCCGGTAAAACCAAAACAGATCGAGTGAAGCCCGTTCATCGTCGAGCCCACATCCCGCTCGACATCCTGCTCGTTGAGGACAACAAGATAAATCAAAAAATCGCGGTTAATCTCCTGAAGAAGATGGGCCACACCGTCGTCGTTGCGAACAACGGCCAGGAAGGCGTCGAAACCTTTGATGAGGTGTCCTTCGATATGATCCTGATGGACATCGAGATGCCTGGTATGGACGGCTTCGCCACCACCCGAGCGATTCGAAAAAAAGAGGAGGGTACTGGCAGCCGCGTTCCTATCATTGCCATCACCGCGCACGCGGTGAAGGGATTTCGTGAACACTGCATAGAAGCCGGCATGGACGATTACCTCACCAAGCCGATCAATCGCGAACAACTTTTTGGAGCGATGGATGCTCTGAACGAGGCAAGCCGTGGGCTGCCCGACAGGGAACAAACCACTCAGAACGATATCCAGAATGTTACGGAAAATATGGCAATACCTCCCCCAGCAGAAATCAACCCCGGCCGCATTCAGGATGCTCCCATAACCAAGAATCCATCCCCAGTTCTCGATTCGATGACTGAGGCGAGTCCCGCACCGGCCCCGACCGATAGGGCCGCTCTTGCAGTTCCAGGTTCCGCCTCGATCTTCAATCGAGACGATCTGCGCGTAAACCTCGACGGCAGTATCGAACTCCTCGCCGAGCTTTTCGAGGATTTCGAATCCCGCTGCCCGGAATTGCTGGAAGATATCAGACAGCACATAGCGGATGGCAACGTAGAGGGCCTGCAGTTCTCCTCGCATGCCCTGAAAGGTGTCGTCGCCATCTTTGGAGCCGAGGCGTCCCGCAACTCCTCAGAGCGCCTGGAGGACATGGCCAGGGAAAACGACCTTACCCAGGCGGCAGAAGTCTTCGCACAGCTCGAGAACGAAATGAAGCTGCTCGGCCCGGAATTAAGAAAGGTGATCGTAGGTGGCTGGTGAGGCAATTGAGCGAGAAATCGATGGCGGCATGGTTTGTCTCGTTGCTGTTTTCGTCTACTACTCTAGTGGTCTTTCCAGCCTTATTTTTCAGGTCAATGTTGAGATCGAATACTGACATTTCAGCAGCCCCG
>JAQBXN010000104.1 GCA_027625095.1 Planctomycetota bacterium | reverse complement strand
TCCGCAACGAAAACAGGAGAGATCCGGCGGATGGATCAGGAACCTGTTCTTCGTCCGTTGTATCGGTTTGCCATCCGTTGGAGTAATCAAGAGCACACTCACCACGGGCAAACTTTCTCGAGTAAATCTTTGTGTTTCGATTTCTTGGCGGTGAGTCTTCCGACATCTGGTGCCACTCGATTCAAGTTACGGTTTTCGAGTCAGAATCAGCTCACCCGCCTTTTCCGTCACTTGCCCGATAATCGTGGTTCGTTCGCATCCGGCTTCCTTGAGTTCCTCGACTACCTTTCTCGCCACGTTGGGATTCACTCCGGCCAGCAGGCCGCCGGAAGTCTGGGGATCGAAGATGATGTTGGCGGTGAGATCGCTGTAATCTGTCAGACCCAGATTGCGTACCCTCTTCCTGTTGTCCGGTGCCAGTGAACTTTGGATGCCTGCCTCGAGGCACTCGGCCGCGCCATTCAGAAACTGCAGGTTGTTCAAGTTTATCTTGGCGCCTACTTCACTCGCCTTCAACATTTCGGCGAGGTGACCTGCCAGACCAAATCCGGTGATATCCGTCATGGAGCGGACATTGTTTCTCGAGAAGACGTCTGCCGCCGGGCCGTTTGAAATCAGCATGTTTTCGATCGCTTCGTCGATCCATTCACCTTTCGCTTTCAGACGCATATTGGCGGCCATCAGGACCGCAGAGCCCAGGGGCTTGGTCAGGACCAGAAGGTCGCCCGGCTCGAGCCCTCCTTTTCGGGCCAGTCTGGATTCATCGACCAACCCGTTGACCACCAGGCCGACGCTCATTTCAGCGCCTTCGCTGGTGTGTCCGCCGATGATGGTGACGTTCATTTTATGGGCTTCGAAGTTGATGCCGGCCATGAGTTGTCCGAGTTCACGGCCCTGTCGCTGCGGGGTAGTGAAGGGCAGCGTTGCGATCACCATCGCGGTATCAGGCTGCGCTCCCATGGCGAATATATCTGACGCGGAATGAATGGTGATGACCCGGCCCAGAATGTAAGGGTCATCGATGAAGGCGCGGAAGTAATCGACCGTCTGAACGACCAGTTTGCCCGCCGGAATTTCGGTGACCGCCGCATCATCGGCGAAATCGAGACCTATCTTGACCCGCTTGTTTGGGGTGACTTCGAGTGAGCAGAGGCTGTCTTCCAGCACGGAAGCGCCCACCTTTGCCGCGCATCCGGAGCAGCGCATTTCCTCCTCCAATCTTTCGCCCGGGAGGCGTAACGGGCTTTGCGGATCCATCCCCAGTTGATCGGGATCGAACCGTGCCATCCATTTCCGATCTATGCGGTCCTTGAGCCGCCACAGCCACTTGCCCTTGAGCCCTACTCCGTTGCGGCTGGCAATGGCCTCGCCGTCGCCCGTCATCAACAGCGCGAGGAAGTCGGGTTGGGGATCGTAAGCTTCGAGGGGGCGCCCCATCACATAGTTGATCAGGTTTCTGGCAAGGACGGGGCCCTGGCGAACAGCATAGACGCCGGCCTTGGGCAGGTCGTGTCCCTCAAGGTGAATGCAATCACCGGCTGCAAAGACATCGGGATAATCCGGCGTCTGCAAGTTCGTCTTTACTTTCAGAAATCCTTCCTCATCGGTTTTGAGGCCCGTCTGTTCTGTAAGCCCGGGAGCTGCCCCTCCGGTGGCCCAGATAAGGAGGTCGAAATCGATAGCCTCCTTTGAACTGAGATGCACGCGGCCTTGTTCCACTCGTTCGGCCCGGGTGTCTGAAATCATTCTGATCCCTTTTTCCTTGAGGGTGCTGACGATCACCCTCCGCACCATCTTGCTGCTTTTAGGGAGGAGATCTTTGTAGCTGTCGATCAGGGTGACCTCCGCGCTTCCGGCCTTTTTTGAAAACCGGTGGAACAGGCCGAACGAAAGCTCGATGCCGGCCGGGCCTGCACCTGCCACTATGATGCGGGGTGGCTTTTTCCACACCGGATGATTGCGCTCAAAATCTTGCAGTTTGTCCAGTAAACGATTGATGGGTCGAGTGGTGAGGGCATATTCCTTGACACCGGGGATGTCCTCGGTACCCCGGGTGGTCGAGCCAACGTTAATGGAAACCACGTCATACGAAATCGGAGGTCGGCCATCGACAAAGACTTTTTTCTGGTCTGGGTCGATCCCCGTTACCTGGGCATGGATGAATCTGGCGCCTGCCCATTCTGCGAGCGGCCGCAACTCCATCTGAATTTCGCTCGGCTCATAGAGACCGGCAACACAGCCGGGGAGCATGCCCGAGTAAAAAGCGGTGGAACTGTCTGCGATCATGGTGACCTTGACGTCGATAGGCCCTTTCATGGCAAACATCTTCATCACCTGCACGTGGCTGTGCCCGCCACCGACGAGCACAAGATCTTTTTGAAATGGGAGTGTCCGGGTGTTCAACGTATATCAGTTGGAGCTCTGCCCCGTTTCTTTGGTTGTATCAGTCGTGGCCGGTTCAGCCTGATTCTCGATGTCAGGATCAGGAATGTAATAACCGCCGGCCGGGATCTTGAAAACCGCACGATAGCGGGTGACTTGAGTTTCCACAAAAGTGTTCGAAGAAAACGTGGCCTGCGTGTCAGGGAAGAAGAGCCTCACCTCCATTTGAACGGCGAGCGGCAGGCCGCGATCTCTTAAACTGTCCCAATCTTCTTTGATCTGAATTGCGTCCGGGTCGCTTTCTCCATCGGTCTTTTGCAAATACTCAAACTTGATGTAGCCGATGTAAGGATAGAGTTCTCGATACTCTCCTTCGTGCATGTCAATTTTGCCACGTGCTTCGCGGCGAAAGAGCCTGAAAACGGAACTGGATTTGTCGTTTTTGCCCAACACGTATCCAACACTGTTAAAGGCCGAAGCCTCCTGTCCGACTTTTGCCAGGGATGTCATGCTGGTGACAAAATGCAGGCTTTCGGAGTCTCCCTTGAAACAGATTTCGTGGGTAGAGGACATAAATGCACTCCTGAGATCGGCTGCCATCCGCCGAAGAATCGCATCTGAGATAGTCGCCCGGCGACTGGCCGTCTCGGCCTTCTGGCTGGAAGAAATTGTACGGGCAAGGACCCCATGCACAGCAAGCAATATGACCGCCAGGATGGTCAGAGTGACGGTGAGTTCGATAACGGTGAAGGCGCGACGGCTTCGTAGTGTATTCCGAATTCTCTGAATCGTTGAGCCTTGCATTTCGCCCTCAGACGAACGGGTAAATCCGGGCCTCACGTCTCCCGTTCCTTTCAGGGTCATGAAAAATTGGGTAAAGTTCAAGCACCCAGTAACCATTAACCATTGACCGCTATGGTGATTTGTATAGTAACGAGTAACGAGTAAGTGTTACCCGATATTGTATTGTTGTCGGCTCTGTAGCGGGTATCTGTGTGACCGCCATCACGAGCAACGCAGGGCCCGCGGCTTGCTCATTACTCATTACTCTTTACGTATTCGAGCCTGAAAAGAAACAAGATGCTTCCATCCTTCCGACTCTGCCTCGCGCTGCTGATGATGTCTGCTTCCTTCGCGGAAGTCACAAAAACGACAGACAAGCCGCTATCCACAGAGGGCCTGACAACCCTGATTCGCCCCTCTGTAGTTACCATCTCGGTCACGGGCCGCACGGGTGAAGAATCGGGTCTCGGTACGGGTTTCGTGATCTCGGTGGATGGGCTGATAGCGACGAATCTGCACGTGCTCGGCGAAGCACGGCCGATAACTGTGGAATTCGCTGATGGCAAGAAGTATGAAGTTGAAACCGTTCACGCGTCGGACAAATCAATGGATTTAGCCATTCTCAAAGTCAAGGCAGAGGGACTGCAAGCCCTCGCCCTTGCCGATTCTTCAGGAGTGAAAGACGGCCAGTCCGTAGTTGCGTTTGGCAATCCTGAAGGGCTTAAGAACAGCGTGGTCGAAGGCATTATCTCCGGCCATCGTGAGTTTGAGGGTATGCCGATGCTGCAACTTGCCATCCCCATCGAGCGAGGCAACAGCGGCGGGCCAGTCGTCGACCGCCAGGGGCGTGTACTCGGCCTGATGACCATCAAGGCTGCTTATACGCGTAACCTCGGTTTCGCGGTGGAATCCAATGCTTTGCGCCCGCTGATTGCCAAACCGAATCCTATCCAGATGAAGCAGTGGCTCACCATCGGTGCACTCAATTCCAGAGAATGGCAGTCCCTGTTCGGATCGAACTGGCAGCAGCGCGCCGGGCGAATTCATGTGGAATCCCCCGGCCGCGGTTTCGGCGGACGCTCCCTGTGCCTTTCGCAAACCAAACCGCCTGAACTGCCGTACGAACTCGCCGTCACTGTGAAACTTGAGGACGAGTCCGGCGCCGCTGGTTTGGCGTTTCATTCGGACGGGGAACACAAACATTACGGTTTTTATCCGACCGGGGGCCAGATGCGGCTGACACGTTTCGAAGGGCCTACGGTATACACCTGGACGATTCTCGAGCAGCTCCGAACTGACCATTACAGGCCCGGCGAATGGAATCGGCTGCGTGTCCGCTTCGAAAAAGAACAGTTCCAATGCTTCGTGAACGATCACCTGGTCTTTGCGTCTCGAGACAATGGCCTCAGCTCCGGAAAAATCGGGCTCGCAAAATTCAGAGAAACGGAAGCTCAATTCAAAGGATTTCAGGTCGGGGCCGACCTCTCCGAGCGGCAGCCGGATGCCAGGCAGGTTGAGAGTGTTTTGAAGACTGTCTGGCAAATCTCTTCAGAGAAATTCTCCTCGGATGAGGATCTGAAGGAATTCACCGCCGATCCGGAGATCAGCATCGCTCTCCTGAACAAGGAATCAAAGGCTCTGCAGGCCCGCATCGCTTACGTCAAGGAACTCACCAGCCAGCTCCACCGCCACCAGATCACAGCGCAGATCCAGGAGGAGCTTGGTCAGCCGGAAGAGAAAATCAGCTTGCTGAAAATCGGCTTGCTCATCGCTCGACTGGATAATCGGGAAGTGGAAGTTGATGTCTACCTCAAACTTTTCGAACGCATGGGCGAAGACCTCAAGGCTGGCCTCCCGGAAAAAGTGACCGAGCGAAGCAAGCTTGATGCGCTGAATCATTACATGTTCAGGGAGATGGGATTCCATGGCAGCCGCTTCGAGTATTACCACGCTTCGAACAGTTACCTGAACGAAGTAATTGATGACCGTGAAGGGTTGCCGATCGCTCTTTCAGTGCTTTACATGGAACTCGGCCGCCGTATAGGTCTCCACCTCGACGGCGTGGGCATGCCGGGACATTTTGTGGTGCGTTGCAATCTTAAGGACGGAACCCGGCAGCTCATCGACGTCTTTGAGGGAGGCGTCTTGATGAGCGAAGAGGATGCGAGGATTAAGGTCTTGGAAATGACCAGGCTACCATTGGTTGCAGGGGACTTGAAGACCAGCACCGGGCAAGAGATCGTCAAGCGCATGATCCGAAATCTTCTTGGCCTGGCTCAGAATTCAGAAAACACGGAACAGAGCATTCAATACCTGGATGTGCTTCTGGCTCTAGAACCGGACGAACCCTCCTTCCGATTGATGCGTGGCTACTTTCACTACCAGCGTGGTGACAACAAGCGTTCGCTCAAGGATGTCGAATGGCTCATCGAGCGAAACCCGGCGAGCATCAACATCCGGCGGGTGGAAGAGCTGCACCGGCGATTGAAGGCGCAACTTGGGAAGGATTGAGTGGAACTGGCTCGGATATTCCTGGAGTGCCGGCGAGCTTGACCAGCGATGGATGTGCGCCGAATCACTTTTTTGGCTTCAGGCCGTATCGTTTCAGTCGCGCACCAATCATATCCGGCGGATCTGAGGCGATTCGAAATCCCAGATCGATCTGAGACTTTTCGGGCTCTAAGGCATAACGCGAGGTTGTGCGGCCCTGGAAATAAAGTGTCTTGAAGCTCCCGCCTCTGATGATTTTCTGCTTGCCTTCGGCTGGGCCGGTCGGATTGTCTTCCTCAAGTTCCCATGGGTGGTCGGGGTTGAAATAATCTTGTACCCATTCCCAGACATTGCCGGCCATATTCTGGCAGCCGTATCCTGAGTCCGTCGACTTATAGCTGTTCACTGGCTTTGTATAGACTGAGTCATCGTTCTTCTGGTCGTCTACGGATTTGAGGTGAGCGGCCTTATCAGCATATTTAGACCCCCAGGGGTATTCGCGTTTCTGGCCTTCCTTGAAATCCGGCCCCCAGGAGGCTGCGCATTCCCATTCGGCTTCCGTAGGGAGGCGGTAATTAATAAATTCGTCTCTTGTGCTTCTCCATCGCGTGTAGGCATACGCGTCATACCAGTCAACGCTTACCACAGGCAGGTCAGCTTTTCGGCGGCCGACGTTGTTATCTTCCCACGTTCCCGGGATGTATGAATTATTTTCTGGTTCCGTGTTGTGGGCGTATGGGCGGCCTTCCACTGAAGACACGGCTGCGATGAATTCACCGTAATCTGTATTGGAAATCTCGTATCTGCCTATGTAGTAAGTTCGAAGCTTTGCCTTGCGACGTGGCGTTTCTCGTTGAAACCATTCCGCGTTGATGAAATTGCCACCTTTCATTTTCTGGAGTTTTTCCAACTCAGATTTCCAGTTGCTTACGTCTATTCCCATCCGGAATTCATCTGTGGCGGCGACCTTCGCCATCCGTTCATTGAATTTCTTAATACTTTCATTAAACGCCAGCTCTTCCTGGTAAATCGCCAGAACATCGCCACCTGATTTTTCGAAGGATTTTCGTGCATCTACGGTTTCACCACAGAGCAAGAAGAGGATGCCGGCGCGGTGCTCGAATTCCGGGCCTCCTCCTCCAGATGCGAATTCGGCAAGGGTGACAATATCTGACGGACGGCTGAAACGGTCTTTGAAATCCCAATTTTTGCGACTACCGATATAGGTCATATCGATGGTGCGCTTTTCGTAATCAATTGAATGGAGTTGAGTTTTCTGACCTCGGTAGAGGATTTCCTTCCCAATGTTTTCATTCAGGTAGGTTTTCATCAGGCTGTAAATGCCGGTGCCGTCTTCGACCAGGGCCTGCAGTTCAAAGACAAATTGTTCTGATTTCTTGACGATGCTTATAGAGCCACGAAGTTCCTGATTCTTCAGGGCATTTTCAGCGGTGCTGAAGCCGGCAAAGTAATCCCCTGCCTCGAATTGTTCTTTGAGTGCCTTAGCCACGCTGCGAATCTCTTCATCCGCTTTAGTGAATTTTCGAATAGTTGAAGTCGCCGAGGAAATCGCCTCTGAAAGCAACCCCGTCGCTGATGGCGCCAGCTCGGCAAAACTCTTTAGGGAGACTTGCTGTTTCAACCGCATAACTTCTGCGAAGTTTCCTTTGGCCATCCCCGCCTGGATTTGTGATTGGATCGTCTGCATCTCTTCCTGTGCGTTCGCTCTTATGCGAGCTTTCAGCTCATCGATTTTCCTTTGAGTTTCGTCCGTCAGAATCTGTTCAGGAAATTCACCTCCTTTTGCATAGGCCTCCACGAACTTCTTTTCATTGAGGAGTCTTTCTACTTCCCCTTCGAGAATGTTGAATTGCTCGTCTGATTTCTGCTGTCTGGCCTCTCTCGTACCCTTGATCTTGCCCTCAAATTTTGGCCGGTCAGCATCCCCGAGTTTTGAGTCGTCGAATTGTTCCAGGAGCGCCAGGTTTTCTTTGTATTGAGTGTTTTGGTTGTCTATTTTCCTGATCAAATCTGTCAGCATGTTGTTCGCCTCCTGCTCCTCTAGCCGCTTTTCTTCAGGGCTCACAGTCTTATTGATGCCCAGGACACTGGCTTTGACCCTGTCTGTGGTAACGAGGAAGTAACAAGCCCCCCCGATTACGGCGATGGCCAGGAGTGCATGGACCAGCATTTTGGAGAGGCTGTACCCTTCATCTTCAATGCGGTAGGGCGCCGAACTGGCAAAGCTCGCCGACGCCAACCCATGAGTCGTCGGGGTTCCCGCCATTCGAGGGGTCCGAGCTGACACGGGCTGGAAATTGGATGCAGCAGTGGTGGCGGTTCGCGGCTGCTGAGGCTGCATCAGATTCATGCTTCCAAAGTCAATCGTTGCTGTCTTGGCCGCCTGTGCGGAGGATGCCAGTGGAGCAGACTTGATGGCCTTGCCAGGAGCGATCCTGGTTGTGAGCGGGACAGGCCGTGGAATCGAAGGTGCTTGAGGTGGGGCTGGCGCGGTCGATCCAATCGGGGATCGTGCAGGGGCGTTTCCGGCCTTGAGAATCTCCGCTGCAGCTTCGAGTTCTTTGGCTGTCTGGAAGCGATCCTCCGGCTTCTTCTGCAGGAGCTTATCGATAAGCGCGCAGAAGCCATCAGATAGATTTAAGGCCCTGTTCTTGAGTGGTGGCACCGGTTCGTTCAGGTGTTTCACGATCACTTGCATTGCATTGTCCCCATCAAATGGCGCCTCTCCCGCAACCAGATGATAGATGGACGCACCGAGCGAATAAAAATCAGCGCGGCCATCAACCTTGTCAGCACCAGCGGCCTGTTCCGGCGATAGATACCGGGGTGTTCCGACAATGGCGCCGCTCTGGGTGATATCTGCGGCTACTGTTTCTTTGGCCAGACCGA
Source organism: Planctomycetota bacterium (assembly GCA_027625095.1). GTDB lineage: Bacteria > Planctomycetota > PUPC01 > JACPCR01 > JACPCR01 > JAQBXN01. The sequence continues at coordinate 23,807 of JAQBXN010000104.1, read as the reverse complement.
GATCGGCGAGCTTGGAGACGCCGTCCCGGTTCATCATGATGTTGTCGGGCTTGATGTCCCTGTGGACGATGCCGCTCTTATGGGCCTGATCAAGTGCCCTGGCCATCTCAATAATGACGCCGAGAGCGATTGTTTCCGGGAAGCGGCCCTTCCGCTTCATCATTTCGAGAGTGGTGGCACCGTCGATGAGTTCGATGGCCATATAGTGATAGCCGCGCTCTTCTCCCGCGGCATAGACCTGGATAATGTTCTGATGGTTGAGTCGCGCGGCCGAACGGGCTTCCCGATGGAATCGGTCGACGAATTCCTTATCCGCCGCCAGCCGCGGGGGCAGAATCTTGAGCGCAACATCCCGACCCAGACTCTTCTGTGTCGCCCTGTAAACAACTCCCATTCCGCCTTCGCCGAGTTTGCCGGTGATTTGAAAATCACCCAGGGCGCTTATCGTTGTTTCTCTGGATTTATCAGCTCTGGGGGGCGACTCGGCGACAGCAGTTCGTGGTGGCGGAGAAGGGGCGATAGGAGAATCGGCTGGCTTGCCGAGGATATAATTCACCTGTTCGAGGGTGAGGTAGCCTTTCTCGACGAATACCTGGTACAGATTCTTGTTCTCCCCAAGCACCTCCGCCTTGGCCGTGGCATCAAGGCATTCCCTCGCCTGCTCGTCGTTGCAGAGGTTCTTGCGGATCGCTGTCTGTGCAAAAAGAAGATCGTCTTTAGAGGACATTTGCTGCCGCGAAAACGGAATTATTGAGTGCGAACGGGATTATCTTACATGATTTCAGTTTGAGCGACCAAAGAGCTAAAGAGGGGGGGAGACCAGTTGCCATTCTTCATTTCAACTCCCATTCTCCTTGTACATTGGTACCAGAGCCGTCAATCCAGATGCCAAAACTTACTCCCCCTGCTCCGGTTTTTTCCGGCGGTGCGGCTACGCATCCTTACGCTTCCTGCTCTCAGTTCCCGGCGATCGTTATTCTGGCTCTCTCGTCCATATTGTGGGCTGAGGAGGTTCACTTAAGCATTGAGGAGACCAGCGGCACGGCACGTAAAGATGCGTTCGTTTGTACCGGCATTCCATTCGGGCGGGGTGATTTGAAATCGGTTGAGGTGCGGCTGACTTCCCAATTCGGCAGAGAGCTTCCAGCCTACTTCCGGCCTTTGACCTATTGGCCCGATGGCTCCATCAAATGGCTTCGCATTCAGATGCAGACGTCCCTGGAGGCAAAGGAAACCAAGGGTCTGATTCTCAAAATCGGCCGGCCAGCCGAGCCAGTTAATTCGCCCTGGAAAGAAGAGGCCGACGGCGATCTGCTCCGCGTCTCAAATGGGGTGCTGACGATTGAATTCGGAAAGACCGGTATTGAATTCATCCACTCTATTCGTGTTCACGACAGATCGATCATAGTGGGGGACACCAAGGCCCAGATGTTGTTTGTCACGACCACGGCAGGGCCTGAACACACCGATCACGAAAACTGGTTGCGCGAAGCAGATCCGGGTACCAGTTCAACCCGCTCAAATGGTGTCATAGAAGATTTGTACGTCGAAGAGAAAACACCCTTTCGATATGTGGTGCGTTGCGAAGGCGGGATCGTGTCAGGTGACGGTGAACGAAAGTGCTCCTTCATTCTTCGTTACTTCCTGACCCGGGGAAGTGCTCGCGTCAAATTGGAGTGGACTCTCATCTGGGAATGCGACCCGCGACAGAACTTCATGCGTCAGTGCGTGATGAGATTCCCGGCCGCTCTTGAGGGGGCAGCCGTGCAGATCAGCACGAATGGGCCTTCTCCAACGATAAAGACCACTGAAGAAGTGAGTATCGTGGCCACTCGGCCTGACGCGCGGATGCATCAGTTGGCCAGAGGTGCCGCAAAGTCCGCAGAGGTCACTTACTGGCACGATGCCCAGGAAGACCGAACGATGATTGGAGCAGGTACTGAACTGTCGGGCTGGCTCGAGGTGCGGATGCCGGATTACAAATTTGCAATAGCGGGTGAACGTTTTGCCCAACGCTATCCCAAGGAAATAACGGTCAGCGACCTGGATGTCACTTATTCGCTATGGCCAGCGAGTACAAACCAAATACTTGACCTCCGGCACTTCGATGAGGAGGACTCGAAAAACGAACAGGAGCCACCAGCGAACTTGCCAGGCCACCCGGCCGGCCTGGCGATAACTGAACGTGTCTGGCTGGATTTCTCCGGGGACACGGAAGGTGAGAAGTTAAAGGCGCAAGTGGAGAGCCTGCTCGTCCTGAAGGTCAACCCTTCACATTACGTGCAATCCGGCGTTTTTGGGCCCTTCTCTCCGCGCAACGCCGACCTGTTTCCGGAATACGAGGGCGCCACCGATGTCGCCCTTGAATGGCTCACGCAATCCCCATACGAATTCAAGTGGTACGGCCTGCTGAACGACGGCGGCGCTTTGACATATTACAACCCTCAAACCAACCAAAACACGAACAGTGCCCCGGGCACCTGGAACTGCAGGGCAGATTCCGGCTGGAGTCTGGATGCGAATCACGAAAGCTGGCAGATTCTTCTTCAATGGTTGCGGACGGGGAATGCCAGCTACATCCAGTATTTCGAACGCATGCTTAATCACGCCGCGGACGCAGGGACGATCCATTCGGAAACTGAAAGTTCTGTTTTGGTGAACGGCCGCCGGATGTCGGCAGTGGGTGCCAGCCGTCGACCGAATGCGGTGCCCTGGGGGCAGCCGACTTCGAGTTCTGTCCATGGAGTCCGGTCGAGGATCTTCTGGTATCTGCTGTCCGGTGATCCCCGTACTCTGGAGGTGGTTGCAGATAATCTTTGCTCCATCTTCGCGAGCGAAACTCCATCACCAATTGACGTTGGAGGGATGACGCTCGGGTACGAAGTTATGGACGGGATCATCAAAAACGAGCCTCTAATTCTGATCAAACGTTTGGAACATATTAAACGTCGTAGAAGCCGTGCTTCGGTCAGGAACTGGGAAATCTGCTCCGCTGCTGCCTCGAATTCTCTGGCAGTGGAAAAACAATATTTCAGCAACCCGAATCAAATGCTGGAAAGGGCGCGGGAGGTCGTTCATTCGACCAGGTCCGAAACGATGGATGCCTCGTCCCGGTCCCATTTTGCCGAAGGTTTGCTGGATTACGCGATGGCTTACTCCAAAGATTCTCCGGAAACGAAATTCGCTCACGAGACCATTTTCAGAATTGCCGACATGGAATTGAGAGCGACGGGCGAAGACGCGCCGTTCCTTGGCAGGTCTGTTGCTTTTGCCCATGCCATCAGACAGAAGCCTGAGTATGTAGCCTGGGTGAAGGCACAACTTTCAGAGATGTTCGAAAAGGATCAATTAGCCCTTCTTTCAGTTTTGGGGTCTCCAAAGAAAATGACCGTTTCATCGAGGGCCTATCAAGAACTCTGGCGTCTTCTTTCCCTTCACCCGAATCTTTCTGCTCATCAGACTCCGAAACTTTACGGCCGGCTCATCGGCCGGATGCCGTGGTTTCTGCAAGTTATCGAAGCGGATGCGACGCTGGAAAAACTCAAATCGGTGAAGACTCAGTTGGTTGTAACAGCCACGCCGATGGCCGATGGAGTTCGGATTGCCTGGAAGGGCCAGATTGGATGGGACCTTACCGGGCTCGAACTTCATCGTCGTAAAGGCGAAAAGGGTGAGTTCAGCGTCATTGAAACCATTCCCGGCCGAAAAGAATCAGGTTCGTACTTCGATACTAAGATCGAGGCAAGCCATCCCTACCAGTACCTCCTGAATATCCGCAACCGGGACGGAGGAGTTACCCCCTGTGGACAGCCGGTCACCGTCACTCCGCTCACCTGGGTAAAGCGGATCAATTGCGGAGGACCTGAAGTAACCACTTCAGATGGCCGAGTCTGGGAAGCCGACACTGCGCGAATCTCCGGATCCGGAATCTGGACCAGCCGAGCACCCATTCAAAAGGCAGGCGCTCTTGAAGATGTTTACAAGACAGAACGCTGGGCCAATCAAACGCTCACCTACACCTTCGAAGCCAAGCCGGGCCGTTACAAACTCATCCTGCATCTCGCCGAAACCAACCGCAGTTCTTCGGTCAGCGGTAAACGTGTTTACGAAGTTCTTTGGAGCAACAAGAAAATTGCCGCGTCCGTAGATGTTTTCAGGGCCGCCGGCCAGAACACTGCGTGGCAACTTGAAAAGACAGTGGATCTTGAAACGGCCCCTGCCGAGTTGGTTCTCCAGCGCGTCAGGGGGATCGGTCCCGCGATTAAGGGGATTGAAGTATTGGGTCTGGATTAGGAAGCTGCCCCGGAGTTTGCCTCGTAGCGTGCCCCGAACCCGGAAATGCCAAGTGCCATGCACGCTGAACGCCTCAGACCCATTACCCAAGCCACTCAGCACGGGTGCGGTAAGAAAATGGCAGAATAATTCGGGCAGGACTCCAAATTAAAAAAAGCCCCACCCGGCTGCAGTCGGATGGGGCTTTTACTCTGTAAAGGGAAGACTAAAAGCAAGAGCCTGCCCTTCAAAACATTTACCGGGATTCGGCCTATTCCATCTCAGAGATCCGATCGAAGATCGGAGCTGTGAGCCTGCCTCTGGCGAACTTAGCCCATTTGCTTTCCGGATAATCCCAGATGCAGCGTTTGAACATCTGGTAACTCTTCAGGGCATCGTTGGCCTTCAGGTAGGAATCGCCGGCCCAATACAGGGCGGCTGGTTTCAGGTCTTCGCTTTCAGGGAACTTTTCGACGAAGCCTTTGAAATGGTCGCCGCCTTCGGTGAAGCGCTCTGCCAGGATATAGCTGAGGCCGACCTTGAAGGAGACCTTCTGAACGCTCGAGTGGTCAGGGAACTTATCGATAAAGCGTTCGAAGACTCCCAGAGCAGTCTCATAGATCTTCTTATTGAAGTAATAGAGGCCGATGCGGATCATCGAATCGGCAACGAGGGCGTTCTCAGGGTATTTATAGGCAAGGCGAACGTATTCTTCACATGCCTGGTCGAACTCGCCCTTCTTCTCGAAGCACAGGGCTGTTTTGTATTGAGCGTCTGCAGCAATGATGCTTTCGGAATAGTCACGGGTGATACGTCGGTATACAAGGACGGCATCGTCGTATTTGCCTTGCTCCTGGGTGATATTGCCGAGGAGGTAACCAATCTGATCGATCCATTCGGATTCGGGGTGGTGGGTGACAAGTTCGGTGAGGATCTGCTGGCCTTCCGCCAGCTCCCTGAGCCCGGTCTCAGACTGCTTCAACTCGACGTGGTTTTTGCCGAGGTAGAAATAGCACTCGCCAACCCGAAACTGGGTTTCGACGGCGAGTTCGTCGTTCGGGAAGGAGCGGCTGAAGGCCATCATCTGACCGTCGGTACCGGTGACGACGCTGACTTGTGCTTTGAGGAGCTCAGCGTCCGCGGACTTCGTGTTGTATTTGTCCAGGTAAACAGCGGTGACTGTGTTGCCGAAATTGGCTTCAAGTTCCGCGTTCTCCGAATCCCCTTTATCAGCGTGCTTGATCATGATTGAGCCGGTAAACACGCCGCTGTGTGAGAGGCTCTCAACAAGACGGATGTCAAGTTTGTCGGACGTGCCGTCATCGAAGGTCGACTCGAGTTTGAGGATGACTGCATCCCGTTCTTCTGAGACGTCCATGTCAGGGTCGATGACCTGGAGGTGGAGCTTTTCGCCGACGTGGGCCAGATCCAGTTCGGCTTCAAATTCGTCATCAAAGATTCCGAATTCCGCGTCAGAAATGATGCGTGCGCTATCGTAGCGTTCGGTGGCGAGAGGGTTGTCGGGGGTGACTTCGTCCATGTACTGCGCGGTGATGACATCGCCGCCCATGACGTTGAGGACTTCCATGATGGGATCATCAGTCTTGCCGCGTCTGTTGCTGCTGCTCTCGCTGCTTGCCGATGAGAATTCACCATCGCCGAGTTGCTGCACCTGGACGCGTGTCGACGGCGAACTCTTGTCGCCCAGGACGACGCGAATCATGCCACGGAAGCGTCCGAGCTCGAGGCTGTCACTGAGCGCGGTCTGAAATCCGCGATAAGTGTTGTAGCTGTTGCTGATATCGCCGATCTTGCATTCGACGGTGGCTTCGGCCCCTTTGGTGGTGGTGAGCTTCACCTTTATCACGTTGCCGCTGTGGAGGGCAGCATCGGGGTCGAGAACCTCGATTTCCATGTCCTGCTCGATGGCGACGAGCTTGGTGGATTCTTTGTCGTCTCCCGGAGCGACCTTTCGCTTGATGTTGGAGATGAGGCGCACTTTGCCGTCGGTCGGGGTGGAGGTGTAGATATTTGTGCCTCGTTCGGCTTTGTGGCCAGGATCGGTGTTTTCGTTGTCCATGTATTCGATCGTGATTGAATCCACCTCTTCAACCTGGAGGGTATTGGGCGCCCCGTCGATGGAGGTATCAATCTCCTTGGTGAAGATGCCCGAATATGGATCGGTCTCACGGGCGTCATAGTTCATCTTCTTGCCGTTGGCAGTGGTAACGAGGAACGGGATCTTGTCGATTCCGTCGGTCTTGTCTTCATCGAATTCAACAATCTCCACGATGAAACGGTCGCCCGGGCGGATGCGACGTACCATGTAATCGACCTGTTTGCGGTTGCCGGCCTGGTCTTCGGTAAAGTCATGCACGATGGTGCGCACAAAGCCATTGAAGTAGGTGGCGGAAAGGCTTTCACGGTAGGTCTTGGGTTCACCAGGATGGATGTTTTTCTCGTCCCGATAATTCACGGTGACCTCGTCGCCCGGGCTGAGCTCGAGGACGCGGTTGGTGGCGAGTTCGTGAATCTTTGAGCCTTCGTGTGGCACGAGCTTCTTACCGTCCTTGTCGTAGATACCGATGTGCGCGATGGCGGGCGCGTCGGTTCGGAATTCGTGGATATTCATTCGCATGTGCCGGGCGGCGACAGGCTCGTCAAACGTGAACGTGCCTCCGATGCCCTGTTCCGGAATCTCGGCCTTGAAGGTAAATGTCGGGTAAATCTCGAATTCACCGATTTCGGGGAAGTTGCCGAAGGCTTCATTAATAACAAGGCGAATGAACTGGGACTTGACGGGTTCTTTGCGGTCGCCTTCCTTGGGTTCTTTGGGAACGGTGTAGTCGGCGGTTACAGTCTGGGCACTGGCCAGACTTGGCGATTTGAAAACGGAAACCCAGGCATCGAGATCACGCAATTTGCCCGGGTATTTGCCCGGGGTCTTTTCAACATAGACGTCAAACTGCCGAACCTCGTTGGCGGTGTTCTGGGGACGCAGGATGGTCTTGCCGAGCTGGGTGACGCGGCCGAGATCTATATCAATGATCCACTGGCCAAGGTCAGGCTGGCCGATCCATCGATTACCGAGGTTGCCGTTACCTTCGAGCATGGCAGACGGGCGGCTCTGATAACCACCGGAACCATCCGGGTCCCAGAGGCCGATGGCGCCTTTGATCAGTGGGGCCTGGTTCTCAGGATAGAACGCGACTGGAAACCAGGTCTTTTTGTCTTTTGACCCTTCGATGATGTAGCGAAGCGGGGCGCGGTCTTCCTTGGGGTCGTAACCTTCGCCTCGATCCCATTCGTATTTGGAGATCGCATGCACTTCCTTGAGGTCGACGCTGATCCACTTGGGCGGACGATTGTCGAGCGAGCCGACCCAGGCATTGCTGGCCTTGTTGACTCCGTCTATGGCGTACCGGGCTTCGCTACCTTCGCTGTTATCGGAGGCGACTGCATCGGGCGGACGATTGCCGGTGAAGACGCTGCCCATGAAGATGCCGGTATGCTCTCCTGTTTCGTCGAGCGTTAATTCGACCTGGTCGCCACTGGTGGCCTCGACTACGACGGTGGCTGTGTCCTTTGCATTGGTGATATCCAGGTCTGGATCGGTGACCTTGATGTAGACGAGGTTGCCCGGCTTGAGTTGCGATTCGTCACGGAACAGCCGGGTTGCGTCGCGCTTTTCTTCCTCCTTGTCATTGAGGACCGGCAGTTCGGATTCCTCTTCCTCCTTAATTTCAGTGGCAGAGGCTAGCAGAATGGCGTCGCCGGCGACGGTGATAACTGGCGGAGGCGAGTCCGGATCGTCAACGATCTTGAAATCCTTTGCCCATTGCGGGTCGTATTTATAGGTAATGGTGTCGTTACCCATAATCTGGAGCTTGCGGTCATTCCTGGCTGGCACACCGAGTTCGGTATCGATTTCAGCCACGAACAGGCCCTTTCCAATGTCGGATTTCCCGAGCAGGATGCGTTCCTCGTCGCCACCTGAAGTGGTCACGATAACCGGCACTTCGGAGGAGCCGCGGGCAATGGTGAGGTCACGATCGCTCAAGCGAATGCGCAGGGAGCGTCCCGGTTCGACCATTCGCTTGCTGTCGCCAGACCACGCCCCGATGAGGCGGAGCGCTTCGAGGGCTTCCTTATATTTACGGCGTTCCTGGTAGACCGTGCCGAGGCGGTAAATGATTTCATCGGCGGTCTCGTTCTTGGGCATTAAGGTGAGCACTTCCTTGAACTTCGCTTCGGCCTTTTTCACCTCGCCCTGCGCATGGAACAGGATACCCAGCATCAGGTGCGCCCGGGACATGGTGTCTTCGTCGGGGCTTGTGGCGAGGTCCTCAAGAATCTCCTGCGACTTTGCAAAGATTTTCTGGGACATCAGGGTTTGAGCGACCTTGAAACGGGCCTGGATGTGCTCGGGAAGGTCTTTGTATTCCGGCAGCGTGAGGACGGTGTTGTATTCCTCGCGGGCAATCTCAAAGCGCTCTTCACGGAAGTAGGCGTCACCGATGAGGAGCTGGATGCGGGCACGCTCGGCATTGCTGACATGTTTATCATCATTGCGCTTGATGAGGAAGTGACGGCAGACCTTAATGGCCTCGCCGGTTTCCCTTTGCGTGAGAAGTCCACGAATAATGAGGTCGATAAACTCGAACGAAAGCTTGTGCTGATGATCGAAATAGAGTTCCCGATTCTGTTGGTAGCGTTCCCACGCGAGGTCGGGTTCGCCGCTCCGTGCGAAGACGTTGCCCCAGAGGAGGCCTGCTTCGGGCTTGCTTGGGTCGATATTGGCAAAGGCTTCGCCGGACTTATTGAGGGCCTGGCCCATGAGACGCTCGCCATCGCTTCGGCGCGTGGCATCAATCCCACGATGAATGGAAAGCATCGTGCGGAAGATAGCCGCAGCCTCGCCGTAGCGTTCCTGATCCATACGCTTCTGCGCCTCTGCCTTGGCGTAATCCCAGAAGGTGGGGTGATTACGAGGCATGGCGTAGAGGAGCTGCTGGAGCTTGATGTTGGACTTCATGTATTCCCCGCGCCAGGCGAGATAGTCGCAAAGCGTGACTCCAATGCTGAAGGTCTCGCCGTGTCCCTGAAAGTAATTTAGATACTGCCCGTAGAGATTATCGAGAGCTTCAAAATCCGTGTCGCTGATGGCGCGGGTGAGGCGGACCTCCGTGGCCATCATCGCGTTGGGACGCTGCTTGGGGCCGCCCCCGGCTTTTTGAAGGATGCGGATCCTGGTTGTCTTGATTGGGGAGATGACCCAGGTGCTGGTGAGTTCCTCGGCCGTTCGGAATTTTTCAAATCCGGGGACGTCCGCGAAGGCATTGCCGTTGAGATACTGAAGTTTGATGGCTTGCGGCAGGAGCTGAGCGCCTGCCCAGATAACCTGAACCCGGCGGATCTCCTCGGCCTTCTTCATGGCGAGTTCGATATAGTGCTCGCCTTCGCCTTCCTCCGATGCCCAGGAGTAGCTTGGGTGGCCGTTGTTGCCGTCGGCCTGGCCGTCTTGCAGACGTGAGGCGAGGAACTGCTTGTTCGTAGAATCCGGCGTGGCCTCAAAATTGACGAAGCTGTTGTATCTGGTGGCGAGGCGGTGGTAGGCATCCTTGACGCGGCCGTCACCGTTGTTTCCGAAGTGATCCATCGCCTCCTGGTAAATGCTGTACGCCTCATCGTATTCACGGCGGCCCCAGTGGTAGTTGGCGATCTTGTCGTACGCGTAGAGATTTTCGGCCCACTTGATTCGGAAATCTTTCCAGATGCGGCGATAGACCTCGAGAGCCTTGTCGAAGCCGTAATCCTGCTCACGCTCCATGCGGTTCCCCAGGGACCAGAGCAACTGCGCCGAGTAGCCATGAGCCGGGTTGGCCTTGATCCAGGCTTCAGTCATTTCCGTGGCGTCGGCAATGGGTGCGAAGTGCGGCGGAGTGTAGGACTGGATGGCGTGATAGGCCGCGCTGTAACTGGCGGATGAGGTGGGAAAGTCAGCCTGTAATTTCTTGAACGCGGCGATGGCCTGGGCGCGGGCGGCTTCGTTTTCACTTCCCATATTCCATTGGGTCATGGCCTGGCGATAGAGCATGTCCGGAGTGTTGGTGTGACCGCTGAATTTTCCAAGCCACATGTTGGTAAATGCCAAGGCTGCGTTGTGATTACCGAGGCGGTTGAGGCATTCCCAGAGCTGGCTGCCGAGATGCCACGGGTCGAGGCTGTCGTTGGACATCATCCAGCGCTGGTAGAGTCCCATCGCCTTCTGAAAATCCTGCTTTTCGTAGCTGTAGAGGTGGTCGGCGTAGCGACGCAGCCAGTAACCGCTCTGAGGCTGTTCGGCCTGGTATTGGGCGATCAGCTCACGGGCGACTGCATAATTGCGCCACACGTCGTTGACCATGTAAACGTGGTGTCCCTTAAACCGATGCTCGGCGGGCGAGCCCTTCATGGCGGCAATGAGCCTCTGGTAGGCGCCGTTCATGAGCTGGTAGTTCTTGCTCTTGCTGTCCTCGTAATGTTTGGCGAGCGCGAGCAGGGTGTTCCAACTGGCGGGGAACGCCTCCACGGCCTCCTTGTAAGTAGCCTCTGCTTTGGTGTAATCACGCTGGTCCGTATAAACGTCGGCGAGGGAGAGGTAATAGTCCTCTGTCGGCGTGGCCGGCTTACGGGATGTCAGCTTTTCGATGTCCTGATTCTGGGCGTCAATCCAGTTCATGTAACGGATGGCGACGTCGCGCTCAGCGTTGCCTGCGGGGATGTCTTTGAGCCAGTCGTTGTAGTGTTTGATAGCGTCGGCGAACTGGCCAAGCGCCTGGTTGGCGAGCGCAGTATTCAGGAGCTCCTGCTTGCCGATGGTTCGAGGCTTTTCAATGACAAACGAACCGACGATGCCACCAGTCGAAGCGCTGTCATTCACCTTGACCGCTATGCGAATTTTGCCCTCTGTCTTTTCGGTGTTGAAGCGCAACGTGAACGGTTTGCTGGCGCCGGAGTGACTGCCGGCGAGCTTGCCGTCGACGTATAGCCACATCTGATCATCCACGTTTGAGAAGGCCGCCACGTACTCGCCCTGCTCGGCGACCGCATCGATATCCGCCGCATACCAGCCGATGCCGTCGAAGTTGCCCCAGTCCTTGCCGGTCTCGATGGGCGTCCAGTCATTGAGTGCTGCAGTGGCCCACGTCTCGTCGCTTTCACCCTTCTCGTCACGCTTGAAAAGCATGTTAGACATGCGGTCAACGCGAATGGACTGTTCACGCAGCAGTGGCTTGACGACCTTCTGGCGAATGTCGTTGATATAGCTGCGCATACCACCGTAGGCGTTGTTTTTATGGTAGTTGTAGAGGCCGGCGAATGCCTCGAGTTGCTTGCGATGAAGCTCTGGGAGCTGCTCCTGGGGCGCGGTGAGAGAAAGCCCATTGTAGGCATCTCCGAGGCAGTAAAGCGTCCAGGCATCGCCCCAGTCTGACTGGCGGGTATCGAGCACCTGTTTGGCGAGCGCTACGGACTTGGCATATTCGCCAAGCGCGTTGTAACGGGACATCAGATAGGCGATGCCGTTGCGGAGGTTGTCACTCCACGGATCTTTCTTAAGCGTCTGCGAAACAAACTGTGCGGCGCCGTCAATATTCTTGGACTTGGCGAGATGGCTTTCGGTCAGCCATCGGATGGAGTAGTCCCTGTTCGCCCAATGCTGATAGTGGTAATGTTCGCCGATGATCGTCTGGAAGTTGGTGATGGCGTTGTCGTAATCCTTGGCACGGGTGTAATAGATGTCGTAGGCGAGCATCCAGAGCGCCCGGACAATCGGATCGGTATGCCCCTGGAACTTGGTGAAGACCGGCTGAAGCGCTTCGACGGCCTGACCTAACGCCGCCTTTGCCTCAGCGTCGGCCTTGCGAGCGACTGCGTTGTCGTGGCGGGACAGATAAACGTTCGCCTTATAAGTATAGATGTAGTTGGCATTCCACTGCGGGAATTTCTGGATGAGCTGATCGTAGTTGGCCGCACCTTCGTCCCATCGTTCCGAGTCACGAAGCTGATTTGCGAGGTTGTAAAGGTCATCCGGGCTGTCGGGATACTTTGCAACAATTTTCTTGGTCGCTTCGATGCATTCGTTCTTCTTGCCTTCCGCCCACAGGATGTTTGCAAGTCCGCGCAATGCAAGCTGCCCTTGCGAACTGTCTGGGAATTTCTGTACGATCTGAGTGTAAGCGGCAGTTTTGATGTCGTTCTTGCCCGTACGCTCGGCCGCGGTAGCTTTTTCCCAGAGGATCTCCGGGTTGGGCTTTACGGCGAATGCCTGGTCGTAGTAATCGATCGCATTCTGGTATTGATTCAGCCGGTCTCGATTCAAATAGGCGATGCGAGCAAGGCGTTCATAAACATCGGAGGCATTTGGATTGGCTGTCACATAATTCTTGTATTCCGTAATCGCCTTAGCCCAGTCGCGGATACCACCGTCTTCGAGAAGATAGCCGGATTGCACCGTCGCTGCCGGGGAGTTCTTATGCTTGGGGTACTCCGTGTAGAGGCGAACATAGGTCTCCTGCGCTTTTCGAACATTCTTGAGGTTGTGCTGGTAAAGCTGTCCGAGTTCCCAGAGCGCATCGCCGTTGTTGGCATGTTTCTCATAGCGGACGAGAAGGGAGGTTAGTTCTTTTTCAGCCTCATTGTATTGACCAAGCGTACGGCGGAACAGGTTGGCCACATGCAGCCAGATGGAGTGCATATCGGCCTTGTGACGGAACTGCAGAACGAGTTCTTTGTATTGAGCCACCGCACGGGTGAATTCGCCGCGGGCTTCGAGTGTCTGAGCGATTCCTGTGCGAGCCTTTATGACGACTTCAGCGGAAGGATTGGCATTTACCACAGCTTCGTAGGCGGTTGCCGCCTCAAGGATGCTGCCCTGCGCCAGATACATGTCAGCAAGCAAGAATTGTCCGTCAATATTTTGCTGCCCCTTTGCTGTCTTGACGAACTCGTTGAGCTTTGCCGTGGCCCCCTTGTAGTCGCCCACTTTGGAAAGTGCGAGCGCTTCGGTATAGAGGTCAGCAAATGCGGAAGAAACAAGAAGCGATAAAGCTCCGACAAGGTACGTCATTCGGGAAGCCCGCATGGCAACTCCTGTGATAGTGGATGTATGTTTCAAGTTTGGCGTGGAGAAGTGACGCAAATTTTTCAATTTGCAAGTGCGGCCACAGGCCGCGGCGTCAGACAATTTTTGTATGGAGGTTCGCATGGCTAATCGTGAACCAGGCGTTCCACCTTAAGCGCATGCTGCGAACGCATTCGCGAATTGGAAATTTGCGACACCAAGGTCGCAGTCCCGTCCTCATAAGGGCGTGGCACTATAGCAAAACACCCATGAGTGGCAAAGGTTCAGGACATGTTGTTAAAGATTTTAAGAAGGCTTCGAGATCAATACCCATCGCTTTGCAATAGACAGTCGAATCGGGAACCCGCCCGGCCAACAACATCGATTTCCCGTGCTTCGTTGCGACATCGTCCATCAGTGTCCGAACCCGGCGAATGAGAGCAGTCAACGTCTCGCAATGTTCCCCTGTGACTGTCTAACCTTCATCTGCGCATTCAGCTTTCTCGTTTACACCGTTGCAGATGACAATCTGCCGCTCACAACTGAGTGATCCTGCGGGCCTCTTTAGATCAAGCCTCAGCACATGAAAGGCGCGCAAGGCAGATTCCCATAAGATGCCGAGGCCCTGAAATTAACTCTGCCCTCACGATTTCGTCAGGAAAACAATTGACCACTCCCCTTATTCGCCATGTTTCCTGCAATGCGCGTCACCTTCATGAAACTATCTTTGCCATCATTAAAGGTGAGCGCCTTCTTTTTTTGCACGATGAGTCTGCACGCACAGACGCCCGCGCCACGTGGTGGGATTGACAACTCTGAGCCGGAGCCCGACTCGATCGCACACCCGGACGTACCGAGAAGGAAGACTCTTTCGTTCAAATTCCCCTTCTTCCGTGCCCGCCACTCGTGCCCCGATTACTTCAGTCCAGCCACTTTCTTCTCATACAACCAGGCGTGCTCAATGATGGTCCCCAGATCGGAGAACTGAGGGTCCCAGCCAAGCAGCCTCTCCGCCTTGTTGCTTACTGCCACCAGCGTGTCTGCGTCCCCCTCCCTTCGTTGCGTGCGAACAACGGGTATCTTCCTGCCGGTTACCTCTTCGGATGTTGATATGACTTCCTGAACAGTAAAGCCCTGGCCGTTGCCAAGGTTGTACACGCTGCTGCCTGATCCTTTCCATAGCTGTTTCAAAGCCAACAGGTGCGCCTGGCAGAGATCTACCACATGTACGTAGTCCCGGACGCAAGTGCCATCCCGGGTCTTGTAATCCGAACCGAAGATTGAGATGTTTTCACGGCGACCGGAGGCAGCACGCAGGACGAGAGGGATGAGATGCGATTCGGGTTCGTGTCTCTCGCCCAGTTCGCCTTCGGGGTCTGAGCCCGCTGCGTTGAAATATCGAAGGCACGCCGAACGCAAGCCGTGGGCAACGTCGTAATCTCTCAATGCCTGTTCAACCATCCACTTGGATCTGCCGTAGGGGTTGATCGGGCGAGACGGGTGCGTTTCATCGATTGGCACTTGAATAGGGTTACCGAAGATGGCCGCTGTCGACGAAAAAATGAACACGTCCACCTCGTGCCGAATCTGAGCGTCGAGGAGATTCAGGGTGTTACAGAAATTGTTTCTGTAGTAATCACCGGGCTTTTTAACAGACTCGCCGACTTGAGTGGATGAGGCGAAGTGAATCACGCCGTCAAAACGGTGCTCCCTAAACACCCGGTTGAGACATGCCGCGTCAGCGGTATCGCCTTCCACAAATTCTCCGCCGAGCACGGCGTCCCTGTGGCCAGTAGAAAGGTTATCCAGCACGACGACTTCCATATTGGCCTGCAGCAGCATCTTCACCATGTGCGAGCCGACGTATCCGGCGCCGCCGACAACCAATACCTTCTTCATTTTCAAATTCCCTTCGATATGTGACCCGCACCAACTGATAGCGGGCTAATCAATCCCACATGCCTTCCGAGCAGCGGCCAGCGTCTTGCGCGCTTCTTCCCTGGCGAGCTTTGCGTTTGTTTGAAGAAAGTCCTCGACAAAATCGGGATCATTCAGCAACTCTTCCTGACGCTCTCGTGCTGCAGCGAAGTACTCCTCAATCTTTCCGAGCAGTTCCAGCTTCGCGTGGCCGTATCCAAAGCCGCCGCGGCGATATTTTTCAGCGAGTTCCATCTTCTCCTGTTCGCTGGCCAGCAGAGAGTAAAGAGCGAACACGTTGCAGGTAGTCGGGTCTTTGGGATCGTCGAGACCTTTGCTGTCGGTCACAACGGCCATTACGGGCTGCTTCAGCGTCTTCCCCCTGGCGAATATCTCGATAGTGTTGCCATAAGACTTGGACATCTTCTGCCCGTCAATGCCCGGCACTTTGGGGGTGCTGGTAAGGCGGTACTCCGGCCGTGTGAACACCTCTCCGCCGTAGGTGTTGTTGAAATACTCAGCCATGTCCTGAGTCATCTCAACGTGCTGCACCTGATCCGAACCGACCGGGACAATATTTGACTGGTAAATCAGAATGTCGGCGGCCATTAACACCGGATATGTGAACAAGCCAACGGAAGCCCTGATTCCTCTTGTGGTCTTGTCCTTAAATGAATGAGCGCGTTCAAGAAGACCCATACCGGTGACGGTTGAGAGCATCCAGGTAAGCTCTGTCACTTCAGGCACATCTGACTGACGGAAGAAGATGGGGCCTTCGGTTTTCAATCCGAGTGCAAGGTAGGCGACGGCGACGTCACGCACGTTCTCACGCAGCTCCTGGGCGTCCTGCACGGTGGTGAGCGCGTGATAATCAGCGATAAAGTAGAAAGCCTGCCCCTCATCCTGGAGCTCAATATGCTGCTTGATTGCGCCGAAGTAATTCCCAAGATGGAGTTTACCGGACGGCTGAACACCGGACAGAATTCGCACGTCTTTTGCCTCTAAGTTGATTGCTGTTGAGTCCCGCTCGTTGAAGGGCGGGGATTCTATCGAGCACTTGCTTGAATTGCTAAGATGGTTGGTAAGCCACACTTCAAGACCGACAGAACAAGGAGCCATTATGAATCGAACACTATCTTTGCTCATACCCGTACTGACTTTGGTATTCGCCGATGTTTCCCCAGGCGAGGGGCCGAAGCTGAAGTTTGAGGTGCCTGAGGGCTGGAAACAGGAGCAGCCTTCTTCCCGCATGCGTTATGCGCAGTTCACGATTCCAAAGGTGAAGGGTGATACTGAGGATTCAACACTTGCCGTCTTCCATTTCCCCGGAGGCGGCGGGGATGTGCAGGCCAACCTGGATCGTTGGGTCGGCCAGATGCAGCAGCCGGATGGGAGCAGTTCCAAGGACAAAGCCAACATCACCAAAAAAGAATATGAAGACAGGACGGCCAATATCCTAAAGGTCAGTGGAACATTCATGGATCAGGTGGGCGGGCCGTTTTCCGTTAAAGTGGTTCCGAGAAAAGACTATCGGATGGTCGCCGTTGTCCTGACCACCAAGCCTGGAAATTTCTACTTCAAGTGGACGGGGCCTGAGGCGACCGTAAAGGCGCACGAGGAGGAGTTTGAGAAATTTATTGACTCCACCACGGCGGAGTGAAACGAGCAGGCAAGGGCTCCTCTTTATGCCATGAGTGGGCTGAGGATCTTAAATTCACCTTGTTTCAGATCCAACTCTATAACCGCCCCCCGGGTGCCCGGGTTTATCACCTTTGTGCCGTAATCCATGATTTCGATTTGTGGGGTCTTCGAGTGAAGGTGGCCGGTAACTACCAGATCGAATCGGTGATGGTCAACCGCTTCGCTTACAAGAGGTGAGCCACAAATCCTTCCCTGAAACGGCCACGGATGCGGCGGTTCATGCGACATTAGAATCGAATATCTGGTGCCCCTCATATCAATCGGCTGGTTCTGAAAATGTTCAATGTTGTTGGAGCGGTTTGGATAGAAAATGTCGTAACCGCAGAGCCCGACGAGGCACAGTTCTCCGAATCGGGCGGACGCGCCATCCAGATACCGGCCGCCGTATGCCCGCTCCACATACCTGCACAGTTCGACTGATTCGTGATTACCAGAAGTGAAGAAGAATGGAACGCCTGATGATTTCACCAGCCCCATCAGCCGTTCGTACCGCTGATCGAAATAACTGAAATCGCCGGCGATCAAGATCAGGTCAATCCGGAATTCTGCGAGTCGGTATTCCGTGGTTTCATTGGAAATATTCGTGCCATGGGTGTCGGCAAGCAGGAGGATTTGCATCATCAAGTCAGTGCAGCAGCATTACCTGTTCGGAAGGGCGGAATGCCCGGGCTTTGGAGTGACGGAGCCTTAAGTGGCACCTCGATCACTCCGGAACTCCATCATCCCCGAGACTAAAGAATGCCTCTCGGTAGCGTGATGCGAAGAGTTTATCACGATTGACTCCGGGCAATCCTTTTGACAGCCTGTTTCTTCATATTCAACAATCCTTACCAAAGTTCCAAAACTACACGAATTACGAATGAAAACACTCGAACCAGACGACCGAGTTCATAACCTTCGACAGCGAACAGACTTTGGGGCAGAAGTCGTCGTTCACGGCTGGCTGCGCACCCGGCGCGACTCTAAAGGTGGCTTCTCATTCCTTGAGCTGAATGACGGTTCGAGTCTCAAGGGCATCCAGATTGTGGCTGACGGAAGTCTTCCGAATTACGAGGCCGAGATTATGCATACCGCCACCGGATGCTCTCTGCGGGTGGTTGGCGAATTGAAAGAATCGCAAGGCAAGGGTCAGCCGGTCGAGGTCCATGCGAAGTCGGTCGAGGTGCTCGGCTGGGTAGAGAGCCCTGAGAATTATCCGATGCAGAAGAAACGGCACAGCATGGAATTTCTAAGGGAAGTGGCCCATCTCAGGCCACGCTCGAATACTTTTGGAGCGGTGGCGCGGGTGAGAAACTGCCTTGCAGCGGCTACGCATGAGTTTTTTCAATCCCGCGGATTTCTTTATCTGCATTCGCCCGTCATCACCGCGAGTGATTGCGAAGGCGCCGGTGAAATGTTCACCGTGACAACGCTGGATCCGACGGACGGAAAGCCAAAAAGTTATGAGGATGACTTCTTTGGTAAGCCGGCCCGATTGACGGTCAGCGGACAACTCTCTGCCGAGACCTATGCCTGCGCTCTGAGCAATGTTTACACATTTGGTCCGACCTTCAGGGCTGAGAACTCGAATACCGCACGTCATCTTTCCGAGTTCTGGATGATCGAACCTGAGATGGCGTTCTGCGATCTTGACGGGGATATGCAACTCGCCGAGGAGTACATCCGTCACCTGTGCAAAGCACCCCTTGAGAAATGCCCGGACGACATGGAATTCTTCAACGAGTGGATCGACAAATCGGTGATGGAGACACTCGAACACACCATTGAAAAGGAATTTGTGCGGGTCTCATATACTGACGTGATCGGGATTCTCGAAAGGTCCGGGGAGTCTTTCGAATACCCGTGTGATTGGGGGAACGCACTGCAGACGGAGCACGAGCGTTTTCTCACTGAAAAGCATTTCAAGGCTCCTGTCATCGTTCATGACTACCCCAAGGGCATCAAAGCCTTTTATATGCGCTTCAATGACGACCAAAAAACCGTAGCCGCGATGGACGTCCTCGTGCCAGGAATCGGGGAAATCATTGGGGGCAGCCAGCGTGAAGAGCGCAAAGATGTCCTGGAGAGCCGCATGCGCGAGTGCGATTTGGATCCAGAGGATTACTGGTGGTATCTCGACCTCCGGCGGTACGGTACCGTGCCCCACGCCGGGTTTGGGCTCGGCTTTGAACGAGCCGTTCAGTTTGTTACCGGCATGGCCAACATCCGTGACGTCATCCCATATCCAAGGGCGCCGAAGTCGGCGGATTTCTGAGCCGGTGATGTTGGGTTCTTCTCTTTTCGGGTTCGCTGAGTTCTAAAGTTCCGGGGGGCAGACGATGAAAAATTTTTATTCCAGAAGCATTATCCCCATCCTTCTGCTGGGGCTCATCGGCTGCGCGCCAAGTACAAGCAAGAGCTATCTCCGATTGCCATACGAGGGGAGACCGGAATATGCGCCGCCGAAGAACATGACCTTGAAACAGAAGGCCGAGATGTTTCAAGACATGCTCGAAAAGTATCACATCGCGCCGTCGGGGCTTATGATCTATCGGAGGGACATGCGGAAGCATGACTCCATCGGCTTTTCCTACAACAACCTTTCGGATTCGCCCATCTGGAACGGTTGTCACCTTGCGGCGGAGAGTTTTCGTTACGCCGTTACTAAGAGCCCAGAGGCGCTTGAGGCAGTTCGAAGGAGTGTGAAAGGCATTCATCTCCTGCAGGCTGTGCATGGTGTGCCCGGCCTGCTCGCCAGGCATGTCATACCAAAGGATGACAAGGGTTTCTGGGAGGAGGGGCCGGGGCAGTTGAGCGAAGGGGTTGGCGATTATTCCAACTTCATGTGGCGACATGAAGTGAGCAAGGATCAGTATTCGGGCATTGTCTTCGGGTATGGGGTAGCCACCATGCTGGTGGACGATCCGGAGGTTCGAGCACAAGTGCGAAAGGACATCACTGCCATTGCCGATTACCTCATGGAAAATGATTACATCATCATCGACGCCGACGGTGAGCCGACTAAGTATTCCAACATGCGCGCTTACATCGGCCCCGTTCCGATTGGAGTGCATGCGTTCATTTCACTTTGTGCGATCCATACAGCGTGGAAGGCGAGCGGAGAAGAAAAGTATCGGCTGGAATATGAGCGCTTAAAACAGAAGAATTGGCACAAAGCGACATGGCTCGTGAAGTTCAAGGTCCTTGGCCAGACTAATCACAACAACGACAACATGGGCATGATTGCCAGTTATCCACTTCTAATGCAGGAAAAAGATCCCAAAGTCCTGAAGTATTACGAGAGGAGCATCAATCGAACCTGGAGATATGTGCGTCATGAGGGCAACGCGCTTTACACTTCCATCTATCTTGGTACTGGTGGGAAGGACCCGCAGGCCCAGGAGGACTCATTGCTCCAGTTGCGGAATTTCCCAATTTCGAAACGCCATTACGGTGTCAACAATCTTGGGCGAGAAGATATCAAGGTATCGATGTTCAAAAATCGCAAAGGCGCAAAGAGGGCAATCTATCCCCTGCCAATCAATTTTCGCCCACAAACCGGCTGGGCATGGCGTGATGATCCCTACCGCTTGAAGTGGCCCGGGGACGATCAGGGCAATACGCAAAGCGCTCCGGTGGATTTCCTGCTGCCATACTGGATGGGCAGGTACCATGGCCTGATCGGCGAAGGTGACTAATCTGAGATGCAAAAACGCCAACTCTGAAGACAATGCGTCCCTCAAAATAGTCAGTCCAAATGAGATTGAATCCCATCTAAATGAGCGAAGACAAATCGAACAACAAGTCGCTTGCCCCGGATATTTCCATCGTGGTGCCATTGCATAACGAGGAGGGCAACGTGGAGCGACTGTGGGAAGAGGTCGATGCAGTCATCCCCGAACTCGAGGGCAGCGTAGAGATCATCCTGGTGAATGACGGCAGTACCGACCGGACTGGGGAGTTGCTGCGTGGTCTTGTAGACAAAGACCCGCGGGTGCGAGCGGTCGAACTCGACGGGAACTGGGGCCAGGCCTCCGCGTTTTGTGCCGGGTTCGAAGTGGCTCGCGGAAAGGTCGTTCTCACGATGGATGGTGACCTGCAGAACGATCCCGCGGATTTTCCGAAATCGCTTGCCAAGCTGCGGGAAGGCTACAAAGCGGTTACTGGCTGGCGAAAGGACAGGCAGGAACGGTATTGGGATCGCGTTCTGCCTTCCAAAATTGCGAACTGGTTGATTGGTGCGGTGACTAAAGTGCCTATCCATGACAACGGCTGTGGGCTTAAATCGTATCAGGCCGAGGTTGTCAAAGGCAGGTATCTGCCGAGGGGCTTCAACCGTTTCATGCCTGCCATATTCGGTGTCAAAGCCGATGAAGTCGCTGAGATACCGGTCAATGATCGAGAACGGTTTGCCGGTTCTACTCATTACGGGCTGAAGCGGATTTTCATCGTGCTGAAAGACCTTCTGGCCCTGCGTGCCATCATAGCCACCTATCCCGAACGAGAGCGCACCCTCTACGCCACTGCACGTACTTTCGGAATCATGGTCGCCCTATCGGTCACTGGACTGGCAATCGGGGGGCAGGGCATATGGTGGGCGGCGGGTCTGTTGCCTGCGGGCATCGTCGTATTTCTGTCCCATCTGGTTTGTACCAATATCACTCGCTTCACGCAGACCCAGAGGACGAAGGGTTTCAAGATTCGGGAAATCGTGGAAAGAGAAGAATCGCCGGTTAATCCCACCTGAACAATACTCCCGCCGAAGGCCCGGGATGATTGATTAGCATGTCGTAGATCGCAGGTGCCTCCGTATAAGGCACGTTATGCGTGATGATTTCGTTCATGGGGAGTTTGCGCTGTTCGATTAAGCGAATGCCTTCCAGAAACAGACCTGGGTTGTAATCGTAACCAACATTTGCGCCCAGCAGATCCTTGCCCGTGAATTGGCCCGGCAGGATAGTCAATGCTTCCATGTGATGCCCAATCAAAATCGTCCTGCCGCCGCTCCGGGTAATCCTTTGCGATGTCTCGAAGGATCTGACCGCGGCTCCACCAACACAGTGAAGAGTGACATCAGCTCCGCCGTCTGAAAATTTCAGCACCTGCTCAACATGATCGTCTTCCCCGCCTGCAACGTGATCGGCACCACAACGCATGGCTAACTCGCGGCGTTCAGGAACCAGATCAACTGCAATAATCGATTTGGGATTCTGCAGTCGAGTAAACATGGTCATGAGCAGCCCGACCAATCCGCATCCGACGATGGCAACATTTTCATCAAGCTGGGCGTGCGCCCGCCGTGACCAATTGATACAGGAGCGCCCCCAGATACAGAACGGCGCGAGATCCCAATCAACACTCTCAGGCAGCGGAAGTGCAGGGAAGTTGTCAGCCAGCGATGCTTTGGCCGTCACATATTCCTGATGATTCCGCATGGTGACCACGCGGTCTCCCGGCTTTAAGCCGGCCACCTTCGCACCCACCTCTTCAATAACCCCGGCCGTCGCATAGCCCAGATCGTGGTTGGGCCAACGATTGCTCCCGGCGGCGGAGCGGCGGACCCGTTTGAGTTCCGAACCCGGGCTTATGAGTGAACGTACAGAGCGAACGAGGACTTCGTCCTCCTGCACTTCAGGCATGGGGACTTCGACCACTTCAACAGTGTCTTCAGCGACTGCGATCAGCTTTTTCATTCGCCTTCCTTGGCTGCGGCTCCACTTTCGCCGTTCACGGACTGGGTTTTACCAGGCTGCACGCCGTCCGACTTCTCTGGCTTCGTATCAGGGTTGGCCTGATTCCTTTCGCTGCTCTTGTCGTCTGGAGGGGCAGTAACCGCTCTAGTCTCACCAGTCTTAGTCTTCGCTGGCGATTGTGGCGCCGGGAGAGACTTTGCCTGCGTGCCGGGGCGATTCTCCTTGTAGTGATCTACCAGATTGGCGAGGACTCCAAGAACCAGCATTCGCCCTCGTTCGGCCAGAATCTTGATCTTTTCCACTTCCAGGCCATTCGTGAGGTGCTCCATGGCTTTCAGGTGAACCTGGACGACCTCCTTGCCCGAGCGATCCTGCGCATAGAATTCCAGCGCCAACTCCTTGGCTGTAGTAATTGGATCACCATCTTTGTGGACCAGGTAATCGCGAATTTTCTTCGCATATTCTTCGATCATGTCGAGACGGCCGAGGACCTTCCTCTTAACTTCCACGCTTGTCAGGCTCTTCATGGTGGTCATCTCACGATGATGCTCTTCACGATGCCTTGCATTCAGAAGCTCCTTCTGAAGCCGATGCCGTTCTATCGAATACCGAACAGAACGGACGACGAGATCTACATTTACCGGGAATTTAGGCAGGTAATCCTGCGCGCCGGCTCTGACTGTTTGCGCTGCCAAATCCTCATCATGCTCGTCCGTGAGAATGACAATCGGAATGTTTGGGAAATGCTCGTAAAGCGTCAGGAAGGAATTCAGGCCCCGGCTGTCTGGCAGATTCATATCCAACAGCACGGCATCGATGCTTCCGAGATTCAGGCGCTCCATACCGCCACTGAGGGATTCGGCCCATTTGACCACGATGTCGTGGTAGCTGTGTTCCTCAAGTAATTCCTGGAGCACTCTGACATCGGCGAGATTGTCTTCAATGACGAGAATGGTCATTGGCAGCTTGGCACGAGGTGATAAAGATTGTGTAAGGATCGCTTGGCGGCCATACTTCGTCAAACGGAGCATGGCTGGCGCTGCGCATTGGCTTGCCATCCGTTGGAATAACCTATTCATACACGCTATTCGCGCAGAAGTTTCGAAGGAAATCTTACTGCCCCTGAGGTTGCTTAATTTCCG
>JAQBXN010000103.1 GCA_027625095.1 Planctomycetota bacterium | reverse complement strand
CGGGGCTATATGCTTTCGCCACTCCGTGGCTAAGGCACCAAACCAGTAAACATTCCTCCTGCAAGGAAGCCGTTGGTCAGTGGGTTAGAAATGGCCTGGAATCCGGAATAATGAATTGCCTAAAAAAGGGTCAGAACTTTCGGGGCGCCGCACTAGCTGCTGGCCTCCACTGCTAAAGCGAGCGCTGCGTAATCCCCGATATGCTCGCCGAGGGCCGCGGGAACGACACGACAGGCCTCCCTGGTAAGAGGCATGGCGTCACGTTCGAGGGCGGCCTCCATGGCCGGCCGGAGCAGAGCCTCGCAACGGGTGAAGATAGAGCCGATCACGATCACTTCGAGATTGAGAAGATCCATGAGTATGGCCAGGCCACGCCCAAGGTAATCTCCGCTCTCATTCAGGATTTCGAGGCAAAGTGCGTCCCCCGCCATCGCACCTTCGGCAACATCACGTGCACAGGCCCCTTCAGTCAGACAGCTCTTGCCGCGATGGATACGCAGAGCCCGCTCTGCGAGACCGGCAATCCCTGCTCCGGAGGCAAATCCCTCCAGACATCCCGGCTTTCCTCGCACTGGTGGGCCGTCTTCGGCAACTCGCGTGGCGCCTATCTCCCCGGCAAGAGAGGATGCGCCTCGGTAAATCATCCCATTGAGGATGAAGCCCGCGCCAAGACCTGTTCCGAATGTAAGAAAAGCCATATGCTGCGAGCCTTTGCCTGCCCCGTACCGCCACTCGGCCAGGGCACAGGCGTTGGCATCGTTGTCCGCCGCAACGGGTAGTGAAAATGCCTCTTCAAATGCTTTCACGACTGGATAGCCTCTCCAGCCAGGCAGATGCGGGGCATCGCCGAAACAGCCTGTGGCGGGGTCAAACATAGCGCCTACAGAGATCCCGATTCCTGAAAGCTCGTGTCCCGCAGCCAGGTGATGCCCGGTCTCAATCATCTTTTGCACGCAGCGCTCTGGGCCATCTTCACCACAGGTTGCATATCGTTCCTTTGCGACGACGCCTGACGTTCCGCTCAGGATCGAGACAGCGGTCTTCGTGCCACCGATGTCGATACCTAGAAAGAGTGGGGCGTTCTTCATACCAGCTTCCTTTGAGATCACAGATTCAACGTGGTGCACTGTTCATCCATCGGCCACCAGGGAGTCCCAGGTTCGTTCCTCGCGCCTCCCATGAATTACGGGTCATGTTGACCAGAAATAAATATTCAGGGATGGCAGAAACGGGGTCAAAGTAACGGCTTTGGCCGGGCCTTGGGCGATATGTACCCGGCTGGTACCCCAATTCCTGGAACGGATACACGAGTATGTGATTGTAATACAGGCACTTCTCCTTTGTCATAGCCTGGTAAATTTTCTTCGACGCCTCGTTTTCAACTCCTTTCTGTATTCATGGAGGCGTCGTATGGCTGGTCCTGCTCCCGATCCGATTGTGTTGTCCGCTCGGCAAAAGGGTCTGACCTATAGAGACAACAAAATTACCTATCCTACACTGACAAGGAATTAGACTTCCTGCCCAAGGCATATTGGAGACTGGGCGAACCGATCAATATAAAGATCATCAAAGCGTCCTACGGATACGAAGACACGCGGTTTAATGTCACCAATAAGCTGACCGAGTTCGTGGCAACAACAAATAACTACAGCGGGTTGTTGTATTTTGAAAAGAGTTTCGCCCAGAGCCTGGATGTCCCTTACCAACCCTTTCTGTACAGCATCCGAAGTTCGCCACAGAGCAAGAGGGACCTGAACGTCACCTATGTGATAGACGACAAAAAGAAGACAAAGGTCACACTTGAAGTAAAGAGTGGCGGCCCTCTGGTGTTCGTTTGAACCTACATTTTGTCCGCCATTGATTCACGGCTAGACTGTTGAGGAATTCCCATGTTCCATCGAACAACGGATTTTGCTTCCGGAAGATGGTGAGTCAGGCATCAGTATCCACCCCACCATAGAGCAGAGTTTAAATGCAAAGAAATAGAATGATTCGGACGGCTGTGTTGGTCACCATCACGCTTGCGATCACCAGTGGCCTGTCCGGCGAAGAAGCGGATCGCGACAAACCGAACCCGATTGTCACCGGCGACCAGGGCTTGGCGGACATCACCTTACTGGATGGCTTTGCTGGCACTGTCTTCGCTGAACCCAGTTTATTAAATCAGCCGATCGCCATAGCTTTTGATGATCGTGGCCGGCTCTGGGTCGCCGAGACACTTGCGTATCAGAACAATGGCCGCTCTCGCTTTGCGGAGGGTCGGGATCGGATTGTCATTCTGGAAGACCAGGATGGCGACGGCGTTCACGATAAACGGACCATCTTTCACGAAAAACTTAACCGTATCAGTGCCATCGCCATTGGATTCGGTGGCGTATGGGTTGGCGCCACGCCGTATCTCCAGTTCATTCCGGATCGGGATGGTGATGACAAACCCGACAGTGAACCGGAAACGGTGTTGGATGGTTGGGATTACCTGACCCACCACTTCATCAACTCGTTCATCTGGGGGCCCGACGGCTGGCTTTACGGTTTGAAGGGGATCGGGAGGTCGGAGGTCGGCATTCCGGGAACGCCGGGGAAAGAGCGCCTCATGATTCAGAATGGCGTATGGCGATATCATCCGACCAAGCGCAAAGTCGAGTCATGGTGTCGGGGTTCGTATAACCCCTGGGGTATTGATTACGACGATCATGGCGAACTGTTTCAGGTCACCTGTATCACCGAACACCTCTATCATGCCGTGCAGGGCGCGCGCCTGGACAACCGGGACTGGTGCTTGGGTCCGTACATCTATGACTATATGAAGTGCATCGCGGATCACAGCCATCGCAAAATGGCTGGAGGACATTCGCATTGCGGGCTGACCGTGTACCTTGGCGACGCCTTCCCCGAGCAGTATCGCAACCGACTTTTTATGGGCAACGTGAATGGTCGACGCGTAAACGTCGATATTCCCGTTGCCAAAGGATCGGGATATAGCGCCGGGCACGGCGACGATCTTTTGATCACCAAAGACAATTTTTTCCTCCCCGTACAGCTCAAATATGGTGCAGACGGCGCCATCTACGTGTGTGATTTTTACGAAAAACGAATCTGTTGGGGCGAGAAGGAGGATCACCTCTACGACGGCAGGATATTGAAGATTCATCACAAGAGCACGCAGCCCAAACCTGTTCAGGTGAACATTGGCAAACTCAGCGATGACGAATTGGTTGCACTGCAACTGCACCGCAACGATTGGTTTGTTCGTCGCGCCCGGTTGCAATTGCAGGCGCGCGGCCCCAATCCCAAAGTTCACCAGGCCCTGTTAGAGATCCTGCGCACCCATGAGGAGTTGCCCCGAAGACTGCGCGCATTGTGGGCGCTGCATGCCACGCAGGGGCTGACCGAGGACATCATCCTTGAAAGTCTGCAAAGCCCTCACGCCCACGTTCGTGCATGGACTGTACAACTTGCATGTGAGGATCAGAAACCCGCGCAGTCCATCCTCGAACGCTTCACAACCCTGGCCAAAGACGATCCATCACCAGTGGTGCGGCGGTACCTTGCCAGTGCACTACCTCGCCTGCCCGAACAAGATCAATGGCGGCTGCTCAACGGCTTGACGCTTCATACGGAAGACAATTCGGATCCGAACATCCCAATGCTGTTGTGGTACGGACTGGAGCCGCTGATCGCGAAAGACGCTGCACCGGCAATTGCACTTCTGCCGAATATGGGGCTGTCCCAATTGCGGCGGTTTTCGGCACGCAGGATCACGGCCCTGAACAACGAATCAATATTGGACCAACTGATTACAGCGCTGGGACAGGTCGATAACGACACCCTACGCCTGGACATCGCGGGTGGCATCGTGGACCAGCTTCTCACAAGCCGCGCTCGCCCCAAGCTGCCCGCATCCTGGCCGGAAACGCGCAAACACATGCTGGCCAGCCCGACCAATTCGTTGCATGCCCTGGCCGAAGATCTCTCGCTTATCTTTGGCGATCCCGCGGGAGTTGATCCACTTCGTAAGCTTATTTTGGACGTGAACAGGAAGGATGGCCAACGGGCCGATGCTCTGAACAAATTCGCACAACTGGGTCTTCCGGATCTTCTCATGGTGCTTCAGCAACTATTCAAGCAGCCCGGCCTGGTCGACAATGGCAGTTTACTCCAGCAATCCTTCGAGGTGTTTTCTCAGAACCGATTCAAGGAAACTGCCGCCACGATCCTGGAGATCTACCCGGCACTCAAGCTTGATCAAAAACGCAAGGCCCTGTACGTGCTGGTCTCACGGCTCGATCACGCACAGGCAGTGGCGGGGGCGATCAATGACGCGCGCGTGGCGCCGGGGGATTTGACACAAGATCTGGTTCGCCGCGCCTACGCACTAAAGGTCTCTGACCTCGACCAGTCACTGCTGCGTCATTGGGGCGTTGCCCGGCAAACGCCACGCGATAAACGCGAATTAATTGGCAAACTGAAGTCGCAGTTACAGGAGGCGCTGAAGAGCAGCCAGGTCAATCGATCCAATGGCCGCCTGCTCTTCGACAATCTGTGTTTGACCTGCCATCGGCTCCATGATGCCGGCGGAAGCCTGGGTCCGGACCTCACCGGCTCAAACCGTTTCGATCTGGATTATCTACTGGAAAACATCGTCGATCCCAACGCCGCGGTGGACAAGAGCTACATCCTCCAAACGATACACACCTTCGACGAACGCGTCCTGTCGGGCGTGATTCAAAACAGCGACAAAGACAGTCTCTCTCTAAAAACAGTGACCGGCCCCATTCAATTATCCCGCAACGAAATAGCAGAGATGAAAAACACCAAGATGTCAGCCATGCCCGAGGGACTGTTGCAAGGGCTGAAACCTGACCAGATTCGCGATCTTGTCGCGTATCTTCAGAGCAAGGAACAGGTGCCCACCGGAAAGTGACAAACAGAGAAATATGAATTACTCCACTCATAGAAGAGCCGAGAGCATTTTCCTGAGTTTCGAATCTCCTGATAGAGCATCTTCACCTTGCTTTCTGGCAAGGGAGTCACTCAGGCCGTACAGCCGAGGGCACCTACCTGACCAAGCAGCGAAGCCGAGCGATTAGCCTATGGATGGGAGAGCCATGAACATTGCGCTATCTAACATGCCAGGGCTGATCGAGCGGCTTGGCGCCATTCAGTTCGCCGTAACCCACACCGGTCGTGCCGCCCGGTTTGGTACCGAAGTAACGTTCGTCCTTTGGATCGCTCGCCGGCTGGTAACGGACATCGACCGACACCCTGACCCGATTTTCCGGCGAGTGGTTGTCCAGTGAACCGTGAAGGGTTGTCATTCCGAATACGACGATGTCCCCGGGCTGAAAGTGTGTGGTCAGCAGACGCGTGCCGCGCTTTTGTGCAAACGTGATCGCATCGTCTTCCAGAGCCACTCTCGGGGATGCGGTGGAGTCGTAGTTCAGCGTCTGGTTCAAGTCGATCAGATCTGAGTAGTGATGCGAACCTTCAACAATCATCAGTGGCCCCTGAACAACCGAAACCTCTCCCACTGGGAACCAGACGGTAACGATTCGTTTCGAGCCTCTCGAAAAAAAGGGATAGTCGTAGTGCAGATCCGTCGACCGGCCGGGCACACCGACTCGGAGGAAAATGTAGTCCTGCCCAATGGACGGTTCACCGAACAGGGCGTCCAGAATCGATCGCATTTTCGCTCCATGCGTCGCTGTGCGCAGGTTGGGGCCCTCGGAGACGGACTGCCAGAACTCGCCAAGATCGCCGACGAGTTCTTTGCGGCGACTGGTCCCCGTGGCCCAGCCTTCGACAGCGGGCCGCTTGATCTCGTCCACTTCTGCCAGCCGTTCCAGCGCCTCTTCACGAGCGGCCATGATCTCCCCAGCGTCCAGTGCGCCACGCAGAAAAACGTAGCCGTCTTCAGCCATTCTCGATTGGAACTCCTCAGACGTGGACAGCAATTCCGAACTGTCTCGCAACTCGCCCAAAAGCGCGTCGGGAACCGGTCTTCCGCCAACCATACACGTTGCCATTCTTCATTGACCTCAGAAATGGTGAAGCAGGACTAACTCAGAGCTTCGGATCTTACCGTGGTGAATGGTCACCACCATCCCAGAAAGCGAGGTCAAGAGGCTCTGTCAGAAGATTCGAGGTTGTTCGCCTCCACACAAGGCAGATGAGGATGTCCCTCAGTGGTCGGTGAGATTTGCGTTTCGGTATCGAGAATCCTCAAGAAACATCTCGTGATCGCGATCGCCATCAAAGATATTCCGCCTCTCGTTCCCTCTGGACAGGACGTGTTAAAAGGCATCGAGCACTGCAAGTCGAAGTGTCCGAGCCATCGAAAGGCCTCCGTAAGAGTTAATGAGGCTCAGAAATCAGCCCAGAATGATTCATATTGCTAGACCGGATGCCCCCTACTCGCCGTCCTGGACATTCCTGATGAACAAGCAAAAATTAAGGCCGCATGAAAAGTTGGAATCAGGATGCGCCTATCCCGCCCATCCACAACTTCTGGCTATGTCTCACTACAGGTGATGGAATTCTCGAGAGGCACAGAGGAGAATAGAATCCAGCGTCGTGATTCACTTTAACGAACTCGGTGTCGGTGTCCGCGGGCTGCTGGTGATAGCTTTCCTTTTTCTGACCGCGCCCATTGCAGCCCACATGATTGGCCGGGTCGCCTATTTCGTCGGCTTGCCTCCCTGGGAAGGCACGAAAGTCGATGAAATCCACGGGCACTACAATCAGCAATCGCATGTCCTTTCCAGCCAGCCTCTGCCGAAAGGAGTATTCATTGATGAAAGTAATAACTCCGAAGGTACTGACCAGGAATCCCAGCATGACCATTAGGCGCGCCCGCCCTGGCTTTTGGCCACCTGCCAATCTGGGTCTTTTCTTTCAGGTCCTTGTGCTGTCAGCCGTCATGTTGTCGGGCTGCCAGCGACGCTCGGGCCAATCACCATTTGTGCTTGTGAAGCCCGGGCAACCTCATGGTACGATTTATCTTTCTGCCAAGGCGTCTGAAACGATCTCGGATGCGGCCGAAGACTTCGCTCGCGTCATCAAAATCATGAGCGGCGCCAGCCTGCCGGTCGTCAAGGTAGATTCCGTCTCCCTGGTTTCAGCGGAAGGCAACGCCATTCTGCTCGGGCAGCTTGCCGCCGACTCCGGGCTGGAAATGAACACCAGTTCACGGGCAAAGGACGGATTCCGATACAAGGTTCAGGGCAGCCGGCTGCTCGTGGTCGGAGAGTCGGACAAAGGTGTGGCCTGCGGAATCTACAACCTCCTCGAATCGGTTGGCTGCGGCTGGTATGTCCCCGGCCCGCTGGGCGAGGTCATCCCCCAAAGGAGGTCGGTCACCTTTTCGTCACTGCTCGACCATTCGGAAGTCAGCGATTCGATTCACCGGCGGTTCTGGTACGGCGGCAAGAACAATCTCGGCACCGATGGCCCGCCCTGGCTTCGAAGGAACAAAGGAGACCACGTGGTTGGAAGCTGGCGTCATGCGTGGCACGGGCTGGTGCCCCCGGAAACGTACTTCGAGAAACATCCGGAGTACTTTGGCCTCCTGAGGGGCGAGCGAAAGACCCGGCAACTTTGCACCACCAACCCGGACACGATTCGTATTGCCGCACAGACTCTGGTCGAGCAGATGGATAAAAACCCTCACTTAATCGTTTTGCCGGCCGGACCCAACGACGGCGGCAATCTCTGCGAATGTGAAATTTGTTCGAAGCTGGATACCCCAGGCTACTTCGAGCCATCGAGTGGCAAGCCCGCCTGCCCGACTCGCATTTTCAAGTTCGGCAGTGACCTCGCTGAAATCACCTCGAAAACGCAGCCCGACAAAGACCTCGGGATTCTGGTCTACAGCGAATACTCGAGAATCCCGCTCAAAATTGACCGGCTTCATCCCAACGTGTTTCCAATGATTGCCCCCATTCGCCGCTGCCGGCTGCATGGGCCAGGTAACCCGCTCTGCAAATGGAATCAGCTATGGAAAGATGAGATCGAAGGCTGGGGCAAAAAGACCAGGAAGATGGGCTTCTATATCTACAACTACAATTTGGCCGACACCCTCGTTCCGCTCAGCAAGGTCAGCTTCTACAAGCGACTGGTCGAGGTCGTGCACCAGTTGAATGTCGAAGAGCTTGCGTGGGTTTTCGAGACCATTGATTCCTGGTCCATGCACGCCCCGCACCTCTACCTCAGCGCACGCCTGTCGTGGGACAGCCGCCTGAACATCGACCGAGAGATGAACCGGTTCTTCCGGGGATTTTACGGCGCCGCAGCCATTCCCATGAAGCGGTACTGGACGCTGATCGACCAGGCCTGCGAGACCACCAACGTCCATACCGGAAGCCAATACGGGCTTCATAAGATTTGGACTGACAAGCTGCTGCGCGATTGCCGGCAAGCCATCAAAGAGGCGAAAGCTCTCGCTGCGAATCCGCGCGAAGCGGAGGCCGTTGCCATGACGGAAGCCGGCCTGCGATGTGCCGAGTACTTCATCGGCATCCACAAAGCGGTCCTCGCATTTGATTTCCCGACCGCCGGGAAGCTGCAGGATGAACTCAAAGCGCACGTCCACGAAATGTCCAAGAAGACTTCACCCAGTTGGGCGCACGAACGTTACGCGTACGGCTATTACTCGCGATTTACCGGCCGCACGGTGTCCGGTGGCGCCGCCCTCATCGAAGCGGGAGGCACACCCGTCGTGAAGTTCAGGGATCAATGGCGATTCACGAAAGACGAAGCCGGCCGCGGCGCCGAGCAGAAGTGGTTTACACCGGATTACGACGACTCCGGCTGGCTCGAAGTCACCCCGTACACCCAAAGCTGGGACGACATCGGTTTGGGCTGGTATCAAGGCGATGGCTGGTATCGGCAGTCCTTCGAAATCGCCAAAGTGAAGGACCCGGCAAACCTGAAGCTGTGGTTCGGCGGGTTCGACTACAACGTCGATGTGTATTTGAACGGCCACCCCCTGGGCGAAAAACGGGGGTTCGCCACGCCCGCCGAGTTTGACAAAATCCACGAGCATCTGAAATTCGGAGGACGCAACGTCCTCGCCGTCAGAGTCTCCGCCGGAGACCTAGCGGAACTCGGCACCGGGGGCATCATGAAGCCTGTCATGATTTACAGAGCCGGTCTCGGCAAAGAAAAAACCAATACTGAAAAGGGCGTGGATTACATCAAGTAAGATCGGTGGTGGGATGTCGGCCTTTGCAGATCGCCTTGAGCACTAGTGTCTCAATGCTCAAGGCTCACGTACACGTTTGATGGGCACATGTTCATGAAAAAGATTGTCAGACCATCATGAACTCATCACGGATGCTCCTTCTCATTGATTTGAAGGACTCCATGCAGCAAATTGAAGATCAGGCTTCTGATATGGGACCGTTGTGTAAAAGACCATGGTAAACCTGCTCGCAAGCAAACTTCCATTCATTGCCAGCACCTGATAACCTGAGTTTCCTTAAGCGAATCGAACGACAATCACGGAGACAACCATGTCAGCTCAAACCATTGATGACGCAGAACTCGAACGGCTCATCGGCGAAGAACTTCCTTCTCTGATCGAATTGAGGCACGACCTGCACGCGCATCCGCAGCTGGGATTTGAAGAAACTTACGCCAGCGCGGCCGTGCAGGAGGAACTTCGAAAAATTGACATCCCATTCCAGCACGGGCTAGGCAAGACAGGTGTCGTGGGCTGGATTGTGCCTGAAGGAGCAGATAGAGCATCGGGCGCGATTGGCCTGCGAGCTGATATGGACGCGCTGCCGATTCTAGAGGAGACGGGCTTGCCTTACGCGTCTCAGCATGAAGGGAAAATGCATGCCTGCGGCCACGACGGACACACTACAGTGCTCGTCGGCGCGTCACGGGTCCTTGCAAAACTAAAGAACCGCCTGCCGCGCCCGGTTAAACTGCTCTTCCAGCCAGCGGAAGAAGGCTACGGTGGCGCAGTCAACATGATAGAAGAAGGCGCATTGGATGAGAGCACCGGAGGCATTGGCGTCTCGATGCTGTTTGGACTGCACGGCGATCCCAGGAACGAAGTTGGACATTTCTCCACCAGGCCGGGCGCCTATCTGGCCGCCACAGATGCTATCGCAATCAACATCGTCGGACGGGGCGGCCATGCAGCCATGCCGCACTTCACAGCCGATCCGATTGTGGCCGCCTCGCAAGTCGTAACCGCATTGCAAAGCGTCGTGGCGCGTAACGTCGATCCGATCCAATCCGCAGTCGTCACCATCGGCGCCATTCACGGCGGCGATGCTTTCAATGTCATTCCGGCTGAAGTGACCATGGTTGGAACCATCAGAACTTTCGACACAGACACCAGGGATCTGGTGCACCGCCGCATCAAAGAAATCGTCGAGCAGACAGCTGCCGGCATGGGCTGCACGGGAGAACTGAAATTGACTGGCCTCCACTATCCCGCCGTCTTGAACGATGCTGCAGCAGCGAGTTACGCTATCGCAGTAGCAAGAAACACTCTCGGCGAAGCGAACGTTGATGGAGACGCCCCACCCATCATGGGCGGCGAAGATTTTTCATTCTACGGGGCCGCGGTGCCCAGCTGTTTCGCCTTCATCGGCGTCCGCCCACCCAGGCAAGCGACCTATCCCGGTCTGCACACCAGCAAATTCGATTTCACCGATGACGCCATCCGCGTCGGCGTGAAATTGATGTGCGGCTTCGCCCTCGGGCTGAAGTGAAAGTCGACATGCTCTCTGGCGGAATGATTCCACCGCTTCGGAGACAACGGATGGCAGTGCTGACCCCCAATATGGTCATCACGGCGACCGTTACGAAAATCAGCAGTTCAGCCGGCAGAAGCAGTAATCCACCGGTAAGGCATAACGCGAGCTAGCCCTGCCGTCCTGACAGCCAACCATTTGAGATTGCCTCCCAGCTTTCCTCGCCTTTCCGATTCCTTGGGCCCTGCCTTTATTCAGAAGACTTAACACCCATGTCCGAAATCGAAGACAGCAAACCCGACGGGCAAAGCGACTCAATTTTCAGACAAATGCGCGGGCTTCTATTCCCCCTCACGGTCCGCAGACTGGTCGCCCTCAGCATCG
This sequence comes from Planctomycetota bacterium, assembly GCA_027625095.1. GTDB lineage: Bacteria > Planctomycetota > PUPC01 > JACPCR01 > JACPCR01 > JAQBXN01. The sequence goes on along the minus strand of JAQBXN010000103.1, from coordinate 21,392 downwards.
TGGCGTCGGTTCTTTGTGGGATATTGTTTCTGTGGGGGGACTACAGTCGGAAACACAGCTATCCGTACAACGCCAGCTTCTCGGTCCTTCAGTTCGGCAACATCAACGGTGATGGGCTCGCTGACCTCATGACCTATGGCTACCGTGGACAAGCGGCCGGGAACCCCAGGTGGTTTCCCGGACGGGGCAATGGCTTCGATAGCCTTAATCAAGAGCATTTCGCGAGCTATGGCGCCATTCTCGCGGACCTCGACGGTGACGGGGATGCGGACATGCTTTCTGATAATGGAATATTCCGGAACGACGTTGGCACTTTCATAAACGTACCCCATGACCCAGACGGAGATTACAAGGATGGCAAGACCTGGAATGAGTTCATCATGCTGCTGATGATCAACTTCGAGGGCTTTGTGTTCGACCTGTATGTCTGTGATCTTTCCAGCGATGGTTTTCCGGAGATCATTCTGCTGGGGGACAGCGAGACGATCATTGGTATCGGTAAGGCAAAGTTCGATTGGCAGTTCGCCAAGTTCCCGAAACAGCCGGCGACTTCGCTCGACCGATCCAACGAGGGAAGCCCGGAACTTGTGTTCCTTCTACCACCTGATGCAGGACTGATCTCCCTACTCGAAAATGAGCGAATCCGATACCGGGAGTATGTCGGGGGACCTCCGCAGCAGGAGCGAGGCCAACTCTTCGGCCCCAACAGGGACGAGTACCACTGGCTTGATGTTGATGGTGATGGAACAGTCGAACTGGTCCTGTGCTCCCCGCGCCGGAGCCCCGACCTTCCCTTCGACAATATGTTTTCAGCCACGATCAAGGTCTACCGAGACAAGGACGGCAAGTTTGTCCTTCTCGCAACCTCAGAAACGGAGAGTTATCCCAAGAGGCAAATGGCGACGCGCCTTTCGAGGCCGCCTTTCCCGTTCTTCGAGTTCGTAGACTTCGACAAGGACGGGCGTCTTGATCTGTTGTGCCAGGATCGCTGGATCTATAAACAGCAGAAGGGATTCGTGTTTGCGAGGGCAGTGAAATTGTCCCTAATTGAGGAGGGGGTGTTCCCTGCGACGCTCTTCGCTCACGACGTGAATGCCGATGGATGGCCGGATGTCGTGTCCTCGTACCAGCCTTATTGGAACATCGCCTTCGGTCCGCTGCTGCCCCAGGTTCCTGGGCGTTGACTCAGGCTGTTCTGGCTCTGATTGCGTCCCGATATCTGAAGACCAGGGCTAAACGAGTTCGCTTACCTGGATTCCGGGGTGATTCAAGTTTTATAGCAGGTGTTGAAGTTGGAGTGATTGCCAAACATGTCCGCTGAACTACGCTGATGGCCATCGCCAACAAAGATGAAACCCGAGTTTATCCAATCATGCTGAGCTCTTTACCACACCTTCGTTTTGTGGTCCTGACAGGGCTCGCTTTTTGCCATCTGCAGCAAGGAGCAGCTCAGGCGATCATCCCGGGACTTGAAACGAGCCAACTCGAACCCGCGCTGAAGGGCCGGGTGCTGATCGAGGAATTGAACTGTGTTGCCTGCCACAAGTCTGACGCAATCACGGCATCGTCCCGCAAGGCGCCGCGGCTTGCGGCGGCAGGCGGACGAGTGAACCCGGATTACCTGATGGCATTCATCCAGGCACCGCAAAAGGTCAAACCTGGCAACTTGATGCCGGACCTGCTTGGTCACCTGGCCGCCGATGAGAAAAGAGAGGTGGCGGAATCCATCACCCATTACCTGGTCTCACTAAATAAGGGGGCGGCGTTCGAACTGCAGCCGCCCGACGATGTCGCCGCTGAGCTGGGGGAGAAGTTGTTCCACTCGGTGGGCTGCGTGGCCTGCCATGCCCCGAGAGATCCGGCCGGGAAGGAATTGCTCCAGAAAACGTCCGTGCCACTCGGCAATCTGGAACAGAAATACTCCTACATGAGCCTAAACGAATTTTTGAAGCGGCCTCACACCTCGCGTCCTTCCGGGCGCATGCCCGATCTTCGGCTGCCCGGGCATGAGGTCGACCGCATCACCCACTATCTGTTGCGGAAGACCGCAGTGCCTGGCCATCTTGCCTTCACCACCTGGCGCGGGAAAGTTTGGGAAGGACTCGAAGGTGACGTGCAAAAAGAGAGAGCCGGCCAGGTCGACGACTTTTCGCTCGAACTGGTCGGAGGAGTGCATCACCATACAGCGATTCGATTCGCAGGATTTCTACGCATCGAAACCGCCGGCGACTACACCTTCCATCTTGAACTGAATGGAGGGAAGCTACTGCTCAACGGAAAGGAAGTGGTGGGTGAAGCGCCCAGTGACCGTCGAAGAACAAAAAAACTCAAGGGAACTGCGAAACTCGTCTCCGGCTGGAATCGGATCGAGCTCACCTACTTCCATACCGGGCACGAGCCGCGCTTTAACTTTGAAATGGAAGGCCCCGGGTTCGCACGGCAGACGATTCCCTCGTCGATGCTCGCAACTTCGAATAAGCCGATCCCTGTGGTAAACGCTCTGAACAGCGATCCAGTCCTGGCGGTGAAAGGAAAGCAACACTTCGAGAGTTTTGGCTGTGCGCAGTGCCATAACGACATCAAGGCTCCGCAGCGGGATTACCTTCCGGTAGCCAAACTCAATCCGGCCAGGGGCTGCCTGGCTGAGGAGGCGGGAACCCCACGCTTCAATCTGGATGCGGATCAGAAAAAGCTGATTGCGTCGGCGTTACCGAATACTGAAGCAGCCACTCTCACCGACCAGCAGATGGTCATCAAAACGCTGGTCACCTTCAATTGCATTGCCTGCCATGACAGGAAGGGGCTGGGCGGAGTTTCGCCGGATCGCGATGCCTACTTCACCGGCACACATGAAGCGTTGGGCAATCAGGGTCGCATCCCCCCGCCTCTGACGCACGTGGGTGCAAAGCTGACCAAAACCTGGCTGACTGAAGTTTTGCTCCGCGGCGGCCGTCAGCGCCAATATCTGAATACACGTATGCCCCTGTTCGGTGATGCAAACGTGGCTCATCTGGTCGAACGCTTCGAAAAGGTGGATTCGCTGGAAGAAGTGTCCTTCCCCAAGATTGCGAACATCCGGGAGTCGAAGAACGCGGGCTACGAAATGATGGGCACAACAGGTTTCAGTTGCATCGCCTGTCATGACTTCAATGGACAGAAATCCGCCGCAGGTGCCCTGGAATTGGTTCAAGTCACCACTCGCATCAAGAAAAATTGGTTTCATCTCTACTTGCGGGAACCGTCCCGCTTCCATCCCACCGTGATCATGCCCAGCTATTGGCCGGGCGGGCAGTCGATCCGGAAAGAAGTGCTGGGAGGAGACACCAACCAGCAGATAGAAGCCTTGTGGACTTACCTCTCGGACGGACCTCGTGCGAAGAGTCCTCAGGGACTGTCCCGTCAGTCACTCGAACTGAGCGTCGCAGACGAAACGATGATGTGTCGTGGCCGAGGTACTGCGGGCTATCGCGGGATTGGCGTCGGATACCCGGAGCGGATCAGCCTCGCCTTTGATTCCGAAGAGATGGCCCTGCGCCTTTTGTGGAAGGGCGACTTTGCCAGTGTCAATCACGGCAGCTTTCATGCCCGCGCCAGCGACCGGATTTCTTTTCCCGAGGGCATCCCTTTTCATCGTCTCGCTTCCATGGACGACGCCTGGCCCTACAAAGGGAAAACGAATTACCTGTTTCCGCACGACCACGGTTACCTGTACCGGGGCTACTTCCTGGACAAACAGAAGCGACCGACCTTCATGTACCGTTATGGCGAGGTTGCGGTAGAGGATTTTTTTGAAGACCTGCTCGATGATGAGGGGAAAGCGTTTTTCAGGCGGACCATGACATTTGCGGCGCCTGCCGGGCAGGAGAAGTTTTTCTTCCGGATAGCGTCCGGCAAGGAGATCACGGAGGCAGGGAAAGCATGGCAAATTGATCGACTGAACCTGCGCTTACTCGGCGATCACCATGCCCAGGTGAGGGAAGGCGATCCGAAGGAGCTGCTGATTCCGCTGGTCCTGCCCCAGGGCGAGACCGTAATAAAGTTGGATTACCGATGGTAAAGAAGACGTGCCCGTTCAGCGCTCGCGGAATGGTCGAGGGCCATACCCACCGTATCCTGGGGCAATGCCCCGGGTAGATGCGGGAAGAAAGATTCTAGCCCTGTAAGGGCGTTACAAGTGAGTTCATCTCAACAAATTGTTCTGCCCTTACAGGGCTCGCGGGCGACCGTTTCTCCTGACCCGGGGCGGTGCCCTGGTTGACTATGTTCAGGCCCCTTCGGGGCGAATAATGATGAAATTGACTTTTTACGAACCAGTCTGCCAACTTGTAGACACATAGACGGCAAGCCGGCTGCCTGCTGCTACGGTATTACACGCGCAGAAGTTCCCAAGTGAATCTCCTGCGGTTTCTTACCTGAAATTTGCTTTCAAAACGGATGAACAAAGACCCCATCAAGAACGGCTCACCGGCACGAACACTTGCTCATCAAATCCTCTGCGAATACCGGCGAACGGGCAGATTCGTATCGGAAATTGCAGAACGCGAGTTCCTACAAGAGAACCCTTCTTCATCTGACCGGGCACTGATCACGGAACTTGTGCTTGGGGTTGTCCGTCATCGCATCACACTCGAGCACCTGCTGAGCAAGTTTTCGCGCAAGCGGATTCATCACGCGCAATATGCATTGACTGAAGCCCTGCTCCTGGCCCTGTACCAGGTGATTTACCTTGAGCGGATTCCACACTCGGCGGCCATCAATGAGTCAGTGAATATCGTCCGAAAGCGCGTGGGCGAGCACGCGGTCAAATTTGCGAATGGTCTGCTGCGTGCAGTGGCCCGAGGTTTTGAAAGGGCCGTCTCCGGCGAGTCTGGGGAACGATTTTGCCCGTTGCAAGGAGCCTGGGCCACATTTCAGAAAGATGTTTTCCCGAATCCGAAAACCGCTCCTGTTCAATACATCAGCACGGCTTACGGGCACCCGGCCTGGCTTATAGAGCGATGGCTGCCGCGCTTCGGCGAATCCGTCACCCGACAAATCTGCCAGGCCAACAATGCGCGGCCAACGATTCATGTGCGGTGGCGCTGCGACGAAGCGCCCGGCGAAAGCTTCGTTCCCATCTGTGAACTCGAAGGTCTTTACACTGCTGAGACGGACGGCCAGGTCAGTGCATTTCCCGGTTTTGAAAGTGGCAATTTTATTGTGCAGGGCCAGCCCAGCTTCAAGTCAGTTCAGGCGTTGCACATTGAGCCTGGGATGGACGTTCTGGATATCTGCTCAGCGCCCGGTTCGAAGGCGATGCATGCAGCAGACCTCCTTCAAGGCAAGGGGCGCCTGATTGCGGTAGATAAGTCTTTGCTGCGCATGAAAAAACTGAAGGAGAACCAGGAACGCCTCCGTATTAGAAACATCCAACCAGTCATTGGCGACGCCCTCGAATTGCAGCGCTGGCTCAAGGGAGAGTTCCCAAGGATTATGCTTGATGTGCCCTGTTCGAATACAGGTGAACTGTGCCGAAGAGTTGAGAGCCGGCATCGGCTTACGCCCGATACCATCGCATGCCTCGCAGAGCTGCAGCACCCATTGCTTGTTTCGGCAGCCGGTAAACTCTCCAGAGGAGGGGCCCTCGTCTACTCCACCTGTTCCCTGGAAGAAGAGGAGGGAAGCCTGGTCGTTCAGCGTTTTCTGCATGAGCACCCGGGATTCAGTCAGGAAGAAGAACAGTGGTTCTTGCCGCATGAAAACGGCAGAGCCGGCGGATACATGGCACGGATCGTACGGCAGACCTGAAGCCGTGGCGTGCCGTTACAAAGAATGAAAGTAGAATGACAGGCGCTAAATGCGCCAAACACCGCGCTTGGCCGCAACCAAAGTCTCCAGCTTAAGATGAAGATTCTTTTACGAATAAATTTCCAACTTATTCACTGAACAGAAGGTCTCAGCCAATGAAGCACCTCATATCTCTGGCAATCTCCACCGCTCTTATGGCGGGCCTTCTGGGTCAGACCGCACCGGAGCACAATCCTGGCGACAAGGCGGCCCGTGCAAGACGCCTCCTTGATGAGCTCGCCCGGCAGGAGGTCATTCGCACGAAGGAGCGTGAATACATGTCGCAGCGACTCATGCAGGCCGGCAAGAAATACATGAAGGAAGAACGCTGGCAGGAAGCCATCGTCGCACTCAAAAAATCCATCACACTCAGCGCAGACTACGAGGAAGCGAAGACGTTACTGGCCCAGGCCAGGCATGATGCAGGAATGGAATCAGGCAAAAACCCCTCGTTGGTGCTGACTAAAATCGAGGCCGAGCATAAAGTTGCCCAGCAGGTCACCCTCCATGAGATGGAGCGGATGATAAACCTTGGTAAGAAGTATTTTGAAACCAGCGAATATCAGGAAACGATCAGCGTCCTCGAAAACTCACTCGTCCTGGCCCGTGCCATTCAGGATCTCGAGGGCGTATCCGCAAGAGCCAAAGAGGCCCAGGGCATAATCGACTTTTCCCGTGAAGCGCTCCGGCGTGAGGAGATCCTCCGTCGCCACAAAACGGAACAGCAGGCAGGTACGATTATGCAGGCCGAACGCCAGCGCCAACGCCGCATCGTCGAGGGCCGTAAGAGTATGCTCGTCAGCCGCATCCGGGCCGCCATGGAGCAGGAGAATTATGACATTGCTACCAACCTTGTAGAGGAGCTCCTCGCGGTCGATCCTCTGAACGAAACAGCCCACGGAATGAAGAGCCAACTCTCTCGCTCACAACTTTTTGATCGCGGCCTCAACGCCAGAACCGCTACCGCAAATAATATCGACGAACGCCTTATTCAAACCGACGAAACCGCTACGCCCATCACCAGCAATTACAAATACCCGGGCAACTGGGAGGCGATCAAGAACAGGAGGCCAAAGTCCCATTCCGAAGATGAAGACAAGCCTGAATGGCAACGGGACATCCTCGTGCAGTTAGACAAGAGAGTCTCCTTTGACTTCCTCGATACCCCTCTTGCAGATGTCGTGGCGTTCCTTCAAAACCTCACCAGCGTAAATATGGTCGTCGATCCGGGTGCGGTGGAAGGGGATGATATCCCGGTCACCCTCAAAGTCAGTGACATGAAACTCGGCGCCGCGCTGGACTGGATTCTACGTCTGGTCAATCTTCAATACGCGTTCCAGGACGAAGCTATATTCATCTCCACCAAAGAGCGCATCAAACAGCCGGAGACACTGCGTATCTATGACGTGCGCGACTTGCTGGCCATTATTCCGGATTACAGCGGGACAGGCCTTCCTTCCATCGGCGGAGGTGGTGGCGGAGGAGGAGGTGGTGGTGGTGATCTCTTCAGTGATGAAGGAGGTGGTGGTGAAAGATTCACCGGCGAAGATTTGGTGGAATTTATCCAGCAGACCATCGCCCCGGAATCGTGGGGAGATGGTGAAGAGGGTTTTTAAGGAGACACGTCCTCTTAGGCAGACCTGATTTGAGCGTTTCTTGAAGAAGCCCGAAAGGGCTTCTTTTCGTACAGGGAGCAACAAATGAAGGGAGTGAAATCACGATATGCCCACAACTTCGAAATGGACATTCTCTGACACTCCCGCGGCGATACGGATAGTCCAGATCCTGACTTTCTGCACGCCTGTAATACTGGTGGATTTCATCGACATCTGTTCGGCCCAAGACCTTGTAGTCCTGCGCAACGGGACAGAAATGACCGGACGCATCACAGCCAGCACAGCCGAAAGCATCGAGCTGCGAATGCCTTCGAGCCGCATCACTCTGAACCGTTCTCAAATCAAAAAACTGGATCGCTCGCGGCCGTTCAATCTCTACATCACATACGGCTGGGCCCTTCTTCAGAAAGAGGACTTCGCTCAGGCCGAAGAGCTTTATTTCGAGGGTGCCGTTAATTTCAAAACGGATGAGGCCCAAAGAAAACTCATGCTGACCGGTCTACTGGAAGTCGGCAGAGGCCTCCTCAGCCATCGTCTCTTTGTTGACAGCCGCCGCTGCCTGGAAAAAGTCCTGGTGCTCGACTCGGAAAACGCGGAAGCAAAAGGGTTGCTGGATGAGGCCGGCCGCATGTGCCGCAAGATCCAGAAAGAGATGGAAGGCTTCCTGCAGGCCCTTCACGAAAATCCGGACAACGACTTTGCCCGATACCATCTTGGCCTCCGCTACGAAAGCCTTGGTGAAAACGAAAAAGCGCAGGAGGAATACGAGACGATTCTCAAACGATCAAAGGTAGACATCACAAAATTCAATGGCCTGCTTCACATGCGCGGTTTCATCAAGCGACACATGGTCGTTTCGGAAGATGAAGCCGAAGTCAGCAGCGACGAAAACCAATCCGGCCAGAACCTCGATCAGATGGAGGGTCTCAAATCACCCAGGGCCGTCATCTATCACTACAACCGCAGACTGGCTCTCGATGTGGTCAAAGTCGTCGACAAAGTCCTGTCCGGAATTGAAGAAGAATTCAATGTTCCTTCCGATGGCATTCCCTACACCATCTTTGTGTATCGGGACGAAAAAGAATATTCCGAAGCCACCGGCCTGCCCGGCTCTGTCGGCTTCGCGGCCGGGCCCCGCAAGATTCATCTCTATATGACCGCACCCAGAATGCTGAAGTCCGTGCTGCCCCACGAGCTCGTGCACGCCACTCTCTATCGGCAATACCACTCTCTTCCTTCCTGGGTCGATGAGGGCCTGGCAGTCCGATATGAACAGGGTCCCGGCATTTACTATGACCGGGTGAAACAATGGATGCAGGACAGCACCACCTATCCGTTTAAGGATTTCATGAAGAAAAGCGCGCTCCGGCTCTCAGATGACAAGCGTAGCGTATTCTACGGGCAGGCATACACCCTGGTTGATTTCCTTTACGTCGAACACGGCGGACGAACCAAGATGCTCGAATTCCTTCGGGCGATATCACAGACGAAGAGGGTCGAAGCCTCTCTCGGGCAGGTTTATGGACTAAAGAGCATGGCAGAACTTGAGAAACAGTGGCGCAAATTCATGGAGCTCTAGACCTTGGCAAAGCCGAACCATCCGTCAAAGCCCGCGCGGGACAATGGGGAATTCCCGGCCTTTACCGAGGAGTGGGGGCGTATCAGAAGCAAACACCCGAGCGGGCTCGGAAGCTACTGGACAGCACTGAAGAAAAGAGGCCCGGGTGCGGCATTCATGGTCTCCATGGTCTTCCACTTCATCTTTGCGCTCATCCTTATGGACGTGGTTCTCCTTCGAGACCTGCCGGATATCGATGACCTGATCATCGAGTTTTCATTCAAGAAGGAAAAACCAGAACCCAAACCCAAAGAGAAAGAAAAGAGAGACATCGTCAAGCCAAAGGAAAAGGTCAAGCCTAAAAAAGAAACCACTCCGGTTCCCAAGCCCATCGAGACCCAGACGCCCGAGCCGCAGCCTGAAGACCCCATCAAGTTTCAACAGGAAGACCCGCTTCTCCTGGCCAAGTTCAAAATGCTTGGCCAGACCACGCAGGAAAGCGTCATTGGCCTTACGCCCGTTGCCAAGGTCCAGGTAGGCACCCCTGAAACAGCTCAAGTTAAAATTTTTCAGGGACGTTCCGGCGAGGGTAAACGCATCGCTATCAAGCGAGGCGGCGGCACCGATGCCTCCGAGAACGCGGTCGAGCTTGGCCTTCAGTGGCTCGCAAAACATCAGAACCAATCCGGAGGCTGGAGCACCTGGAACTTTGAAGAACAGTGCCCCGCACGTGACAAGTGCGGTCACCGGGGCACGGATGTCGCCAATTTTGATCCCGCAATGACCGGCCTTACCTTGCTCTGCTACCTTGGTAGCGGCCATACCCACAAAAAAGGCGAATACCGCAACGCCGTGTACCGCGGATTGAAATTCCTCATGGCCATCCAGAACGAAGAAGGCTACTTCGGCCAACGACACCAGTACCTCATGTACAATCACAGCATCGCCTCGCTGGCCCTTGCTGAAGCCTATTCCATGACAAAGGACGAAGAGTTGAAGGAGCCCCTTCGTAACGCCATCGGCTTTATCGCTCTCGCACAGCAACTCGGCGGTGGATGGGATTACACAGACGCCAAAACAGGACGCATCGATACCTCGATTACCGGTTGGGTTGTCATGGCATTGAAATCCGCTGCCGCCGGCAATATCGCCATCCCGTGGCAGACCACCTTCGGTGCCATGCAGCATTTCGACAGCATGACCAAGAGCACCGGCGAGGTCACGTACGCCAACCGTGGCACCGGCCGTGGTAGAGAAGGAGTCGGCATGATCGCGGTCGGCATGCTGTCCCGGCAATTCCTTGGCTGGCCCCAGACAGACCCAATCTTCAAGAAAATGGCCGCGCTGATGCTCGAGCAGCCGCCTTCCTGGGAAGTATTGATGGTCAGTATGAAAGATATCGCCCAACAGAAAGGGAAGGCGTTTAACACCATGTATTACTGGTATTACGCCACGCTCGCCCTGTTCCAGCACGGCGGCGAATCATGGGTCACTTGGAACAGCCTCATCCGCGACATGCTCTGCCAGCGTCAGCGTCGCGACGGCCACGCCAACGGAAGCTGGAATGCAGACGGAAGATGGTTCGGCAAGGTCGGTGGCCGCATATATGCCACCACCATGGCCGTCCTCACCCTCGAAGTTTATTACCGCTATCTCCCCATTTATGAAAAGGGAGGTGGCTTCCATTCAGACGAGATTCTCTCTCTTGCCTTTCACAACGGCACTCAGCGACAGCGCCTGCAGTCCCTGAAAATCATGGCCGAGCAGGGCAGCGAAATGCGTTCCGGGGTCCTCCGCACCGCTTTGGATGACGTGGACGAGCACATCCGCCTCTACGCTGCCGAAGAGCTGCTGAAGGCCGACGACTTTTCCGGACTGCCCGCGCTCACCGAGCTCCTCACTCACAGCAACGGCTTCCTCCGCTCGAAATCCATCAACCTCATAGCTCAGATTAACGACCCCATCATCGTCCCGTCTCTAACGAAAGCCCTTCTCGATGAACAGGAGTTCGTCGCAGATCGAGCGGCCACCCTTCTCGTAAAACTCACTGGCCAGGATTTTTCTTTCAAGCACTCACTCACCACTGCCGAAAAGCAGCAGGTAGGCCGCAATTACCAGGCCTGGTGGCAGAAACACGCGGACGAGACCAAGGCTACTGGAAACAAGGAAACCGACCCCGAACCCATTGTTGGCAAGATCCTGGCGGTCAACACCCCCGCAAGTATGGTCATGCTCAACCGCGGTCACGAACATCATGTCAAGACCGGCACACAATTCTTCATTTTCAGAGAAGGCGAATTCGTCGGCGCGGTCAAGGTCACCAAAATCATCGATAATGAAATGTCGATGTGCAAAATCCTTGACGAATTCACCGTTAAGACGATCCTGGAAAACGACAGTGCGAAGAGCCAGTTGGAATAGCTGGGGGCAAATGTTTTGTTCGTGATCCGCCCATCAAGGCAATCTCTGGCCGAAACCCAATCTCACTCTTAATCTCCTGCCACGGCCCGAGCTATTCAAAATACTCAACCGCATTCCGAAATATTGCGAGGCCGTCGCCTTCTTCTTTGAGGCCTTCGCGTGTCCAGCGGGGATGCTGGGTGGGCAGGATGTGGCGTTCCGGATGTGGCATGAGACCGAATGCGCGGCCGGTGGGATCGCAGATGCCTGCGATATCACGATGCGAACCATTGGGATTCCAGGGGTAGCCACAATTCTCTGACTCAGGGCTGATATAGCTGAACACTATCTGATCGTTGGATTGCAGATCATCAAGGAGCGATGTTTCTTCAGCGACGAATTTACCCTCGCCGTGAGCGACGGGTATGTAGATACGTTCAAGACCGCGCGTGAAAACACATTTCTCGGTCTCGACCTTCAGATGCACCCAGCGGTCTTCGAATTTGTTGGAATCGTTATGGGTAAGTGTGACCGTCTGCCTTGCCCCGTTCGATGAAAACGGACCGGGAAGCAGTCCAAGCTTTACCAGGACCTGAAAGCCGTTGCAGATGCCTATGACCAGCTTGCCGGCATCCACGAATTCGGCGAGCGCATCGCCTAGCTTGTTCTTTATTTCATTGGCGAAAACCTTGCCGGCAGCAACATCGTCGCCGTAACTGAATCCACCAGGGAAGGCAAGGATCTGATAATCGCAAAGCGTCGCGGGATGCTCGGTGAGACGTTGAACGTGAACGACGTCAAATTCGGCACCCGCCTTCTTAAAGGCAAAGGCGGTCTCCTGGTCGCAGTTGGTGCCGGCTGTCCGGATGATTAATGCACGGGGCACGGGGGAATATTTTTGATGGTTAATGGTTGATGGTTAATGACCCGATTGAGGCTCTTCGTCTTAATCTCTGCCTGTTCCCTCCAGAGAAAGACGAAGACGAAGATGATGGAGGCTGATCTCTACCTCCTTACAGCTACCAGCGGAGTGGCTTCTGCCAGGACTCCTTCAGGATTTCCAGAGATTCATTGACGACAATCGCGTCGCTATTTCGAATGACAAATTCCGTCGTGCCATTCACCGAGCCTATACAGCCGAACGGAACATCGTCCAGCACCGCTTCGAACTTTTCTTTGTTCTCGGGACTCACTTCGCAGATGAAACGGCCGGTGGATTCAGAGAAAAGAATCTCATCGGCACGGAGTTCTGCCTCTCTCGGCACGGAATCCAAACTGAGATTCATACCCAGCCCGCCGGCAAAGGCCATCTCTGCTGTCGCTACGGCCAGACCGCCTTCGCAGCAATCGTGGCACGAGCGGATGAGACCGGCGGACGTTGCATCTGCGATTGCATTCATCACCGACTTTGAGAGCGCGGCATCTACCTGTGGAGCGTCATTACCTGTGCTGCCATGCAGATCATAGTAATGCGATCCTCCAAGCTCCTTTTTCGTAAGCCCTACCAAATAAACGAGATTGCCTGCCGATTTGGCGTCCATCGAAACACACTTCCTGACGTCCTCGATGACAGCAATGGCAGAGATGAGCAGCGATGGCGGAATCGTGATGTTTTCGTCACCAGCCTGATATTCATTGTTCAGGCTGTCTTTACCCGAGATGAATGGAGTGCCGTAGGCGAGGGCCATATCGTGGCATGCCTGCGCAGCAAGCACCAGGCTGCCAAGCCGATCTGGTTTGTCTGTGTTCCCCCAGCAGAAATTGTCGAGCAAAGCGACCCGGTCCAGATTGCCACCTACAGCGATAATGTTGCGCAGAGCTTCATCGATAGCGGAAGCGGCCATGGCGTAAGGGTCGATATCGCCGAACTTGGGGCTCATTCCATTGGATACAATGACGCCTTTGTTTGAGCCCAGGACAGGCGCTATCACGGCCGCATCACCGGGGCCGTCATTATCGATGCCGACGAGCGGCTTGAGCACGCTTGTGCCCTGAACTTCATGGTCGTATTGGCGGATGACCCATTCTTTGCTGCAGATATTCCATGAGGCAAGGAGAGCTTTGAGGTCTTCAGTGTAGTCCTCTTTCTCCTTCAGGGCCGGCTCTGGATTCTGCGGTTTTTCGAAAAACGCTTCGCGCTTGAGACGTGGCAGGCCGTCGTGCAGGAATCTCATCTCAATGTTGGCCACTTCCGTGCCGTGGTAGTTCAGCACCAGGCGGCCGGTATCGGTAAACGTACCGATAGTGGTGCTTTCGACGTCTTCGGAACGGATGAGCTCGTGAAATTCCTGTTCCTTTTCAGGGGGAACGGCCACAACCATGCGTTCCTGCGCTTCGGATATCCAGATTTCGGTGTAGGTGAGGCCGTCATACTTCAGAGGAATTGTTTCGAGGTACACCACCGCTCCGGACTCCTCTCCCATCTCACCGACCGCGGACGAAAAACCACCGGCCCCGCAGTCGGTTACATCGCGGTAAAGCCCGAGGTCTCGTGCCTGGAGGAGGACATCCATCACTTTCTTCTCAGTGATTGCATTTCCAATCTGGACAGCGCCACTGCTGGACATCTCGGATTCCTCCGTGAGTTCGACCGAAGAGAACGTTGCGCCATGAATACCGTCGCGCCCGGTGCGTCCGCCGATGGCAACAATCTTGTCGCCGGGATGAACTTTCTTCTCGCACCGGTCCCTGGGAATGAGACCCACATCCCCGCAATAAACAAGCGGATTTCCGAGATAACGTTTGTCAAAAAAGAGCGCACCGTTGGCAGTCGGGATGCCCATCCGGTTGCCGTAATCACGTACTCCAGAGACCACGCCCTTCATCAGGCGTTTCGGATGCATGACGCCCCTGGGCAGCGCTTCCTGGGGGGTGTCGGGCGGAGCAAAACAGAAGACATCAGTATTCAGAATTGGCTTGGCGCCCAGACCAGTGCCGAGGATGTCGCGGATGACGCCCCCGATGCCGGTAGCTGAGCCCCCGTAAGGCTCGATGGCAGAAGGATGGTTGTGAGTCTCGACCTTGAAACAGACATTGAATTCATCGTCAAACTCAATGATGCCCGCGTTATCGACGAACACAGATACGCACCATGGCCTGGCAAGCTGGGCTGTAGCCTTGCAGATGGTGCTTTTGAGCAGATTTTCGATGAGTTCGCCTCTGAAAAGAATGTCTCCTTTGAGCGTTTTGTGGACACAGTGTTCTGACCAGGTCTGTGCGAGGGATTCGAGTTCGGCATCCGTAGGATCACGGCCAAGGCCGGCAAAGTGGGCCTGGATGGTTTTCATCTCCTCAAGATTAAGTGAAAGGCATCCATCCCGGCTGATCCGCATGAGCTCATCCTCGCCCGCGTCTGCGAGTGGAACAGTGACGAGTTCGAACTGGTGGCCCGGCCCATCAGGCAGCATCGGCACGAGGGTATTGCCGTAAAGGACATCTTCAATGACGTCGTTAGCCAGGAGGCGTTTGGCAAGGCTCTCCAATTCTTCGTCCTCGAGTTCGCCCTCAAACTGATACTTGCGAGCGATACGGACCTTTTCCGCACTGAGGCCAAGGTCATGAATACCCTTCAAAACGCTTGCGGCGGCAGGCTCCATGACCCCGGGCTTCTTCAGAACCTGCGCTATGCGGTGGCCCATTCCTTCGACAAGTATTGGGCCGCCGATGGCGTACTCTTCAGCGAGCGGGTCGGCCAATAGTTGGTCTGCGACGGTTTTGGCCTGACTCTCGTGGGTAAGACCCTGGATAACAAAGACGGATGCCGTGCGGACAGCGTTAATGGTGTTGATGCCGAGCTCTCGAGCCTGTTCGAGGATGTCCCTGCCATACGGGTCACCAATGGTCTGCCGCCGGGCAACTTCTATATAAAATAACATTTGATGGGGAGGATGCGGCCGTTGGTACCAGGGCTGTAAAGATAAGCAGTGAGGACAGAATTCTTACTCGTAATCTCACTTATATTTAATCTTGGCGACATTCGAGGGAATGGTACCAATGCGATCCTGGAGGGTCAATTGGCTCATTGAACAGCCACTGCTCACAGAGTAAAATCACCCTTCCATTTGCTGCCAAGACCAGTCCCTTCATAGGTTTAAAGCAATTCTGAATGCATCAGGTCCGACCCGTTGATTCCAAATCTTCCGTCACGAGATACCTGCTGAAAACCCGTCTGACTTTACCCGTTTGTGTACTTAGCGATTTTGAACCCCGCCAATAGACTCTGCCGCTCATGAGCGTTACCACACAGATAAAAGAAATTTTCGTCCCCGAGAAACGTGAAGACCTGGAGCACGTGCTCGGCTGGGAACTTTGGGATTACAAGTTCCTGGGCGAGATTTATTCGGGTTCGGTGAGCACGGTATGCCGGGCTTTGACGCCGGATGACCGAATCGTGGCTATTAAATTTCTGAAGGTCGAGCAGGCGAATGTTCGCAGCGCTCGAAGGCATTTCAGGCGTGAAGCCTATCTCACCGCGCAATGGAACCACGAACGTTTGGTCAAAGTGCTCGATTATTTCCCCGAAGTACACCAGCCGGCAATTGTTCTGGAGTATTTTGATAATCGAAATCTGAAGCAACGAATTCTCCATAAAGAAGAAGTCATCAAGGTCAATTCCTTGAGAATCATGCGGGAAGCACTGGAAGGTCTGCGTTTCATCCATGACTCCGGCTACATTCACCTGGATATCAAGCCGGAGAACATCCTTGTCAACAACCTGGGTGAGTCTCGGCTGATCGATTTCACCCTTGCCGAGCGCATTGGCGAATTCAAATTGGGTGCCCGAAAGATTGCCGGCACACGCTCTTACATCGCGCCAGAAACTATTCGGCGGAAAAATCCTCTCCCTCAGACGGATCTTTACTCTCTGGCTTGCGCCTTCTATGAAATGCTCACCTTCAAAAATGTGTTCGTTGCCGCAACCCCCAACGACTTGCTGAGCAAACATCTTAAGGAGAAGCCCTCGTCCCTGCGTACCAACATCACTGACGTACATCCCCTGCTTGATGACCTGCTGATGCAGATGCTCGAAAAGAAACCAGGTAACCGACCCGAAGACTGCTCGGAATGCCTCGAAAAACTGAACAACATTCCGTCCCTAACAATATCCAATGGCTGACTCAGTACCAGAAAAACCCAAAGCCCCAAAGCCGGAGACAAATGGCTCGCCGCCGGACTTCGACGGGCCCGTCTTCGAAATCGAGCAAAAGATCAACGAACTCCAATCGCTGTCTGAAAAACACGGCGTTGATTTCGGCGAGAATATATCCGCGCTCAAAAAACAGCAGGAGGAGATCCTCCGTCGGCTTGTTGCCAACCTGTCGCCCTGGGAAAGAGTCTGTATGGCCCGCCATCGTGACCGCCCCACAGCGCAGGACTATATTGCGAGCATGTGCGACAGCTTCGTTGAACTGCATGGAGATCGCGCCTTTGCCGATGACAGGGCCATCATTACCGGCCTTGGAACGATTGGCGGCAAGAAAGTGATGATCGTGGCCAACGAAAAGGGGCATGGTGTCAGAGAAAAACAGTTGCGAAATTTCGGGATGGCCAATCCCGAAGGTTACCGCAAAGCCAAGATCAAAATGAAGCTTGCAGAAATGCTGGGCCTGCCGATCGTCGTTCTTATTGACACCCAGGGTGCCTTCCCCGGGATTGGGGCCGAAGAGCGCGGGCAGGCCATGGCCATCGCGGAAAACCTGGTACTCATGGCCGGACTCAAAGTTCCGATAGTCGCAGTAGTGATCGGCGAGGGTGGCTCAGGGGGAGCACTGGGGATCGGCGTCGCTGATCATATGTGCGCCCAGGAGAATTCTTACTTTTCCGTCATTACCCCCGAAGGTTGCTCGGCCATCCTCTGGAAAAGTGCCGACAAGCGAGAAGAGGCCGCGACCGCGCTGCGCCTTGACCCCGTGAGCCTGATGGAGCAGGGCATCGTTGATGAAATTATTCCCGAACCGCTGGGCGGAGCCCACCGCGACCCTCGGGGGGCCTCGGATCTCGTCAAGGTGGTCATCATCCGGTTAATCGAAGAACTGCAGGCAAAACCCATCGATGTGCTGGTGGCCGCCCGCTACGCAAAGTACCGAAAAATAGGTCGAGTATTGGAAGGTGGTTCGTAGTACGACCTGCGTATGCTTCGTTGGGCACATCGTCCGGATGCAGGTTTCTCGGGTCAGGGAAGACCAAAGCACAGATTTCTAATCTGAAAATCATCCATATTTTCTACACCGAAGGTGTTGCGGCCCAGGCTTGGGAGGCTTTGCAAGCCACCTTGGGGCAACCGGTAACCCCGGAGGGACTTCAAGCCTCTTCTCTTCCTTGCCCTTCCCCTGGTAAGACTCATAAGGAGCCTCTTCTGCCGAGGCCATCGTCTTGGTATGCTCCACCAACCCTGAGCATGAGTTCATCAACAGTCCCGAATGAAATCCTCCGGTACAACTATTCTTACGATTCTGTCGTCGGCCCTGCTCTTTGGAATCATCGGTTTCTACATTGGTTACCGAACCGGTTCGAAGGAGTCTTTCCTCAAGGAGAAGAGACTGGCCAATGAGCCCGAGCACCTGGTTATCCAGTCAGCCGAATGGTTCGAATCCCTGGAACAGGTGTCACCCCCGAAGGGGTCTGAAACTTCTCCCTCAACCGAGCAGGCGATCAAGTCGGCTGCTATAGCGGAGAATGCTGACGCAAAAGCAGCCGGGCCGGAAATCGACACCTTTCCAATCATCCTCGATACAACCCGGCCTGTGCGCATTTCCTGGCCTCTCGATATCGGGCCGGATACCAACCCCGATCGCAAAGATTCGCGCCTCTGCCTCAGAGCACGCAGCGGCGTCAATGAAATCCAGGAGCAGGGCGAAGGTTGGGCCTTGTACGCGTTTCGAATTTCACAGCCTGGAAAATATCAGGCCTTCTGCCGCTCACGGTGGACAACGGATGGACTCAGCGTCGTGGCCTGTAACAACAGTTGGTTTGTGCGAATCGATGACCAGGCGAGTTCGATGATCGGCAACGAAAACGATGACAGCACTGACTGGCAATGGGTGGACGGCCCGGCCGCTGAGCTGGAGGCAGGCGTCCACTGGCTGCGTGTCGAGCTTCGTGAAGACGGGCCGCTCATGGATCGGATTGCGGTTACGCCAGTTGGAGAGCAGCCCGTGCCGGAATGGGATGAAGTTCCCACCGTTCGTCCCGGCAATCTTGCTGGTGAGGCCAATCCTCTCGACCCGCAGCGCGCCATTCGTACGCTCGAATTTTTCGCACTCCCCACGGGCTCCCTTGCTGTCGGCGAAGGGCATGTGAATGAAATCACCATCGGAGCTTCGTGGTTCTCAGGTAAGGAAGGAACTTTTGCCGGCACAGTCAAAGTTGCCTGTCCCAGCGCACCTGGTCTGACTGTCAAGGGTGATCCAACTCTGAATTTGAACAGTGATCAGTTGTCTATCTCCCGACTGATCACATTGGAGTTTCCACCAAATTCTGACCGGCGAATTCATGAGGTGATACTGGAAATTCAGGAGCACGAGGGCCATCCAGTCTATCGAACGCAGATGAAGTTTCTGAAGGGACATACCTGGGCATTTCTGGGCCCGTTCAAGGATACGGCCCAACGCTCGAAAGAGGTCTATCGAGGGACCGGCTCGCTGCGCGAACTGGTCCAGACCTGCGACAGTTCCCCCGCGAAGATTGCTCAGCTTGCATCCTCTGAAGATCTCAAGCTCAACAGCCTGCCACTGGCTGCGGGCTTTGAGAAGGCGGAATGGAAAATCATTGAGGACGGTTCTTGCTACGACTGGACAGGGGCAATCGACCTGACCAGTGTTTACGGAAAAGTGGATTCGGCGTTCGCTTACGCGGTCACCTGGATTCAAGCGGAAACCGCTCTTAACCATCGCAGCTTCAACTTCCAACCGGACGATTCCGGCTGGCTCTGGGTCAACGGCCACATTCTGGCAGAACTTCCCATCGATCTACCCCGCGAGGCAAACCGACTCTGGACATCAGCCAAGCTTGATCGCGGCCAGAATCCGGTGGTCGTAAAGCTTGCCCAGAATCAGCGCTACTGGGGTTTTCGCTTTGATGTGATCGACTGGCACTGGCAGGGCAGACGCGGCGATGTGATTCGTGGAATTCCGGCATCGGACTGGCCGAAAAATAAGCAGTAGCTGGAAAGTGCAACTCCGGCCGATGATTTTCCAGTGCATGCTGCGATCAATCTGCGGTTCGAAAGACAAGAATTTCGGCTTGGCCGCGTTTTAGATTCACTGTGGTCGATGCAATTCCATTCTGAAATTCGAATACTACCTCACGGCCCCGACTGGAGTACGCCGACCGTGGCAGGGTGATCATGGCGACCTTTAATTCTTTATCTGCTGCGTCCTCTCCAAGATTATTCAGATAGACGACAGTCTGCTTTGGGCCGTCGTGTACGGAGGTCTGCATGAAGTGGTGGTCAATCACCAGGTTGCGTTTTACGCTGGCGGCTGTGGCGGGAGCGACCATGAGTTGGGCGCGCAGGGCGGTCGAAGGCTCCGAAAATGGGAGTGCGTGCGTCCAGTTTCCACGACACCCGGTATAGGCAAACCCGGCCTGAAAACCGAAGAGGAAAGCTTGCCCTTTTCCGTACTTGTTATGGACTATCGCCGGCGACCGGTTATCGAACCGGGCAAGGGTCGTGCCGGTGCTCAATTTGAAATCAGGCTTGTAAAACAGGCCGCGGATACCCGCCGACGTATGGAGTCCCTGGATGTTGTCGGTCTTGAATAGTTTCCCGGCCGGAATATCGAGGCCCTGCCCCTCTGGGGTCAAAATGTTACCGTAACCGCCCCAACCGCGGCCACCGACGGTGAATGGCTCAACCGGGCCCCGATCTTCGAGGCCCAATACTTCGTCCATCGGCTTTGCCCGCTCGTCGTATTCCTGGCGGGCAAGGCCAGCATAGTCGGCCCAGAGAGTTCCGCCGCGGCGAACCCAATCTTTAATCTTGGCCTGGGCTCTGCTGTCGACATGCGGGTCTGTGACATACAGGATGCGATATCGGTCGAGCGCGCGGTCTTCGATCACTTCTTCTTCGCCTACCACCTCGACGGGGACCTGTGAATCTTTCAGCGCGGCAAAAACTGAGATCCGCTCTCGGCCAATTGGGTAGGCAAAAAAGGCGGCGTTGATTTCAGACGTGTTTGCGACAAGCAGCGCAGCCTGGGCCGGCCGCGGGGTGGCTGCAAGGATATCGTCCTCACAGCGGGCGATCTGTCGCATCGTCTCGCCGATCTCACGATAGGTGTGGATGTCTTCCGCCCAGACCGGCCCGATACGATAGATGGGGCCGTATAGATAGAAGAGGAAGAAGCGGCAGCCCTCCATCAGGTTCGAAATGATTCGCGTACCCGGCTGCCCACCCACGATGAGTGCGCCAAGTTGCTGCCCGTGTTTTCTTCCGGCCGCCCGCATCAGGCTCATGCTGTAAGCCACATTGTTGGGCCCGCCCCACCAATCTTCCACTTGCAAGACGTCCATCGCGTTCTCTCGGCCGAGGTCAAAGATGTTCAGCTCGCCATCCCACATCCGCCCGATCTGAACGGGCATTGCCTGTAGGTTGGCGCCGCCGTTCATCGTCTCAGGAAAGTGCTTCCGCATGCCGGCCGAATAGTGTCGCAGAAAGAACGCTGTGTAGTGGCTGCGAAACTTCTGGGTCCAGTGCCATGCACGTTTCAGAAACTTGTCGGTCTTCATGGGATCGGCGCGACTGAGCTTGGCTTCGGCCTTCCTTGCTTCCTCTTCAGTCGCGCGCTGAATCTCCTCGTCGACGGTATCAGCAGACTTCTCTCCCTGGCCAGGCAACGCGCCGATGCCGACAGCCTTTGCGGCCTTCTCGAATTCGGCTTCGGTCGCTTTCTCTGCTGTTCTCGTTGCTTCCTTCTTCTGCTGTTCAGGAGTGAGCGGTTGCGCGTATCCAAAGGCTCTTAATTCGTCCCAATTCGGATAGCCAAAGAAAA
>JAQBXN010000228.1 GCA_027625095.1 Planctomycetota bacterium | reverse complement strand
CGTCGAACACCTGTCCGCCCAGAGCCCGGCGCGCTTCCTCGAGCTTCTCAAGAAGCCGCCGATACACGTCGCCCTCGCGGGTTTCCTCGGCCACCAGGTTCCACAGGTGGCAGACCTCGGTCTGGCCGATGCGGTGGATACGGCCGAAGCGCTGCTCCAGGCGGTTCGGGTTCCACGGGAGGTCGTAGTTGACCATCAGATGTGCGCGCTGCAAGTTGATGCCCTCGCCCGCGGCGTCGGTGGCGAGCAGGACCTGGACCTCCGGGTCGTGCAGAAAGCTTTCCTGCGCCTTCCGACGATCCTCGCGGCCCATGCCGCCGTGGATCACGACTACTGCCTGGGGGCGTCCCAGCAGGGAGCTAATCTGTCGCTCAAGGTATGTGAGAGTGTCGCGATGCTCGGTGAACAGGACGAGCTTCTGGCGAGGGGAAGGGACAGGCTTCGGGATCGGACCGGCGCCGTAGGGAACCTCAGGTTCTGAGACACGGTCAGTAAGTCCGGCGGGTGTGAATATTTCGCCAAGTAGATGCGAGAGCTCCCGCCACTTGGTGTCCTGACCACTGCGGCGGACCTCGGCAGCAAGGGCTTCCAGCCGGGCAAGCGTGGCAATCTCGATCTTGAGTTCGGCGACAGTCGCGGCGGCGGTGGCCTGGTCAAGGATCTCTTCCTCTGCATCCTCGACCTCATTTTCGGGCGCCTCGTCCAGGTCTTCCACGTCTTCGTCATCGAGCACGGGCCCCGTCATAATGGGCGATGGGGCAGCGGCGCCGCGCTGAAGGAGTTCCACTTCGCGCAAGCGCTTCTCCAGGCGTTCGCGCCGGCGGCGGAGCGACTGGTAGATCGCTTCCGGTGAAGAGGCCAGGCGACGCTGCAGGATGGTGAGCGCAAAGCCGACAGTTCCGGCGCGCTTGTCGTTCTGGAGCGCCTCGGCGCGATTGAACTCCTCGCGGACGTATTCGGTGACTTCCTTGTAGAGGCGTGCTTCGGCATCCGAGAGCTTGAAGGGGACCGTGTAGGCGATGCGCTCGGGGAAGAGCGGGCGGCCGTCGAACTTGAGGAGGTTCTCTTTCACCATCCGGCGCATGAGGTCGGAGACCTCGACCTGGTGCACGCCGTCGCGGAACTTGCCCTCGAAGCGGTCCCCGTCGAGCAGGGCCAGGAAAAGCTGGAAGTCCTCTTCCTTTCCGTTGTGCGGAGTGGCCGTCATCAGCAGGAAGTGGCGCGTCATGCCCGAGAGAAGCTGCCCGAGCCGGTAGCGCTTGGTGTATTTCAGCTCGCCGCCGAAGAAGGTGGCGGAGAGCTTGTGCGCTTCGTCGCAGACGATGAGGTCGAAATGACAGTCCGGGGCGCTGAGCTTCTGCTGGACGTCCTCGTTGCGCGACAGTTTGTCGAGCCGCGCAATGGCCAGGTCGTTCTCGAGGAACCAATTGCCCGTGCGAGCGGCCTCAAGCTTTCGGACGGATCCTAGCTCGAAGATAAGCGCTGGGCCGCCGGCCGCGCGCGAGGGATCTCGCCTGTGTGCGCGAGGGAACACTGACTTCTCCATCGGCCCCGGATGCGACGGAACGCAGCGGTTGATTCGTGGTGAAGGACAGAGATGTACTGCCCGGAATGTACGTTCGATAATCAGTCCGGATCAGACCGCTTCAACGCCTACCCTGTCCGCACCATCCGTAAGTCCTTCCAGTGTCAAAAGAAAACCCCCGCTGTCATCTAATGACAACGAGGGTCATTTGGTGGAGACGAGGAGATTCGAACTCCCGACCTCTGCATTGCGAACGCAGCGCTCTACCAACTGAGCTACATCCCCTTGGAAGGGCGGGGATCATACGCCTGGCAGGTGCTTCTTCAACCAGTGAAGGTTCAAGACGGGATTCAGAATTCACTCGAATACAGATGGCTGCCAGCCCTGTGCGCCGTCCTCTTTGGCCCATGCGTGCGCCTCTGTGAATTCGGGGACTGTGTACGGATCTCCGGGCAGATGGCGGATGGCCCAGATGTAATACATGCCGTAACCGGGGGCGGCACATTGGGCGTGGTCTTTCATGTCCATGATCTTCAGTGTGTCGTACTGATGAAGTTTGTAGACCTCGTCGCCGAGTTCACCGTGGCCGTACCCTTGTGGTTCGGTGAAGCGGTAATGATAGATCTCGGGCTGCGGATGATGGTGCGGCGGGTAACTGCTCCAGCGTCCAGGAAAGTTGACGACCTCGCCAAGCACCAGTTTGGCTTCCGGGCGATTCCGGATATCGAAGATGGTGCGCACAATTCGATAGGACGCGTCATCAAGAAGGCCCTTGCCCCGGTGCTCGGAGTCCAGGACGTTCGATTTATCGAAAAACATCGGTGCGAAACTCTTATCATTCGCCGTCTGGTTCAGTGCAATTTCCGCATCCGCTTCAGCCCTGACGCTGGCCAAACATCCGGGAGGCAAATGCAAAGCGAACGGCTCCTCCTCAAAGATGCTGGTCCGTTCGACCGTCCTTTCTTCGCCACTCCACTTGAAGGTGACTTTTCCATCCATCAAGAGGCAGGCGCTTTCAAGTTTGCTCGTGAGGTCGCGCTCCTCGCCTCCGCGCATCTTGATGATGCCGAAGTTCATTCCGGTATCGAGAGACTCTTCGCCGATCTCGGTGATGGGGGTGTAACCGAAGGCGAAACCTTCAGGCTGATGCAAAAGATAGTCTGACATTTTGTCTCCGTGAACAATTACCTGAATGGCCTCAATGCAACAGACGCACGTTAATGTAATAAGCACCAACGGATAGTCCCTCCGCATTCGACATCGTTGTCTGCAGATGGGCCGGGCCGGGCTCGAGGTGCATTCTGAAGGTGGCACAGGTTGCGGCTTCCGCGAGTTCTAATGACTGTTCCTGTTCGCCGATTTTCAGGCTGGCGTTTGTCAACGGCATCGCACGGCCGCCGGTGTAAATGCCTGATGCACTTTCCGGGATTGCGTCCCGGCGCCACTCGATATCGTCACCATCGATGCCGGCCGTGACCGCGTGGCCGGACTCTTTCGGCCATCGGCGAAGTTCGAACTCGTAATCGCCCTCCTGCTCGATCTCGATCTCCCAGTAGCCATTGCACTCATGGCCGCTGCGGATGTGGCTCTGATTCCAGGGGCAGTCGCATTCACCGTTGCGCCAGTCATGGCCGGTGAGAAGTGTTTCCCTTGCCGGCTCTGCGCCGATTGAGATGGGGATTTCTTCCTCGAACTGAGTGGAAACTATCTCCCACCATTTCTCGTATTCGCCGCGCAGCTCTTCAACCACATCCGGATGCTGTTCAGCGAGATCGTGTCGCTGCTCGCGGTCTTCGTTGATGTCATGGAGCTCCCTGCCATTTACCAGACGCCAGCGGTCAGTCATGACCGAACTCAGTCGCCACTTCACGGGATTCGTCAGACGCTGCGAATCGGTCACCATCGTGCGGGCTGGCCATCCTTTTTCGTCGCCATGAAGGAGTTGCTTCAAACTCTGGCCGTGAAAGGTACGCTCGGCCGGAACCTCGACGCCGCAGAGATCAAGGATAGTCGGCATGAAATCAACGTTGGCCGTTAGCCGGGTCACATCCTGGCCTCCGTCAACCTTCCCGTTGGGCCAGCGAATGAAGTAGGGCACGCGGTGCCCGCCGTCGTAGGGCGAACCTTTGAGGCCGCGAAGGCCGGCATTGAAACCATCGATTGCAAATGCGTTTTCGTCGAGCCTGGATGCGCCGCTTGATCCGTTATCGGTCATGAAAACCAGGATAGTGTTGTCTTCGAGATCCAGCTCCTTCAGCCTTGCGCGCAGCTTTCCAAAGTTTTCGTCGATGTTGGTAATCATGCCGTAAAAGCGGGCGCGAGATTCCGGGCAAGAATCATGATAAAGCTCGCTGTATTTGTTTTCGACGTTGTAAGGGCCGTGCGGGGCGTTGGTCGGGATGTACGCGAAGAAAGGCCGGTCCTTGTTCTCTTCGATAAACTTCATCCCCTCCTCAAACCAGACATCTGTGCAGTAGCCTTCAAATTTCTCTGGCTCTCCGTTCACGAAATAGGTGTCATCAAAATAATCGTTACCCCAGTAATCGGGCGTCTGGCTGATGCCGCCCCCGCCATGAACGATCGACACTTCAAATCCGCGATCGTGCGGCCGATACGGATAAGCATCGCCGAGATGCCACTTGCCGAAAATACCAGTTCGATAGCCGGCGTCGCGCAGTGCTGTTGGCAGGGTCCATTCATTCTTTCTGAGCAGCGAACGTCCTCCGATGGTATGCCAGACTCCGGTACTGTTCGCGTAGTGCCCGGTCATAATACCCGACCGGGTCGGCGCGCAGGTTGGCCCGACATGATAGTTAGTAAGCCGAACGCTCTCCGAATGGAAGGCATCAAGGTTGGGAGTCCGGATGACCGGATTTCCATGACAGCCAAGATCCCCGTAGCCCTGGTCATCGGTGATAACAAATACGACGTTCGGCTGGGTGCTCATAGAATGCTCCAAAAGTTGACGGAGGATGCCATCCAAAATACCATTTTGACATGACAACTACCATTGACCAAGCTGGCAGGCTGGTGATACCCAAAGCCATTCGTGATCAGCTCAACCTTCTGCCAGGTACCCAGATCGATATAGAAGCCAAGGGAGGTGTTATCTGCATCTGCCCAGCCGGCACCAAATCTCCTTTGATCCGCAAACGTGGTCTGCTTGTGCATCATGGTGCTGAAAAGACTGATTTAGACATTGCCGATTTTGTCCGCTCCCAGCGAGAGCAGCGAGGCAGGGATAAGGGTAACGGACAGTCCAGGTGAAAGTCTTCTTTGACACTTCGGTTTTGGTCACGGCCGTGGTAGACCAATTATCCAACCATGAAGCGGCCATGGATTGCTTTCTGAAATACAGTTCAGGAAGCCATCAGGGATTCTGTTCTACTCACGCTCTGGCGGAATGTTATTCAACGCTCACGGCGCTTCCTGTGCCCGTTCGAATCCAACCCTCAGAAGCGGAACGATTAATCCACGAGAATTTTGTGGACCGATTAGAGGTGCTTGAAGTTAAACGTACTGCGTACATCACAGCCATTCGACGAGTAAGCGAAAAGAGTCTGGTCAGTGGCGTCATCTACGATGCTCTGCACCTCAGTTGTGCTGAAAGCACCCAATGTAAACGCCTATACACCTACAACCTTTCTGACTTCGAAAGGCTGGAGCCACTGGGGATTCTGATCACGGCCCCTTAGTGATGGAACGAGTTTACCGAGTCGAATAGGGGTCTGCCGCGTCCCTCAAGCCGTTGCCGAGAAAATTAAAACACAGCACGGTCAGGACAATAAAAAACACCGACATCATCAGCCACGGATAAAAGGTCACGGCGTTTACGTCCATGTACAGCCGACTTTCACGCCAGGATTTTCTCAATCACCTTCCCGTGCACGTCGGTGAGCCTGAAGTCGCGGCCCTGGAAGCG